>CABJAE010000010.1 GCA_902363535.1 Peptoniphilaceae bacterium
TTTTGCGAACAGCTATGACAAGTTAGATAGAAACAACAAGAACTATTTTGAAGACGACGGCGAATATGAAGAATTATTCAAAGAAGCCGTAGGTGAGACTTGGTTTGAATATATTGGACAAAGCAATAACTATAGTTCACGTGACAATATTAGATTAAATTTATTATCTAGCTATTACAATAAAATCAAATCACCAACTCCATGGACACCAATAACACCATCAAAGACAGACGTTAAAGTAAAAAAAGCTTGGGAAGATAAAGATGGGAAAGAAATAGCAGCCCCAGTAGAAGAAATTGAAGTAGAACTCTACAAAGATGGAAATGCCACAGGTGAAAAGAAAAAACTAAACAAAGCTAACAATTGGAAAGCAGAATTTAAAGATTTGGACGTAGTAGAAAAGACAGATTCAGAAAAGGCCTACGAATATACAGTAAAAGAAGTTGGCGAAAAAGACGGAAGCATTACCATAGGGGACAGTAAATACAAAGTAAGCTATAACGGAAGCATGGAAGAAGGCTTTAAAGTAACAAATAAGTTAGAGGAAAAATCAAGCCCATGGACACCAATAACACCATCAAAGACAGACGTTAAAGTAAAAAAAGCTTGGGAAGATAAAGATGGAAAAGAAATAGCAGCCCCAGTAGAAAAAATAGAAGTAGAACTCTACAAAGATGGAAAAGCTACAGGCAAAAATCTAGAACTAAACAAAGCCAACAAGTGGAGTGGAGAATTCAAAGACTTAGATGTATTGGAAAAAGTAGACTCAGAAAAAGCCTACGAATACACAGTAAAAGAAGTCGGAGAAGAAAAAGGCAAAGTAGTTATAGGAAACAATAAATACGAAGTAAAATATAGCGGAAGTATGAAAGATGGATTCACTATAACTAACGAAGAAGAGCCAACAATCCCTCCAACACCACTAGATCCACCAAAGGAAGACATCAAGGTTGAAAAGATTTGGCAAGACAAAGGCGGAAAAGAAATATCCGCACCAGTAGACAAAATCGAAGTAGAACTCTACAGAGACGGAAAATCTACAGGCAAAAAGCTAGAACTAAACAAAGCCAATAATTGGAGTGGGGAATTTAAAGACTTAGACGTAGTAGAAAAATTAGACTCAGAAAAAGCCTACGAATACTCAGTCAAAGAAGTTGGGGAAGAAAAAGGCAAAGTGGCTATAGGAAACAATAAATACGAAGTAAAATATAGCGGAAGTATGAAAGATGGATTCACTATAACTAACGAAGAAGAACCAACAATCCCTCCAACACCACTTGATCCACCAAAGGAAGACATTAAGGTTGAAAAGATTTGGCAAGACAAAGACGGAAAAGAAATATCCGCACCAGTAGACAAAATCGAAGTAGAACTCTACAGAGACGAAAAATCTACAGGCAAAAAGCTAGAACTAAACAAAGCCAATAATTGGAGTGGAGAATTTAAAGACTTAGACGTAGTAGAAAAATTAGACTCAGAAAAAGCCTACGAATACTCAGTCAAAGAAGTTGGGGAAGAAAAAGGTAAAGTAGTTATAGGAAATAATAAATACGAAGTAAAATATAGCGGAAGTATGAAAGATGGATTCACTATAACTAACGAAGAAGAGCCAACAATCCCTCCAACACCACTAGATCCACCAAAGGAAGACATCAAGGTTGAAAAGATTTGGCAAGACAAAGACGGAAAAGAAATATCCGCACCAGTAGACAAAATCGAAGTAGAACTCTACAGAGACGGAAAATCTACAGGCAAAAAGCTAGAACTAAACAAAGCCAATAATTGGAGTGGAGAATTTAAAGACTTAGACGTAGTAGAAAAAGTAGATTCAAAAGAGGCCTTTAAATACTCAGTAAAAGAAGTCGGAGAAGAAACTGGATCAATTAAGCTGAATGGGCATTGGTACAAAGTAAATTACAGTGGGTCTATGAAAGATGGCTTTACAGTAACAAATAAAGAAGAGCCTAAAACACCGCCTACACCACCAACACCATCTGAACCAGATACTATAACTATTAAAGTTAAGAAAGACTGGACTTTATATGGAAATAAACCAGTAGACAAAATCGTGGTTGAACTATATAGAGATGGAAAAGCTACAGGGAAAATTCTTGAGTTAAATAAAGATAATAATTGGAGTGGAGAATTCAAGAACTTAGATGTTAAGAAAGGTGCAAATTCAACGCATGACTACCACTATACGATAAAAGAAATTGGCGAATCTGGAAATACAATAAAACTAGATGGAAGATGGTTTGATGTCAATTATCTTGGCAATATGAAAGATGGTTTTACAATTGTAAATAAAGAAGAAAAACCAAAAGAGCCAGGTAAGCCAGAAGAACCAAGTACACCAAATAAACCTAATGACCCACAGGAACCAAATAAACCTAATCACCCACAAGAACCAAATAAGCCTGAAACTCCAAAAGAGCCAGAAAAGCCAAATAACCCTGGAACACCAGTTAAACCAAATATTCCTAAGACTCCTTTACCAGGTAAGCCTCTACCTAAAACAGGAAACGGATTAAATCCATCAACCTATGCTTGGATTTTACTAGGACTTGGTAATCTTTCTACTTTTGCTGGAATTCAAAGAAAAAAGAGAATAAAATCAAGAAGAAAGAAAAATGTCAAATAAGCAAAAAAAAGATCATCTAAGTAAATTTCTTCTTGCAGTCGGGTTAATATTCATTGTTTTTTCTATTGCTTTTCTATTCCTAAACCATAAGAGGATAGAATTAAAGAAAGAAGAATCTATTAATCTGGAAAAACAAATAAAACAAGAATTACCTCCTTTTGAAAATTACGAACAGGAGAATAAACCTGAAGAGATAGAACAAAATGTTGCATCAAAAGACTCTATAAAAGATACAGCTATAGGCGTTCTTAGGATTGATAAGATAGGAGTAATTACCCCTATTAGTGACAATACAAGTGAACAATCTTTATTAGAAGGTTCAGGTATTGTTGAAGATACAGATATACCGACTTCAGAGGAAAATACTATAACTGTTCTTGCGGGACACAGAGGAGGGATAAACGAAACGCAATCTTTTTTAAACATTGATAAGTTGGAAAAAGGTGATGAGCTAAAAATTACTACTAGGGAAGAAGAACTCTATTACAAAGTAGTTGATAAAGAAGTGATTGAACCTACAGACTGGAGTAAATTTACACGAGAAGAAGGAAAGACGAAACTCTTTTTAATGGCGTGTCACCCCTATCCAAAAAACGATAAAAGGCTTTTAGTAAAAGCTGAGCTAATCAAAAATGATGAAAAGATAAACAACTAAATTAGCAATATAAAAAACTATCCATTGAAATGTACTGACCCCCAAAAGTTGGACCAAGAAATCCAACCTTTGGGGGTCTTTTAATGGCAAAATACAGTTATGAGTTGAAGAAGAAAATCGTCGAAGAATACCTGTCCGGGAAGACAAGCTATCCCGTCTTAGAAAATAAGTATCAAATCGGCGAATCGCAGATCAGACGCTGGGTGAACAATTACAAACAATTTGGCGATGAAGGGTTAATGCGCTCTAGAAATAATCGTGAGTACAGTGTAGAGTTTAAGTTAGAAGCCATCACACGCTACGAAACGAGCGACCGCAATCAAGCACCAAATCCTTCAAAGTCGAGTGAAGATCTTGATGCTTCCACACGGGAGGCATTGGAAAATCGCATCAAAGAATTAGAAGCGGAGAACGAAATACTCACCATTCAAAAGATGTTCTGGGAGCAGCTAAGGAGTTTGGCGAGGGAAGAAAAAATGAACAAAAGGCGAGGATCGTCGCCAAACTCCGAGAACAATTCCAACTAAGAAAGATTCTTGCCGCCATCAACTTTCCAAAATCCACCTTTATGTACTGGCAGAAAAAGTGGAGTGAAGAAGATAAGGATCAAGCGTTAAAAGATGAAATCTTGGCCATCCGACACGAACACAAAGACTACGGCTACCGAAGGATCCACCTGGAGCTGAAGAACCGGGGTTGGGCGATCAACAAAAAGAAAGTTCAACGATTGGTTCAGGTCATGGGCCTTCAAGTCCGTGCCTATAGGAGAAAATACAAGAAGTACAACTCCTACAAAGGCATCGTCGGAAAAATCAAGAAAAATCGAATCAATCGACGCTTCAATACCTCCATCCCCTACCAAAAAATTACCACCGACACCACGGAATTCAAATACTACGTCGAAGATAAAGTGGGGAAACTCCAAACAAAGAAACTCTACCTCGATTCGTACATGGACATGTACAATCTGGAAATCATCAGCTACGTCCTCTCCGATCAGCCCAACGGCGTCACCATGCTACAAGGCTTAGAAGAAGCCATCGAACGAACCCGCACCTGCCCCTACCGCCGCACCTTCCACTCCGATCGCGGGTGGGGCTACCAAATGACCGCCTATCAAGCCATGCTGAAAGAACACCACATCTTCCAAAGCATGTCGAGAAAAGGCAACTGCTACGACAACGCACCCATGGAAAACTTCTTCAGCGTCCTGAAAAGAGAAATCTACGACGGATATGTTTACCGAAGTCGGGGAGAACTCGTCCGGACCATCGAGTGCTTTATCCGCTACTACAACAACGATCGAATCAAAGAAAAGTTAGGAGGCCTGAGTCCGAAACAATACCGTGAACGCATGGAATCTGCATAGAAAGAAGAGTATGTAAAACAAAATCGAGCAAGCAAAATGCTTGCTCGATTAAGTCCAACTTTATGGGGTCACTCTAGGCCGCTTTTTCAGTGTTTTTGAAAAATGGAATTGGCCACGCGAATCATTTCCTTGGCCATTTCGTAATTGTCTCCGATTAAATCGTAGACGGCATCTTCCGTGAGCACGCCGCAGTCCACGGTGATCTCGCCCTTGTCGTAGGCGTCCACGTCGTCGAACCAATCCTTGGAGCTGTAATAGGCATCCAGCTTATCGTAGGCGATCTGCGCCTCGTCGAAGGCGGCCAGGGCTTTTTTAAAAGCCTTTACGGCGTCATTGTGTTTGTTTAAAATGGCCTTCATTTCGGCCACCCGTTCGTTTCGATCCATGGCTTCTCCTTTCAAGAAAAAAGCACCGAAGCCGAGGCTCGGTGCTTGGTTTCCGGATTATTTTAATAGGTTTCCACGAAAAGTTCAAACCATTTTTGCGGGTGGAAGCAGGCGGGGCATTTTTCCGGCGCTTCCTTGCCTTCGTGAATGTAGCCGCAGTTGTTGCACTTCCAGAGGACGACTTCGTCGCGCTTAAAGAGCTTGTCTTCCTTTACATTTTCCAAAAGCTTCAGGAAGCGATCCCGGTGAGCTTCTTCCACTTCGGCGATTTCGATCCAGTTGTCGGCGATTTCATCGAAGCCTTCTTCGCGGGCGATTTCCGCAAATTTCGGATACATGTCGGTGGCTTCGCCGTCTTCCCCTTCGGCGGCGTTTTTCAGGTTCAGCTCCGTGCTGCCTAAGGCCACGGGATAGTCCCATTTCACTTCGAGTTCGTCTTCGTTAAAGTCGTCGACTAAGTACTTGAAGAAGCGCTTGCCGTGTTCTTCTTCGTTGCGGGCCGTTTCCAAGAAGATGTTCTTAATTTGAACGGAAGCGTCTTTGTCCGCTTGTTTGGCGTACATGGTGTAGCGCGCCGTAGCTTGAGATTCCCCTGCGAAGGAGATTAACAGATTGTTTGCGGTCTTGGTTCCTTTTAATGACATGATTTCCTCCTATTTCTCATAGAATACGCGATTGCAATCAGTATACCCCAATTTCCACCTACGTTCAACCGCCCCGACCGTGTTATACTGGTAGTAAGAATGAAAAAATAGGAATGAAATAAAGGAGACGATCATGCGAATTTTATGTGCCGGCCCGACCACCCTTTTACCGGAAGTGGAAGCGGCCATGACCGAGGTAGTGACCAATCCGGACTTGGATCCGGCTTACGAAGCCTTTCACAGAAATGTGGAGAAGCGCCTTTCCGCCGTGGTAAAGACCGACCGCCCCACGGTGATTATGTTGGGCGAAGGGATGCTCGCCCTCGAGGCCGCCGTCTGCTCGTTGATGGAGCCGGGCGAGCGGGTGCTGGTCATGAGCAACGGCGTCTTCGGCGGCGGCTTTGCCGATTACGTGAATTTCTTCGGCGGGGAAGCCGTCCTTTACGAAAAGGACCATCGCCGGGGCTTCGATTTGGATGAGTTGAAGGCCTATCTGGAAAAGGATTCTGACTTCGCCATGGCCACCATGGTCCACTGCGAAACTCCCTCGGGCCTCACCAACGACGTAAAGGCCATTTGCAATCTCTTGAAGGACTACGGCATTTTGTCCATCGTGGACTGCGTCTCCTCCTTCGGAGGCGAAGACATCGACTTCGACGCCTACGGCGTGGACATGATGCTTTCCGCCACGCAAAAATGCCTTTCCGCCCCCACGGGCCTTTCCATGATTACCATTTCCGAAGCGGCGGAAGAAAAGATGCGGAGCCGCAAGGAGCCCATCCCGAGCTATTACATGAATGTGCTTAACTACATGAGCGGCCAGGAAGATTTCGCCTTCCCCTACACCATGAGCGAACACTTAACCGGCGCCCTGAACAAGGCTCTGGACCTTTGGGAGACGAAAGACAGCGTCGCCCTGCACAAATCCTACGGCAAGATGACCCGGGCGCTTTTCGAAAAAGAAGGCTTCGAGCTCTACCCGAAGGATTCCTTCGCTAACACGGTCACCGCCGTGTGTTTGCCCGACGGGATTTCCGCCACGGAATTTCTCGCCAAGTGCCGGGACAAGGGCGTGTTTATCTCTAAAGGCGCCGGAAAACTCCACGACCGCATCATTCGCATCGGCCACATGGGGGCCAATATTTCCGAGGAAAACTTCAGCGCTCTCTTCAAGGTGTTGGATGAAGTCTTTGCAAGCTACGGAATCGAAACCCGCTTCACCGAAGGCTTCGACGCCTACGAGCTCGACTGAGCTATGTTATAATAAGGCCAAGGGGGTGTTTCCATGAAAGGATTGTTTGTCGTCATCGAAGGGCCGGACGGCTCGGGAAAATCCACCGTCGCCGAAGGCATTTGCCGTCACTTTAAGGAAAAAGGCGTGGACGTGATCCACACGAGAGAGCCCGGCGGCACGGCCATTTCAGAAGCCGTGCGGGAGATTCTTTTGGATCCGAAAAACGAGGCCATGGATCCGCGCTGCGAGGCGCTGCTTTATGCCGCCGCCCGGGCCCAACACGTGGAGGAAGTGATTCGACCCGCCCTGGCCGAAGGGGCCTTGGTCCTGTCGGAACGCTTCGTCTTCTCGAGCCTGGTCTACCAGGGCCTGTGCCGTCAATTGGGCCTCGCGCCCGTGGAAGCAATCAACGCCTTCGCTACCGACGGCCTCGTCCCCGACATCACCCTGTATCTCGATGTGCCCGAAGGCACGGGCAAGGAACGCATGAAAGATCGCCTCGCCGATCGCCTGGAGTCCGACAAGAAGATCACGGACACGGTGGAGGCCTATTATAGAATCTTGGCTGAGCGGCGCCGAGGAGAACTTTGCTTTATCGACGCGTCCATGGATGCGGAGCAGGTGCTTTCGGCCGCCGTGGAAGCCATCGAAAAGGAGTACCGGTAAAATGAAACTTATATTCGCTATTGTGCAGGATCAGGACGCACCGGGTTTAATCGACGCATTGACCGAAAAGCGCTTCCGCGTAACGAAATTATCTTCTTCCGGAGGCTTCTTAAAAGCGGGCAACACCACCCTTTTAATGGGCGTGGAAGAAAAAGACATGGACGAGCTCTTCGACATTATGGAAGCCAACTGCTCTGTGCGGGAAGAGCCCACATCCATGGTCTCCATGTCCCCCGGGGAATCCTTTATGCCCTATCCCTTAAACGTGCGCGTCGGGGGCGCCACGATCTTTATTCTCGACGTAGCCGAATACAATCGGTATTAAGGGGGCCGCATCATGGATAAAATGGTGTTTGCGATTATCGCCGATCGCTTCGTCGGCGACGTCATCGACGAATTGCTGGAGGCGGAAATTTCCGTCACGGAAATGGCCTCCACCGGCGGCTTCCTGAAAGAGGGAAACACGACGGTGGTCGTCGGCGTCACCAACAGCCAGTACGAAAAATTAAAAGAAATATTTGAACGCATCGTCGGCAAAAAAAGCGGGCGAGACGAAACCCACGCCGGGGCCCACGTCTTCGCCATCGACCTGATTAAGGGCATTCACATTTGACGGCCGATCTCTTACACTCCGGCCTTCACGCCTATATCTTAAAGGGGAGAGGCGAGGCGGCCCTGGAGGCGGCCAGGCATTTGGCCATGGGCTATCTGTGCGCGAGTGATGCGGCGCCTTGCGGCAGCTGCCCCTCCTGCAAGCTCTTTCTTTCGGGAGAAGGTCGGGGAGAAAATCATCCGGACTACGTGGAAATCGCCCCGTCCAAAAAGACGTCCAAGGCGTCCATAAAAAAGGAGCGCATCGAAGAGGTGCTGAAGGCGGCGGCCATGACAGACTACGCCGGCGGAGGCAAGGTCTTCGTCTTCCTGGACTTCGACACCACCACCGTAGAGGGGCAAAACGCCCTTTTAAAAGTGCTGGAAGAGCCGCCGGAGAAGACCCGTTTTCTCCTCTTAAGCGAATCGCCGGAGAAGATTCTTCCCACGGTGCGCTCCCGGGCGGGCTTTTTGGATTTAAAGAGCGAGGAGGCCCTCTACGATCCCGAGCGGCGCCACAAAAGCTATCGCCTCGTGGAAAAAGTATTGTCCCGGCCCGAGGAAGTGTTTTTGGCGCGGGGTTTTTTCGAAGAAGAAAAGGACCATCTGCCCGAGATCTTCGATCACTTTCTCGCCTACTTTCGGGACATGGCCGTTTATTACGAAACCGGCGACGAAAATGCAATTATAAACAAAGATTACCGCGTGCCCATCGCCTGCCAGTCGCAGATCGTGGGGATGCGGGTCTACGACATAATCGATGCTCTCTACCGGGCGCGGCGCTACGTGGAGATGAATGTAAACAAAAGCTTTGCCTTTGAGTGGCTGCTTTTAACGATGGGAGGCCAGTGGATTTGACAGAGACGAGAGATGTAGTCGGCGTGCGATTTAAGCGCCGCGGAAAAATTTATTACTTCGATCCGAAAGACGCCGAGCCTGCCTTAGACGGCGGCGTCATCGTGGAGACCTCCAGGGGCGTGGAATACGGCTACGTGGCCATGGAGCGCAAGGCCATCGAGGCCGAAGATGTCGTGGGCGAGCTGAAGCCCATTGTTCGCATAGCCACGGAAGACGACGACAGGCGCCACCTGTCCAATCGCAATCTGGCCCGGGAGGCCATGGTGGTCTGCGAGGAAAAAATAAAAGAACACGGCTTGAAAATGCGCCTGATCAGCGCGGAATACACCTTCGACAATTCCAAGCTCCTCTTTTACTTCACCGCCGACGGTCGGGTGGATTTCCGCCGCCTGGTTCGCGATTTAGCGGCGATTTTCCGCACCCGCATCGAGCTCAGACAAATCGGCGTTCGCGACGAAGCCAAGCTTTTAGGCGGCATCGGCATTTGCGGCCGGGAATGCTGCTGCGCATCCTTTCTCGGGGATTTTTCCCCCGTATCCATTAACATGGCCAAGGATCAGGGCCTTTCCCTAAATCCCGACGCCATCAGCGGCGTCTGCGGCAGACTCTTGTGCTGCCTCAGGTACGAACAGCCGGGCTACGAGACCAATTTAAAAATCATGCCCCGCGTGGGACGTGTGGTCTACACCGCCGAAGGAAAGGGCGTAGTGGTTTCCACCAACACCTTGCAGGCCTTGGTGAAGGTAAAAATCGAAACCGACGACGGCGTGGAATTTGTCGTGGTCTCCGCCGAAGATCTGGCGAGAAAGCCCTGCCGGGGAAAGGGGTGTGCCCATGAAGGGGATATGGAAGAAGCTGAATAGAGGCAAATTCAACGGCGGGCGATTGGCGTGGCTCGCAGGCTTCTTGGCGCTCTTTTTCCTCGACGAATTCCCCGGTTTCTACTTTCAGACGAAGATTCCCCACGCCGCGGCCGACGTGGCCCTGTGGGGGATCTATTTTTGTGCCCTTCTCGGGATCCTCGCCCTCATAAGAAAATTCGCCTCGGCCATCCTTACTCCGGCGGCGACGGAGCTCATCCTTCTCGGGCTCCTGGCCTATCAGGTGACGGATGTACTCCGCACCACTTCCTTTTTGGGCCCCTCCTCCGATACCTACATCTACGGTGCCACCGCCGCCGTGGTGGCGATCATTTGGCTATTCGCCCTGGGCATGGGGGCGCGGAAGCTCTATCCCATGGCAGCCCTTCTCGGCGGCCTCCTTATGGCGGGGCTCATCTTTGTCTGCGCATGGCCCGGCCCGAAGACCCGCCCGGACGTGGCCCGTGCAGAGAAGACGATTCCCGCCGCCTATAAGGTAGAAAAAATTACTTACGGCCCGAAAAGCGCCTACGACTACGGGGAGGAAAATTACGCCTCCTACCTGCGCCTGCCCAAGGGCCAGGACCGCTGGCGGAAACTGTTTTTCGGCTACACGCCGGCCCACGTGCCCTACGAAGGGGATCTGTACCTGCCCGTGGGCGCAAAAAATGCCCCTCTCCTCGTCTTCGTTCACGGCAATCACAACATGATCGAAGACAACAAAGGGGGCTACGAGTATTTGGGCCGCTACTTGGCGGCGCGGGGCGTGGCCTTTCAATCCGTGGAGCAATCCCATTTTAACGCCTACTTCGGCAAGGGCCTTTCCGGCGAAAACGACGCCCGGGCCCTGAGCCTCTTGGATCACGCCGACAAAATTCTGAACGATCCCCGCTTCAAGGACCGCATCGATCGAGACCGCGTCTTTCTCGGCGGCCACAGCCGCGGCGGCGAGGCGGCGGCCGTGGCGGCATCCTTCGCCGAATTGCCCTACAATCCCGACACCGGCCGAGCCACGAAAGACATCAAGGTGGCCGGCGTCCTGGCCGTGGCCCCCACCGACGGCCAGTACAAGCCCGGGGACCGGCCCGTGGATTTAAATGTGCCCTACTTCCTCGTCACCGGAGCCTGGGATCAAGACGTGTCCTCCCTGGAAGGCATGGATCAATACCTCCGCGCCGGCGCCTGGCGGGGCCAGCTCTTTGTGGACTACGCCAATCACAGCCAATTTAATTCCAACTGGGGCCGCCTGGATCGAGAGGGCCTCGCCGCCCTGGCCCTGGCCACGGGAAACATTTTGGACAAAGCCGATCAAGAGCGCTTCCTTGAAGTGGCGGCCTACGCCTTTATCGAAGACCGGGAAGTATTGAATGACATGAAAGCCTACCTGCCTCAATCGGGCTTTGCCCTCGCCACCCAGCCGAAGAGCCGCGTCCTCGCCGATTTCGAAGAAGACGCGGACCTTACCACCGCCTCAGGCGCCGAGCCGGATATAAAAGGCGCCACCACCTATCAGGAAGGCGCCTTCATTCCCTCCGATCGCGGCGGCACCAATCACGTGGCCCGACTCATCGGCACCTACGCCCTGAACGTAGACGGGGGAGGGGAGGGGGCCTTCGCACTGGACGTGGCGGCAAAAAGCGGCCGCGCCGATATTAAAATCACCTTGATCGACGCCGCCGGCGAAGCCGTACACATTACTCCGAAAAAAGACGCGCTCCACGCCGCCCACGAAACCGGCCTTTTAAAATGGCAGTACGCGGCGAAAAAGTGGGAATACAAGCGGGCACTGGAGACGGTGCGCTTCACGAAAAGCGCCATGGCGAAAGAAAACCCCGCCTTTCATCTCAAGGACCTGAGCCGCGTGGAAATCACCGTGGGGGGCCTTACGGAAATCGACAATATTCGTATCGAAAGCGATTAAAACCGAATCCCTCGGGTATAAGTAATGCGAACAGAGTTCGGGGGGTTACGTTCATGCACGATACACTTTTAATAAAAACAATCAACAGAGATCAAGCCGGTTTGCGGAACGTCTTTTTCCAAATCGGCGATATGGATGCGCACATCGGCGAGCTCATGGACCTATTAAACAAGCCCGACAGCCCCTATGCCGGGCGTTGTCTGTTTCGCTACAACGGCATTCGTCTCAAGTTGGAAGTCGATGAAATCCCCACTGTCCTGGCACTCCTCGTAAAGAAAGGCGTGCCGGTGTATGGCGTTTATGAACCGTACTTTTAGGAGTAAGACTAGGAGGAATACTATGTCCAATGAATTAAGCAAAAAACTGAACGAACAACTTAACTTTGAAATCGAATCGGCCTACATTTACATGGCCATGGCCAACTACATGGACACCCAAGGCATGTCCGGTTTCGACCACTTCTTCGTCCATCAAGCCAAGGAAGAAATGGAACACGCCAAAGAATTCTACGATTTCCTTCAAGAAATGGACTGGGCTCCGGAATACGAAGCCATCGCCAAACCGCCGAAGGAATTCGGTAACTTCACCGACACCTTCCGTGCCGCTTACGAACACGAACAAGAAGTTACGAGTCGCATCAAGGCCATCTACAAAGAAGCCATCGAAGCGGGCTGCTTAGATACCCAAGAATTCCTGAACAAGTTCATCGAAGAACAACGGGAAGAAGAAGACACCTTCCGCTCCATCGTCGAACGTCTGGAACGCATCAACGAATCCTGGAACGGCCTCTACATCTTCGACCACGAATTGGCTCAAAGATAAGCATAAAAATGTCCCTCACCAAGCGGTGGGGGATTTTTTATTGGGAAAATTTACGGGCTGAAGTAGGGAAGCCGGCTAGTCTTCGTCGAAGGCCCGAATGGACTCGGCGATGCTGCGGCAGATGACGTTGACCAGCGCCGCCCCGGGCCAAAGAATCCACGTCCACTGCCACTTGTTCGTGTAAAAGGACAGGGCCAAAAAGATCAAGAGCATCGAAAGGTAGTAGGCCCGTTGAATAGGCGCTGTGCGGCGACGGGCGATTTTTTTGCGGCGGGTATAATCCCCCTGTTCCAAAATCTTATCGAAGCCCGCCTCGATGACCGAAGTGCGCACGATGAAAAAGACGCCGGCCGCCACGATACATAATGTGGTCGCAAAGCCCGTGGTGGTAAAGGCATCGCCTCTTCCCGCCGCCGAGGAAAAGAGCATGGGCGCGGCGGAGAGAATACACAGAATAATCCCGGCGCTCAAGCGGCGGCTGTGAAGAGGAGCGTAGTTCTCCTTGCGTTTTTTTACGACACCGTCCACGCCGTAGGCCGTATCCACGGGTTCGTCGAAGGCCTCGAAATCGTCGGGCATTTTCGGGCCGAAGACCAGAAGAAAGACGCCCACGGCCACCACGGCAAGGGTGGCAATGATGCCCAAGGTGTAGGCGGCGTCGGTATCGGCAATGCCGGCCAGGATAGGCGGAATGGCGGAGAGAATAAACAGGCTCACGGCCAGGGCCACCTTCGGCGCGCGGTCGGCGAGGTAATTCATGTAGGCATCGGCATCTTCCAATGCAACGGACGAGAGGGCTTCTTCCGCCGGCTGATCCGCCCCATCCTCGGAGGGATCCATGGAATCCAAGAGCAAAAAGTCCGTGGACACGTGAAAGTACTTGCTGATTTCGATGATCTTCGCCATTTCGGGCATGGCACCGGCTGCTTCCCACTTCGAAACGGATTGGCGGGACACGCCCAAGGCCTCGGCCAAGGCTTCCTGGGTGAGGCCGGATTTTTTCCTTAGGTAGACGAGCTTTTCAGAAAATAACATGAGACACTCCTTGTAAACATAGTCGGTTCGCTTTCTGAAAAAAGAATACGCCATGAGCCGGTTGCATGCCATACACAGGCCTTGGAATTTTCGCAACCACAGGTTGCAATGGCGAAATCAAGCCGTTTTCGGCTAAGACGTTTTAAAGAAATCGTCGATGGCCTTCACCAGAGCCTCGTTGGATTCCGGATCCAAGAGGCAGAAGCGGAAGAAACGCTCGTCTAAATTCTTAAAATTCGAGCAGTCCCGGATCACCATTTTCTGCGCGAGAAGGGCTTCGCGAAGATCCGCCGCCCCATGACGTCGATCTATTATTTTCACCAAGACGAAATTTCCGTAGGAGGGAAACACCTTCAGGGCGTCGTTGGCCTCCAAAGCGGCGATGACCTTGGCCTTCTCCCGCTGAATCAGGCGAAAGCTTTCCTCGCGAAAAGCCGCATCCTGAAACATGACCCGCCCCATGACATCGGCCATGGCGTTGATCCCCCACATGGAAAGATCCGCGGCAAGGGCCGCATGAAGGGCCTCATCCCCGGTCACGGCGTAGCCCAGGCGAATCCCCGGCGTGGCGAAAAATTTGCTCGTGCCGCGAATCACGATGAGTTTTTCGCGGCTTTTTACCAAAGATACGGCGGAGTAAATGGCGGGATCCGTAAATTCGATGTAGGTTTCATCCACCAACACGTGGGCGGAGGTCTCGTCTAAAATCCGCGCCACGTCCGCCCGGGTTAAAATGGAGCCCGTGGGATTGTTGGGATTGGTGAGCACGTAAAGATCCACGGCCTCCTCGTTGATCCGCGCGATGATTTCGTCCACGTCGATGGAGAAATTTTTGTGGTAGTCCAGGCGGTATTCAAAAATCTCCGCCCCGACCTTTTCCAGCTCCCGGGCGTACTCGCTGTAACAGGGGCTGTTGATCAAGGCCCGGGCGGGCTTCAGAAAGGCGATGGCCTCCTGAATCAGTTGCGACGTGCCGCTTCCCAAGAGCACGGCCGCCTGATCCACCTTCAGGTAATCACCAATGGCCGCCTTCAATTTCCGGTACTCCGGATCCGGGTAGTGACACAGAGCCCGAATGTTTTTCGCCGCCGCCTCCATGGCTTTCGGCGAAGGGCCCAGGGGATTGATGTTCGACGAAAAATCCCGTATGTCTTCCGGGCGGTAGTGGTATTTTGTTTCCAAGGCGTAGAGATCGGCGCCGTGGCGATTCTTTTTCATAGGATCCTTCCTTTCGGACCTATGATATAATGACAAAAACAAAAAGACAATGAAAAAGGGGTGCCTATGTTTAATTTCAGAAACGACTACCACGATTTATGCCATCCGAATGTATTGAAAGCCCTGGCTGCCACCGACGGCGAGGGAAATATGGGCTACGGCTTCGATCCCCACACGGAGCGGGCCACGCGCCTGATTCAGGAAGCTGCAGGCGGCGACTACCCCGTGCACTTCGTCCACGGCGGCACGGCGGCCAATGTCCTGGCCCTCACCTTCCACCTCCGCCCCCATGAAGCCATCGTAAGTGCTGATCTGGGCCACGTCGTGGGACACGAAGTGGGCGCCATGGAAGCGGCGGGCCACAAAGTGGTCACTGTAAAAACCGAAGCAGGCAAATACGATCCCGAGGTGCTCGACGAATTCATCGCATCCTTCGGCGACTTCCACAATGTCCTTCCCGGCATCATCTACCTATCAAACACCACGGAAACCGGCCTCGTCTACCGAAAAGAAGAGCTCGCCGCCATTAAAAAAGTGGCCGACAAATATTCTCTTCCCGTCTACATCGACGGCGCCCGCATGGCCAGCGCCCTCACAAGCGAGGTCAATGACGTGAAGCTTTCCGAATACATGGACTACGCCGATATCTTCTCCGTCGGCGGCACGAAAAACGGTGCCCTCTTCGGCGAAGCTTTGGTCTTTAAAAACGAGGACCTGGCCCGGGAATTTATCTACTTCCAAAAACAGCGTGCCCTCTTGATGGCCAAAGGCTTTACCCTGGGCGCCCAGTACGAAGCCCTCTTCACCGACGACCTCTTTTTCGAAAACGGCCGCGCCGCCAATGGGGCCGCCAGCTACCTCGCCCGAGAACTCGCCTACCTGGACGTGGAATTTATCTATCCCCCCGAGAGCAATCAATTATTTATTCGCCTGCCGAAAGCTGTGGCCGACGAGTTGGAAAAACACGGCCAATTCGACATTATGGGCCCGAAAGAAGACGGCACTGTCCCCGTCCGCTTCGTCACCGATTACAACACGACGAAAGATGAAATCGACGGTGCCATCAAAATCCTGGAAGGCCTCTTAAACGAAACGCTTTAGTCCGAAAAAGGGAAAATCAGAGTAAATTGGTTTGACAAGGCAAGGGTGCCGTGTTATGATAAGAAAAAATCAAAAGGAGAAACCATGAACACCTTATTCCAAAGCATCTGCAAATGTGCTTGTTCCTGTACCTGTTGTTGTACGGGTTATTTGCCTGCGCAGATGTTGGGAAACGACATGGCTTTGTCCTGATTGTTATTTTCCATAGGCATCTTGAAGCGGGCTTCGGCTCGCTTTTTTATTTGCCTGAAAGGAGTTGTCATGAACCGAGAATTTCTCGTGGCCATGCTGCCGCAGTACGCTGCGGCGGCGAAGCTTACCCTGTCTATCGGGCTCATCGGGGTGGCGGGATCCGTCCTCTTGGGGCTCATCCTCGCCTTTATTCGGGTGGAAAAAGTCCCCGTCCTAAACGGCTTGGCCAAAGCCTACATAGAAATCTCCAGAAATACCCCCCTGTTGATTCAACTGTTTTTTCTCTACTTCGGCCTGCCGAAGATCGGCATCGTCCTATCCTCGGAAGCCTGCGCCGTCGTGGGCCTGATCTTTCTCGGGGCAAGCTACATGGCTGAGTCCTTCCGCTCCGGCATCGAAGCCGTGGATGTGCGGCAG
This sequence comes from Peptoniphilaceae bacterium, assembly GCA_902363535.1. GTDB lineage: Bacteria > Bacillota > Clostridia > Tissierellales > Peptoniphilaceae > Aedoeadaptatus > Aedoeadaptatus acetigenes. The sequence goes on from CABJAE010000010.1 coordinate 16,611, forward strand.
ATCGAAGCGGCCATGGCCATCGGCCTCACCAAGCACCAGCGCATCCGCCACGTCGTCCTGCCCCAGGCATTGGCCATCGCCATCCCCTCTTTGGGCGCCAACACCATCTTTCTCTTGAAAGAAACCTCCGTCTTCAGCGCCGTGGCCCTGGCGGATCTTATGTACGTGGCAAAAGACTTAATCGGCATCTACTACGAAACCGACGAAGCCCTCTTGCTCTTGGTCTTATCTTACCTGGTGATCCTGGTTCCCGTAGCCGTGATCTTCAGCCTGCTTGAAAGGAGGATGCGACGTGGCATCGGCACAAGCGCTATTGCTTAATCCACATACAATCACAAGACTCCTGAAAGGCCTCTCCGTTACCCTGCGCGTGTCTCTCATCTCCGTGGCCCTCTCCATCCTCTTCGGCCTCGTATTCGGCTGGACCATGACCAAAAAATCCCCGGTCATCAAAATCCTTTCGAAAATCTACTTGGAATTCATGCGCCTCATGCCCCAACTCGTGCTCCTCTTTATCGTCTACTTCGGCATGGCGCGGGCCCTGGGCGTGCATATCTCGGGATTTAACGCCGCCATCATCGTCTTCACCCTCTGGGGCACGGCGGAAATGGGCGATCTCGTCCGCGGCGCCATCTCATCCATTCCGAAACACCAATACGAAGCCGCCCAATCCATCGGCCTCACCCGCCTTCAGGTCATGGGCTACGTCGTGCTTCCACAAGCACTTCGCCGCCTCATACCCCAGGCCATGAACCTCGTGACCCGCATGATCAAAACCACCTCCCTCATCGCCCTCATCGGCGTCGTGGAAGTCATCAAAACCGGGCAACAAATTGTGGAAGCCGTGCGGCTGGAATTCGCCTCCGCGGCCCTTTGGATCTACCTCGTCATCTTGATTTTATACTTTTTGGTTTGCTATCCCCTGTCCAAATGGGCCGGGCACTTAGAAAAGAAATGGAAGGAGGCATAATGGCCATACTGGAAATAAAAGACATGGTAAAAGCCTACGACGGCGCCCCCATCTTCAGCGGCTTTTCCCTAAACGTTGAAAAAGGCGACGTCATCGCCGTTCTGGGCCCCTCGGGCTGCGGCAAAAGCACCATGCTTCGTTGCATCAACGGCCTGGAAAAAATTCAGGGAGGCGACATTCTCCTGAACGGCGAAAGCGTCGTAAAAGAAGAAAAAGACATGCCCGGCGTCAGGAAAAAAATCGGCATGGTCTTTCAGTCCTACGAACTCTTCGGCCACATGACGGTCCTCGACAACCTTACCCTCGGGCCCGTGAAGGCCAAAGGCGAAGACAAAGCCGAGGCCGAAAAGCGCGCCCTGGCCCTCTTGGATCGGGTGGGACTCAAAGACAAAGCCCAAAGCTTTCCGAGAAACCTCTCCGGCGGCCAGCAACAGCGCGTCGCCATCCTTCGGGCCATGCTCATGGACCCGGAAATATTCCTCTTCGACGAAGTCACCGCCGCCCTGGACCCGGAAATGGTGCAGGAAGTCTTATCCCTCGTCGGCGAGCTGGCAAAAGAGGGAAAAACCATGCTCATCGTCACCCACGAGATGGAATTCGCGAGAAAAGTCGCGAACCGCATCTTGTTTATGGAAGAAGGCCACATCATCGAAGACACGGGGCCGGAAGAATTTTTCGAGCACCCGACCACCGAACGAAGCCGCCGATTTTTAGAAGGATTGCATTACAACTAAGGAGGACAAAATGAAAAAACTGCTTACCGTACTTATGATCGCCACACTCGCCCTGGGCCTCGTAGCCTGCGGCGGCGCGGAAGAAGAAGGCGCCCCGGCCGCCGACAAAGCCGGCGTACGCACCGTCGACGAAATCAAAAAATCCGGCGAAATCACCATCGGCGTCTTCGGCGACAAAAAACCCTTCGGCTACATGGACGAAAAAGGCCAATTTAAAGGCTACGACATCGCCCTCGGCGATCGCATCGGCGAAGAACTGGGCGTGAAAGTCAAATACATTCCCGTGGAAGCCGCAAGTCGCGTCGAATACCTGAACGCCAACAAAATCGACCTCTTGCTCGCCAACTTCACCGTCACCGACGAGCGAAAAGAACAAGTCGACTTTGCGCTGCCCTACATGAAAGTCTCCCTGGGCGTCGTGTCCCCGAAAGGCGAAATCACCGACGTTTCCCAACTGAAAGACAAAACCCTCATCATCTCCAAAGGCACCACGGCGGAAACCTACTTCACCGAAAAACACCCCGAAGTGAAACTGCAAAAATACGACCAATACGCCGAAGCCTACAGCGCCCTCTTAGACGGCCGCGGCGACGCTATGAGCACCGACAACACCGAAGTTTTGGCATGGGCACTTGAAAACGACGGCTACGACGTGGGCATCAAAACCCTCGGCGATGTGGATTACATTGCCCCCGCCGTAAAAAAAGGCAACAAAGAAATGCTCGACTGCGTGAATGGAATCATCGAAAAACTCTACGGAGAAAAATTCTTCATCAAAGCATTTGAAGACACCCTCGCCCCCACCTACGGCGATGCCGCCAAGGCAGAAGACATGGTAGTGGAGGAGAAGCCGGCAGACTTTTAAAAATAAGGAAAGGATCGAGAGGAATCGATCCTTTCCTTATTTTTATTGCGCACTGAATTTGTTCAAGCAACTTATTTTTTTCTTCGCCAAAAGTACATCTTTGCTTTCCAAGTGCTCAGTTTCTGTGATTCGCGATCCCTTTTTTCTTAACTCAAAATTCCACTCTTTCATGGCTTTGAAACCCGGGGGCGGGGAAAAGAGCTCAGAGCGGAAGGCCGCATTTTCCCCGCCCCCGGGGCCCCCACCCCTTTTTTGGCCGCGCTTAAGCTGTAAGAAAATGCCTGCGGCATTTTCTACAAATTGGGCCGTGTCGTGGAAAAGAAGAATGTGAGGTGGGCGAAGAATTCTTATTGGCGAAAAAGTATCTTTGCCCAACTCAAAATCAATCAAAAGCAAAGAAGCCCAATAGGAATCGAAGCCCGGTAGGGCTTCGCACATATAGAAGGCGTTTGTGGGTGGAGGGGGATGGGGCCCCGGGGAAGGGGCAGAGGGCGAATCGCAACGCCCTAGCCCCTTCCCCGGGTCTAAAAGCCATTTAAGAACATATTTTAAGCGAAATAGAAAACACCACGAGTCATCATTCGGTCCGCGATCGGAAAACAAAGATAAAAAATGAGCGTAGATAAGATATAAGGAAAAAGAAAAAACAATCCGCATCTTCCCCGGGTATGAAAAAACAGCCTCATTCAGAGACTGTTTTTTCATACTAATTACTTTCTTTGGAAGAAGAGGATTCTTTTTCCGTGGAAGTAGAAGAAGTAGTAGAAGAACCCTTCTTGCTCGTATTCTTTTTAGAAGAAGAATCACTCGTTTTCTTCTCGGAAGTGGAAGAAGTCCCCTTCTTCCCGGACGAAGAACTCCGCGAGGAATCCTCAGAAGATTCATAAGAAGAATTCGTCTTATCCCCATACACATCGGCGTCTTTCTTCGACTTCACCGAATCCGTATCTTCCTCTTCATCCGAATCGCCGTAAGTTCTTTCCATGTGGCGCAGGAGGCTGTCGTCGCTGCCGTTTACGGCGTAGTAGCCGTAGGTGTCGTGGACCGGGCCCACGATGCCGTCGGCACCGTCGCGATAGAAGATGATGTATTCCTGATTCGGCGTCATCCCCTTGGGAATGGGAATTTCCACCGTGCTCAACGCGCCCTTGTAGTTTTTAATAAACTCCAGCTCCGTTTGGCCCTTGGCATTGGTGGTCAGCTCAACCAAAGCGATGTAGTCGCTGGCGGCCTCCAGAGCGGCATTTCTCTTGTCTTCGTCGTCGCTTTCAAAGAGGGCCTTTTCCTCGGCGGCCTTGTCCTTTTCAGGCGTATAGGCCTCGTCCTTACTCTCCGTGGCCACGGCCTTGGCGGCCTTTTCCTCTTCCTTCGGCGCCTCCGCCTTCTTGCCGCAGCCGGCGAGACACAAACACAGAGCCAAAGCGAGAGCCGTGTAATTCCGTTTCATTCCATACCTCCCAACAGATTCCGTCTTTTTCATGATTATACCACGTCGCCGCCAAAAAGGCCCACGAGAAAGGCAAAAAACCGCGCGAAGTGTTATAATGACTCTATGAAATTACCTCAAGCCATCGAAGATGCCATCCGCCGCTTTCGCGAAAAAGGCGTGCCCGTCTACGTCGTCGGCGGCGCCGTGCGCGACAGCCTCATGGGCATCACGCCCCACGACTACGACCTCACCACCCCGGCCACACCGGAAGAAATCCTCGCCATTATGGCGGGGGAGAAGACCTTCCGTGAAGGTGAAAAATTCGGCACCATCGCCGTCATGACCGCCATCGGCCCCGTAGAGATCACCACCTTTCGCATCGACGGCACCTACACCGACAACCGCAAACCCGACGCCGTTACCTTTACGGCGGATCTGAAAGAAGATCTGGCGCGGCGAGATTTCACCGTGAACGCCATGGCTTACAGCCCGGAGACGGGCCTCGTGGATCCCTTCGGCGGCCGGGATGATCTGGAAAACAAAATCCTCCGCGCCGTCGGCGATCCCGCCCGGCGCTTTTCGGAAGACGCCCTCCGGATCCTTCGCGCCTTTCGTTTTATGGGTCAGCTGAACATGACCTTGGATCCCGCCCTCCTCGCGGCGGCGAAAAATGAAGCTTATCGCATCGAAAGCCTCTCCGCCGAGCGGGTGGCCGATGAAATGAACAAAATCCTCCTTCAAGACGCCCCGTCTCGGGTCCTCTACGCCATGGAAGAAGCCGGCGTCCTCGAAAAAATCTTTCCCGAGCTCGTCCCTACTGTGGGCTACGACCAACGGAACCCCCACCACGACAAAACCCTATTCGATCACATCCTTTGCGTGGTGGACCGGGCACCCAAAACACTGCCCCTGCGCTACGCCGCCCTTTTTCACGACGTCAACAAACCCGACACCCTGACAATCGACGAAAATGGAAAAGGGCACTTCTTCGGCCACGACACCATGGGCGCGGAAACCGCAGGGCGCATCCTCGCCCGTCTAAAGAGCCAAAAAGCCCTTTCGCGGGAAGTGGAAGTCCTTATAAAAGAACACATGAAAGTCCACGACACCATGACCGACAAAGCCCTGCGCCGGCAAATCAAGCGGGTAGGGGAAGATTACATCCTGGATCTCTACGATCTTATGGCGGCGGACATGGCCTGCACCTATGGCGCGCGGGACATCTCCTTCATCCTCCAGCGAAAAGCGCGCATCCGCGCCCTCATGGACGAAGGCATCGTCAACCGAAACACCCTGGCCGTGAGCGGCAGAGACCTCATCGCCCTGGGCATGGCCCCCGGCCCCGCCATGGGCCGCCTCCTAAAAGAAATGGAAGACATGGCCCTGGACGATCCCGAAACAAACGAAAAAGAACAGCTTTTGGCCTACGCCGAAAAGCGCATCGCAGAAGAAAACGCAGCAAACAACAACGAAGAAACAACCAAGAGGAGACACCCATGAAACTATTTGGAACCGACGGCATCCGCGGCGTCGCAAACGAAGAACTTACACCGGAACTTGCCATGAAACTGGGACGCGTCCTGGCCGAGCGCATTCACGAAACCGGCGCCGAAAAGCCCTTCGTCCTCACCGGCAGAGACACGAGACAATCCGGCACCATGCTCTCCATGGCCCTCGCCACAGGCCTCATGGCAGGCGGCGTTGACTGCGCGAACCTCTCCGTCATTCCCACCCCCGGCGTCGCCTACCTCACCCGTAAATACGGCGCCGCCATGGGCATCGTCATCTCCGCATCCCACAACCCCTTCGAATACAACGGCATCAAAATCTTCTCCGACAAAGGCCTCAAACTCCCCGACGCCGTGGAAGAAGAAATCGAAGAGCGGCTCACCGATCCCGGCTACACCCCGGTTCCCATCGATCCCAAAGCCATCGGTCAAAAGAAAAAAGACCTCCCCGGCATCGTCGACTACGAAGACTACCTCGTGGGCCTTGTGGACCGCGACCTTAGCGGCACAAAAATCGCCGTCGACGCAGGAAACGGCGCCCTGAGCGAACTGGCGGAAAAAGTCCTTACGAGACTCGGCGCCGAAGTCGTGGCCATTAACACCGCCCCCGACGGCGCCAACATCAACGCTCAATGCGGCTCCACCGCCCCCGAAAAAATTCAGGCCCTCGTAAAAGACACAGGCGCTGACGTGGGCTTCTCCTTCGACGGCGACGCCGACCGCATCATCGCCGTCGACGAAAAAGGCCAAATCCTCGACGGCGACCACATCCTCGCCATCTGCGCCAAAAGCTTGAAAGCCAAAGGCGAGCTCGATAACACCACCGTCGTCGGCACCGTCATGACCAACATCGGCCTTGATCGCTTCCTCAAAGAAGAAGGCATCGACCTCGTCAAGACCAAAGTCGGCGACCGCTACGTCCTGGAAGAAATGCTCGAAAAAGGCTACGTCCTCGGCGGCGAACAATCCGGCCACATCATCTTCAGCCGCTACAACACCACCGGCGACGGCCTGGCCACCGGCCTCCACCTCCTGGAAGTCATGGCCGAAACAAACAAGCCCATGAGCGAACTCAACGCCCTCATGACCTCCTATCCCCAAGTCCTCGTCAACGCCAAAGTCGACAACAAGAAAAAACACGCCTACGAAGACCACGCAGGGATTCAGGAAAAAATTCGCGAACTGGAAGCCAAATTTAAAGACGAAGGCCGCGTCGTGATCCGCTCCTCCGGCACCGAACCCCTCGTTCGCGTCATGATCGAAGGCAAAGACCAAGACCAACTGCAAGCCGAAGCCGAAAACCTCGCCCGCTATATAGAAGAGGTGCTCCAATGAACAAAATAAAAATCATCGCAGACACATCCGCCGACTTCACCGCAGAAGAAGCGAAAGCCATGGATATTGCCTTCGTCCCCTTCACCATCGACGCGGGAAAGAATACCTACATCGACGACGACGAACTGAATCTCGACGCCCTCTACGCCGACATGCAGGCCAGCCAAGAGCCCACCCGCACCGGCTGCCCCTCGCCCTACAACTACAAAGAGGCCATCTTAGGAACAGGCGCCGACGAAATCTTCGTCGTCACCATCTCCTCCAAACTCTCCGGCAGCTACAACGCCGCCCAAACCGCCGTGGAAGAAGTGAAAAGAGAGCATCCCGAGAAAAAAATCGCCCTCATCGACTCCAAATCCGCCTCCGCCGGCACCGCCAACGTTGTGAGCTTCATCCATAAGCGGGCCGAAGAAGGCAAAGACTTCGACGCCATCGAAAGAGAAGTGAGAGAATTCGCCGACAAACAATCCACCTTCTTCATCCTGGAATCCATGGACAACCTCATCAAAAACGGCCGCATCCCCAAACTCGCGGGAAAAGCCGTCAACGTCCTGAACATGAAACCCATCATGCGCGGCGAAGACGGCGCCATCGGCCTCTTCCAAATCAACCGCGGCTTCAAAAAAAGCCTGGCCAAACTCGCCAAAGAAGTCATCAGAATCAACGCCGAAAAAAGCGTCGAATTCATCACCATCAGCCATTCCCACGCGGAAGAAAAAGCCAAACTCTTTAAAAGCTACATTCAAGACGAAATACAAACAGCCACCATACGCATCGTGCAGACCAAAGGCCTTTCAAGCGTCTATGCCGATTTCGGAGGCATCGTCGTCGCCCTGTAAAATCTTGCAATTTTACGCGATTTGCGGTAACATAAGCTTATATATTGTGCGAAACATAGGAGGACAATTATGGCAAAAGGAAAATTTGAAAGAAACAAACCCCACGTCAACGTCGGCACCATCGGCCACGTCGACCACGGCAAGACCACCCTTACGGCGGCAATCACCCTCGTATTAAACAAACGCTTCGGCTCCGGCGAATTCGTCGACTACGCAAACATCGACAAAGCCCCCGAAGAAAGAGAACGCGGCATCACCATTTCCACGTCCCACGTCGAATACGAAACCGACAAACGCCACTACGCCCACGTCGACTGCCCCGGCCACGCCGACTACGTTAAAAACATGATCACCGGCGCAGCCCAAATGGACGGCGCCATCCTCGTTGTATCCGCGGCAGACGGCCCCATGCCCCAAACCCGCGAACACATCCTCTTGGCCCGCCAAGTCGGCGTACCCAAAATCGTCGTCTTCTTAAACAAACAAGACCAAGTCGATGACGACGAACTCATCGAACTCGTCGAAATGGAAGTCAGAGACCTCCTGAGCGAATACGAATTCGACGGCGACAACACCCCCATCACCGTGGGCAGCGCCTTAAAAGCATTAGAAGATCCCGACGGGGAATGGGGAGACAAAATCGTCGCCCTCATGGACACCGTCGACGAATGGATCGACGATCCCATCCGCGACATCGATCACCCCTTCCTCATGCCCGTCGAAGACATCTTCTCCATCACCGGCCGCGGCACCGTCGCCACCGGTCGTGTTGAACGCGGCACCATCAAAGTCAACGACAACGTCGAAATCGTCGGCTTAACCACCGAAAAAAGAACCGTCGTCGTTACCGGCGTCGAAATGTTCAGAAAACAACTCGACCAAGCCGAAGCAGGCGACAACGTCGGCCTTCTGCTCCGCGGCGTCCAAAGAGACGAAATCGAACGCGGCCAAGTACTGGCAGAACCCGGCAGCATCCATCCCCACACCAAATTCGAAGCTGAAGTCTACGTCCTGAGCAAAGAAGAAGGCGGACGCCACACCCCGTTCTTTAACGGCTACCGTCCCCAATTCTACTTCAGAACCACCGACGTAACCGGCGACATCACCTTAGCAGACGGTGTCGAAATGGTCATGCCCGGCGACAACGCCACCTTCAAAGTCGAACTCATCACCCCCGTCGCCATGGACGAAGGATTACGCTTCGCCATCAGAGAAGGCGGCCGCACCGTCGCCTCCGGGGTCGTATCCAAGATTGTAGAATAAATAGGTTCTATGTCAACCATTGGGGAGTCTAGTGAAAACTAGGCTCCTTTTTGTTTTCCTAAAAGCCATTCATCACCGGTCTTTTGAACAGACGAAAAGCAGTTTGGTTCGGAAATGATGAAAGTTTTGCATCCCAAAGGCCACGCGCTTCACCGTCTTGATCTTGTTGTGCGTTCCCTCCACGTAGCCGTTACTCCACGGGTAATCAAAGCTGTTGGTGATCTCCTCGAACCAGTTGTTGTAGGCGCGCAAGCAGTAGCGCCATTCCCTTTGCCCGCCTTTCTTTGCCTCTTCCATCCACTTTGAAAGAGCGGTGGCGGCGGTTTCTTTGTCGTTCTGAGAAAGGACGTAGGTGTAAAAGCCTTCTTTTAAGATGTAGGCGGTTCGAATGGCGTCGCTCTTTTCAAGCATGGTGGCGACAAGGCTTTTCTCCGCTTCGGTCAGGTCTTTCGCCGGCTTTTTTAGGAGGCTGCGGCTCCTTTTAAACCATTTTCTCTCCGTTGCCGTCATCCGTTTCTGCTCCCGCTTCCTTACGTTTTCCAAGGCCCAATGGACTTGGCGGATGAAATGGTAGCGGTCAATGACATGGGTACTCTGTGGAAAGAAGGCTTCTCTCACGCCTTTAAAGGTGCCGCACATATCGCTGACAAAGATTTCGACGCCGCGTCGTTCCGCTCGATCAATGGAAGAGAAATACGCGGCTAAATCCTTGCCGTAGCGTGTCGGAAGAATGTCGATGATCCGATGGGCCTCTCCATCGGCCAAGGTGGTTTGGTACTTGCTTCCGCCGCTATCGCCCTTAAACTCGTCGATGCAAAAGACGCGAGGCAGCCGTTGACGGGGCACAAACAAACAAGCGACGATGCGGAAAATGCTCGTCGTTGAGATCCCCACCTCCTTAGCCAGCTCTGACACGGATCGGATATCCCGGAAGGCGTCCACCACATAAGCGATTAAGCGCTTTGTCATCTGTTTGCCCTTGGCGGCAAAGGAAAGGGGCGCTTCAAAGCGCGCGCCGCAATCCTTGCAATCATACCGTGTCTTCTTAACCCGCAGAAGCACGTGCTTTCGGCGCATCGGTGCGTCCCGAAGCACTTGCTTCCGGTGATCGTGGACCCAAGCGTGGGTCGAGCCACAGTGAGGACAAACCCGATCATGAACGGGTTTGCAGTCAATGGTAATGAGCCGTCTTTCTTCTNTCGCTCTTTTCGAGCATGGTGGCGACGAGACCTTTTTCCGCCTCTGTAAGGTCTTTAGCCGGCTTTTTCAGTAGACTGCGGCTTCGTTTAAACCATTTTCTTTCCGTCGCCGTCATCCGTTTCTGTTCCCGCTTCCGCACATTTTCCAAGGCCCAATGGACTTGACGGATGAAATGGTACCGGTCGATGACATGGGTACTTTGTGGAAAGAAAGCCTCTTTCACGCCTTTAAAGGTGCCGCACATATCGCTGACAAAGATCTCGACGCCGCGTCGTTCCGCTCGATCAATGGAAGAGAAATAAGCGGCTAAATCCTTGCCGTAGCGCGTCGGAAGGATATCGATGATTCGATGGGCCTCTCCATCGGCCAAGGTGGTTTGGTACTTGCTTCCGCCGCTATCGCCCTTAAACTCGTCGATGCAAAAGACGCGAGGCAGCCGTTGACGGGGCACAAACAAACAAGCGACGATGCGGAAAATGCTCGTCGTTGAGATCCCCACCTCCTTAGCCAGCTCTGACACGGATCGGATATCCCGGAAGGCGTCCACCACATAAGCGATTAAGCGCTTTGTCATCTGTTTGCCCTTGGCGGCAAAGGAAAGGGGCGCTTCAAAGCGCGCGCCGCAATCCTTGCAATCATACCGTGTCTTCTTAACCCGCAGAAGCACGTGCTTTCGGCGCATCGGTGCGTCCCGAAGCACTTGCTTCCGGTGATCGTGGACCCAAGCGTGGGTCGAGCCACAGTGAGGACAAACCCGATCATGAACGGGTTTGCAGTCAATGGTAATGAGCCGTCTTTCTTCTGAAACACCGGTGACCTCGACATCTTGGATTCCTAAAAGTAATGTGGTAATATTGTTTTGCACTTGTTTGACCCCCTTTATTATTTTGTGGTGATTTAATTTTAGGTGATAGGGAAAACAAGTGCTATCTTTTTGCACAAAAATATCCATTGAGGAATTACTCCCCAATGGATATTATAGAGCCAACAAAAAATCGACACCACGGCGTCGTGGCGTCGATTTTTCTTTTTAGCGATAGCTTACAGCGGCCAAAATATCTTCGTAAGCCCAGTGGCTCGGAGAGATATCCGTAAAGGGGTTCTTCACATCCCCAGCCTTTTTAATGTTGAAGGTACGATTGACCATGGCCACCGCTTCGGCGCGAGATACATCGGCCGCGGGGCGGAAGGTATTGTCTTCGTAACCTTTAATGATGCCTTGAGCGTAAGCCTTGTCGATGGCTTCTTTCGCCCAATTGCCATTTGTATCCGTAAAGGGATTCGATGCCGTTTTGGCACTCATGAAATGGCTGAGCATCGTGGCAAATTCCGCGCGGGTAATGGGTTTGTCCGGCTTAAAGGAACCGTCGGGATACCCCTTCATGTAGCCGGCTTTCACGACGGCATTGATAACGGCATTGTACCAACCGTCGGCGTCTGAGAAGGCGGGCTTGCTGCTGTCCGTCAAAGGCAGGCGTTGCAACTTCGCCAAAATGGAAGCCGCTTCGGCGCGGGTCATGGACTTGCCGGGACGGAAGGTGCCGTCGGGGTAGCCGTTAATGTAGCCGGTGATGGTTGCGGTACTCGGTTTTTCTTGTGCCTTCTTTTCTTCGGGTTTTTTGTCTCCCGGGATCACGGGCGTCACGATATAGCCGTCTCCGCTTTTTGCCTTGACAACGGCTGTTACGGCATTCGGGTCCTTATTCTTTTCAGTTTGTACGACGGTGATTGTATCTTTGGCATATAATATAATACCCTTGGGTACATTTACAGACCATGTGCCGTCTGTTCCTACGGTGGTCTTGACGGGAGTCTTTACACCGGGGAAAGTGACTTCGATGGTGGCATCGGCAATGCCTTTTCCCGTCACTTTCTTGTCCCCGGCGACAATCTTGTCGACTTCAGGGGCTTTGGACATAGGTAATCTTGCTTCGGCGGTAAATATATTGTTTTTATCGCTGACGATGTGATTTTCAGGGAACCATGTAGGACCTGTCTTCGCCTCGGCGGCGATCGATTCAAATATCGTTTTTTCTACGGAAGGAATTTTATACGCACTGAGGTCCGTACCCGGTTTTACTTTAAAACTTTCGTATACTGCAGGTTTTTCTTTCGTCCCTATTAATTTTTCGTCACCTTTCTTCGCTTCTACGCCTTCGCCGAGAAGGAATTTCACGAGGACGGCATCTTCCGGCGCTTTGTCGTTGCTGGCCGCCGTCATATGGTTGGAGACATAAAGAACTTGATCCTTCACTTCCAGAGAGGTTCCGTCGTCGAAGGCGACGTTTAAGTCACCTTTGAGGCCGGTCGTATTTTCGTTATCCGACTTTCTGTTGCTTTCGTCGGTAACGACGGTGCCGGCTTCATCTAAAATAGCTTGAAGTTTTTCATCTGCATCCTTTAGTGCGACTCCTTTCTTCCAGTCGATTTCGTCGCCGACCCAAGCTTTAATGTCTTTTGCTTCCAACTTGTCTTTCAAGAGAACGGATTTTGCTTCCGCGCCGCTGACGCGGTAGGTGAGTTCTACAGCTTCTTTGCAGCCCGGTTGTTGAACAGTGAGTTTTAAATCCACGGATTTGTCGATAAAGTCGGCCAATTTCCCCGTCTTTCCTTCGGATTGAACGGCATTTAAAATATCGGTACCGAAGACAAGTTTAAACATCTCATCAACTTTCATGCCCGCAGATGGTGCCGCTTCCGCTCTCTCTTTTAAGTCCCGCTCATCACAATTTCCGATTTTAACCTTGGTCAAGTAATTTTCATTATAAAGTTTGATCAATCCGGCGATCAATCCCGTGCCGGAAATTTCCTTTGCCCCTTGATTCTTATCGAGAATGGCCACTTTCACGGTCTTCGTGGTCGGATCAAATTTTCCGACATAGACGCCGTCTTTACTTCCGACACTTCCAAAAAGCTCATTGGCGGCATCTTCAAATTGTTTTGTCAACGCATCTTTGCTCAGGCACTTATCCTCGGCAAAAACCGGTGCCATGGGCAATGTGCTGAACAACATGGCGAAGGCCAATATCATGGCCAGTAGTCGCTTACGCATATTTGCACGCTCCTTTAATACTGAGCCGTAAAATCACACAAACGACGGCCGGCTCCTCGCCAATCGTTTGCCTCTTCACTGAAAAACCGCTGTTCGAGAGATGAAATCCCCGCTGCATTTACACGCGTCGCAGTCTGTTTTTATTATACCATTCTCTCATCTGCGCAGAAAGCATTCACTTAAATTTCTCTTGCCTAAATTCCCGCCCATAAGGGAAGAACGCATTGCTTCCCCGGAGCGATCCTGCTGCATTTTCCGCAACAAAAAAAGACCGCACCCGCGGTCTTTAATGCAAGAGAACCAATTCCTCGCCTCCGTCCAGTTCCATGCGCCAGGCCACGGTGGCGTAGCCCCGGGTGCCGTGGGATAGGTTTTCCACGGTGCCCTGTTCTTCGGGATTGAAGTAGTAGCAGGGGTCGATTTTTTTTATGGTCCTGCCCCGTAAGCTGTCGTGGCTGAGGAGGCGGAGGAGGGATTGGGTGGCCATGGGCAGGGGCTCCCGCTCGGCGGTTTCGTCGATGACGTCGATCCAGAGCCGGTCCATGCGCACCACTTTGTCTCCCACCAGGTCGATTTCCGTGTAGGCGGATTCCACGTAGTTGTTTTTGTAGGTCTTAGTAAACATGAGCTTCCTGCGATTGCCCGCGGCTTCGCTGTAAAAAAGGGCGATGTCGTCGGTTGGAAAGCCCCGCTCCGCCAGAAAGTCCAGGGCTTTTTTCTCCGATTCTTTTTCGTTTAAAAAGGCGTTGGATGCGGCGTCGGCTTCGTAGATCAGGCGCCGCTCATCCAGTACTTTCAGCTGCCCCCGAGCCGTGCGAAGCACCAGGCGCTTATCGTCGTCTTCCGCAACGCGGCCTTTTCCCTGAAAGAAGCGCTGATTTAAATTGTCCGTCGTGTCCGTTTCGTAGGCCACATCCAAAATGGGCAAGGACGATCCGTCTTTGGGAATCTCCGCTTCCAGGGCGATGCCCGCATCTTTCAAGAGCTCCTTCGTCTCCCGATGAAAGGCGGCGGCGTTTTCCGCCGGGGCCACGCGCATGCGGTCCGCGTAGAGGACGCCGGCGAGGAAAAGGTCGGTGATGAAGAGGGCGACGATGAGGACGGTTTTTGCTTTTTCCCAATTCATGATCGATCACCGCCTACATAGGCCCCGCTCAGGGCGTCGAAAAGATACACCCGCTCCCCGTAGAGGACGTAGTAGCCGGGCACGAGGGCCTTTTTTTCTTCTCGGCCGTCGTCTAAATAACAGAGGCTTACCCGCCTTAGGGGCTTGAGCAATTGATCGTAGCCCTCTTCTTTCGCCCCGAAAATCTCCGGATGCATGGCCACCACGTCGGCGAAGGCCATGCCTTCGACCAAGGTGTTTGCGCTTTCTTCCTCGGCTTTGTTGCGGTAGAGATAGGTCATGCGCTTCACCTGATTGTTGAAAAGTTCCACCACGATGGCGTCGATCTTTTCGCCTTTTACGGGAAAGACGGGCAGGCCTTTTTCCGAATGGTTCATGACGACGCGGTAGCCCCGCCCGCCGTTGGCGGTGATGGGCTCCAGCTTTTCCAAATACACATCGTCGATGGTGCCGGTGTTTTTCGCCACAAATTCAAAGGCCCGCTCCACAGCCCCGGCGGGATCCATAACTTCCTTGGCCGCTTCCGTCTGGTCTTTGTAGTCCAGAAGGCCGTTGTTGTACAGGCGCACGGTGCGCTGGCCCCAGACGTAGAGGGTGGAATCTTCTTCGCCGATTTCGTGGAGGTCGTCGATGCCGGCCTTTAAGAGGCGGCGAAGGAGGTCGTTTTTGTAGGCACTTTTCATATTGGTCAGATCGTTTTCGTAGACCACGTCGCTTTCAAAGACGGGCTTTTCGTCGGAAATATACACGGCTCGCTGAATGCCGTAGCGCTCCCACAGGGAGCTGTAGGAGGGATTGTCTTCCCTCTCCAGGGAGCGAATGTACTTGTTAATGTCCGAAAGGTTCACGGCGAAATCGGGCTTCATGGCGCCTTCTTCCGTTTCGAAGATCACGCCTTCGGATTCGGAAAAGTAGATGGCGGCGATCTCGCCCTTCAGGTCGTGAAGATTGTACACGTCTTTAAAGAGGTCGGAATAGGTGCCCTTGGCTACTTCAAAGACCACCGAGGGCTTGTCGTGGCATTTTAAATAATCCTTGTAGGCCATTTTCTCCCACTGCACCTTTTCTTTGCCGTCGAAATTTTGCTTTAAGATGTTGCGGTAAAAGGGCCAGAGGTTTTTCAGCTGCACGGTCTTCGTGTGGGCGCCGTCGCCGAAGTTCACCACCATGGCCGCGGGCATCATGCGCCCGATGACGGCATCGGTAAATTTCGTGTCCGCCACGGCGATGAGTTTGTTGCCCGTCGGCGGCGGGGCCAGCCAAATTTGCCGGGCGAGAACCAAGGTGAGCACCAAGAGGGCGGCGAGAATGACGGATTTCAAGCGCTCTTTCATGCTTCCTCCTGATCCATGGGAAAGCTCAACAACACTTCCGTGCCCACATTCAGCTCGCTCTTAATGCGAATGCGCCCGCCCATGTTTTCCATAATGTCCTTGGCGATGGAAAGGCCCAGGCCGCTCCCGCCCATGGCGCGGCTCCTGCCCTTTTCCACGCGGTAAAAGCGTTCGTAGATGCGCTCCAAATCCCTGCGGGATATGCCAATGCCGTTGTCCTTGATCTGGATGTGCACGCGGGAGCCGTAGTTTCGGCCGATGACCTCGATTTTTCCCGCGTAGGTTGTGTACTTAAAGGCATTGGTCAAAATATTGGTAATGACCTGATAGGCCCCGTGCTTGTCCGCCAAAAAGGGGCGAATGTCCACGGGAATATCCAAATACACCTTGTGGTGGCGCTCCTTGATCATGGGCTGCAACGATTCCAAAATGGCCGTCACCACTTCGTAGGCATCCATGGACACGGGCTCCCAATTGGTGCGCTTGGCGTCCATATTGGAAAGCTGCAAGAGGTCGGTGACCAGGTGGGTCATGCGGTCGCTTTCCCGGTCGATGATGCCTAAAAACCGCAGCTGGGCATCGCGATTTAACGACGCCTTCATCAGGGTTTCCGTGTAGGATTTAATGGTGGTAATGGGCGTCTTCAGCTCGTGGCCCACATTGGCCACGAAATCTTTTCTCAGCACGTCCAAATTGTGCTCTTCCGTAATGTCCTGCAACACGGCGATGATCCCCTGGGGCTGCTTGCTCTCCCCTTTGTAGGGGGCGTAGCGAATGTTGTAGAATTTGTTTTTGATTTCGATTTGGCTGAGCCCGGTTAAGGAGCCTACGTCGTAGTAATTGATCTTCTCAATATTCAGCCGCTTCATGTCGAAGGCCTCGCCCACGGCGTCGTCGGCGAGATCCAAAATCTCTTTGGCCACGGGATTCATGTGAACCAACCGCCCCATGGAATCCACGGCGATGATCCCCTCGGACATGTAGCGGAACATGGTGTCCAGCTTGGACCGTTCGGAATCCATGCGGGAGATGGTCTCTTCCAGTTCCGTGGTGAGGTAATTAAACATGCTCCCCAAGCGGCCGATTTCGTCGTTGCTCTTGACTTCGACCTTTTGATTGAAATTCCCCTCGGCCATTTCCCGCGCCTGACGGGTCACGTCCCGAATGGGCAGGGTAATGGAGCGGGCCAAAATATAGGCGAGAATGGTGGTAATGCCCATGGCCACCACCATGGCGTAGGTCATAATGACCCGGGCGTCGTCCACCACGCCGTAGAGGCCGCTTAGATCCGACACCATGTAAAATAAGCCCATGACGCTGCCGTCTTTTGCAAAGACCGGCATGGTGTAATGGGCGTAGCGTACCTTGGTCTTGGCGTCTTCGCGAATCACCGAAGAGCCTTCGCCGCGAAAGCCGTCTAAAATCAGCTTCGGCGACAGATCGGAATCCCCCAGGGCGTTTTTCCCCGCCACGAGATCCCCGGAATTGTTGGTGGTGGCGACGATTCTCGGCACCCGTCCCGGGCCGATGACATAAATGGCCTCGTCGCTACCGATGCGCCAGGCGTCCAGGGTATTTTGAATGCGGCTGTGCACCTCGTCCCAAGGCGTCTCCGTCAAATAGGGCGATGAATTGGCCATGGAACTTAAGGTCTGCTCCATGTCCGTCCGTACTTTCTCCAGCTGCGCGTCTTCCAGTCGGTTGACGATAAAGGCGCCGATAATGGCCATGACCACCAACACGAGGAGGACGTAGATAAATATAAATCGCCACTTGATGCTGGAATAATGCTTATCCTCCAAAGTAATAGCCCACTCCTCGCTTCGTTAAAATGTAGCGGAATTCTTCCCCCGGATCTTCGATTTTTTCACGCAAACGGCGCACCGTCACATCCACGGTGCGAATGTCGCCGTAGTATTCGTAGCCCCACACCTCTTCGAGAAGGGTTTCGCGGCTGAACACCGTGCCCGGCGATTGGGCCAAATACTTCAAAAGCTCGAACTCCCGCAGAGTCAGATCGATCACCTTGCCCCGCTTCGTCACTTCGTACTTCACGGGATCGATGTTCAGATCCGCCTCTTCGATGACCTCGTCGGGCAAATAGCCTTCGTTTTCGAAATCCTGGCGGCGGAAGTTCGCCTTCACGCGGGCGATTAATTCCCCCATGCTGAAAGGCTTCACCACATAATCATCGGCGCCGAGCTCCAGGCCGCGAATGCGGTCGCCTTCGGAATCCTTTGCCGTGAGCATAATCACCGGCACGCGGCTCTTCTTGCGAATCTCCCGCAGGGTTTCAAAGCCGTCCATGCGCGGCATCATGACATCCAAAAGCACCAAGTCCGGCGCCCAGCTGTCGAAGGTTTCCAAACAGGCCACGCCGTCTTTTGCCATGGCGGTTTCGTAGCCTTCGTTGGATAAATTGTATGCAATAATTTCGGCAATGGCCGATTCGTCTTCTGTAATTAATATTTTCATAGGATCCCTCCTCCCTCGATTATATCATAGGTAAAATCGGTTATAATCAAGAGGAGCCATCAGTCCTGAAGGTTTCGGGAAAGTTCCATCATTTTTTCATAAAGGGCGCGCACTTCAGGCCCGTAGGGCGCGGCCTTCTCTTCCAATCGGGCGAGAAGGACCGCTTCCCGCGCGGGATCGTAGACCGCCCGTCCGATCTTTTTCTTCTCCTCGCCCATGGCGCGGGACAAATCGAAGCGGGCCTTTAAAAGATCCACCAATTCGTCGTCTACGGCGTCGATTTTCTTACGAATAGATTCTACTGACATAATTCCTCCGGAGGTTACATGATTCACATAATTTATCACGGTTACTTTTCCTTCGCCATCCACAAAGTGGTGCAGGATCTCGTTTCAAAGGGCACCGATGTTTTTGCCAAGCCCCACACGGACTACGTCCTCCTTGCGGAAAAAGAGGGCGTCGTCGCCCGAGACATGAAGGGGGATCCCACCCCCGACGCCATCTTGTTTTTCGACAAAGACATTCGCCTGGCCCGGGCCCTGGAAAAAACCTGCCCCCTCTTTAATCCGGCGGATGCCATCGCCTTGGCCGACGACAAAATCGCCACCTACGAAGCCCTGGCTCCCTTCCTTCCCATGATCGATACCATCCCCGCTCCCTTTCACTACCGACCCCAAGCGCCGAAAGACGAATTTCTCGATTATGTGGAGGCACACTTCGGCTACCCCATGGTCATCAAAGCCGCCAAAGGCTCCTTCGGCGAGCAGGTGTACCTGGCGAAAAATCGCGACGAAGCGAAGGAGATCGCGGAAAAAATCGGGGCGACGGATTATCTCTTTCAGCCTTTTATCGCCGAGTCCGCCGGCGTGGACAAGCGGGTACTCGTCATCGGCGATGAAATCCTCGGCGCCATCGAGCGCAGAAACGATCACGACTTTCGCGCCAACATCGCCGCGGGATCCACGGCCCGGCCCATCCGCCTCACCGAAGAAGAAAAATCCCTGGCCCTCGCCGCCCACAAAAAAGCCGGCCTCGCCTTTTCAGGCATCGACCTCATCGACTCCCACGACGGCCCCCTTTTAGTGGAGATCAATTCCAATATGAGCTATTTAGGCTTTCAAGAAGCCACAGGCATCGACGTGTCGAAGAAACTTTTGGCCTATGTCGAGGCGCAGATCCGATAAATTCAGTGTAGCACGTTTCCGATAGGGGGACAATCGGCGGGAGATTGGCCAAAGCGGCAGCCCATCGCTAAAACCATCATCCGATGCAAAATCGTCAAGCCACGCAAAAAAGAAAACATCCTCTGCATTTGCAAAGGATGTCAGACTGCAGACAAACTCCGAATAAATTTCGGGGTTTGTCTCTTTTTTATGTTGTCAATCCATTTTCTCCATAAATCAGTAAAAGAAGGGCCGTCGCCTCCTCCGTCCCGCTCTTTTCGATCCATCATTAGTGCCAGTTTTTTCATGTTCATGCATGCAAAGGTCAACACCGCTTTTAGATCCATTTTCTTTCGTCCACGCCGGTTGGTGTAACGTAGACAGTTTTTTTCGCTCGCCTTTGTGAAATTGAGGCGAATGCTGTTTGATGACACAAAAAAGGGAGGGTGAATCGGATGATTCTCCCTCCTTTATCATCACTCTGACGCCCTCAAGCGTCTCTTTTCTCAGTCTTCTAAGACATACACAATCACATTCCTCCGACCGAAGTTGTAGGCTTCTCTTCTGCTGTTGTAGAACAGATCGATGCGATTGCCTTTGATGGCGCCTCCGGTATCTTCGGCCACGGCAAAGCCGTAGGTGGGGAAGCCGTCGGCGCTTTCGATATAGAGTTTGGTGCCGAGGGGGATCACGCGGGGATCCACGGCCACGGCGCCGACGCGGGCGCGGGTGCCGGAGGCGGTCCATTTGCCGGCGCTCGGATCGTAGGCCGTGCCGTTCATGGTGATTTTCTTTTTGTATTTCTTGCCGTGAATCATGTTTTCCACGGGCTTCGTACCCACTTCGACGATTTCATTTTTTCCTTCACGAATGACGCGGGAGGAGAGGACGATGCGGGCGGTTTCTTCGCCGTTGACGGTGCTGATGCGCACCACTTCTTCCACTTTGCTCGCCTCGCCTTTTTGAATGACGCGCTCACTCCCCGCATCCATTTGGGGATTTTCTCTGCGCTCGGTGGCAAAGGGCATATCGCGCATGGCTTTTTCCGTGCGCTCTTTATAGCGATTGATGCGCAGGATTTCGCCTTCTTTTACGCTGCCTTCCATGGGCGGGGTGACTGTGTCTTTTTCGCCGAGCTTAATGTTCAGCTCGTTCAGTATGTCCGCCACTTTGTTCGATGTGGCGGAGCGGGTGTAGCTATGTTTGCCGTCTTTCACGGTAATGGTGTAGCCCGATCTGATGGTGAGATCCGCCTGCTCGCTCAGTGCTTCCGATGCGCTGGGGAAGGGCACTTGGCCTTTTTCGAGGATGATGTCTTTTTCCAGGAGAAATTCGCCGACGGTGGCGGCGTCGGTTTCGTAGCGAGCGGGGGCGAGGCCCGGCCGATTGACGGTGACAGTTTTCGCTTCCGCATGGGCGGGCAGAATGAGGCTCAGGGCGAGGGCCGAAAGCAGGGCGGTCTTTTTTATCACGATGGTATCTCCTTTGTCCGAGTTTTTCCGTAATTGGTTACAATTTGTAACTTTCACAAAACCAATTGTACCAATCGAAAAAACCGGGGGCAAGGAAATGGCTGCGATGTCATCTTTTTGTAATTAAAGGAGGGTTTTTAAGAGTTTCGCCACGCCGTACATGATTTTTGCCGTCATGCCCCAAACGATTTGCTCTTTCTTTTCGGCGCCTTTGTAGAAAAAGATGCGGTCGATGTAGTTGTTAAATGGGGCCACGGTGGTGGTGGGAATGAGTTCGTAGGGAAAGCCGTCGTCGTTGTCTTTTTTGAATTCGATGGGGTGCACCTCCGGTTCCGTTTCCAAGAAGAGGTCGAGGGGCACGGTAAAGACGTAGGCCACTTCCGCGGGCTCCGGATCGATGGCGGCTACGTCCACGCCGTGGAGGACGCCGATAAAGCAGTGCACGGCTTTGCTCTGGCGGGTGACGAGGTAGTCGCTTTCGCCTAAGATTTCCAAACAGGCGGGATCGATCCTGAGCTCTTCGATAGTCTCTCGAAAGGCCGCTTCTTCGGGCGTCTCCCCTTCTTCGATGCGGCCGCCGGGGAGGGACACTTCGCCGGTGTGGCTTTTCAGGCGGGCGGAGCGCTTTTCAAAGAGCACGTGCAGCTCTCCTTCCACCTCCACCAGGGCGCACAAGACGGCGTAGCGGTGGTCCAGGCCCAGGGGTTCGGGGCGATGGTTTTCTAAAAGGCGGGTAATTTTTTCTTTATTCAATGGCCAACCTCTTTCCGCAAAACAACAAATAGAGCACTCGGTCCAGGGTGGAGACCACTCGGGGATGGACGTGGCTCTTTTCATCCAGGGCCTTTAAAAAGCCTTCCACGGTGTAAAAGGGATCTTTCGGCAGATGGAGCATGTTTCCCCTGGCTTCCATGAGACCGATGAACAGGGCTTTGTAGCTGTAGTCTTCGGAAAGACCCAGGTCCGCGGCCAAAGACGGCCACAGGTTTTCCACGATGCCCCGCTCGCCGCTTCCCTTGACCTCGGCCAGGTAGCGGAAGTCTTCCGTGCGGGCGAAAAACAGTTCGCTTAATCGTCTGAAGGCTTCTTTTTCGGCGATGGGGTAGAAGGTGTAGTCCAGTCCGTCGTAGCCCATGATGATTCGCCGGCCGTGGCGGTAGCCCTGCTGCATGCGGTAGGGCGCCAGGTCCGCATCGAAGTGCATGGTGTCGGCCACGGGGCGGGCGGGCCCCAAGACGAGGGCTTCTTCGGGGAGTTTCTCTCCTTTTTTCGGCGGATTGGTCCTTAAGATCACAGGCTCCATGCCTTTGGCCAAGACCATTTCGTAGGGCAGATTGTTGCCCACGCCGCCGTCCACGTAAAGTTTTCCGTCGATGCGCACGGGGGGAAAGATCGGGTAGGCGCAGCTGGCCAAAATGTATTGATGGAGTTTGCCCTCGGGAATGTCCTCCAGATAAAGGTATTCTGTCTTCCCTTCGCTTAGATTGTAGACCACGAGGCCGTAGTCCATTTTCGAGGCGCGAATTTTCTCCTCGTCGATGTGGCGGTGAATCAATTCTCTTAAGGGAGCCACATCCATGTTCAGGGCGGCCCGGGCGGTTTTTGCGATGCGAATAATGTCCGGCGTCTTTTTCGCCTCATCCAATGAAAGCATCAGCTCTCTTCCCCCTTCGAAAGAGAACTTTTGCCAAATATCCGCCAGCACATCGGTGTTTCCCTGAACAATAAAGGCGCCCGTTAAGGCGCCCATGGACGTGCCTACGACGAGGCGTAGATCCGGATGTGTTTCTTGAAGGGCGCGGAAAAGGCCCAGTTGGTAGCTGCCCTTGGCGCCGCCGCCTTCAAGGACCAAGCCCTTGGCCATTACTTATCCTCCAAAACGGCGGTGCAGTGGGGGCAGCGGGTGGCTTCGATGTGCACCGTTTCCTTACAGAAGGGGCAGACTTTGGTGGTGGCCGCTTCCTCTTCTGTGTGAATGAAGTGATCTTTCATTTTGCCGATTTGCTTGATGACCATAAAGATCACGAAGGCGATGATTAAAAAGTCGATGACGTTTTGCAGGAAGTTCCCGTAGGCCAAAATGGGCGCGCCGCTTTCCGCCGCTTCCACGGGATTGGCATAGGTCTTTCCGTCTAAGGCCAGGTACATTTTCGTGAGATCGATGCCGCCGAGCAAAAGCCCGATTAAGGGCATGAGCATGTCGTTGACCAAGGACGTGACGATTTTTCCGAAGGCCCCGCCGACGATGACCCCGACGGCCATGTCCATGACATTACCTCTGGCAATGAAGTCTTTAAATTCACTCATTGTCTTTTTCATAAATAATTCCTTTCCTTACTCCTTTTACCAAATTATCCTCCCGTGCTATACTAAGCGAGAGGAGGTTTGCTTTGAGAAAATCTTGGGACACCTATTTTATGCAAATCACGGAAATCGTGGCCAGCCGCTCCACTTGCGACCGCGCTTTTGTGGGCTGCGTCCTGGTCAATAAAGACCATCGCATCGTCTCCACGGGTTATAACGGCTCGGTGGCAGGCAATCCCCATTGCGACGACGTGGGCCATACCATGCGCGACGGCCACTGCATCGCCACCATTCACGCGGAAATGAACGCGCTCTTGTATTGTGCCAAGGAGGGCATCCCCACCAAGGACACTATCTGTTATGTTACCCATTTTCCCTGCTTAAACTGCACAAAAGCGTTAATTCAGGCGGGAATTCGGGAAGTGGTCTACAAAAACGCTTATCGCGTGGACGACTACGCCGTGAGCCTATTCGAAAAAAACAATATTACCCTTCGTCAGTTGAGCTGAAGGTCGCCTCTTTCGCCAGGGTATCGGCTCGCTCGTTGCCTTCCACGCCGGTGTGGGCTTCGATTTTCACGAAAGTTACGGCCAGGCGATCTTTTACGGAATCATAGAATGCCTTGTAGTCTATGGTTCCTTTTTTATTGCACTTCCACTCGCCCTTGGCCCAATGCTCGATGCCGGCGTAGTCGTAGCAAAGCTTCATATTGGAAAAACCCAGCTCAAGGGCTTTTTTCATAGCCACGGTGGCACCTAAAATCTCCCCGGCCACATTGCGCATCGAGGCCATTTCCCCCGTAAAGCGACAGCTGTCTTCCCAACTGCCGCCTTCCCAGCTCATGGACACGCCGTAGCTGTAAGATGCATCTTCGTGGCGATAGGAGCCGTCCACATAGGCCACGACGTCGTAGGAGGCGTCGTCTTTTTCTTCCCGGGTTTCTCCCATAAAGGCCAGGGCCTCTTCTTCCGTCTTGAAGGATTTGTAAATGGCGCCTTTGAATCCGTGGACCTGGGCCTTGCAGCTGTCCCAGTCCCGGTAGATCCCGGGCACTTTTCCGGCCTTCACGGCGTAATACTTTTTCATAGGCCCAACTCCCACGCCCGGCGCACGGCTTCCACGGTGGTGTCGTGTTTGAGGGCCAGAGCCTTCAGATCTTCGTATTCCGGGGAAATTTTTTCCATCTCTTTATAACGGGCCCTTTTCGTCGACACGGGACCGAGGGCCGTCATGGTTTCTTTTGTGGCGCGAGGCAGTTCGATTTTTTCCAGGGGGATTTTCTTCACGCCCAAGGTGGTGGTGTGCTTAAAGAGCGCCTCCAGCACCTTTTCTTCGCTCGCCCCGTCGGCGAGCACGTCCAGGCGATAGCCCGGGCGATTTTTCTTCATGAATATGGGCGCAAAGCTCACGTCCCGCGCCCCGGCATCGAAGAGGCGCTCCATGCAAAAGCCCATGGCCTCGCCGGTCATGTCGTCTAAATTGCAGCTGTAAAAAATCGGCGCACGGGCCTCTTCCGTCTCGATGAAAAAGAGGCGGAGCACATTAGCCAAGTCGTGATCCTTCGTGCCGGCACCGTAGGCCACTTTCAAGACCCGTCCCTCGGGGCGGGGCCGATAGGCGGCCTGAATGCCTTTTAATATGGCGGCGCCGGTGGGGGTGGTGAGCTCTTCTTCCACCGTAGCCCCCCCCAAGGGCACATCCAATGTGGACAGAATGTGGGCCGTGGCCGGAGCGGGCACAGGATAGGTGCCGTGGGCGCAGGTGACCATGCCGCCGCCGGTGTTGATTTTTCCCACGTAAACGGCCTCCACGCCGCTCGCTACCGTGTAGTAGGCCGCGCCCAATACGTCCACCACAGCGTCCAATTCGCCCACTTCGTGGAAGTGCACCTCGTAAAGATCCTTGCCGTGGACAGCGGCTTCCGCTTTGGCGAGAGGCAGGTAGATGGCCTTGGCCAGATCCTTGACCCCCCGCTCGAAGCCGCTCTTTTCGATGAGGGCCAAAATGTCGGCAAGGCCGCGATGATGGTGGTGGTGGTGGGCATGCACGTGATCGTCTTCATGATCGTCTTCGTGATGATGATCGTGATCGCCGTGATGATCGTGTTCGTGATGATGGGCGTGATCGTGATGGCCGCGTGCTTCCTCGCTCTTTAAATTAAAGTAGGTGGCGAGAATTCCGGTCTTCTCCCGCTTTTCGAAAATCACGTCCTCGGCGGCGATGCCGAGTGGCGCCAGGCCCTCGAGAAAACCCGCAGGCGACAGGCCCCCGTCTACCATGGCGCCGATAAACATGTTGCCGCTGATGCCGCTGAAGGGATCGATGTATAAAACCCTCACGCGTCTTTCAACCCTTCGTTGCCGGAGCCGGAGCGGAAGCCCAACACGTCCAGAGCCGTGTAGGTGACGCCGAGCTCCTTAAAGTAAGCCGCCACATCTTCCCTGTGATTGATGAGAAACTTTTGAAAATCCGCCACGGGAATTTCCACCCGGGCCACGCTTCCGTGCAGGCGCATGCGGCAGGTCATGTAGCCCAATTCGTGGAGATAAGCTTCGCCTTTTTCCGCCACGGCCAAGGCCTCCACCGTGAGCGGCGTACCGTAGGGAATCCGGGTGGCCAAACAGGAATCCGAAGGTTTGTTCCACGTGGGAAGGTCGAAGTGTTTCTTAGAAAGGGTCCGCACCATCTCCTTGGTAAATTCCGCTTCCCGCAAGGGGCTCTTAACTCCTAATTCTTCCAGGGCTTTAAAACCCGGCCGATGGTCGGAGAGATCGTCTAAATTCGTGCCGTCTAAAAGCATATCGAAGCCGTGCCCCTCGGCGTATTCTTTCGCCGCGAGAAAGGTCGACCGCTTGCAATAGTAGCAGCGATTCACCCCATTGGCCATGACGTCTTCGTTCTCCAAAATGCTGGAGTGAATGACATGAATCTCCCAGCCGATCATTTCCGCCAAGACATGAGCGTCGAAGCGCTCCCTGCGGGGATGTAGCTCGTTGACCACGTAAATCCCCATGACATTTTCACGTCCCAATACTTCCGCGGCCACGGCCATTAAAAAGGACGAATCCACGCCGCCGGAATAGGCAACAGCCACCTTGTCGTAGGCGGCAAGATTTTCTTTTAATCGTTTGAAAGCATCCATTTCCTCACCTTTTCAACATAGAAAAAAAGGCCCTTTCGGGCCGATTTTTTATTTTTCTTGTTCATCTTTTGCGATGCACGCTTGTACGGCGGTGATCAAAGACAATTGATAGGTTTCTTCTTTCGTACAACCACGACTCAGGTCGTTGACCGGCATATTCAAGCCTTGAAGAATCGGACCGATGGCGGTAAATCCACCGAGACGTTGAGCGATCTTGTAGCCGATGTTTCCGCATTCCAAGTTCGGGAAGATGAAGACATTGGCTTGGCCGGCAACATCGGAGCCCGGCGCCTTTTTCTTGGCAACTTCGGGATCGATGGCGGCGTCGAATTGAAGTTCGCCGTCGACTTTGATTTCCGGATGGGATTCCTTTACCAAATAGGTGGCGACTTCCACTTTCTTAACCGTGTCGCTCTTTGCGGAGCCTTTGGTAGAGAAGGAAAGCATGGCGATCTTCGGATCGAAACCGAATTGTTTTGCGGCTTCGTCGGTTGTTACAGCCACTTCAGCCAAAGTCGGTGCGTCCATTTCCGTGTTAATGGCACAGTCGGCCATGAGGTAGCATTCTTTGCCTCTGAAGAGAATGAACACACCGGATACGCGGTTGACGCCTTTTTTCGTCTTGATGATTTGAAGGGCGGGAAGAATCGTTTGGCCCGTGGTGTGAACGGCACCGGATACCATGCCGTCGGCATAGCCGGCATAAACCATCATGGTCCCCAAGTAGTTCGGATCGTGAAGTTGTGCGCGGGCACGGGTTTCGTCGATTTTCCCTTTACGGCGTTCGACAAACTTTTCAACCAATTCATCGATGTGTTCGAATTGGCCGACTTCCACGATTTCCAAACCGGTAATATCGATGTTTTCTCTCTTTGCCGTGGCTTCGATTTCGTTTCTGAAACCGATGACGATGGGGTGGACTAAGCCTTCTTTTTGGTGCTCAACCGCTGCCCAAAGTACTCTGGGATCTTCACCTTCGGGGAAGACGATGCGAATCCCTTTATGGGTGATTCGAGTGCGTAAATATTGAATGAAAGCCATGTTATTATCTGTTCCTTTCTTTTCATTTAGAAGATCATTCTGTACATTGCCTTGGCCACAGAGGGCCATAGTCATAAATAAATATACCACATAAACGACCGGTGAAAAAGCAATATTCGCAATAAAAACCTAAAAAAAGAGACTCGCCGAAGCGAATCTCGATTTGGTCGGAGTGAAAGGATTTGAACCTTCGACCTCATGCTCCCGAAGCATGCGCGCTACCAAACTGCGCTACACCCCGCCGTATTGTAAATGATTAGAGTGGTCGGGGTGAAAGGATTTGAACCTTCGACCCCATGGTCCCAAACCATGTGCGCTACCAAACTGCGCCACACCCCGTAGCAACTTACTTAATCATTATACAGGTGTTGTGAATTTTTTACAAGTCTTTTCTTTTCGCCTGTTTTTCCGCGACTTCTGAGGGCGTTTCATACAGAAGCGCGAATAAAAAAAAGAAAATAGCTAAATTGCAGATCTGCAACTTAGCTATTCATTTGGCGGACCCGATTGGATTCGAACCAACGATCTTTGCCTTCGGAGGGCAACATTCTATCCAGCTGAACTACGGGTCCATACCCGCCTATTGTATCAAGTGGGTATTTTTCTGTCAAGCGGCCTTCTCCATGGCGCGGAACACGTCGGCCATAATGTCTCTGAAGGACAAGACGGGATTGGGCTTTTTGATGTCTTCTTTTACATAGACTTTCGCCCGGGCGATTTCTTCGCCTTCCGACACGAAGCGCACTTCGCCCACGGGCTCTTTCTTGGAATAGGGCGCAACGATGGTTTTGTATTCCATTTCCATGGTGACCTCGGCGCCGTCTTTGACGGTGCGAACCACGTTTTCGTTGACGTAGACCGGGCTTTTTCTCGGGCTCGCCGATTTCAGCGTTAAAAAGTCCAGTTCGTTGGTTTTATCGGCGAGGACTTTGTTTCGCCGGCTCATGGCTTCTTTCGACAGGCGCAGGGAGGCGGCGTAGCGATCCATGTCGTTTTCCGCGCCCATGTAGACGCCGATGAAGCGGGTGTTTAAGTAGGGGCCTTCTGCGGGCCTCTCGCCGGTGGCGATAAGGCAGCGGCCGGCGGCGCCGGTGTAGCCGGTCTTCAGTCCGTCGATGCCGGGAAGTATGCCCAGCAGGGGATTGGTGGCGTAGCTTCTGTATTCTCTGCCCGGCTCGTCGATTTTCGCCCGGCGCGTGGCATCTAAAACCATGGGGTAGCGTTTTAAAAGACTTCTGGAAAGCTCAAACATTTCTCTCGCCGTGGCCTTGTTGTAGTCGTTGGCGGCGTAATCTGTGAGGCCGTGGACGTTGATGAAGTGCATGTGGCTGAAGCCCATTTCCTTGGCCTTGGCGTTCATGCGGGCCACAAAGGCCTGCTCATTGCCGGCGATGCGATCGGCCAGGGCGATCATGGCGTCGTTTCCGGAGACGATCATGCCGGCGTGAATGAGCTCTTCCACGGTGTAGACTTCGCCTTCCTTGGTCTTGTAGACGCTGCCGTGCATGGCCGCCGCCGCGTGGTCGATGGTGACCGGGTCTTTCATGCCGATTTCGCCTTTGTCCACGGCGTCCATGACGCAGTAGATGGTCATGAGCTTTGTGGTGGAGGCGAGGCCCACCGGCGTGTCGGCATTAAATTCTTTGTAGATGGCGCCGGTTTCGTAATCGCCGATGATGTAGCTTTTTAAAAGGACTTCGTCGGGCTTGGCCATGGCCGCGTCGAATTCTTTTTTCTCCGTGGCGGTCATGGGCTGCACCCCTTGGCCCGTGCGGATTTTTTCTTTCTGATCCCGCGGCTCCGCCACTTTTTCTCCGGGCGTTTGCGGAGGATTTTCCGCAGGCGTCGGTGCCGCGCCCAGCAAAAGTGAGAGGCACAAAAGGGCGGGGAGGATTCGCTTCAATCGTTTCACCGGCCGCCTCCTTCTTTTTGATTCTCTAAAATAATATCTACGATGCGCTCCGCCGCCTTGCCGTCGCCGTAGGGATTTAAGGCCTTGGCCATGGCGTCGTAGGCGTCTTTGTCTTCGAGGAGGAGGCGGATGTTTTCGTACACCGCCGCCTCTTCCGTGCCCACCAATTTCGCCGTGCCGGCCACGATGCCTTCTTCCCGCTCCGTCTCTTCCCGAACGACGAGGACGGGAATGCCGAAGTGGGGCGCCTCTTCCTGAATGCCGCCGCTGTCGGTGACCACGAGATAGCTTCTCGCCATAATGTTTGAGAAGGGCAAATAGTCCATGGGTTCGATGCGGTGAATGTTTTTCGCACCGCCCAGTTCCGCCTCGGCGATTTCCCGCACTTTGGGATTTAGGTGCACAGGAAAGATCACTTCCACATCGTCGTACTCATCGGCAATGCGGCGCACGGCGGAGAAGATCCGCTTCATGGGCGCGCCCAGGTTTTCCCGGCGGTGGCAAGTGAGTAGAATGGTTTTTTTCTTTTTAAAGTCGATGGCGTTTAATGCCGCCTCGTCGAAGACGAAATCTTCCCGCTCCGTGTAGGCCAAAGCGTCGATGACGGTGTTGCCCGTAATGTAAATGCTCTTGTCGTCGTAGCCTTCTCTTAAAAGATTTTGGCGATTGGACTCCGTGGGGGCAAAGTGGTAATTGGCCAAGACGCCGGTGAGCTTGCGATTGGCTTCTTCCGGGTAGGGGGAGTAGAGATTGTGGCTTCTGAGTCCCGCTTCCACGTGGCCGATTTTCACGCCGTGGTAGAAGGCGGATAGGGCCGCCGCAAAGACGGTGGAGGTGTCGCCCTGAACGAGGAGCAGGTCGGGCTTTGTGGTTTTAAATATGTCTTCCAAGCCTCTTAAAGAGCGCACGGCGATGTCCGTCAGGCTTTGACCGGGGGTGAAGATGTCCAGATCGTAGTCGGGGACGATGCCGAAGATGTCCAGAACCTGATCCAGCATTTCCCGGTGTTGGCCGGTGACGGCGACGATGCTTTCCACGTCCCCCCGCTCTTTCAGGGCCAGAACGATGGGCGCCATTTTAATGGCTTCGGGCCTTGTGCCGAAGACGGACAGTACTTTCAATGCTCTTCCTCTCTTTCATTTAACAGGCCTAAGAACAGGGCCAATATTCCCACCGCGGCAATGATGATGATGGACGCGATCAGGCCGTTTTTTTCGTGCATGGTGCTTACGATGTTTCCGATAATGCCGAAGATGATGCTCACGCCGTAAAGGGCGAGGACGGTCTGCTTTTGATTGAAGCCGTGGCGCAGGAGGCGGTGGTGCAAATGGCCCTTATCCGCCTCGGAAATGCTTTTTCCCGAAAGCTTTCTGCGAATCATGGCGAAGGTGGTGTCGAAAACCGGCACGCCTAAGATCAACACGGGAATTAAGATGGTGATCATGGCCACGGATTTCATGACCCCTTCGATGGCCAGATAGCTCAGTGTAAAGCCCAAAAACAGGGCGCCGGTGTCTCCCATAAAGATTTTCGCCGGATTGAAGTTGTAGGGCAAAAAGCCCAAACATCCGCCGGCCAGAATGGCTGCCAAGACGGCCATTTCCTCGTGCTGCAGCCGGTGGGCCACAAACATGAGGCTGATGGATGCAATGGCGCTGATGCCGCAGGCGAGGCCGTCGATTCCGTCGATGAGATTGATGGTGTTGGTAATGCCCACGACCCAAAAGACGGTAATGGGAACGGCGAGCCAATCTAAATTAATGACGAGATTGGTGCCGTAAAAGGGATTGGTGAAAAAGGAGATCTTTGTGCCTCCGACGATGAGTACCGCGGCCGCCAAAATTTCCATGGCGAATTTGGCCTTGGCGCTCATGGCGAATTTGTCGTCGTAAAGGCCCGCGGCCACGATAAGGGCGGCGCCTGTGAGAAAGGCGATCTTTTCCCCGTCCACGGGCAGAAACATCAACACGCTCACGAGGACGGCGAGGAAAATGGCCAGGCCTCCGCTTTGGGGCATGGCTTTTTTGTGGACTCTGCGCTCGTCTTTGGGGATGTCCATAAAGCCGAAACGAATGGCGCCTTTTCGAACGACGGGCGTGGCGATTAGGCTAATAAGGACCGCGACGAGAAAGGGCCATAACAAGATTTTCATGCTTCACCTACTACTTCGTTCCGAAAATTCGATCTCCCGCATCGCCGAGACCCGGCACAATATAGGCGTGCTCGTCTAATTTTTCGTCGATACACGACACGTACAAATCCACGTCGGGATGAGCTTTTTGAAAGGCTTCGAGCCCTTCCGGCGCCGCCAAAAGGCATAAGGCGCGTACAGAGGTGGCGCCTCTTTGCTTCACGAAGTTGACCGCGGCGGCCAAAGACCCGCCGGTGGCGAGCATGGGATCCACGATAATGACTTCCCGGTCTGCAATTTCCTTGGGAAGCTTGCAGTAGTATTCCACGGGCTCCAGGGTCTCCGGATCTCGGTAGAGGCCGATGTGGCCCACGCGGGCGCCGGGAATTAAGTTCAAGAGGCCGTCTACCATGCCGAGGCCCGCCCGCAGGACGGGGACGATGACGGGTTTTTTGCCGGCCATTTCTTTGCCCACGGTGCGCCCCATGGGCGTTTCGATGGCTTTGTCCTGAATGGGGAGATTCCGCGTGAGCTCGTAGCCCATAAGCATGGTGATCTCCGTCAAAAGCTGTCTGAAGTCTTTACTGGAGGTAGAGGCTTCTCTTAAAAGGGTGAGTTTGTGTTGAATTAAAGGGTGTTCGGTTACCGTTACTTTTCCCATGTTTCCTCCTCGATCATGGCTACGCGGCGGGCGTGGCGTCCGCCTTCGAAGTCCGTTTCCAAAAATGTGTCGGCGATTTCTTTCATCATGTCGCCGCCGATGGTTCTCGCCCCCATGGAGATCATGTTGGCGTCGTTGTGGCGGCGAGAAAGCTCGGCCGAGTAGGGCTCGGAGACCATGGCGCAGCGAATGCCCTTCACTTTGTTGGCGGCCATGCCGATGCCGAGGCCGGAGCCGCAAATTAAAATGCCCCGCTCGCAGCTGCCGTCGGCGACTTTTTCTGCCGCGGCCTTTCCGTAAATGGGATAGTCCACGGAATCCGTGGAATCCGTGCCCACGTCCACGACGGTGTGGCCCTTTTCTTCCAAATAGGCTTTCAACATTTCTTTTCTTCTGTATCCGCCGTGATCGGCGCCCATGGCAATTTTCACGCCCATTCCCCCTCACATTTGTTTTTGATTTCTTCCAGTATGCGGTCTCTGCTCAGCCGATAGATTTCCAAGGATCCGCCGAAGGGATCGATGACGTCTTTTTCGGCAAAGGGTTGAATTTTTTCCTTAAACGCCGGGTAGCCCCGCTTTAAATTGGCGGTCATGGTGTGGGTCATGACATAGACCACTTCCGCCCACATTAAATCGTCTTCCGTCACGGTCTTCGCCTTGTGAAACGTGGCGTTGACGCCTTCTTCCGCCATGACTTTAATGGCGCCGACGCTCATGGACTCGCCGTCGTGGGCGGCCATGCCCCTTGAGCGCACGGTGATGTTCAGCCCCCGCTTGTCCGCTTCGATTTCCGTGAGTAGCTTCGCCATGGGGCTTCTGCAGGTGTTTCCCGTGCAAATGTAGAGTATGTTCATAGTCCCAATACCACCTTTCCGCCACAGGCCTTTAAGAGCCGATTCATAATGCCGACGCCGATGCCGATAAAGTCGAAGCCTTCCACAAACAACACGTCCACGTCTTCCTCGTCACAGCGCCTCAGGCTGTCGAAGAGATTGTGGGCCACATCTTCCAAGTGTTCGCGGCTGCCCATGTCCACCAAAAGATCCATGCCTTCGTAAAGGTCTTTTGTCTCCGTCGTGCAGAGCACAGCCGTCTTCTTGCCGGGCTCCGCTTCGGCGACGCGCCGATTGATTTCTTTTGCGATGTTTTTTAAATCCCCGGCAAACAAGGTGCCGTCGCCTTTCGGGGCGTAGTGGCGATACTTTTGCCCCGGGCTCTTGGGCACGGCGTCGTTGTCCGCGTCGATGGTGGTCTCGTCGATGGCCACCTCGCCGATGATCGCTTCCAAATCTTCTTTCGTCACGCCGCCTGGGCGATAGATCATGGGGGGATCCACGGTCACGTCCAAGACCGTGGACTCGATGCCCACATTGGTGTCCCCGGAATCCACGATCATGGGCACCTTGCCGTCCATGTCTTCCAGGACATGGGCGAGGCGGGTGGGCGACGGGCGGCCCGAGGTGTTGGCGCTGGGCGCCGCCACGGGAATGGCCGCCGCCTTTAAAAGGGCGTGGGCGATGGGATGGGACGGCATGCGAATGGCCACCGTATCCGCCCCGGCGGTAATGCTGTCGGAGACTTTTTCCGAGCGTTCAAAGATCAATGTCAGGGGGCCGGGCCAGAAAACGTCCATGCAATCCTTGCCCTTCGGCGGAATCACCTTCACCAGATCCAATACCTGTTCCGGATCGGCGATGTGCAGAATCAGGGGATTGTCTTTGGGACGACCTTTGGCCTGAAAGATTTTATCCACGGCCTTCTCGTTTAAACCGTCGGCGCCTAAGCCGTAGACGGTCTCCGTGGGAAAGATCACCAGCTCCCCTTCCTGCAAGAGGCGCGCGGCTTCTTCGATTTGCGCCTTATCCTTTTCGTCCGTTATGTGTAACACTTTCGTTTCCATGGCTTCCTCCTCAACGGATCATTATATCATAGAGGGATTCTCCTTACATTTTCTCTAAAAATTCCAAGGTCATGGCCATCATATTGGTGGTCACCACATGGGAGGTTCCTTCGATGATTTCAAACACGAGAGGCGCGGTGTTTTCGTGTTCGTCTTTTATTTTTTCGTAGTAATTTTTTTGATAGACGGGATTCACCACATCGTCCAGCTCGCCGTTTAACATGCAAATGGCTTTGTCTTTGTGCTTCGAGATGTGGTTCATGGGATCGTAGGCCTGTGCCGCTTCTTTGTAAGGGGCGATGGCCAAAGGCGTCCAGTCGCCCAGGCCGTTTAAGGCCAAAGCCCCCGCCACTTCATCCCGCGCCAAGAGGCCCATGGCGGTCATGCCGCCCATGGAGTGGCCCGCCACCAGGATTTTTTTCTCGGGAAAGCGGGCGCGGACGCAGGCGAGAATGGCGTCGAATTCCTTCATGTTTTCGATGACCACTTCCGGAAGCTTTTTGATGTCTTCGTAGTCCCAGCTGCCCCGGGCGCCGTGAAGGGCTTCTTCCACGACGAGGACGGGATAATCCGCCGCCGCCCAAATGCTCGCCCGGAAGCGGGAGCTTTCCACGTCGGAGCCCCAGCCGTGATAGTAGATGATGACTTTGTCTTTGGCCTCGGCCTCGGGCAAAACCCAGAGCACGGGAATGGATCCCGCCGCGGCCATTTCTTCTTTTACGTGTAAGTACATATTACCTCCAGTCCACAGGCACCTCGCCCATGGCTTCTAAATACGCGTTGGTCCTCGAAAAACATTTGGAGCCGAAAAAGCCCCGGTAGGCGGACAGAGGCGAAGGGTGCGGCGATTCGATGATGCGGTGGGCGGGATTTTTTATGAGGCGCTTTTTGCTCCTGGCGTGGGCGCCCCACAAGAGAAAGACCATGGGCCGCTCCCGCTCGCCCAAAAGGGACACGACTTTGTCCGTAAAGATTTCCCAGCCGATTTTTCCGTGGCTCATGGGTTGAGACCGCCGCACGGTCAAGGTGGTATTTAAAAGGAGCACCCCTTCTTTCGCCCAGGAAGTTAAATCGCCGCTTTCGCGGATGATGCCAAGATCGTCTTTTAATTCTTTGTAGATGTTGACGAGAGAGGGCGGCAGGGGAAAATCCGCCGGCACGGAAAAGCTCATGCCCTGGGCCTGCCCCGGCCCGTGATAGGGATCCTGGCCCAAGAGAAGCACCTTCGTGTCGTGAAAGGAGGTGAGGCGCATGGCGCGAAAAATCGCCTCGGCCTCGGGATAGATGGTTTGGGTTTTGTATTCTTCGATTAAGAGGCGGCGCAAGTCCTTGTAATAGGGCTTTTCCATTTCCTCTTTCAATAAATCGTCCCAGTCGTTTGAAAATGTCACATGCTCCTCTTTCTATTCTACATGGAAAACAGTTCCGTCAAAAAGCGCTTGGCCTTTCGGCGAATAAACTTCTGCAAATCCCCGGCGCATTCCGGCAAAAGGAAGAGAATTAAATGGTCTCCTTCTTTTAAGACGGTCTTGCCCTTCGGCAAGACGCTCTTTCCCTTCCGCTCGATGCCGCCGATCAAAAAGCCTTCGGAAAGTTCCAAAGATTCGATGGTTTTGCCCGTGGCATAGACATCTTCGCTCAAGACGATTTCGTAGATTTCCAAGGTGCCGGGAAACAGGTGCAGGGAGATTTCCGGCGGGCCGAAGAGATTGTTTTTGATCTGTTGAGACACGAGAAGCTCTCCGGAGAATATGCCGCCGGTGTGGGCCACGTCCACGACCCGCATGTAGCGCTCGTCTTTTAAACACAGGGCCACGTGGTTTTGGCCCGCATCTCGCGCCGCCGTGGCCACGAGGAAATTGTCCGCGTCGTCGTCGGATGCGGCGATAAAGCCGTCGTAAGCCGCCACGTCCACGTCTTCCATGGCTTCGGTGACGGGCCGATCGATGACGTAGTTGACGCCGTAGGGATAGCGCCGCCCTCTGGAAAGAAGCAGGGTGTCCGCTTCCTTCGCCAGGGCCGCTTCGATGCTTTGGGCGCCCTTGCCGTCGCCGAAAACCAAAAAGCGCCGCTTGCGCTCCAGGCTTTCGAAGACGTCCACTCGGGCGTAGCGCCGGCGGAAGCGGCCCACGGCCTCGGTGCTGCCCACCAGGCGCAGCACGTCGTCGGCTTCGATGGCGGTGTTACCCTTGGGCACGATGATTTTTCCGCCCCGCCGAATGGTGACGAGCACCAATTCTTCCAAGGGGCCGATGTTTTTTACCCGCCGACCTACAAAGGCCGGATTGTCTGCCACGTCGATTTTTACCATGGCCGAGTCGAAGTTTTCGAAAATTTCCGTCTGCATGCCCGCCTCTTCGTAAAAGAAGTGGTGGATGCGGCTGGCCAGGATTTCGCCGTAATCGTAGACGAAGTCGATGCCGAAGGTGGATTTGGTTTTTTCGAGAAGCCGTCCCAGGGCGCTGTCGTAGCTGATGAAGTGAATGGGCGCGCCCCGCTTTGAGAGCAAGCTCGCCAAGGCCAGGGCGCGATTGGAATCGTCGCAAAAGACGAAGGCGTCGGTCGTATCAAAATCCATGGCCAAGACATCGTCTTCGTCTTCGTAAAAATGGGCGTGAAAATCCCGCAGGGCTTTTTTCACTTGTTTTTCCCTGCGAATGAGAAATTCCACCGTGTGGTGTTCCCGGACCAGGGCCTGCGCCAAGAGCCTGGAGCCTGCGCCGGTTCCGATCATGGTAATGTGCATAGTTCACTCCTAATTCATGTAACGATGGCCCCGTTGGGGAGCGAAGAGGGCGAGGATGGTGAAAAATTCCAAGCGCCCCATGAGCATAAGGGACGAAAAGAGCAGCTTGTACCCCGGCGCAAATTCCACAAAGGTGTTGGTGGGCCCGACGCCGGAAAATCCCGGCCCTACATTGGACAGACAGGTCAAACAACCGGAAAAGGCCGTGAGAAAGTCTACCCCGGAGGTGGCCGTCAGCGCCGTGGAGACGGCGAGGAGAATAATATAGACGCAGATAAAGGCCACGATGCCGAAGATCACTTGATCTTCCACGATCTTTCCGTTGATGCGAATGGGCATAATGGCGTTGGGGTGAATGCTCTTGAAAATTTCCCGCTTCACGATCTTCCACAGGACCAAAATACGAATCATCTTCATCCCCCCGGCGGTGGAGCCGGCGCAGGAGCCGAAGAAGTACAGAGCCAGCAAGATACATTTGCTGAAGCCCGGCCACTGATCGTAGTCCGAAGAGGCGAAGCCCGAAGTGGAAATAATGCTGGTGACCTGAAAGAGGGATTCCCTTAAGCCGAGGCCAACGGTCATTTCATTCGATAGAACCAAATTCAGGGCGATCAACACGACGGCGCCGCCGAGGATTTTCAAATAGAGGCGGTACTCTTCATCTAAAAACATCTCCCGCCAATGGCCGCCCACGGCCCGGGAATAGAGGCTGAAGTTTGTGCCGCAAATGATCATAAACACGGACATAATAATTAAAATGGCGGAATTGTCGATGTAGGCGGCGCAGGAATTGGCGTGGGAGGAAAAGCCCCCGGTGCCCACGACGCCCAGTGTGTGGATGACCGCGTCAAAGACGTTCATGCCGGCGAAATACAGAAGCACGAAGAGGACGACGGTGATAAATAAGTAGATTTTATAAAGGGCCTTGGCCGTGTCCTTCATGCGGGGTTCCACTTTCCCCGCCACGGGACCCGGCGTCTCCGCCTTGAAAATGCGAAAGCCGTTGGTCCCCACCCGCGGCAAAAGGGCCAGGGTAAAGACCAAGATCCCCATGCCGCCGATCCAGTGGGTCATGCTGCGCCACAAGACGATGCTCTTGTCGATGGCCTCCACATTGGGTATGACCGAAGCGCCGGTTGTCGTAAAGCCCGAGACGGTTTCAAAGAGGGCGTCGATGTAATTGGGCGTGCCGCCGCCTAAGTAAATGGGTACGGCGCCGAGAAGGGAGGCGACGATCCATCCCACGGCCACGATAAACAGGCCGTCGCGGCCCCGAATGCGTTCTTCTTTTCGCGGCATGAAAAACAACAAGGCACCGACGATGAGCGCCAGGGCCATGGCGATAATAAAGGCTTTTGTGCTACCCTCTCCGTGGCAGACGGCGTAGAGAAGAGGCGGCATGAGAAACGCCCCTTCCACCATTAAAAGGGCGCCTAAGACATTAAACGCCGCTCCAAAGTTCATTGAACAGGCCTCCTGATTCCGAATTGTAGAAGTATTCTTTCATGGCGTGGACATTTTCGTGTTTGCAGAAGACGATGATCCGATCGCCCTTTCTCAAACAGGAGCGACCGTTGGGAATGATCACGTCTTGGCCGCGCACGATGACGGCGATGAGTATACCCTTGGGAAGGGACAAATCGGCCAGGGACGTATCCAAAACCTCTAAATCGTCGTCCAGCTGAATTTCCGCCACTTCCATATTGCCGTCGTACATGAGGCTGATGGCCAGGGCGTCTTTGCCCCGAATCAACTTCAAAATCAAAGACGCCGTAATAAAGCTGGGATTAAAGGTGGCGTCCAAGTTCAGTCGGTCCAGTACGTTGATGAAATTCACCCGGGAAATCTTGGCCACGGATTTCGTAATGCCCTCTTCCTTCATGGACAGGGCCATTAAAATATTGGTCTCGTCGATGCCCGTGGCGCCGATAAAGGCGTCGTAGGACTTGATCACTTCTTCTTCCAACACATTAAAGTCCGTGCCGTCGCCGTGAATCACTACGGCATCGGGATGGCGCTCCTTCAAGGACACGGCCTTGTCGTGATCCTTTTCGATGACCAACACGTCGATGTTATCCTCTAATAAAAGGCTGCACAGGTAATCCCCGAGCTTGCCGCCCCCTAAGATCATAACGCTCTTTGTGGGCTTGACCGCCGTCACCTTGGAGTGGTCCCGGTCGAAGGCGTCGATGTTTTTTCGCGCCCCGATAACCAGAATCACGTCGTTTTCTTTGAGCTGGGTGTTGCCGTCGGGAATAAAGGTGTAGCCCCGGCGGGAGACGGCGGCGATGAGAAGGTTGTCGAAATTATCCAGGTCCATGAGCTTTTTGTTCACAAACTCTTTTTCCTGCCCCACATTAAATTCCACGAGCTTGACCTTGCCGCCGGCAAATTCGTCGCTCATAAGGGAGTACTTCTTCAGCAGGTATTTTTCGATGGCCATGGCCGCCGCCCGCTCCGGATTGATGACGTAGTCGATGCCCAGCTCCTCTTTGATCAGGCGGATCTGGGAGTGGTACTCGGGATTTCGAATGCGGGCGATGGCGCTTTTGCAGCCGAGCTTTTTGGCGATGCTCGTAATCAATACATTGGATTCGTCGCTGGTTACCGTGCCGATGATTAAATCGTAGTTTTGAATGTCCAGTTCCCTGAGAATATTAAAATCCAGAGCATTTCCCAAGACCGTCAACACGTCCAGCTCGTTGTTTACCTTTTGGATCACCCGAGGATCGTTGTCCAGCACGGTGATCTCGATGTTTTCTTCCACCAAAGCGCGGGCGAGGCGCATGCCTAATTTTCCGCCGCCGACGATCAGGGCGCGCATATCAGATCCCGTCCTTTTTTTCGGCGGCTTTTTTAGCCGCTTTGGCCCGCTTTAGTTTTTCGGGGGTAATGTCGTTTCCCTCTTCGTCCACGACCTTTGTATTTAAAAGCTGTTGACGAAAGCCTTCGCGAAAGATTTTCAAATAGGCTTTTCTCAACCGATCTCTCTCCGCCACCTCTTCGTCGGTGAGCTGACGTACCTTGGCCTCGTGAGCCAATTCGTTAATACGTTTTAAAAGTTCATCCATGTTTTCCAAGGCGACCTCCTTATTCAAATTCTTGTATTTTCGACTCGGTATAGTACAATAAACGGGAAGGATGTGACACCATGATTCGATGCACCATGCGAGCGACATCTCGCCCGCCGGCCGCCATGGCCTATGCTTTTTACGACGCGGACGGTTTAAAGATTTTACACAACAAGGACGATGCTCTCGTCGACCGATTCGACTACATCCTCCGCGAACTTCCCATGATACCCTATACTCTATCACTAATTGATGCCGATGGAAACGAGCGTTTTCACCTGGAGCGAAAAACGCCGCCTCCCTTTCAAACCCACGCCTTTCAACTGTCCTTTGACGACGAGGTCGTGGACTTTTTCGAAGACAAGGCCCGCTTCTCCCTTCCCAATCTCAGTTTTATCTACCGCGAGAAGAAATACGACATTGTGGGCTTTGTCAGAAACCGGGAATTTTTCATCGAAGAAGACGAATTAAAGCTCATGTCCATGACCGCGAGCCCCATCGCCGGCGGCAAGGAATACGCCGTGGCCATTTACGAAGACGCCCTTCCCTTGGCGGTGTACTTCGCCGCGGTGATTATTATGGATATTTGTTTCCACAATTACTAAAGAAACGAGGTTGTTATGACATATACGGAAAAAGACCATGTAAGGATTAAAGCGGGCGCCGCAGTGGATCCCTCGGCGAAAATTTCAGGCACCGCCGATTCCCCGGCAATCATCGGCGAATACGCCGTCGTCGAGGCCGGTGCAGAAATTAAGGGCGCATCCATCGGCGCCTACGCCACGGTGAAGGGCGGCGTGTCCGCAGGCGAAGGGGTGTATGTGGGCGATTTCGCTATTCTCGAAGAAAATACCCGCCTCCCCGACGGCGCCAAGGTGCCTTCCCGGGCCGTGGCCGAGGGGGATCCCTTCTCCATCGTGCGGGGCCTCACCAAAGAAGAACTGGATGCGGCCAAAGCCCGGGCTAGCGAAGGCCTTTAAAAAACGACTGCATGAGGGCGCGGCATTTTTCGGCGCAGACGCCCTCGGTAACATCGACGCTGTGATTAAAGGCGCGAAAGGCCGCGAGATTCACCACGCTTCCCGCCGCGCCGAAGCGGGGATTGTCGGTGCCGATAATGAGCCGCTCGATACGGCTGTTTAATATGGCCCCCATGCACATGGGGCAGGGCTCCACGGTGACGTAGAGATCGCCGCCGATGCGCCAGCCCTCCGTGGCCTCATCGGCCGCTTTTAAGGCCATGATCTCCGCGTGGTGCGTGGCGCTTTCGTCGGTCTCTGTTCGGTTGTGGCCCCGGCCGATAATCACGCCGTCTCTCACGATGACGCAGCCGATGGGCACTTCCCCTAAATCGTAGGCCTTCTTCGCCTCTTTCAGGGCTTCGTTCATATAATACGAATCCATTCCCATTCCCCTTTCTTACCTTCTATCCTACCACGGAAAGGAGCATTTAATGAATATCTATATTTCCTTCGACATGGAGGGCATCGGCGGCATCGACCGCTTCAGCGACGAATACAAGGCCGCTTCCGCCTATTCGCGGGCCATTCACGCCCATTTGCAGGCGGTGATCGACGGCATTCAGAGGAGCCCGAAAAATAAAGACATCGAAACCATTACCGTCGCCGACAGCCACGGCGACGGCAAAAATTTGGATTACCTCACCCTCTCGGAGATGGACGAGCGCATCGAGCTCATCTCCGGCTACCCGAGGGGAGAATACATGATGAGCGGCTTGGATCGCCACGACGTGATCTTTTTTCTCGGCTACCACGCCTCCAGCGGCCAGCACCGGGCCAATATGGACCACAGCTACTCCACGTCCTTTCACCGGGTAAGCATTAACGGCATTAAATGCTCCGAGGCCATGATCAATCAAATCTACGCCAAGGAAAAGCACATTCCCGTGGGCCTGATTGTCGGCGACAGCGGTCTTTACAACCAATTGATTCTGGAAGGCTACATGCCCTATGTGGAATACGTAGTGACGAAAGACAGCTTGGCACACAGTGCCGTCGTCCATCGCAATTTTCAAAAGGTGCGGGCGGAGATTATGGAAAAAGTGGCCCTGGTTTTAGACAAGGACTTCTCCGCCTTGCCTCTCGGCGATTTAACCGCCCCCTACAATGTGACCATCGAAACCAACACCACCCTCCACGCGGACATGGCGGAAATGCTCCCCGGCACGACGCGCCTGGACGGCTACCGGATCGGTATGAGTTTCGATTCGGGAAAAGATTTAATCAACGGCCTCATGAGCTTGGAAGTGCTGTGCCGCAAATAACAGAAAGGAATCCTATGAAAGCTACCGCATTCGACTTCGACGGAACTTTAATCGACTCCATGGGCATGTGGCGCAATTTGGGCCGCAATTTCGTGGAGTCCAAGGGCAAGGAATACACCGACGCCATTCACGATCAAATTACCACCATGAGTTTAAAGCAGTCCAGCGCCTTTTTTAAGCGAGAGCTGGAGCTGGAGGAGTCGCCGGAAGAAATCTTCAACGAAATGGGCGCCATTTTGTTGGACGGCTACAGCAACAACCTTCCCTTAAAGGAAGGGGCCATGGAGGCCGTCGAAAAGGCCCGGCGCCTGGGGCCGGTGGTTCTCGCCACGGCCACGAATCAAGAGCTTTTAATGCCCGCCTTGCACCGCTTTCAATTGGACGATGCCTTCGACTTCATCCAAACCTGCGACGGCGTGGGAATCGAAAAAAGCGACGCGGCTTTTTACTACGCCTTGGCCGAGCGCCTGAGTGCATCGCCCGATGAAATCATCCTCGTGGACGACGCCCACTACGCACTGGCCGCCGCCAAGGAAGCGGGGCTTTACGTGGTGGCCGTAAAAGACACGTACAATCTACCCTATCGAGAAGCCATCGTAAAAGAAAGCGACGTGCTCTTGGACAGCTTGTGGGATTTTGATCCGGAGAGGTATTTTTGATCTACTATGTACTGAAGAAGACGCCCATCGTCGTCTTCTTTTCCTTTTTTGCTTTTTCATTCCTGCGTACGCAATTTTTTTCCAAACAAAAAAAGAAGAGCAATCGCAAACGGGAGCGGCTCCTGTTGGCCTTCTCCACCTACTGCCTGTGGCTCTTATTTTTTCTTCTCATCGACAACGAGCGCCTGGAAATGGGCGGCGTGCTCTTGGGCATCGACACGGACCTGGCCGATTGGAAGCTGAATTTAATTCCCTTCGCCACCATCAAGGCCTTTTGGCGCTACGGATCCTTTACGGGGATGTTTTTGAATATTTTCGGAAACATCCTCATCGGCGTGCCCCTCGGGTTTCTCAGCCCCGTGCTCTTTCGCCGATTGAAAGACCTTCGCCCCTTGTTTCTCCTCTACGGCGGCATCTTTCTTCTCGTGGAAACTTTGCAGTTTTTCACGGGCCGAAGCGCCGACATCGACGATTGGCTCTTAAATATGCTGGGGATCTTTTCAGGTTATGCGCTGTCGAAGAGGCAGCACCACTTTCCCGAAAAGATCTACCGCCGCTAGCACCTTAGGGTGCTTTTTTTCTTGCTTCTTGTTTCTTTTGCGGCCTTTTTTTATAATAGGGGCGAGGAGGTTTCTATGCGAACCCTATTGACAAAAGTACGAGTAAATCCCGCCAACCGGGTGCAGGTGGTGGATGCCTACCTGGCTCAGGCGGATACGGATTTCGCCCTGGTCATCGACGTGATCAACGACACCGACAAAACCGTCACCTTTATAAAGGTAGACGTGCTTTTTATTAACGCCTTCGGCAAATTTATTTTCGACGAAACCGTCTTTCACCACGGCTACGAGAATCTCAATTTAAAGCCCAAGTCCCTCTCCTACCTTCCCTACTGGATTTTGGACGAGCGCCACCACACGGCGCGGGGCGTGCGCATTCGCATTTCGGAAGTGCATTTTCAAGACGGCACGAGAAATTACTACGATCGCACCAAGGAAGTGTCCCTTACCGTGCCCACGGTGCCCAAGGAAAAGAAGGACGAGCTGAAAAAGCTCTTCGGGCCGGACTTTTACACCTACGGCGAAAAGAGCGGCAATGTGTGGCGCTGCATCTGCGGCTTTACCAATTCCGATGAAGAGGCGATCTGCCATCACTGCAGCCGATCCAAGGACTTCGTGCTCTCGGCGGTCACCGAGCGGCAGGTAAACAAAAAGCTCTTTCAGCTTTACGTGAACAAGGACCGAGATTTCGCCGATCGGGCCACGACCTACGAGGAGACCATCCCCATTCGCCCCCTGGACGAAATCGATCTTGAGCGTGGCATAGGGAGCGAACCGGCGCCCTCGAAGAAAAAAGGCGTCTTCTTCTTTCTCGTCGCCGCAGTCGCCGCCATCGCCCTCACCCTCTTTGCTTTTCGCATTTACGACGGGGTGAGCACGCGGCGCAATTACGACAAGGCCCAAAACTTTATCGCCATGGGGGATTACGCCGCCGCCGAGGCCATTTACGACGGCCTTCCGCCTACGGTGGACAATGTGGACATGGCCTTGAAAATTCAGGAGCTGGAGACC
Source organism: Peptoniphilaceae bacterium (assembly GCA_902363535.1). GTDB lineage: Bacteria > Bacillota > Clostridia > Tissierellales > Peptoniphilaceae > Aedoeadaptatus > Aedoeadaptatus acetigenes. Next base: position 60,800 of record CABJAE010000010.1, read on the forward strand.
TTAAAGGCCTCCGACGCCTCCTACAAAAAAGCCCTGGAGCTTTCCCGCGCGGGAGACAGCCTGGCCGCCTACGCCGCCTACAAAGAGGTGGTGGAAGAAGACCGCAACAATTACGCCAATGCCAAGGCCATGATGGAGAGCATTCAGTCCGAGGCCATCGCCCGGGCCAATCGCTACGCACAAGAGGGCAATAAAAAAGACGCCGAAAAACTTTTCGACGCCTTCCTGGCCCTGGATCCGAAAAATAAAAGGCTCTCGGAAGCGAAAGACGCTGCCCTTACCAGGTAGATTCTTCGGGAATCAACAGAGCGCAAATAATGTAGACCAATAGGCCGCTTCCCCCGCCGAGGGCGAAGAGAACCCACAATACCCGTACAATGTTGGAGTCGATGCCGAAGTATTCGCCTAAGCCGCCGCATACGCCGGCGAAGACGCGATCGGTGGTGCTTCGTCTCAATTCTTTTTTCATAAAATCCTCCTGTCTCAGTTACTACATGTATTATACCCGAAAAGGTGGTGCCCTATGAATATAAACCAATACAAAGTTCCTGAAAAGGCAAAGATTCATCTAAAAGATTACGCCACGACCTACGACGGTCCTCTGGAGAAAAAAGAAGTAAAGAGCAAACTTCTTCCTGAAAATCTGAACGCCATGGCCGAGCTGCAAGACGCCCTTTACGCGGAAAACACCCGCGGCATCGTCGTGGTTCTCCAGGCCATGGACGCCGCGGGAAAAGACGGCCTCATTAAACACGTCTTTACGGCCTTAAATCCCCAAGGCGTGACGGTAACGCCTTTTAAAGTCCCCAATGCCGAGGAGCTGGATCACGACTACCTGTGGCGCATCGCGAGGGCCCTGCCTCGCCGCGGCGAAATCGCCATTTTCAACCGCAGCCACTACGAAGACGTGCTGGTCACCCGGGTCCACGATTTATTAAAAGAATCTCCCCTGCCGGAAGAATTGGTGGACGACAACATTTGGAACCGCCGCTTCAAAGAGATTCGCGCCTTCGAATCCTACTTAAACGACAACGGCTTTACCGTGGTGAAAATCTTCCTCCACCTGTCTAAGGACGAGCAGAAAGAGCGGCTTATGGAGCGGATCATTCGCCCGGAAAAGCACTGGAAGTTTTCCTCCTCCGATGTGAACGAGCGGGCCTATTGGGAGGATTACCAAAAGGCCTACGAGGATTTAATCGCCCACACCTCCACGGAAAATTCCCCCTGGTACATTATTCCCGCCGACCGCAAGTGGTACGCCCGCTACGCGGTGTCGGAAATTATACTGAAGCTTATGAAAGACATGAACCCGACTTACCCGGAATTGGCCGAAAAGGAAAAAGAAAATTTGGCCAAGTGGAAAAAAATATTGGAAGAAGAGTAAAAAAAGGCGGCCGCGCGGGCCGTCTTTTTCTATGCTTATTTCGCTAAGTCTTCTTTAAAAAAGCTGTTGTCGATAAGGCGGGTACTTCCGATGTAGACAGCCATGGCAATAAAACTGTCTTTCACCAGCGTCGCATCCCTCTCGAAATGGGGGAAGCGGAGAATTTCCACGTAGTCGATTTTCGCCAAAGGCTCGGCCTGAATTTCTTTCGTCACCGCATCCAAGAGGGCGGCCACGTCTTTCTCGCCTTCACGCACCATGGCCTTGGCCTTTTTAATGGAGCGGGAGAGCACCACGGCGACCTTTCGCTCCTCGGCATTTAAGTAGCGGTTTCTGGAGCTTTTCGCCAGGCCGTCTTCTTCTCGCACGATGGGGCAGGGCACGATGGTGAGATCCATATTCAAGTCGCGCACCATGGCTTCGACAATGGCCACCTGTTGCACGTCTTTTTGGCCGAAGTAGGCCTTATCCGGCGCCACCAAATTGAAGAGCTTCGTGAGTACCGTGGCCACGCCCGTAAAGTGAATGGGGCGGGTGATGCCGCAGAGAATGTGGGTCATGGCATCGGGAGGCGTAACGCGGAAGCCGAAGTTTTCCGGATACATTTCCTCCGGCTCCGGATGAAAGACGATGTCCGCCCCTAAGCTTTCGCAAAAGGCGCCGTCTTTGTCGATGTCCCGGGGGTATTCTTCGTAATCTTCCCCCGGCGCAAATTGCAGGGGATTGACAAACACCGACACCACCACCGTGTCGTTTTCTTCGCGGCATTTTTTAATTAAGGAGCCGTGGCCTTCGTGCAGGGCGCCCATGGTGGGCACGAGGCCCACACTGCCCTTGGCTTTTGCCGCTTTACAGGCGGCTTTTAATTCGTCTACGCGGGTAATAATTTTCATCCTGTTACTTGTCCTCCAGTAATCGTTCGTCCATGGTGAATTCGTGTTCCTTCGTGGGGAAGCTGCCGTCTTTCACCGCGTCGTTGTAATCCTTAAAACCTTGCACCATGGCTTCGCCGATGTGGGCGAATTGATGCACGAATTTCGGCACGAAATCGTCGAACATGCCCAGCATGTCTTGATAGACCAAGACTTGGCCGTCGCAGTCCACGCCGGCGCCGATGCCGATGGTGGGAATGGAAAGCATTTCCGTGAGCTTCTTCGCGAGAGCCGCCGGCACACATTCCAAGACCACGGCAAAGGCCCCGGCTTCTTCAACGGCCTTGGCATCGGCAAAGAGCTTGGCCACCGTGGCTTCGTCTTTTCCTTGGACGCGGAAGCCGCCGAAGGCGTTGACCGATTGCGGCGTAAGGCCGATGTGGGCGCAGACGGGAATCTTCGCATCGACGATGGCCTTAATGACATCTTTTACTTCCGTGCCCCCCTCGAGCTTCACGGCGTGGGCGTGGCCTTCGGAGATCAGGCGACCGGCGTTCATGACGCTGTCGCGGATGCCTGTGGAGTAGGTTAAAAAGGGCATGTCGCAAATAATCAGGGGATGTTTTGCGCCTCGCGCCACGGCGGCGGAGTGGTGGATCATGTCTTCCAGGGTGACGGACAAGGTGTCTTCGTAGCCCAGCATGGTCATGCCCAGGCTGTCGCCGATTAAGATGGAGTCGATCCCCGATTTGTCTACGAGCTTCGCCGTGGAGTAATCGTAGCAGGTAATCATGGTGAGCTTTTCGCCCGTCTCCTTGGCCTCTTTAAATGTACGTACCGTTGCTTTTTTCATGCTTCTTCTCCTTTCAACAATCGACGCAAGTCGTCGTAAGGTCGATCCTTGTGTTTTTCCTCGCCGATGTCGGCCAAAATCAAGCTTGCCGCCCGGTAGAGGGCCTCTTCCTTCTCATCGCCCTTTCGCGCCAAGGCGTCCAGGTGGCGGCGAACGGTGGTCATGTCGCAGCGTTCCACCGGGCCCGTAAGGGCGGCGGCGGGGCCCACGTCGAAAATCTTCGCCAAATTTCCGGTGGCCAGGGGCTTTAAGGCCTCTTTCGCCTCGGCTTCTGTAAAGCCCACGTCCTCCATGAGGTCGAAGGCCATGGCGCTTACGGCCACGACTAAATTGCTCATAACCGCCGTGGCCAAATGGTAGGTGGCCTTGTCGGCACTCGTCATGACTTTGTAGGCGATATTATGGGCATCGAGACAGTCTTTAAACACCGCCACGGCCTTCTCGTCGCCTTCTAAAGTAAAAAACGCACTACCGACGGATGCGTGTCCCGATTCCTTGTCGGCAAAGGCCAATAGGGGATGCATGGATGCGGCATAAACGTCGTTGGTAGTACGATCGAAGAAAAGGGAAGAAGACAAACTGCCCGCCGTGTGGCAGAGAATCTTTCCCGAAATATTTAATTGTAAAAGGTCTCGCCACACGCCTTCGATGGCATCGTCCGGGGTGGCGATTAAGATCACATCGCTGGCTTCGACCAATTCATTTAGGGTCTTGAAGCACGCGCTGTTTGTCCTCTCTGCGCCGTAGGCCGCGCTTGAAAGGCTGCGGCTAAAGTAGCCGCTGATTCTCAGGGGCCCCGATGTAAACAGGGCGATGCCTAAGCTGACGCCGACTTTTCCGGCGCCGATAATGCCTACTCGCTTCATGTTATCACCTCGTTTGAGTGCAATACACATTGTGACGGTCGTTCATGTAGAAATAAATGTATAGTTTCCTTCGAATACTACCACAACCATTGTACGTTTCCTTTCGCGGATTGACAAGGTTATTTCAAAAAAACGGCGGGATTTTTCGCCCCTTTTCGCCGCAACAAAAAACGAGAGGCTTCCCTCCCGTTTACTTGTCCAGTTGCCGCTTTAAATCTTCCAGCTTTTTCTTGTTCTCCTCGTCCATGGCGAGGTAAGTGCCTTTTTTCGTGCGAATGCGATTGGCTTCTTTTCGCGTCAGGCTTTTCGAGCGCTTCACCAAGAGCTCCAGCTCTCTGGCGCTGATGCGCTTGCCCCCGCGGGCGAGAATAATCTGCTGCTCCACGTAGTCGCTGGTGGCCACGGTCACGTCCCGCACCCGGCCCATGGAGGCGATTTCGCTTTCGATGTAGCGGTCGGCGGTGACGGTTTCTTTCGTAAAGACGATGTCCATGTGGGGCTTTCTCTGAATGCTGCCCCCGTTTCCCTTCACCCGATAGGCGTCGAAGACGAGGATGATAAACAGATGCTCCGTGGCGGCGTACTCTTCCAAGAGATCCACCAAAAGTTCCCTGGCCTCTTCCAGATGCTCGTCGATGAGGCCGTCGAAGTCGGACCAGTAGTTGATGATGTTGTAACCGTCGACAAAGAGGTAGCGACCGTCTCTTTTATAGCGCCGATGCCTTGCCATGTCGCTGTCTCTTGATGTCGTAGAGGAAAATCGAGGCGGCCACGGAGGCGTTTAAGGAATCGAAGCCCCCGTCCATGGGAATGGAGAGCAGGCTGTCCACGTGTTCCTTCGTCTTTTCCGCCAGGCCCTTGCCCTCGTTGCCGATGACCACGGCGATGGGGCCGGTGAGATCCGCATCGTAAAGGGCGCCCTTTCCTCCGTCGGCGCCGTAGACCCAAATATTTTTCGCCTTTAAATCGTCGATGGTGCGGTTGATGTTCGTGACCTTCGCCACGATCATGTGATCCACCGCCCCGGCGGAGGTCTTATACACCGTGGCGTTCACGGCGGCGGCTCGGTGTTTCGGTATCACGACGCCGTGGGCGCCCATGGCGTAGGCGGATCGAATAATGGCGCCGAGGTTGTGGGGATCTTCGATGCCGTCTAAGAGCACGATTAAAGGATCCTCGCTTTTTTCTTCGGCCAGGGCCAACATGTCTTCCACGCTGCCGTAAGTGAAATCGGAAATAAAGGCCACGACGCCTTGGTGGTTTTGATTGCCGCACATTTCGTCCAGGCGGGATTTTTCGCGCTCCTGAACGTAGATGCCCAGTTCTTTGGCTCGGCCGCGAATTTTTTTCATAGAGCCGTCTTTCGCGCCCTTTTGAATGTAGACCTTGTCGGGCATTTTGTCTAAGGCTTCAAGGACCGGGTTTCGGCCGTAGATCATGGTCGTTTCCATACTTCCTCCTTGTAAAAGGCGCGGACTTCGTTGATTTTTCCGCAGGTCATGGCCCCTTCCGGGCAGGGACCCGTAACGCAGGCGGGACCCGCCTGTTTAAATACCTCAGGCGCCACGGCCAAGACTTCTTTCAACATGGCGAGGGCCATGTCGCGAATTTCCCACTGGGCCCGCTCACAGAGCCGCATGGTGAAAAAGTGCATCAAGCTCCTCGCGTTCATGGTCACGACGATTTTCGTCTCGCAGGCATTGGGCAGCACGTAGCGGGCATCTTCGATGGCGCGCTTTTCCGCCGCGGAGGCGGCTTTTTTCTCGTCCATCCCGGATTCCTCGAGCTCTTTCACATAGACGGCCTTCAACTGCTCCGTGAGATCCTCGTAGGCCTTGTGGGCCGCCTTCATGCTTTCGATGAAGCGGGCCTTGGCGGCTTCGTCTTTTTCGATGGCCTTGGGAATAATGTACTCAAATCGATCCAAACGCACGTAGCGCTGGGATTGCTGGGAATAGCTGGCCAGGCGGTGGCGCACCAATTGATGGGTCAGGACCCGGCTCACGCCTTCGATGGCAAAGGTGAAGCTGATGTGCTCCATAGGCGAGGCGTGGCCCATGTCGGCGAGCATGGCGACGAAGCGGGCAACCTCCGCCTCGTCCAATTTTTCTTCGATGGCCTCCACCCCCACCGGGGAATAGCAAAGCTTGGCGGCCTTGGCAATGGTAGCCGCCCCGTCCGGCGTGTATGCAATGAGTTTAACCTTCATTCTCCCATATCCTCTCAATCTCTTTAAAATACTCCACAAGCCGCGCCGTGTTTCCCGAACTATACAAGTAGCCGATCAAACACTCAAAGCCCGTGGCTCTTCGGTAGTCCGCCACGGAGGCGTTTTTCGCCGTGGTCTTCGAGTGGGCATTGCGCCCGCGACGATAGACAGCGGCCTCCTCTTCCGTGAAAAAATCCTTTAATTCCTCGGCAAGGGCCGATTGGGCCGAGGCCTTGGCCCGCTTCGCCGAGGCCCGGTGGAGGCGGGCCACCTTTTCGTTTCGGTGAAGAATCCTGCTTCTGATGAAAAGTTCGTAGACACAATCCCCTATGTAAGCAAGAACGAGGGGATTTTGCCCCCTCGCCTCGTCTTCCGTCCACATGGGCGCGGAAAAATATCCTCTTAAATCCTCTTCCACAGAGTGCCCTCTCTCGTGTCTTCGATGGCGATGCCTTTTTCGAAGAGCTCGTCGCGAATGGCATCGGCCCGGGCGAAATCTTTGTTGGCCCGTGCGGCCTTTCGCTCTTCCAAAAGGGCTTCGATGGCGCTGTCTTCGTCGGCTTCTTCCCGGCGATACAAAATCCCCAAAACGTCGGCCAGTTCCATAAAGGTGTCGTAGGCCGATTGCAAGCTGTCCTTCTTCGGTCCCTTGGCGATAAAGGTGTTGATGTCTCTCGCCAGGGTAAAGAGGGCGCCGGTGGCACGGGCCGTGTTCAGGTCGTCGTCCATGGCCGCCATAAATTCTTCTTTTTCTTTTTGCACATCGGCGTCGAAGTCCGCGTCATTCCCCGCTTCCATGTCGCCCTTTAAGAGCTGTTCCATGTGGTCTCTGACGCCGTAGAGGCGGTCCAGGCCCGCCTTGGTTTGTTCCATGGCGTCGTAGGAATAGTTAATGGGGCTGCGGTAGTGGGCGCTTAAAAGGAAGAAGCGAAGCACTTCCAGATCGAAGACATTGGCCACTTCACGCACCGTAAAGAAATTCCCCAAGGACTTGCTCATCTTTGTGCCGTCGACGGTGATCATGCCGTTGTGGAGCCAGTAATTGGCGAAGGTCTTGCCCGTTAAGGTTTCCGATTGAGCGATTTCGTTTTCGTGGTGGGGGAACTGCAAATCTTCCCCGCCGGAGTGGATGTCGATGGTCTCACCGAGCAGAGTCTTGGCCATGACGGAGCATTCCAAGTGCCAGCCCGGGCGGCCGTCGCCCCAGGGGCTGGCCCAGAAGGGTTCGCCTTCTTTCTTGCCCTTCCACAGAACAAAGTCGCCGGGATTTTTCTTGGCGCTGTTCACTTCGATGCGGGCGCCGCTTTGCAGCTCGTCGATGTTTTTTCCGGAGAGCTTGCCGTAATCCTTGGCTTTGGTAATGTCGAAGTACACGTCGCCGTCCGCCGGATAGGCCGCGCCTTTTTCCACGAGGCCCCCCACAAATTCCAACATGGGTTCGATAAATTCCGTGGCCCGCGGGTTAATGGTCTTGTAGGTGTAGAGATTCAGTCCGTTGGCGTCTTGCATAAATTCGCCGATGTAGCGATCGGCTACGTCGAATACCGTGGTGTTCTCGTCCTTGGCCCGATTAATCAGCTTGTCGTCGATGTCCGTAAAGTTTACGACGAAATCCACGTCGTAGCCTTTGTAGATAAAGTAGCGGCGCAAGGTGTCGAAAACCACCAAGGGGCGGGCATTTCCCACGTGAATGAAGTTGTAGACCGTGGGGCCGCAGTTGTACATGCGTACCTTCTTATCCTCCAGCGACTTAAATTCCTCTTTTTGTCTCGTCATGGAATTAAATAACTTCACGTCTGTCCCCTTTCTCTCGCCTTAAATGTCGAAATAATAGCTGTTTTCCAATTTGTCGTGAATGGCGGACAAAATATTATCGAAGTCCTCGTCTTGAATAAAGAGGACGTCCAAATCACGCTTTCTCACGCCGTCGCGAATGCGCTTCACATCCGCAGGTCGCACGGAATTCAGATACACCAGCACCAAATCCGCGCCGTCTAAATTGCTTTCGATGTTTTCTTCGGAGGCTTCGTCGATGTGGACCACGTCGCTTCCCCCGTCTTTCAGGGCGTTTACCTGCTCGCTTACCACCGGGCCGTTTCCGAAGACGCTGAGCTGAAGGTGTTCGAGAAATTCATCGTCTTCCACCGGCGATGGCTCATTGTCGTAGGCCGCAGTGAGCACGTTCTCTCCATCCATGTTGTGGATCCAAATGACCCGGCCCCCTTCGGGATCCCGTTGCCAGTAGGCGTAGTCCACGATGTCGCCTTCGCCGACATTTAAATTGCCCAAACTCACGTCTTCCAAATTGACGCGCATGATGCCGTCTTCCCCTTCACCTTCGATGTAGAGGCCGCGGAAATCGGGATCGTAGAGCACCCGCGCGTAGGGAATGACCCGCCGCTCGCTTTCAATGGTCTCCGTGGTTTTTTCCAGAAGTTCGTAATTGTAAATATTCTTCAGGTGGTTGTTATTATACACCTGCTTTACCACCTTGGCCCGGACTTGGTCCCCTTCGCCGATGTTTTGCAGGCGCAGGACTTTTTCCGGAATAAACACATTGTCGTCGCCTAAGGTGCCGCCGCCGAGGCGCAAGTGGACGCGGCCCACGTAGTAATCCTCGTCATTTACTGCGACGCGAGGCGCCTCGGAGTAGGTCGTTTCCGTTTCGATGTCGTACAAGAGCTCCGCTAAATCGAAGAGCTTTTCCACGCGGCTTCGGCGTTCAAAGAGATTGTCGCCGTTAATGCCGTCGATACAGGTTTTCATTTCATTCTTAATTTCGTTTACCATATAGTTTTTGTTCATTTGTTCTTTCTCCATTTCTATATTTAATCCACTCTATTTTATCACGTCCCGCCCTTTATCTCCACCGCGGCGCGCGATTGCCTATGCTTTTTATAGGATTTCAGAAAAAGGGAAAATGTCTTTTCTATAAAAAATCCCCTTACCGCGCAGGTAAAGGGATTTTTGAGATTTTATTGATTACATCATGCCCATGCCGCCGCCCATGCCGGCTGCGCCGAGGTCGGGCATGTCTTCTTTAATATTGGCCACGGCCGCTTCGGTGGTGAGCAGCATGCTGGCTACGCTGGCTGCATTTTGCAGGGCGCTTCTCGTAACCTTCGTGGGATCCACGATGCCTTCTTCGATCATGTTCACGTATTTGCCGTTGTAAGCATCGTAGCCGACGCCGGGTTTTTCGCCCTTGACGTGTTCCACGATGACGGAGCCTTCGGCACCGGCGTTTTCCGCGATTTGACGAAGGGGCTCTTCCAGTGCGCGGAGAATAATCATCATGCCGGTCTTTTCGTCGCCTTCGCCCGCTTCGGCCAAAGCTTCCACGCAGCTGATGCAGTCTACGAGGACCACGCCGCCGCCGGGAACGATGCCTTCTTCTACGGCTGCGCGAGTGGCTGCCAAGGCGTCTTCGATGCGGAGCTTGCGTTCTTTGAGTTCGATTTCAGTGGCCGCACCCACTTGGATGACGGCCACGCCGCCGGAGAGTTTCGCCAGGCGTTCTTGTAATTTTTCCCGGTCGAATTCGCTTTCCGTTTCTTCCACTTGGGCGCGAATTTGGCCGATGCGTTCGTCGATGGCGCTGCGTTCGCCGGCGCCGCTGACGATGACGGTCTTGTCTTTTTCCACGCGGACTTTTTGTGCACGGCCCAGCATGTCCACGGTGGCTTCTTTAATGTCCAAGCCCAAGTCTTCGGTGATCACCGTGCCGCCGGTTAAGATGGCGATGTCTTGGAGCATGTCTTTTCTTCTGTCGCCGTAGCCCGGTGCCTTGACGCCTACCACATTTAAGGTGCCGCGAAGTTTGTTGACCACCAAGGTTGCCAATGCTTCCCCTTCGATGTCGTCGGCGATTAAGAGGACGGGGCGGGATTCTTGAAGCACTTGTTCCAAGACGGGAAGAATGTCTTGAATGTTGCTGATCTTCTTATCCGTAATTAAGATATAGGGATCGTCCAATTCGGCGACGCGTTTTTCGGGATCGGTGACCATGTAGGGGCTCAGGTAGCCGCGGTCGAATTGCATCCCTTCAACGACATCCAATTGGGTGCCCATGGAGCGGCTTTCTTCCACGGTGATGACGCCGTCTTTGCCTACTTTTTCCATGGCTTCGGCGATCAGTTCGCCGATGCGTTCGTCGGCGGCGGAAATGGCGGCCACACTTGCGATGGCATCGGAATTATCCACGGGGACGGAGAATTTCTTTAATTCTTCCACAATGGCGTCCACGGCCTTTTTAATGCCCTTTTGAAGGACCATGGGATTGGCGCCTGCGGCCAGGTTCTTTAAGCCTTCGCGAATAATGGCTTGGGCGAGCAGGGTGGCGGTGGTGGTGCCGTCGCCGGCTACGTCGTTGGTCTTGGTGGCGACTTCTTTTACCAGTTGTGCCCCCATGTTTTCGAAGCGATCTTCCAATTCGATTTCACGGGCGATGGTCACCCCGTCGTTGGTAATGAGGGGAGCGCCGAATTCCTTATCTAATACGACATTTCTGCCCTTGGGCCCCAAGGTGACTTTCACTGTGTCCGCTAATTTGTTAATGCCGCCGACGAGACCTTCCCGGGCGTCTGCGCTGAATTTTAATTCTTTTGCCATAATATCTCCTACTTTCTTTTACTTAGTTTAATTTTGCCAACAGGTCTTGGTATTTTAAGACGATGACGGTTTCTCCGTCCATTTCCACTTCGCTGCCTGCGTATTTACTGTAGATGACTTTGTCCCCTTCGACGACGTCGCAGTGAATGTCTTCGGAATTTTTTAATTCCTCGCTCACGGCGATGACCGTGGCCACATTGGATTCCTCTTTTGCCGTATCGGGCAAGACGAGGCCGCTGGCCGTGACGTTTTCTTTTTCTATTTTTTGAATTACAACACGTTCACCTAATGGTTTAATGGTCATGATGTGCCTCCTGAAATGATATTAGCACTTGCGTATGTCGAGTGCCAGTTCCTCTATTATGATACCACAATTTTAAAACTTGTAAACCATATCCGCGGATTATTTCTCCCAACCGTCGGGTTTCAGGCAATTGCACGTCCCTTTTCGCATTCTCAAGTAGACACTATATATAGATAATTTTCCCAAACATCTTCCTTTTGTCTCCCATATGTAGTATAATCGTCTCGCTTGGGACAACAGTGCCCGCGAAACGTAAGAAACACCCGCAGGGGTTAAGTAATAGACATTTTGTATTATTCGGAGGAATGGAATGAGCAATTTAAGGATTATTAAGCGCAACGGCGAGTCCGTGGATTTCGACGGATCGAAAATCGTCGTCGCCATCGAAAAGGCCATGCACTCGCCCACGGGCTATTTCGTGGAAAATCAGGCGGACATGGTAGCGAAAGAAATCGAAGAAGAAATTTTAAGGGAAGAGCTGTCTTCCACCGTGCTTCAGGTAGAAAAGCGGGTCTTCGAAAAATTAATCGAAAAAAACAACATCGCCACGGCCAAGGCCTACGAGTCCTACCGTTCTGTGCAATCCTTTAAGCGGGAAAACAACTCCACCGACTCCTCCATCGAAAGCCTTTTGACCTATTCCGATGCGGATTTAATGGATGAAAACTCCAATAAAAACGCCGTGGTGGTCTCCACCCAACGGGATCTCATCGCCGGGGAAGTCTCCAAAGACATCGCACGCCGCCGGATTCTTCCCACAGACATCGTCACGGCCCACGACTCCGGCGCCATTCACGTCCACGACATGGACTATTACATTCAGCCCATGTTCAACTGCTGTTTGATCAATCTGGAAGACATGCTGAAAAACGGCACGGTGGTCAACGGCAAGATGATCGAATCGCCGAAGAGTTTCCAAACGGCCTGCACCATTACGACACAAATCATCGCCCAAGTAGCTTCCGGCCAATTCGGCGGCCAATCCATTAACGGCATCGACCGCATTTTGGCCCCCTATGTGCGCCGAAGCTACGAAAAATACTTAAGCGCCTCCATTTCCGAGCAGCTGGACATTTACGGCATGGAAAAAGCCGACATGGCCATGGCGGAAAAAGTGGCCTGGAATCGCACGAAGCGGGAAATTAAATCGGGCGTACAAACCATTCAATACCAAATCAACACCCTCATGACCACCAACGGCCAAGCGCCCTTCGTCACCCTGTTCATGTACTTCGATCCCGAAAGCGAATACGCCTACGAGGCCTCCCTTATTACGGAAGAAATCCTTCGCCAACGGATCGACGGCATTAAAAACAAACAAGGGGTGAAGGTCACGCCGGCCTTCCCGAAGCTGATCTACGTTCTGGACGAACACAACATCCACAAAGACAGCCCCTACTACTACCTCACTCGCCTGGCCGCCACCTGCACGGCGAAGCGCATGTATCCGGACTATATTTCCGCAAAGAAAATGAAGGAAATCTACGAAGGCAATGTCTTCTCCCCCATGGGCTGCCGCTCCTTCCTTTCCCCTTGGAAAGACGAAGAAGGCAATTACAAATTCGACGGCCGCTTTAACATGGGCGTCGTGAGCGTCAACCTGGCGCAAATCGGCATTTTGGCCGGTCGCGACGAAGACGCTTACTTCGAGCTTTTAAACAAGCGCCTCGAGCTCGTGAAAAAGGCCCTTTTGATTCGCTACGAACGCCTGAAGGAAGTGACCAGCGACGTCTCCCCCATTCACTGGCAAGACGGCGCCATCGCCCGCCTGGAGCCCGGCGAAAAAATCGGCGACTATTTAGAAGGCGGCTACTCCACTCTGTCTTTGGGCTACATCGGTCTCTACGAAGCCACGAAATGCGTCATCGGCACCTCCCACACCACGAAAGAAGGCCACGCCTTTGCCATGCGCGTCATGCACGCCTTAAGGGATGCCGTGGACAGCTGGAAGGCGGAAACCGGCCTGGGCTTCGCCCTGTACGGCACCCCGGCGGAATCCTTGACCCACCGCTTCTGCTCCATCGACAAGGCCACCTTCGGCGCCATCGAAGACATTACGGACAAGGGCTACTACACCAACAGCTACCACGTGGATGTACGGGAAGAAATCAACGCCTTCGACAAATTCGACTTCGAAAGCGAATTCCAAAAAATCTCCACCGGCGGCTGCATCAGCTACGTGGAAATCCCCAATATGACCAACAACATCGACGCGGTCATGACCATGGTGGGCTATATTTACGATCACATTTCCTACGCGGAATTTAATACGAAATCCGACTACTGCCACGAATGCGGCTTCGACGGCGAAATCACCGTCAACGACGACGGCGATTGGGAGTGCCCTCAATGCGGCAACAAAGATCGCACCAAGCTTACCGTCATTCGCAGAACCTGCGGCTATTTAGGCGAAAACTTCTGGAACGAAGGCCGCACCAAGGAAATCGACGCCCGCGTCCTGCACATTTAAAATGGACTACGGCAACTACGCGCAAATTCGGCCCCTGGATGTGGCAAACGGCCCGGGCATCCGCGTGTCGGTCTTCGTCACCGGCTGCAGCCGAAAATGCAAAAACTGTTTCAACGAACCCTACCAGGATCCCGCCTTCGGCGAGGTTTGGACGGACGAGACGACAGAGACATTGATCAACTATTTAAGCCGCCCGGAAGTTGCGGGCCTCACCCTTTTAGGCGGCGAACCCATGGAAAACACCTGGCTACGACGGGTTTTGGCGGATGTCAAAAAACAAATCCCGACCTCCGTGTGGATTTACTCCGGCTACACCTTCGAAGAGATCCTCACCGATCCCGAAAAAGTGAAGCTCCTCGAATCCTGCGACGTTCTCGTGGACGGCCCCTTTGTGGAGGCGAAGAAAAATTTAAAACTCGCCTTTCGGGGCAGCGAAAACCAGCGCATCTTAGACATCCCCAAGAGCCTTCAGGCCCGTACAGCCATAAAAAAAGAGAGAGACGAATAAGTCTCTCTCAGACTGCAGACAAACTCCGAATACATCTCGGGGTTTGTCTCTTTTTTATGTGTTTTTTGGCTCTATATTATCCATTGGGGAGCAACTCCTCAATGGATAGTATAGAGCCTTTATTTTATCAACCCGCCGTGGCGCGTCTGACATCTTCCGCCACCAGGGATTTTTCCCCGTGGGTCTTAATGGGATCGAAGGTGAGGCGCGCGATGTTAAAGGCGTGGTCACCGATACGTTCCAAGGTACCCAGGATGTCCACGAAGAGGGAGGTTGTGACCGTGGCTTCTTCGTGTTGGGAGGTCATGCGCCTGAAGTGGGAGGCGCGAAGTTCGTATTCCAGGTAGTTGAGATTGTTTTCGTCTTCCTTCATGACTTCGTAGAGGTGGCGATCGCCGCCCTTAAAGACTTCTACCCCGTTCACATACATGTGGATCAACAGTTCGTAGATGGAATTGAGTTCATCCATGGCTTCTTCTTGAAATTCTTCGCCGGAATCGTAAATCATTTCGAAGTATTCCACCAAGTTTTGCACCAGGTCGCCGATGCGCTCAAAGTTTTTTTGCACCTGAAGGCTCGCCGAGTATTCATCGGCCAACTCTTCCGGAAGGGATTGCTTGGAAATCTTCAAGAGGTAGGATTCGATTTTCGTATCCAGGGAATTGACCATGTCTTCCAGTTGATTGACTTCGTGGAAGTGTTTTTTGTCTTTGGTCAACAGGTACTGCTTGCTGTCTTGAAGGGCCTCCAACACGATGTCGGATACTTGAAAGATCGCCGCCTTGGCTTGGGAAAGGGCTCCGGCCGGGAAGGTCTTGACCATGGCTTCGTCCAGCTGAATTTTCCCGAGTTCCAAGGATAGATCGTCGCGTCCGGGCATAAGTTTTTTCAAAAGCAGGACGCATTTGGGAATCAGGGGTAGGAAGATGAGCATACCCACGAAGTTAAAGGTGAAGTGGGCCACGGCGATGGTCATCATGTCGTTAATGTGAAACTTCTCCGCCATGTAGATGACGAAGCTTTCGTAGGGGCCGATAATGGCCAGGAAAAATACGGACACGGACACATTAAATAAAAAGTGGAACAGGGACGTGCGCCGCGCGGCCAGGCTGCCGCCGACGGAGGCCAAAGCCGCGGTGACCGTGGTGCCGATGTTGGCACCGAAGACCAGGCCCAGGGCCGCCACCAAGGTAATGGAATCGCTGGCATAAAGGGTCTGTACGATCCCGACGATGGCCGAGGACGATTGGATCACGCCGGTGACCACGGCGCCGATTAAGGCGGCCAGGATCGGTTGGCGACTGAGCCGAACGACCATATCGGAAAAGCCCGGGATGTACTGCAGTTCTTTTAATGCGTCGCCCATGGTGTTTAAGCCGATAAACAAGAGGCCGAAGCCGATAATGATTTCGCCCAGGTAGATGGTTTTTTTCTTCGATGCCATCAGGGCCAAAAATACGCCTACAAGCAGTATAAAGTAGGCCAAGTAATCCAGTTGAAAACCGATTAAGATCGACGTCACCGTGGTACCGATGTTGGCGCCGAGGATAATGGCAATGGCTTGACTCATGCCCATCAGCCCGCTTCGTACGAGGGAAATGGCGATGACCGTCGCCGCCGATGAGGATTGGATCAAGCCGGTCATGACGATCCCGACGAGGACCGCCATCAGGGGATTGGACGTATATTTTTCTATATAGTCTCGAATTTTCGTGCCGGCAAACTTCGTCAGGCTGTCGCCCATGAGTTTGACGCCGAAAAGAAACAGGCCCAGACCGCCGGCAATAAAATGCCAGTCAATTTGAGACCATGAACTTACCTCGCCCATACATTCTCCTTCCGTCACATTGTTTCATACATAGTCGACCTTATTATATCAAAAAGTAAAGTCCGGGTAAGGATTATGTGCTAAAATCTCTCTTTTTATTTCCTTCCGCAATACGACAGAAAAAAAGCGCCTGCGAGAGGCGCTTCGGTTTTCTGTAAATTTTTACTTCCAATAATCCAATTTGCTTTCGTCCAGGCCGATGTCTCTGCCGATAAAGTGGGGATCTTTGCCCGCTTGAACCTGTTCTTTGTAGTCTTTTAATGCGGCCAAAGCCTGATTACTCAAAAGCAGAATCGAGGGAATGTTTACGAGGACCATGAGGGCCATTAAGAAGTCCGCCACATTCCACGCCAGTTCCATTTTCATGCTGCTGCCCAGGAAGATGAGGAGAATCGCCACGAGTCGGTAGCAAAGCATGAAGGTTTTGGAGGGGGATTTTTTGTGGAGATAGTTCAGACAGCTGTCCACGTAGTAGAGATTGCCCAAAAGGGTGGTAAAGGCAAAGAGTGTCAAGGACAGGGAGATAAAGACGTAGCCGTAGTGACCGAAGACCGTGGCCAGTGATTCCTGTACGTAGGCGGCGCCGGCCAATTCTTCCGTGGCTTCAACGCCCGATGCCATGGCCATAAATGCCGTGGCGGAGCAGATAACCAGGGTGTCTAAGAAGACGGAGAACATTTGAACCAGGCCTTGTTTTACCGGGTGGGACACGTCTGCCGAGGCAGCGGCGTTGGGCGCGGAACCCATACCGGCTTCGTTGGAGTACAGCCCCCGCTTGACCCCTTGAACCAAAGCGGAACCGGCCAAGCCGCCGAAGATGGCTTGGAAGTTAAAGGCGTCGGAGAAGATGTTTTTAAAGACCGTGGGCATGTAGGCAATGTTTTTCACGATCATAAACAGGGCCATGGCCACGAAGATAATCCCCATAAAGGGTACAACGGTGGAGGTGGCTTTGATGATGCGTTTGCCGCCGCCCAAGATGCAGAAGCCGGCGACGACGGCGAGGATGCCGCCGATGATCCAGGTGGTCTTGCCTTCCACGAAGAAATCGTAGACGCGGAAAGAGTCGGTCATGTTAAAGGATGCAAGCATATTGAAGCCCACGGCGTAGGTTAAAATCAAGAAGATGGCGAAGAGCACGCCTAATTTGCGGGAGCCCAAGGCCACTTCGATGTAGTAGCTCGGGCCGCCGTAGCTGTTGCCTTTCTCGCTCCGGCGCTTATAGATTTGCGCCAAGGTGGATTCGATAAAGGCCGATGCGCCGCCGATTAAGGCGATGATCCACATCCAGAACACGGCGCCGTAGCCGCCGAGGCAAATGGCCTGTGCCACGCCGACGATATTGCCCGTGCCGACGCGGGATGCCGTGGAGACCATAAGAGCCTGGAAGGAAGACACTTCCCCTTCGTGGGGCTTTTCACGCAACACCCGCAGGGATTCGCCGAACATCGAAATTTGTAAAAATCCCGTGCGCACGGTGAAGTAAAGGCCGGCGCCGATTAAAATAATAATAAGTATGGGGTAGTACAAATACCCGTTTACTTTCAGTAACAGATCCATTGTTCACCTCAGTTTCTTAACGATACGTACAACATTCATGATGGTTCACATTCTATCACAACCAACTACATTGTAAAAGAATATTTTGCATTGACACGGATTTTCCCGCTCTGCTCTGAAAAAGCAGCTCCTTTTTCTTAACATAAAGCCTCAATTAACGTAAAAAACCTCTCCATAGCGAGCCGCGACGGAGAGGCTTTTCATGCCTTAAGTAAGGCGCGTTTTATTTTTTATTGGCGATCTTCGCCAGATAGTATACGACGAGTACCATAAAGACGAGCTTTGCAACGATGGCTATTACGGAAAACAAACCTCCAAACAAAACAGATTCCATAAAACACCTCTCAAATAATGATTTCTACGAAAATATCCAATTGCTTCCTTTGATCATAAAGCACAGTGAATCGTTGTAAAGACGCTTTTTAAATCAGTCGTTAAGCTTCGGGGCGATTTTTTCCATATAGGTCTCGATGCGCTTGGCCATGGGCGGG
The DNA here is from genome assembly GCA_902363535.1 of Peptoniphilaceae bacterium. GTDB lineage: Bacteria > Bacillota > Clostridia > Tissierellales > Peptoniphilaceae > Aedoeadaptatus > Aedoeadaptatus acetigenes. The sequence continues at coordinate 78,756 of CABJAE010000010.1, forward strand.
GCGAAGTCCCCGGCTTTTAACATGGCGTCGAGCTCCGTTTTGCCAACGAATTTGTAATCTTCCACTTCGCTTTTTTGCATTTTAATCTTGTCCACATCTCTTTCGAGGAGAAAGATTTTGGAAAATTTCTGATTTTCCTTCATGGTGCCGAGGAAGGTAAGGTCTCTGTCCGTGGCCCGAATGCCCACTTCTTCTTTGAGCTCGCGCAGAGCGCCCTCAAGGGGGCTTTCCTTATCCACGACGCTTCCCATGGTAAATTCCCATTGATGGGGGAAGGTTTTGTTTTTGGCCCGTTTCGTCACCAAAAGCTTGCCCCGGGAGATGACCATGACGCCTGAGACGACGAAATACTCCGTGGCCTCCAGCGGCTCTTTTCGGTCTTTTAAATAGCCCAGGTAGTTAAAATCTTCGTCGTACATGCGCCTCAGTTCCACGGCGACCTCCTTTATTTGCTTACATTGTTTTTGACGCGCTTCAAGCGGAAGAAATCTTCCCGCTCTTTTTCCGCCAAAATTTCTTCGATTTCTTTTTTCGCGGCTTCGTACTTGGGAATTTGGATTTTTTCCAGGGCATTGGCCCGCTTCACGGTTTTTTTGATTTCCTTGGCCAGGCGGTACAGGTCCGTTTCGATTTCCGCCAATTCGTAAATCCTCGCCCGCATGTCGTGCATGCGAATGTAGGCTTCGTCGAAGGCGAAGTTGGATTCAAACATACTGAAGGTGGTTTGGGGCTTAAAGGCCTTGTAGTGGATTTCGGGAATTTCCACGCCCATGACGGAGCGGTAGCCGATGTGGTAGGGCTCTTCCGTGGGCATGGATTTGCTCATTCCCACCACGGATTCCCATCCCATGGTCACCGAGGCCATGGTGAGGGCGTCGTAGGAGCGGCTGAAGTGCTCTTCCACCTCTTGTTGAATGGTTTGGGCCCGGGCGTTTAAGCGCATGATCTCGCGCATGAGCACGGCCCGCTTTTTATCCAGCAGGCTGTAGCCCCGCTTGGCAAAATCCAAAGCGTTTTTTACTTTGATTAAATTGGCTTTCGTCGCCGTTACGCGTTTCGCCATGGCTCACCTCTAATAATATTTCTCCAGAATCTTCGGATCCACGCGCACCAAACTGTCTTTGGGCAGGGTCCTTAAAAGTTCCCAGGCCTTATCCAGGGTTTGGCCGATATCGGAGGACTCGTTAAAGTCCTGGCCGATAAATTCGTTTTCGAATCGGCGGCCGAATTCCAAAAGCTGTTGATCCCCTTCGGAAAGTTCCTCTTCTCCGATGATTTGCGCCAAAGAGCGCACCTCGATGCATCGGGAGTAGGAGGCGAAGAGCTGGGCGGAGACGTCGGAATGGTCTTCTCGGGTGTAGTCCGCCCCGATGCCGTCTTTCATCAAACGGGACAGGGAGTCCAGAATGTTAATGGGGGGATAAATGCCCTGGCCGTGCAAGTCACGAGAGAGCACGATTTGGCCTTCGGTAATGTAGCCGGTCAAGTCGGGGATCGGGTGGGTAATGTCGTCGGAGGGCATGGTCAGGATGGGAATCAAGGTGACCGAGCCCTTCACGCCTTTGATCATTCCCGCCCGCTCGTAGATGGCGGCGAGGTCCGAGTACAAGTAGCCCGGGTAGCCTTTCCTGGAAGGCACTTCTTGTTGTTGGGAAGACACTTCCCGCAAGCTTTCCCCGTAGCTGGTCATGTCGGTCATAATAACCAAAACGTGTTTGTGTTGTTCGAATGCCAGGTATTCCGCCGCGGTGAGGGCGCATTTCGGCGCGATGATCCGCTCCATAATCGGGTCGTCGGCGTAATTCATGTAGATGACGACTTTGTCCATAACGCCGGCTTCCATAAAGCTGTCCGTAAAGAAGGACGCCACTTCCCGCTTCAGGCCCATGCCGCAGAAGACTACGGCGAAATCGCCGCTCTCGCCTTCGTCGGAAACGTCGGCCTGGCGCACGATTTGGGCGGCGAGCTCGTTGTGGGGAAGCCCGGCGCCGGAGAAGATCGGGAGCTTTTGCCCGCGAATCAGGGTCATGACGGAGTCGATGCCGCGAATCCCCGTTTGGATAAAGTTTCTCGGGTATTCCCGGGCCACCGGATTCATGGGCTGGCCGTTGACATTGTAAAATTTATCGGAATAGACCGGGCCGCCTTTGTCGATGGCGCGGCCGATGCCGCTGAAGCGGCGGCCTAAGATTTCCGGGGACAGGGGAATTTCAAAGGGACGGCCTTCGAAGACCACGTTTAAGTTTTCCGTGGAGACCCCCATGGATTCGCCGAAGACCTGAACCGTGGCGGCATCGTCGTTGATGCCGATGACCCGGCCTACGAGGATTTCCTTCGTGTCCCGATTGGTAATGGAGACGATCTCGCCGTAGCGCACCCGGTGCAGGCCGGAGAGCTGAATCAGAGAGCCGTCGACATTATCTAAGCGCAAATACTCTTTCTTCACGTCCTACACCTCCTCTTTTACGGGTTCTTGAAGGGTTTTATCCCCTTCGCTTTGATTGTTTTCCTCCGCCTCTTGCTTTTTCTCTTTGATTTCATAAGCTTCCATTTCGTTTTCGGCGATGCCGTATTCGATGCGGATTTCTCTGTAATGCTCTTGAATATCGTTGATTAAGTGGGTGAAGGCCTTCATGTCGTCGTTGGCGATGTTGTACTTCATGTTCACGATTTTGCTATGAAGGGCGTCGTCTTTTACTTCTTCAATGGAGATGCCCTGATCCAGCACCACTTTGCCCTCTTCGTACAAGGTGTCGATGACTTCCATCATGGCAAATTGTTTTTCCAGGGGCACGGACTGGTCGATGTCGTTAAAGGCGTTTTGTTGCAGGAAGGCGTCTTTGATCATGCGGGCGATAATTAAGAGGAAGCGTTCCTTGTCGGGAAGCACGTCCTCGCCGACGAGCATGACGATTTCCTGGAGCCGGGCCTCTTCGTTTAAGATGTTCATGAATTTCTTCCGAAGGCCCGGAAGATCTCCGTCCAGGCGATTGTCGTAATAGTTGGACAGGGCGCCGATGTAGCCGGAGTAGGAATGGAGCCAGTGAATGGCCGGGTAGTGCCTGGAGTAGGCCAGGTCTTTATCCAGTGCCAAGAACACATTGACGAAGCGGCGGGTGTTTTCCGTCACGGGCTCGGAGAAGTCGCCCCCGGCCGGAGAGACGGCGCCGATGGTGGTGACGGAGCCTTCCTCGCCGCATAAGGTCTTGGCGGAGCCGCTTCGCTCGTAGAAGGAGGCGATGCGACTGGGCAGATAGGCCGGGTAACCTTCTTCGGCGGGCATTTCTTCCAAGCGGCCGGAAATTTCCCGTAAGGCTTCCGCCCAGCGGGAGGTGGAGTCGGCCATCATGGCCACGTCGTAGCCCTGATCCCTGAAGTATTCGGCGATGGTGATGCCGGTGTAGATGGAGGCTTCCCGGGCCGCTACGGGCATGTTGGACGTGTTGGCGATTAAGATGGTGCGCTGCATCAGGGGCTTGCCGGAGTTCGGGTCGATGAGCTTCGGGAAGTCTTCCAATACTTCCGTCATTTCGTTGCCCCGCTCGCCGCAGCCGATGTAGACGATAATGTCCGCGTCGCAGAATTTGGCGATGGCGTGTTGGGTCATGGTCTTACCCGTACCGAAGCCGCCGGGAATGGCTACGGTGCCGCCTTTGGCAATGGGAAAGAACACGTCAAGCACCCGCTGGCCGGTGACCAGGAGTTGATCGGCGTCTAAAAATTCGTCGACGGGTCTCGGGATACGCACGGGCCAGGGATGACTCATGGCCACTTCGTGTTCTTCGCCGGCGTCGTCTTTAATTTTGCAGACGGGCTCCACGATGTTGTAATCACCGGCCTCGGCGATCCACACCACTTCCCCGGAGACGTTCGGAGGAAGGATGATGCGGTGGGTAATGATTTCCGTCTCCTCTACGGTGCCGATGACGGCGCCGCGGTTGAGGACATCGCCTAGCTTGACTACGGGTTCAAAGGTCCAGAGCTTTTCCAGGTCCAAATTCATCATGCCGATGCCTTCGGGAATGAAATTGCCGTATTTTTCGCTGATGCGGTTCAGGGGCCGCTCGATGCCGTCAAACATGTTTCCGAGAAGGCCCGGGCCTAAACGCACAGACAAAGGCCCGCCGGTGGAGACGATGCCCTCGTCCCGCATGAGGCCTTCGGTTTCTTCGTAGACCTGCACGATGCCTTCGTCGCCGTGAATGGCGATCACTTCGCCGATGAGCTTTTTATCGCCGACCTGCACCATCTCCCGCATGGAGAAATCCCCCATGGGCTTGCCCACGACGACGGGCCCGTTGATCTTTATGATTTTTGCTTCTTTACTCATGGTCCATCTCCTCTTGGAACAGGCGGTAGAGCAGCTTGCCGATGGCGTAGCGCTTGTCTTCGATCATGGTGTAAAGGTCGTAGTTTAAACTATACGTCCTGTCCATGTCGCTGATGGTGTGCCCGCCGATGCGCGCATCCTCTAAGGTCTCTCCGTGAAGGACGATGCCCTTTTCCTCGGCCATGGCCTTAAACTCATCGAAGAATCGATCCATGTCCGCCGCCACCATGTGGAAGCGGTACTCCCCGGGCTTTAATTCATTTAGGGATTCTTCCACGCGCATGGCCAGGTCTTCCCCGTACTGCGGGGTGTGGGTGTATTCCACGGCCCGGGCGCGGATGGCTTCGATGAAGTCTTTTTTCAGTTCGTTGATCTTTTTAAGTTCCAAGACCCGTTCGTTTTCCTTGGCCTTGGCGATCTTTTCATTGCCCATGACTCGGGCGAGATCGGCGCGGCGACGAACGATGTTGTCTTTTTCTTCGTTCAGTTGTTTTTCCTTGCGCTCCAAAAGGCTGTTTTTTTCCTGTTCCCAGGCCTCTTTGCGCTTCTGTAAATCCGTTAAACGCCGCTTATAGACGACGTCTTCGAATAATTCCAATTTGCTTTCGACTTGCAGCATTTTCTCACCTACTAATCCAGTTTCACCCCGATGGCGTCGCGAACGTATTTCATAATGAAATCATCTTCCGTGTAGCCATCTCTTCCGGGCAATGTGCAGATAAAGGGACTGCGCTTTTTCTCTTTGACAGCCAGAACCTTCTCTTCCAACGTGCGAAAGTCCTTTTCGTTTAAGATAATCATGCCGATGGTTTTATCTTCCAGGGCGGCGTCGAAGGCGGCATTCAGCGCCTCAGTATCGGCGCAGTACACCCCTTCGAATCCGCTCATGCGAAGGGCGACGAGAAATTCGTCGTCGCGAGAGATGACCCTGGAGATCATTACAGTTTGCCCAGGATCATGATGGAAATGATCAAGCCGTAGATGGCGATCCCTTCGGCCAAGCCGACGAAGATCAGGGTCTTCCCTAAGATGGAGTCGTCCTCACTGACGGCACCCAATGCGGCGGACCCGACGATGCCGACGGCATAGCCCGTACCGATGGTAGCGAGGCCCGTAGAGAGGGCGGCGGCCAAAAGGCCCAGGCCGTTCACTTCCGTCGCGCCGGTGGCTGCGTGGACGACGCCGGGGGCGAGGAGCACGTAGGCGGCGAGAACCGTGGGGATAAAGGCGAACAGATTGGTGCGCATGGCTTTCTTAAGTTTTACGCGGTCGGAGGACACGCCCCGTTCCAAAAAGACGAAGCCTGCTGCAATGGTGGATAAGACCACGAGGGATGCTAAAAATAATATTTTTTCCATAATCAATCTCCTTCTCAGTGCTTGTTTTGGGTTAATTTCAGACTGTCGGAGCGGAATTCCCGTCCGCTGCCGTCGTAGTAGCGGCTGAACAATTCGTAGTATTCCAGGCGCAGGCCTTGGATGAAGACGATAAGCCCTTCCAGACCGATGATTAAAATGTTTCCTAAAACCAAAATCACGTAACCGCCTACGTTGTGGGGCGCCATTTCACTCATGACGTGGAAGGCCATAAAAAGCCCCACGTGGTTAATGGCAAAGGCGCCGACACGAATAAAGGACACGATCCCCGACAAGGTGGAGATCAACAGCTCGATCATGGAGAACGAGCTTTCGATAAAGTAGCCGCTCTTGTTTCCGCCGTAATCCACATCGGTCTTTGAAATCTTCGCCATGAGGGGCTTTTTGAAGATCATAAGCACGATGGAGACGATGAGGATTCCCAAAGCCACGGGCATGGGAATAAAGGACAGGACGCCGGCCACATCCAAGATCATGGCGAGGAGCATAGCGAAGACCAAAAAGCCGAAGAGGCCGTGTTCGCCGAAAAGCCCGCGGGCCAGGTCTTTGTTTTTAATGGCATTGGCAAAGTTCATGCCGTAGGCCAAGACCAAAAGCACGATGCCGAAGCCGATGGCGGCCATAAGCACTTGGTCGATGTTTTGGAAGGGTCTGAGCCAGAGGGCGTCGATGATTTCTTCGTTTCCGAAGACCGAGCCGTACAAGAAGCCGAAGACGACGGAGGATGCGCCCATGCGCATTAAGAGGCCGCCCATGTCTTTTTGTTTCTTTTTCGAGACGAGCCAGCCGATAAGCATAAAGATCGCCCCTTGCCCCACGTCGCCGAACATGGCGCCGAAGAGCAGCATGTAGGTAATGCCGACAAAGATCGTCGGGTCGATTTCGTTGTAATGGGGAATGCCGTACATGCGAACCAAGAGCTCGAAGGGCTTAAAGAACTTTGGGTTTTTCAGCTTCGTCGGCGGGGTAATGCCCCGAGCTGCTTCCTCCTCGCTTTGGGTGGTGATCACCACGTCGTCGAACTTCGCCGTGCGGCGTCGTATTTCTTCCACACCGGCCTCGTCGGTCCAGCCCGTAATAAGGAAATACTCCTTGGCCGTGGCCATTTGTTGCTTGGCCTCTTCGATCCGGCCCAAAAAGAGCATGTGGCCTAAAATCTCCCGCACCTTGTCCCTGTCGTCGCGGTAGAGGGTCTTGCGTTCCTCGTCCAGCTCCGCCAGGCGGGTGTAGAGATCCGTTTCTTCTTTTTCGAGCTTGGCCAAGGTTTCCTTCGCCGTCCCCATGGCATTGTCCATAACCGGCACGTCGATCCAGTGGAGGGATTTCAATACCCGGTCGATTTCATCGGCCACTTCGTTGGGATAGACGATCATGTAGACTTCTTCATCTTCGAAGGAGCCCGTGTGAAAGACAATGGCCAGGAGATTTTCGTAGCTGTTTTTCAAACGCACCCGGGCGGATTTTTCCAGGCGGCCGAAGCGGGCCGTGAAATACTTCATGTCCCGGATTTGGTTTAAGTCCACGTCCACATTTTCAAAGAGGGCCATGTTTTGCTTGAAGTTTTCGATGGCCTCCAAGCGTTTGTGGATTTCCTCATATTCCGTGCGCATGGGCTCGACCCGATCCAACAGGGCCTGATACCTGCGGTTTAGGCTCTCGGCGTCTTCGAAGCCGGTGATCTTTAAGTCCTTAATATGGAAGTAGTCCACCATTTTCTGCGCCTCTTGGGCCTTTTGTCTGATATCCGTGTTAATGGGAAAGGGCGCCAGATTGTTTAAGTCGACGACCATCTCCACATTGTCTTCGAGAGAGTAAATATTGCTGTTCTCCGCCAATTGGGTCATGGCGTCGACCATATCCAGCGCTTCCGAATCCAGGACCTGGAACAAAATATCCTTCAGGTTCTCGATCCGGCCGACGGCACTGAGCATGACCATTCTCTCTACTGCCATACTTCACCTTCTTTCATAGGAATCGTCAAAAGACTCCTGATTAAATCTTTTCCGAAGCCGAGCCTCAGCCCTTCCAAGGTGGTGGAGACGTCTTTTATGGCGTTTTCCAGCAAAATGGACAAGGCGACGATTCGACCCAGGCTTAAACCCGCCTGTTGGTAATGTTTTTCATAGACGGCGGCCAAATCCCTCGTGGCCAATATGTCGGCCATTTGGTTGTTTCGCTTTTCCTGGAAGAGGAAGGAAAAAGACGAGTTCCTCACCGAGCGCACCAGGGCGTTCACATCTTCCGCATAGATCCAGGATTTTAAAAGCTTCGGGGGAATGTTTCCGCCGTGAATGACGAAGTTTTCCATTTCCGACTTTAATATGTCGTAGGTCTTTTTGCCCCGGTAAATGTAGCGAATGTTCAACAGATCCACATGGCGATTCAGCATGGCCATGATTTCCTTGCGGTCTTTTTTCGGCAGCTCTCGCGCTTCCTTAATCAGGCGCTCGTAGTAGCTTCTGTCCAGCTCCATTTCGATGTAGAAAAGAATCCGGTCGCGGGAGACCCCTTTGTAAGCGGAAAGCGTCCGGCCGTAGGGCGTGGCCTCCAAGACCTTAAACAATTCGTCGGGACCGACGGCTTGATCCTTGGGCAAGAGCATGGGATCCAGGGCCAAAAGGCTTTTTCTGACAAGGCCCACGTCTTCGTCGTGATAGACCGCCCGGAAGATCCGCTTTAAATCCTGAATTTCATAGCGCGTTAAAAGGGCGTTGTAAAAGCTCCGGGCCGATCCCTGTAAGTAGTAGTGAAAGCCCTTTAAGGTATCGTAGACCTTTTGTGCCATCTTTACATTCACTTCCAGCAGATGGGGGTCTTCGGTAAGCTCCAAGCCCCACGTACTTTCTAAGATCGCCAGACCGTCTTTAATGTTTCCCGCTTCCAGAATCTTTAAAGGCACTTCCGGCTTAAGAAAACGGGCGTAGACGGCCACGGCTTTGGTGTTGACTGCAGCGTAACTCATACTCGCCTCCCATCAAATGTCCAGGAGTTGAAACGCTTCTTCCACCAATTCCGCTTTGTGGGCTTTATACACCGCATCCACCGATTCCAGCTTCTTGCGGTTGTTTTCTTTGATTCCCTCGACCACGTCCATGGCCTCGTTGTAAATCGCATCGTAACTGTCCTTCGCCGAAGCCTTCGACGCTTCCCGCTCGTCCACTTCCATTTCCGTGAAATGCTTTTGCAGATCCGCTTTTTCGTCGTCGATGGCCTTTTCTTCTTGTCGAACCATGGCATCGGTTCGTTCGTCCAATTCTATGACGCTTCGAATCAAGTGTTCCAACGTACTCCCCTTTCCATTAAATATTCGGTAAATCCCCCCGAAAGAGGACTTACAGGTATGATCATTTTAGCACTTGCCCCTTCGTAAAGCAAAAAAACAACACTGCAGAATCGGCAGTTTTTTCAAATTTGCACCGTTTTATTTGTGAAAAGAAGGTTGCCGCGATTTAAAAATAAAATAGGGAAAAATCGCCTCGGGAAAATCTATTTAAAATCGGCGTTTTTACATCAAATAAAGCGACAATTTTTCGAAAACACGATTCATTCTCAAAGGCCTTTCTTTTTGAGCCTCTGACAGGTAAAAATAATTGTGTTTTTGCAAATTTTTTCCATTTTTCGGTGAATTTGCGCCAGTTTTTTGGTATAATTTCATTAACCTATTTGTTTTGATTAAAGGAGGTGCATAAGATGCACATCAATCGCTTTACCGGTGATTCCATCGACACATATATCTTGTCCCTGCTCAACGAAAACAGCCGCATGTCGCTGTCTGACATCGCGAAAAAAGTGAGCCTTTCCGTTTCGGCCACGCGCAATCGGATCCATCGCTTGGAAGATGCAGGCGTCATTGCCGGCTACACCATTCTTCTCGGCGGAGAAGAGGACGATTCCTACATCCACTCCTTCTGTCTCATCGACATCTCCGAGGAAGACAATACCTTGGAAGAATTTATTAACTACATCCAATCTTCCGACCAAGTGACCGACTGCTGGAAGCTTATGGGGGAATACCAGTTCTTAATTCGCATTAAATCCACCTCGTCGAAAGCTTTAGACGATTTTTTAATGCGCCTCAGGGAATCCATTTCCATTAAGCGGACCAACACCATCGGCGCCTTGAACCAGGTCAAGGGAAAAGACATTCGCGAACACAATGCCATTCGGATTCAGGAAAAGTAAAGGCGGGCGCTTCGGCGCTCGTTTTTTAATGGACGCAAAAAGACAAGCCACGCCGGGCTTGTCTTTCAATCTTTAGTCTTCGATGCGCGCAAAGAAGGTCTTTCCGTCCAGTTTCTTCAGTAATTCGTCTCGGGCCATGTCCTTGGTGTAAGTGAATCCTTCATCCACCCGGTCGACGAAATCGCCTTCCAGCTCGTTTGCCACGAAGTAGCGGCCGCGAATGGGCGCAAGCTTTACATCGCCTCGTTTCATTAAAGGCATGGCGCTCTTTGTGGCGGCGGCTACGAGATCGGCCACCACGGCGTTGCCCGTGGGCTCTTTGCCGGCACCGGGGCCGGTGAAGGCCAAATCGCCGACCCAGCTGCCCTTTACATTGACCTGATTAATGGCATCGGGCAAAATGGCCAAACTGTCCGCGCCGTCTAAAAGCACCGGTTCCACCACGGCTTCGATGCCGCCTTCTGCGGGCTTGGCGGAAGCCACGAGTTTCACCTTTTTATTTTGCGCTTTCAGATAGGCCACCACGGATTGATCGATTTGGGCGATGCCCCGGGTGGGAATGGCGTCGCCGTTTACGTGGCCGAAGGCCATTTCGATTAATAAATGAAGTTTTCTGCGGGTGTCGTAGCCTTCCACATCGTCGGTGGGGTCTTGTTCGGCGTAGCCAAGCTTTTGGCACAGGGCCAGGGTGTCTTTGTAATCGGCGCCTTCTTTAAACATGGCGTTTAAGAGGTAGTTGCAGGTGCCGTTTAAAATGCCTTTCACATCCATGATGTCGTTTTGCAAGCAAAGAGCCCGCAGAGGCGTCAGGACGGGAATGCCGCCGCCCACGGCCGCTTCAAACAAAAATGGTGCGCCGGTTTTTTCCGATAAGGCCACGAGCTCTTCGTAGTGGGCGCTGACGCAGGCTTTGTTGGCGGTCACCACGCCCACGCCTTTTTCCAGAGCCCGGCGCATGTAGTCGTAGGCCATGTCCATGGCGCCGGTGGCTTCGGCGACGCAGTCCACTTCGGCGAGGACCTGATCGTATTCCTTTGCCGTAACCACGGGCTCGTCGATTTCAAGCTCCAGGGTATTTCTGCTTCTGTCCGAAGCCACCACGTAGGCGATCTCCATGGGGCCGATTGTTTTTTCGAAAACCTCTTGTCGATCCTTTAAAATGTCGTAGGCGCCGCGACCCACGGTGCCGAATCCGATTAATGCCAGTTTCATGTTTTCCCCTTTCTTTTTCACTTCGCTACATTCAGTCCATTATGAATTGACTATACTAGAGTGTTTTTGTTATAGTCAAGAAAAACATTGCTCACTTATAAGAAAGAAGGTTTATTATGACGATCTATCGCACAGCTATTTTAGGCGCAACGGGTCTTGTGGGCCAAACCATGCGCAGCATTTTGGAAGAAAGGAATCTCCCCCTGGAACTTTCCATGTTTGCATCGAAAAACAGTGCGGGCAAGACCTTTACTTTTAACGGTGAAGAACACGTCATCGAAGAGCTTACGGAAGACGCCTTGCGTGAAGGCAAATTCGACTACGTACTCAGTGCTTTAGACGGCGATTTGGCCGCCAAATTCTGTCCCGTGGCCGCCGAAGCGGGCACCATTGTCATCGACAACAGCTCCCACTTCCGCATGGCGGAGGGCATTCCCTTGGTGGTCCCCGAAATCAATCCGGAAGATATTTCCGACAAGGCGGGCATTATCGCCAATCCCAACTGCTCCACCATTCAATCCGTGGTGGCCTTAAAGCCTGTGGAAGACCTCTTTAAAATGAAGCGGATCGTCTTTACCACCTTCCAAGCCGTCAGCGGCTCCGGCGTGCGGGGCATCGCCGATTTGGAAAACGGCGTCAAGGGGAAAGCGCCGGAATTTTATCCCTACCCCATCGCCTTCAACTGCCTTCCCCACATCGACGACTTCCTGGACGACGGCTACACCAAGGAAGAAATGAAGATGGTGAACGAATCGAGAAAGATTTTCCACCGTCCGGATCTGGCCGTTACCGCCACCGCCGTCCGCGTGCCGGTAAAGGGCGCCCACGCCATTTCCGTGAACGTCACCTGCGAAAAGCCCATCGACATCGATAAACTCCGCGCCGCCTACGAAGCCATGGACGGCGTCGTGCTTCAAGACGACGTGAAAAATCTGGTCTATCCCCTGCAAATCAATGCCGAAGGCAAAGACGAAGTCTTCGTGGGCCGCATTCGCAAAGACGATTCCTGCGAAAACAGCTTAAACCTTTGGGTCGTCGCCGACAACATTCGCAAGGGCGCCGCATTAAACGCCATTCAAATTCTGGAAAAACACTTAAACGCACGGGCATGAGAGTTTCCCTTCTTCAGGCCCCCATCGGCCCCATGCTCCTCGAGGAAAATCGAAGAACGATTTTTCGCGCCATGGAAGCGTCCTTAACGGACGATCCCGACGTGATCGTGCTCCCGGAAATGTGGAACACGGGCTTTTACCCGGAGAAGTTTTCCGCCGAAGACGACTACACGGATGAGGCCCTATGCCGAGACCTTGCCGCCTTCGCCAAGGCCCACGCCGTGAACCTCGTGGCGGGGAGCCTCACCCTGTGGGACGGGGACAAGCGAGCGAACCGCGCCTTTGTCTACGACCGCGAAGGCGCGCTTTTAGGCACCTACGACAAGGCCCATCTCTTTCCCATGGGGGCGGAAAAAGAATTTTTCGCCCCGGGGGATAAAAACATCGCCTTCGAACTGGACGGCGCGGAGGCGGGCATCGTCACCTGTTTCGATCTGCGCCTGCCCGAGTGGGTGCGCCTCGCCGTCATGGGGCGGGCGAAAATTCTCTTCGTTCCCATGGCCTGGGGCCTTTCCCGGGTGCCCCACATGCATCTCTTCGCCCGGGCGCGGGCCGTTGAAAATCAATGCTATGTGGTGGCGGTGAACTGCACGAAGCTCGAAGGGTACCACGCCATGGGCGGCGGTGGAAGTTGCGTCTACGACCCCATGGGCGAAGAAGTGCTCATGACGGGCACGGAAGCCTGCGTCCACACGGTGGACTTGGATTTGAACAAGGTGGAGGAAGCCAAGGCCATGTTCGATCTCTACAAGGAACGGCGGCCGGAAATCTACGGCGGGTTGGTAAAGTAATATGAAGAAACAAGACATTCTATCGGCGGCGGAGCAGGCGAAGGCCCACTACCGCCACCTCCATGCCCATCCGGAATTGAGCGGCGAAGAAATTGAAACCGCCCGCTACATTAAACGCGTGCTGGCTGAGCTTGACCTTCCCGTACACGACTACTCCAACGGCGGCTTTCACGACGACATCAAAGGCACGAAGAGAGGCCCCGTGGTGGCCCTTCGCGCCGACATGGACGCCCTGCCTCTTAAAGAAGACACGGGCCTTTCCTTCGCCTCAGAGAATGACGGCGTCATGCACGCCTGCGGCCACGACATGCACATGGCCTCCCTTCTCGGCACGGCCATCTACTTCTCAGAACACCGGGACTTTCCCGGCACCGTGCGTCTGATCTTTCAGCCCAACGAGGAAAAAGACGGCGGCGCCGAGGTCATGGTGAACGAAGGCGTCATGGACGGCGTGAGCCACTGCATGGGCCTCCACGTGTCCCCCTATTTGGACGTGGGCACCTTCGGCCTGCTCCCCGGCTTTATGTACGCCGGCGTGGAAGATTTTAAAATCACCTTGACGGGCAAGGGTGGCCACGCGGCCAATCCCGAGCTCTGCACAGATCCCATCGTCTGCGGCGGCCACGTCATCGTGGCCCTGCAAAGCATCGTGGCCCGCCACGTCTCGCCCTTTACTCCGGCGGTGGTCACCATCGGCGCCGCCCGCGGCGGCAACAAGCACAACATCATTCCCGACGAAATGATTCTTGAAGGCACCATTCGCTCAGACAACTTGGCCAATCGGGATAAGCTCCGCGGCCTCGTCACCGACATTTCCGCCGCCACGGCAAAAGCCCACGGCTGCAGCTGTACCGTGGAAATCATCAAGGGCTATGTTCCCCTTATTAACGATGAGGAGGCCACGGAAATCGTGGCTCAGGCTCTTCGCGCCGCATGCGGCGAGGACGCTGTCATTACCCTTCCCACCCCCACTATGGGAGCGGAAGACTTCGCCTACTATTTGCAAAAAGCGCCGGGCACCTTTATCAATCTCGGCGTAAAAAATCCCGGGGACGAACGCAACGCCATTCACACGGCGCAGTTCTTCCCCGACGAGGCGGCCTTAAACTACGGCATCCTCGCCGAAGTGGCATCGGCCCTGGCCTTTATGGAAAAATAACCCTTTCCCTCGACACCATTCGTCGGGGGATTTTTTTGTTCTCAGAAAATTTTAAGGGAGCCAAACATTTTTTAAAAAATCACATTGGCCATTCTTTTCGAATTTCTTGAATCCTACGCCCCGTTTGAAGAATAAAACAAAAGTCAAAAACCCTTTTGGTGCACGTTTTTTCTATGGGCCGATTTCCCTTCTTTTTCCCGGGGAATCTATTTGATTTCAGGCCTTACAACATCATTGACTTTCAACAATGTACGATATACAATAATCTTATAAAACGTTACCACGCAGTTTTTTATGATGAAAGGAGTTCTTAATGCCTAAATTTGCAAAAAGAATGGACAATCTGAAAGCGTCTGAAATCCGTGAGCTACTCGCTTTAACGGCTGACCCGAGCATTATTTCTTTCGCCGGCGGTCTTCCCGCAGCTGAATTATTCCCCATTGACAAATGGATCGAAGCTGAAAACAAAGTCATGAAAGAAAACGGTGCCGCTGCCCTTCAATACGGCCCCACCGACGGCTACAAACGCTTAAGAGAACACTGCATTACCCGCATGAATAAAGTCGGCGTTAAAAACGTCGAAGCCGATGACATTCAAGTTCTTTCCGGTTCCCAACAAGGTCTGGACTTCATGGCCAGAATCTTTATCGATCCGGGCGATTACATCGTCGTTGAAAGTCCTACTTACTTAGGCGCATTGAACGCCTTTAAAGCTTACGAACCCAAGTTCTTGCAAGTGCCCCTCGACGAAGACGGCATGGTTCTCGAAGACCTCGAAAATGCATTAAAGAACAACGACAACGTTAAGTTTATCTACGTCATTTCCGACTTCCAAAACCCCTCCGGCAAAACCTGGACCATGGAACGCCGCAAAGGTTTAATCGAATTGGCCAACAAATACGACGTCATGATTCTTGAAGACAACCCCTACGGCGAATTACGTTTCGAAGGCGAAATCCAACCGTCTCTTCGCAGCTTAGACACCGAAGATCGCGTTATCTTCATGGGTACCTTCTCCAAGATCTTCAGCCCCGGCATCCGCGTCGGTTGGTTCAACGCAGCTAAAGAAGTTCTCGAAAAATTCAACATGGTTAAACAAGGTGCCGACCTTCAAACCTCGACCACGACGCAAATGATCCTGGCTCAATTCCTCGACGACAACGACTTGGAAGCACACATTGACAGCATCATCGAAGTTTACGGCAAACGTAAAAACATCATGGTCGAAGCCATGAAGAAATACTTCCCGAAAGAAGTTACCTTCACCAATCCCGAAGGCGGCCTCTTCCTGTGGGTAACCCTTCCCGAACACTTAAACGCTCGCGACATCGCTGTTAAAGCCATCGAAAAGAAAGTTGCTTTCGTACCCGGCGGCGCTTTCTATCCCGACAGCCCGGAAGAAAACCACTTCCGTCTGAACTACAGCTGCATGTCCGAAGAAAAAATCGAAGAAGGCATTAAGCGCTTAGGCGAAGTTTTAACCGAAGCTGTTAAATAAGCCCGATACAAAATCCGTTGGCGGTCTTTCCGTCGGCGGATTTTTTTATTGCGCGTTTCCGTGAACGTACTGCAAGGGATGCCTGTTGCGGGGGTCGGAAGAAAATCCTTCGTGGGGCTTTTTTATGGTGTCGGGAGGGCTTGCTCCTCGTGTATCACACGCTTTTTGCTTCCCCTTGCCCGTTAAATTCCCTTACATGGCCTCACTCTTTGAATCGACTGCGGCCCTTTTCTCCTTGAATCGACTGCCTGCCTCCCTTGAATCGGTTTTTCAGGCTCTATAATATCCATTGGGGAGTAAGCTCCTCAATGGATATTTTTGTGCAAAAAGATAGCACTTGTTTTCCCTATCACCTAAAATTAAATCACCACAACATAATAAAGGGGGGGCAAACAAGTGCAAAACAATATTACCACATTACTTTTAGGAATCCAAGATGTCGAGGTCACCGGTGTTTCAGAAGAAAGACGGCTCATTACCATTGACTGCAAACCCGTTCATGATCGGGTTTGTCCTCACTGTGGCTCGACCCACGCTTGGGTCCA
>CABJAE010000011.1:0-9862 GCA_902363535.1 Peptoniphilaceae bacterium
GAAAATGGACCTGAAAGCGGTGCTGACCTTTGCATGCATGAACATGAAAAAACTGGCACTAATGATGGATCGAAGAGATCGGGAGAGGGGAAACTGCGGCCCTTCTTTTGCTGATTTATGGAGAAAATGGATTGACAACATAAAAAAGAGACAAACCCCGAGATTTATTCGGAGTTTGTCTGCAGTCTGAGAAGGCACATCGGTGCCTTCTTTTTAATTGGAGTTGTGCTTCTTTAAAAGTTCGTCTTTCATCTTCCAAAGTTCGGGGCTTAAGTCCACGATGTATTCCTGCGGGGTGTTGAGTCGTTTGACTTCGTCCCAGAGACTGTTGAGCTCGCGCTGTACTTTTTCGCGAATGGCTTCCAGGCTCGGGCTTTCGTAAACGAGTTTGCCGCCGATGTAAATGTCTTCTAAAAGGGAGCGCACTTCGTAGTTTTTCAGTGTCTTGCGCTTCCAGGTAAAGAGGGGGTGGAAGATTTCGTAGCCGTCGTCGGGGATTTCCTCGCCTTTTACGGTCAAGACGTCGGCGATGGCTTTGCCCTGATCTTTGTCGTAGAAGCGGTAGATGTCTTTGACGCCGGGGGTGGTGATTTTCGTCACGTTTTCGGAAATTTTAATGGTGGGCTTGATGACGCCGTCAGCTTCCGTGGCCACGAGTTTGTACACGCCGCCGAAGACGGGGTGGCTCTTGGATGTAATCAGTCGCTCGCCGACGCCGAAGGAATCCACTTGGGCGCCTTGTTTCAACAGGTCTTCGATGACGTATTCGTCCAGGGAGTTGGAGGCCATAATGGTCACATCGGGG
This sequence comes from Peptoniphilaceae bacterium, assembly GCA_902363535.1. GTDB lineage: Bacteria > Bacillota > Clostridia > Tissierellales > Peptoniphilaceae > Aedoeadaptatus > Aedoeadaptatus acetigenes. The sequence continues at coordinate 806 of CABJAE010000011.1, forward strand.
AAGCCTGCGTCGTCTAAAATTTTTCGGCACTGCTTGCTCAAGTAGGCGATGTCGCCGGAGTCGATGCGAATGCCGCGGCCTTCGTGGCCGGCTTCGCGCAGCTCTTTAAAGACCTGAATGGCGTTGGGAAGCCCCTGATCCAGCACGTCGTAGGTGTCGATCAAGAGGAAGCAGCTGTCGGGATAGACTTTGGCGTAGGCTCTGAAGGCGTCGATTTCTTCGTCGAACATTTGCACCCAGCTGTGGGCCATGGTGCCCAGGGCGGGGACGCCGTAGAGCTGTTCGGCCAAGGTGTTGGCGCTGCCGTTGCATCCGCCGATGTAGGCGGCGCGGGCGCCCAGATTGGCGCCGCTGTAACCTTGGGCGCGGCGGGAGCCGAATTCGGTGACGGCCCGTCCGCCGGCGGCCTTACAGATGCGATTGGCCTTGGTGGTGATTAAGGTTTGGTGGTTGATGGTTAAGAGGACCATGGTTTCCACCAATTGGGCCTGAATGGCCGGGCCTCTCACGGTGACCAAGGGCTCCGAGGGGAAGACGACGGTGCCTTCGGGGATGGCGCGCACGTCGCAGGCAAATTCGAAATTCGCCAGGTAGTCTAAAAATTCCTCGCTGAACATGCCTTTGGAGCGCAAAAAGGCGATGTCTTCGTCGTCGAAGCTCAAGTTTTCCAAGTATTCGATGAGTTGTTCCAGGCCACTTAAAATAACGTAGCTGGCATCGTCCGGTGCAGAGCGGAAAAACATATCGAAATGCACGATTTCGTCTTGCATACCGTTTTCAAAGTAACCGTTGCCCATGGTGAATTCATAGAAATCCGCCAAGAGGGTGTAGTTGTTCTGATCTGTAAATTTCATAGTGCTCTCTTTCTTGTCCTTCATTAGACCTTTTTTCTCATTATAGCACAAGTCGCCTCGGCTGACGCAGGCAAACATTTTCAATTGCAAGATGGACGCGCATCCGCCCTCAGACGAGGCCGTTTCGTGGTACAATATGTGCAACTATAATGAAGAATGAGAAGGTGAATGATGTTACAAGTAACAGATGTAAGTGTAATTTTTCCCGATAAGAAATTGTTCGACGACGTCAATCTGCTCTTTCAACGGGGCAATTGCTACGGCGTCATCGGCGCCAACGGCGCGGGGAAATCCACGTTTTTAAAAATTCTCTCCGGCGAAAAGGAGCCCTCCACAGGCCACGTGTCCAAGGACAAGAACGAACGGCTATCGAAATTAAAACAGGACCACTACGCCTATGAAGAGTTCACGGTGATGGACACGGTAATACAGGGCAACGAGGAGCTTTACGCCATTCAAAAGGAGAAGGACGCCATTTACATGAAGCCGGACTTTTCCGACGAAGACGGCATTCGCGCAGGGGAACTGGAAGCGCGCTTTGCGGAAATGAACGGCTATGAAGCGGAGGCCGACGCCTCCCGCCTCTTGCAGGGCTTGGGCATCGATTTGGAAAAACACGACCGGATGATGTACGAGCTTCGGGAATCGGAAAAGGTGAAGGTGCTCTTGGCCCAGGCTCTTTTCGGCAATCCGGAAATTCTTTTGTTGGACGAGCCCACCAACGGCCTGGACGTGCGGGCGGTCATGTGGCTGGAAGATTTTTTGGCGGATTTTGAAGGCATCGTCATTATCGTGAGTCACGACCGCCACTTCCTGAACAATGTCTGCACCCATATGGTGGACATCGACTTCGGCAAGATCAATATGGTGACGGGGAACTACGATTTCTGGTACGAATCCGGGCAATTGGCGGCGAAGCTGATTAAGGAACAAAACAAAAAGAAAGAAGAAAAGATTAAAGAGCTGCAAAACTTCATCGCCCGATTCAGCGCCAACAAATCCAAATCCCGCCAAGCCACGAGCCGCAAGAAGCTCTTGGATAAAATCGACTTGACGGAAATTCGCCCATCCTCCCGCCGCTACCCCTTCGTGGGCTTTACTTTGTCTCGGGAAGTGGGCAATGAAATTCTCACCGTGGAAAATCTTTCCTCGGAATTGGACGGCAGTCTGCTTTTTAAGGACCTGTCCTTCCGCCTGGACAAGGACGACAAGGTGGCCTTTATCGGAAACGAAGTGGCCATTACCCGCCTCTTCGAAATTTTAACGGGCCACAGCGACGATTTCAGCGGCGAATTTAAATGGGGCCAAACCATTACCATGCGCTACTTCCCCAGGGACAACAACGCCTTTTTCGACGGCGTGGACAAAAACTTGATCGACTGGCTCAGAGATTACAGTGAAGACCAGTCGGAAATCGTCATGCGCTCCCTCTTGGGCCGCATGCTCTTTTCCGGGGACGAGGCCCTGAAAAAAGCCGACGTCCTCTCCGGGGGCGAGCGCGTGCGGATGATGTTTTCCAAAATGATGATCGATCCCGCCAATGTGCTGATCTTCGACCAGCCCACCAATCACCTGGATCTTGAGAGCATCGAAGCGGTGAACAACGGACTCATGGACTTTAAGGGGAATCTGCTCTTTACTTCCCACGACCATCAATTTATCTCCTCCATCGCCAATCGCATCATCGAGATCAAGGAAGATGCAAGCTTCAGAGACGTCAAGATGGATTACGAAGATTACATCGCCCGCTACATCGCCGATTCGAACACAGGCTTAAATTAAATTTTACAAAGACAAAACAATTCACCGTTACAATGAAAAGGGGGTGCATGATGCACGGCGTCATCGACATCGGTTCAAATACCGTGCGCCTGTCGGTCTTCCGCGTGGAAGACGGCGTGGCGCAAAATCTATTCAATGAAAAGCAAACGGTGGGCCTGGCCGGCTACCGAAAAGACGGATGCCTCACGGAAGAGGGGATTCGCGCGCTCATCGAGACTTTGGGCCACTTCGCCTTTATCTTGGATCAGCTGGGGGACATTCACTACACCCACGCCATCGCCACGGCGTCCATACGAAACATCAACAATTCCGACGAGGTGCTTCGTCGGGTGAAAAAGGCCCTGGGCATGGACATCGAAATACTAAGCGGCGAGGAGGAAGCCCACCTGGCTTTCGTCGGCGCCGAAGGGACGATTTCGGGCCACGAAGACGGCGTCCTCGCAGACATCGGCGGCGGTTCCACGGAAATCGTCCTCTTTCGGGAGGGGCGGGTGGTGGATTCGGCCTCCCTGGACATCGGGTCCTTATCCGTGTTTCGCGACTACGTGGACGGCTTGTTTTTAACCAACGACGAGCGCAAAGCCATGGACGAGCGGCTGAAATTTCTCTTAAACGCCCAGGCCATCGAACGGGGAAAATATCCCATCCTCTGCGCCGTCGGCGGCAGTGCCCGGGCGACGCTTAAAATGTACAACACCCTTTTCGACGAGCATCCGGACAACGACGAGATGAACACCGACGATTTGAAGACCCTGATGAAGCATTTGCTGGACATTGAAGAGAAAGAAAAAATGGAAATCATATTAAAAGTAAAAGCAGACCGTATCCATACATTGCTGCCCGGTCTTTCGATTCTTTACCGAATCGCCAAGTATTTTCACGTGGAAAAAATCGCCGTCGCCCAGACGGGGATCCGGGAGGGGTACGTTATCAGCCGAATCATAGGAGGCTAATAATGCACGACATTTCTTTCACTCAAAATCGCGAATTATCCTGGTTGCGCTTTAACGAGCGGGTATTGGACGAAGCACAGGACGGGCAGGTGCCCCTTCTGGAGCGGATGAAATTTCTGTCCATCTTCGATTCAAATTTAGACGAATTTTTTATGGTGCGGGTAGGCTCTCTCACAGACCTTTCCATGCTCCACAAGCGGGTCATCGACAATAAATCCGACATGGATCAGGACGAGCAACTCGCCGCCATCATGGAGCAGGTGCGGATTTTGTACCAAAAAAAGGATTACGTCTACGAGGAGTTAAGGGACCAATGCCGCGCCAAGGGCTTCTACGCCATCGAAAGTGAAGAAATGACGGAGCACGAGGAAAAAATCCTCTTGCCCTACTTCGAAAACACCATCAGCCCTTACTTAAATTACCAAATCGTGGACCTGACCCACCCCTTCCCGCACATTCCCAATCTGGGCATCGTCATCGTCTACCACCTCAGGAAAAAAAGCGACGACGTGCGCTCCATCGGGGTGATTCAGGTGCCGCCCAATTTAAATCGAATCATTCGCCTGGACAAGAACAAATGCATTCTCCTGGAGAAGGTCATCGAAAAATACGGCGCCATGCTCTTCGAGTCCTACGCCATCGAAGAAAGCTACATTATGAGCGTGACGCGAAACGCCGACATCGACTGGGACGACGAGGACTACGAATTTGCCGAAGACTATCGCTCCCACATGAAGAAGATGCTGAAAAAGAGAAAGCGCCTCATGCCCGTGCGCCTGGAGCTGAATCGCATGCCGACGCAAGGGGTGCTGGATATACTTTTAGACAAGCTCTCTTTAGACGAGAGCCGCGTCTTCGTCACGACGAGCCCGGTGCGCCTGGGCTACCTCTTCGGCCTGGTGGACGTGCTTGCACCTTTAATGGGGCCGGAGAGCGTGGATGAGCCTTTCGAGCCGAAAAACAGCCGCTACGTGGACGAGAAAAAGCCCATGATGGCGCAAATCGAAGCGAAAGACATTCTTCTGTCCTATCCCTACGAGTCCATGGACCCCATCATTCGCCTTTTGGATGAGGCGGCCAAGGATCCCACGGTGGTGTCCATCAAAATCACCTTGTACCGCATCGCAAAAAATTCCCTGGTGGCGGAAAAGCTCATGGAAGCGGCGGAAAACGGAAAAGACGTCTTGGTTTTAATGGAACTTCGCGCCCGATTCGACGAAGAAAACAACATTCTCTGGTCGTCGAATTTGGAAAAGGCCGGCTGCCGCGTGATTTACGGCTTCAACAAATTTAAATGCCATTCGAAAGTTCTGTTAATTACCCGCGTCGTGGACAACAAGCCCGTCTACATGGCGCAAATCGCCACGGGCAATTACAACGAAAAGACGGCGAAGCTCTACACGGACTTTGCCCTTATGACCGCCCATCAGGGCATCGGCCGGGACGTGAATCGCCTCTTCGACAATTTCCTCATCGGAGAATTAAACGGCACCTACGACCACTTGTGGGTGAGCCCGAAGACCTTGCCCGAAGGGGTGGAAGCGGCCATGGACAGGGAAATCGAAAAGGTAAAGGCCGGAGGCGAAGGCTATGTGCGCCTGAAGATGAATTCCATCTCCGACAGGCAAATGATCGACAAGATCTCCGAAGCCTCCAACGCCGGGGTCACCGTGGAGATGATGGTTCGGGGAATCAGCTGCATCGTGCCGAAAATTCCCGAGCGCACGGAAAATCTCTCCGTCTACTCCCTGGTGGGACGCTTTTTGGAACACCACCGCATCTATCAATTCGGTCGCGGCGAGGCGGCCGAGGTGTATATTTCCTCGGCGGATTTCATGACGCGGAATCTGAGAAAGCGCGTGGAAGTGGCGGCGCCCATCCTGGATCCGGACATTAAAAAGCGGATTCTGGACTTTATGGACATTATGTTTAAAGACGATGTGAAGCGGCGGGAGCTCTTGCCCTCGAAGCGCTACGCCCACGTGGAAAACAAGGAAAACTTTATTGCGCAAAATTACTTAATCGAAGAAGCCGATCGCTTTGGAAAGGGTGCAGGGCCGAAGGAGAAGGACAGCGTCGTTATAAAAAGCGAAGAGAAAAAGGCGCCGGGATTTTTCGCCCGACTGAAGAAAAAGCTCTTCGGCTAAAAGAATGAAGTGAATCGACGGGGAAACCTGTCGATTTTTTTGTGGAACAAAAGGGATTTCTTCATCGCCGACCTTTCGGAAGATCTTTGATATAATGGGACGGAAAGGGGGAGAGAAATGAAAACGAAAAACGAGACGATTTATGTTGCTTATATCGACACGCCTTTGGGCGTGATCAAAATCGAAGCCACAGACCGACTGATTCTCTCCCTCACATTTGCCTCGGAAGCGGGGCCGTCGAATCCAAACGATTTGTGCGAAGAAGCGACGCAGGCCCTTCGGGCGTATTTTTCCGGAAAGCGGAAAACCTTCGACTTGCCCCTTAAAGAAGCGTCCTCTGCCTTTGCGAAAAAAGTCTACGCCGAAACGAAGAAAATTCCCTTCGGCGAGAGGCGCTGCTACGGAGAGATCGCCCGGGCCGTGGGCTCCCCCGGGGCGGCCCGGGCCGTGGGGGTAGCCCTCTCGAAAAATCCCCACATCATCGCCGTCCCCTGTCACCGCGTCGTATACAAAGACGGCTCCGTCGGCCACTACGCCGGCGGCGACGAGAAGAAGCGCGCCTTGCTGGCGTTTGAAAGAGGTGTGTCGTGAATCAGTTGTTGCTATTTGTCTCCGTCGTGTTTATTTTGGCCCTTATGGCCATTCGCTTTTCCCATAAATTCGGCATCCCCGCCCTCCTATTGTTTTTCCTCTTAGGGATCGGCGCGAGCCGGGCGGGACTGAATTTCGAAAATTACGACTTTATGGAGCAGTACGCCTCCTTCGCCCTGTTTATCATTATGTTTTACGGGGGCTACGGCACGAAACTCGAAATGGGCATGCCCGTCTTAAAACCCGCCGTCATCTTGAGTTCTCTCGGCGTCGTCATTACGGCGGCGGTGACGGGCCTCTTCGTCCACTACGTGCTGAAATTTCCCATGATCGAATCCATGCTTTTCGGCTCCGTCGTGGGCTCCACGGACTACGCCTCCGTCTCCTCCGTGTTGCAGAGCAAAAATCTGAACCTGAAGTACCGCTCGGCGCCCCTTTTGGAACTGGAAAGCGGCTCCAATGACCCGACGGCCTACACCATGACCATGATCTTTTTGAGCATTCTCTTGGGATCGGATCTTTCCATTCCCGTCTTGGTGGCAAAGCAAATCGGATTCGCCCTCGTGATCGGCTTTGTCATGACGCGGGTGTTTTTCTTCATTACGGAGCACGTGAACTTCAGAAAAGAAGGGCTCTTTACCATCTACATCTTCGCCATGGCTTTGGGCACCTATTCCCTCACCGGCGTCCTCGACGGCAACGGCTATTTGGCCGTGTACCTTTTCGGCATCATCGTGGGCAATCAAGAGTACATGGGCAAGCGGGAAGTGGTCTTTTTCTTCGACGGGCTCACGGAAATTATGCAGATCAGCCTCTTCTTCCTCATCGGCTTTTTATCCGATCTGTCGGTCCTCGTCCACTGGCTGCCCATGGGCATTGCCGTCACCCTGTTTATGATCTTTGTGGCCCGTCCCGCGGCCGTCTTCGGCATCATGGCCTTTTTTGAATCCACGGTGAAGCAAAAAGCCGTGCTCTGCTGGGCCGGACTCCGCGGTGCGGCGGCCATCGCCTTTGCCATTATGGTCATTAACAGCGGCGCGCCCCTGGTAGGGGACCTCTTTCACATCGTCTTTGCCGTGTGCATCGCCTCCAGCTTGATTCAGGGCTCCCTCCTGCCTTGGGTCGTGAAGAAAATGGATATGCTGGATCCCAACGATACCGTGCTCAAGACCTTCAACTACTACCAAGACCGAAGCGACGTGGGCTTTTTGGAAACCCATGTCTACAACGAGGACTTGGTGGGCACGCCGGTGAAAGATTTAAACCTGACCTTCGACTTTATCGTGGCGAAACTTGTGCGAGACGGAAAAACCATCGTCCCTCGCGGCGACACGGTTTTGGAAAAGGGCGACGTGGTGGTCATCGGGGGAAAGAGCCACTTCGACGAGGTCGGCGGCAATTTGGAAGAATTTACCATTCGTAAGAATCACCCCTGGCGAGGCAAACGCATTATGGACATCCACTTTAAGCCCAGGTCGCTGATTCTCATCGTACAACGGGATCAAAACATTCTCGTCCCCTCCGGCGAAACCATTCTCTGTGCCGGGGACACGGTGATCTTTACGGACAACGAAGACGAGTTTTACGATGAAGAAGAGGATGAAGAAAAGGTGAAGCCTTCGGAAAAAGAGGAGAAGTAAAGGCAAATTAAAAAGAATGTAAAATAGCCCTTGACAGAAAACGAAACCTCGCCTATAATTATATAGGTATTGAGGTGCTATCGTAGCTCAGCCGGTAGAGCACTACATTGGTAATGTAGAGGTCGCAGGTTCAAGTCCCGTCGATAGCTCCATTAAAAAGAAGGTCGCCAATAGGCGGTCTTTTTTTATGCCCTTTTTCGGGCAACAAAAAACTGCGGCGTCCTTGACCGCAGTTCAGACTGCAGACAAACTCCGAACAAAACTCGGGGTTTGTCTCTTTTTTATGTATTTTCTCCATAAATCAGCAAAAGAAGGGCCGTCGCCTCCTCCGTCCCGATCTCTTCGATCCATCATTAGTGCCAGTTTTTTCATGTTCATGCATGCAAAGGTCAGCACCGCTTTCAGGTCCATTTTCTTTCGTCCACGCTGGTTGGTGTAGCGAAGGCCATGGTATTCTTTGGCGCTGCCGAATTGCCGTTCGATGGTTTCTTTGCGTTGTTTGTATTCTGCTTTTCCTTGGGTGGTGTAGCGGTAGTCTTCCGCGACGTCCAGGGCGTCTTGCCAGAGGTGGCGAGTAACGGTTTTTTGATGGTTTTTGCTGGCGGTGCAACGGTGAAGGGTAGGACAGTTTTTGCAGATTTTTGGATTGCTTTTGTATTCGCGGTATCCTTCACGTGTCGTGGTGCTGTAGGGGAGGATGTTTTCTTCCGGGCAGAGGTAACAGTCGTAGTAGGCGTCGTAGACGAAGTCGCGTTTGTAGTAGGGGTCGTCGAGGGCCGGTTTGTGTTTGGGCCGGGTGTAGGGGAAGACGGGCAGGATGTCTTTTTCAAGGAGGGTTTTGGCGATGGCCGGGGTTTTGTAGCCGGCGTCCATGACGAGTTTTTCCGGTTTTAAAGCTTGGAGTTTGGGGAGGAAGTCGAAGAAGGTGCTGCTGTCGTGGCGGTTGCCGGGAAAGCTTTGACAGGCGAGGATCCAACCGTGTGCGTCGCAGGCGGTTTGGATGGTGTAGGCAAAGACTTCTTTGTGCTCGCCTTTGTGAAAGAGGCCGCTTTCGGGATCGGTGGTGGATTGGGTGATGGTGGTGGTATCG
>CABJAE010000011.1:9929-77489 GCA_902363535.1 Peptoniphilaceae bacterium
GGATCGGTGGTGGATTGGGTGATGGTGGTGGTATCGGTGGGCGGATTTTTCGGTGGTTTGAGGTCGTCTTTTCCGTGTGCGTTTCGATCGTCGGCAATTTCTTTTTCAAGCTGTTGTTGGTAGCTTCGCACGTGTTTTTTCACCACGGCTTTTTTGTTTTTGTGGCGATTGGCATGGGCTTTGACGTGGGTGGCATCGACGAATTGGAGGCGTGTGTCGACGAAGCCTTGATCCATCGCTTGTTGAAGGATGTTGGTAAAGATGGACTCGAATAGGTCGGTGTCTTGAAAACGCCGACGGTAGTTTTGCCCAAAGGTGGTGAAGTGGGGGATTTTATCGTAGAAGTCGAGTCCCAAGAACCAACGATAGGCCAGGTTGACTTCGACTTCTTTGATGGTTTGGCGCATGCTGCGAATGCCATAAAGGTGTTGAAGGAAGACGAGTTTAATGAGAACCACGGGGTCGATGCTGGGCCTGCCGTTGTCTGGGCAGTAAAGGTCTTCAACAAGATCATAGATGAAGTCGAAGTCCACGTAACGATCGATTTTCCACAAAAGATGATCTGCCGGCACGAGTTGATCCAGAGCGATCATTTGAATTTGTTCTACTTTTTTCTTGTCTTCTTTGTACAGCATAGCAACCTCCTGTTGTTTCTATTTTACTATAGATGAGTGGCTTAAAGCGGTTTTAAGACACAAAAAGGGAGGGTGAATCGGGTGATTCTCCCTCCCTTTGTCATCACTCTGAAACGGCGCGAGGCCGTTTTTTTAGGCTCTATAATATCCATTGGGGAGTAAGCTCCTCAATGGATATTTTTGTGCAAAAAGATAGCACTTGTTTTCCCTATCGCCTAAAATTAAATCACCACAAAATAATAAAGGGGGTCAAACAAGTGCAAAACAATATTACCACATTACTTTTAGGAATCCAAGACGTCGAGGTTACCGCTGTTTTAGAAGAAAGACGGCTCATTACCATTGACTGCAAACCCGTTTATGATCGGGTTTGTCCTCACTGTGGCTCGACCCACGCTTGGGTCCACGATCACCGGGAGCAAGTGCTTCGGGACGCACCGATGCGCCGAAAGCACGTGCTTCTGCGGGTTAAGAAGACACGGTATGATTGCAAGGATTGCGGGGCGCGCTTTGAGGCACCTCTTTCCTTTGCCGCCAAGGGCAAGCAGATGACAAAGCGTTTAATTGCTTATGTGGTGGATGCTTTTCGGGATATTCGTTCTGTGTCGGAGTTGGCGCGGGAAGTGGGCATTTCAACGACGAGTATTTTCCGTATCGTGGCTTGTCTGTTTGTGCCCCGTCAACGGCTGCCTCGCGTCTTTTGCATCGACGAATTTAAGGGCGATAGTGGCGGAAGCAAGTACCAGACCACCTTGGCCGATGGAGAGGCCCATCGAATCATCGATATCCTTCCGACGCGCTACGGCAAGGATTTAGCCGCTTATTTCTCTTCCATTGATCGAGCGGAACGACGTGGCGTCGAAATCTTTGTCAGCGATATGTGCGGCACCTTTAAAGGCGTGAAAGAGGCTTTCTTTCCACAAAGTACCCATGTCATCGACCGCTACCATTTCATCCGTCAAGTCCATTGGGCCTTGGAAAATGTGCGGAAGCAGGAACAGAAACGGATGACGGCGACGGAAAGAAAATGGTTTAAACGAAGCCGCAGTCTACTGAAAAAGCCGGCTAAAGACCTTACAGAGGCGGAAAAAGGTCTCGTCGCCACCATGCTCGAAAAGAGCGACGCCATTCGAACCGCCTACATCTTAAAAGAAGGCTTTTACACCTACGTCCTTTCTCAGAACGACAAAGAAACCGCCGCCACCGCTCTTTCAAAGTGGATGGAAGAGGCAAAGAAAGGCGGGCTAAAGGAGTGGCGCTACTGCTTGCGCGCCTACAAAAACTGGTTCGATGAGATTACCAACAGCTTTGATTACCCGTGGAGTAACGGCTACGTGGAAGGAACGCACAACAAGATCAAGACCGTGAAGCGCGTCGCTTTTGGGATGCGTAACTTTCATCATTTCCGAACAAAACTGCTTTTCGTCTGTTCAAAAGACCGGTGATGAATGGCTTTTAGGAAAACAAAAAGGAGCCTAGTTTTCACTAGACTCCCCAATGGTTGACATAGAACCTTTTTTATGTTGTCAATCCATTTTCTCCATAAATCAGTAAAAGAAGGGCCGTCGCCTCCTCCGTCCCGCTCTCTTCGATCCATCATCAGTGCCAGTTTTTTCATGTTCATGCATGCAAAGGTCAGCACCGCTTTTAGATCCATTTTCTTTCGTCCACGCTGGTTGGTGTAACGTAGGCCATGGTATTCTTTCGCGCTGCCGAATTGCCGTTCGATGGTTTCTTTGCGTTGTTTGTATTCTGCTTTTCCTTGGGTGGTGTAGCGGTAGTCTTCCGCGACGTCCAGGGCGTCTTGCCAGAGGTGGCGAGTAACGGTTTTTTGATGGTTTTTGCTGGCGGTGCAACGGTGAAGGGTAGGACAGTTTTTGCAGATTTTTGGATTGCTTTTGTATTCGCGGTAGCCTTCACGTGTCGTGGTGCTGTAGGAGAGGATGGTTTCTTCCGGGCAGAGGTAACAGTCGTAGTAGGCGTCGTAGACGAAGTCGCGCTTGTAGTAGGGGTCGTCGAGGGCCGGTTTGTGTTTGGGCCGGGTGTAGGGGAAGACGGGCAGGATGTCTTTTTCAAGGAGGGTTTTGGCGATGGCCGGGGTTTTGTAGCCGGCGTCCATGACGAGTTTTTCTGGTTTTAAAGTTTGGAGTTTGGGAAGGAAGTCGAAGAAGGTGCTGCTGTCGTGGCGGTTGCCGGGAAAGCTTTGGCAGGCGAGGATCCATCCGTGCGCGTCGCAGGCGGTTTGGATGGTGTAGGCAAAGACTTCTTTGTGCTCGCCTTTGTGAAAGAGGCCGCTTTCGGGATCGGTGGTGGATTGGGTGACGGTGGTGGTATCGGTGGGCGGATTTTTCGGTGGTTTGAGGTCGTCTTTTCCGTGTGCGTTTCGATCGTCGGCAATTTCTTTTTCAAGCTGTTGTTGGTAGCTTCGCACGTGTTTTTTCACCACGGCTTTTTTGTTTTTGTGGCGATTGGCATGGGCTTTGACGTGGGTGGCATCGACGAATTGGAGGCGTGTGTCGACGAAGCCTTGGTCCATCGCTTGTTGAAGGATGTTGGTAAAGATGGACTCGAATAGGTCGGTGTCTTGAAAACGCCGACGGTAGTTTTGCCCAAAGGTGGTGAAGTGGGGGATTTTATCGTAGAAGTCGAGTCCCAAGAACCAACGATAGGCCAGGTTGACTTCGACTTCTTTGATGGTTTGGCGCATGCTGCGAATGCCATAAAGGTGTTGAAGGAAGACGAGTTTAATGAGAACCACGGGGTCGATGCTGGGTCGGCCGTTGTCTGGGCAGTAAAGGTCTTCCACCAGGTCATAGATGAAGTCGAAGTCCACGTAACGGTCAATTTTTCGCAAAAGATGATCTGCCGGCACGAGTTGATCCAGAGCAATCATTTGAATTTGTTCTACTTTTTTCTTGTCTTCTTTGTGCAGCATAGCAACCTCCTTTTTTCTCTATTTTACTATAATTGAGGCGAATGCTGTTTGATGACACAAAAAAAGGAAGGGTGAATCGGATGATTCTCCCTCCCTTTGTCATCACTCTGAATCCATGCTGCAAGGCATGGATTTTTGCGTTTACGGGATAAATTCGAGAGATTAATACTTGTGAAACATCGGCTTGGTATTGTGTACGGAACGTTTTTTGAAGGCTCTTAAGGAGCGGGAAAACAAACTGGATGCGGCAATGCCCAAGGAAAGAGCCACGGCGATGGAAAAAGTATTGACGCCTTCCCGGACGAAGGATTCCATATTGTCCTGAATCAAATAGCTCATGGTGTAGTACATGCCGCCGCCGGGCACGAGGGTAATTAATTGAGGCAGAACGAAAATCGTCGCGGGCATTTTGTAGTGTCGGGATAAAAATTCACCCAAGGTACCCATAATCAACGCGGCGATAAAGGCGCCGAAGGCGGCACTGCCGTTAAAATCCAAAATTTTCAAATAGACGAAATAGGCGAAACCGCTGCTTAAGGCGGCGGGAATCAGGGATCGCTTCGGTGCTTCCACCGGAATGGCGTAGCCGATCGTCGATCCGACAGAGGCGATAAACATAAGGATTAACTTTGAAATTGCCATATCAGCCTCCTATAATTTTCTGTACATTTAAGATAAGTCCTACGCCGAGGGCGATGGCGAGGGCGACAAAGATTCCCTTTGTGATCCCGATCATGCCGGAGAGGAAGTCCCCGCTGATGATATCCCGTAGTGAATTGGTAATCTGCATCCCTGGCACCAAGGGCATAATGGATCCGATAATAATCATGTCCATGTGTAGCCGATCCGTTGCGGATGCGCCGATAAGGGCGAGTATGGAAACCACCATGGTCCCGATAAAGCTTTCGGTAAAGAAAGAAATGGAGTAGCGGGAGGTGAAGCGCATGCAAAAGCTTAAAATCGCTCCGACGAAAAAAGTGTAGCCGAAGTCGATCCAATCGCCTCCGAACATAATGGCAAAAGACGCACTGCATAGGCCGGTAAAGAACATGGCCATAGGAATGGGACACTTTTCTAATGTAGAGATCGATAAGAGCTCTTTTTTCGCATCTTCCAGAGAAAATTCTCCGGCGACGAATCGCCTGGAAAAAGAATTCAGGGCATCGATACGAGACAGGTGGACACCTTGAGATTCGATGTCTTTAAACATGGTAATGGTTTCGCCCGTGTATTGTGCAGAGACAAAAATGGCTGAACTCAGGCCGAAAACCTCCACCTCGCGAATTTCTTCCACGCCGGCACACATACGCTCTATGGTATCCTCGGCGCGGTAGATTTCCGCACCGTTTTTTATAAGCATTTGGCCCGTAATCATGGCCAGATTAATAACATTTTTAGCTTCATTTAAATCATTAACGTGAAGTTTTTCCATGCTTATCACCTGCTTTCATTATTAATTCCAATTTATCTTTGCGGCGCAACTTTTTAATGGCAGCCTCCCGGCGTAGCCCCCAAGACTTGTCCGCACCTTCTTCCACATACACGAGATCGACGGGCAGGCGGGCGCGGGTGTACTTGGCGCCGACTCCCCGGTTGTGTTCCTCGAGGCGCCTGGCCGGATCCGTGGTGTAGCCCGTGTATAGGGTGTCGTCTGCACAGCGAAGGATGTAGACGTAGTGTTTTTTCAATTTTTCCATTGGCTCAATACGTCTTTCACGGCGTCGTAGTGAAAGCCGCGGGAGAGAAGAAAGCGCACGATCTTTTCCCACGACTTATTTAATTCGCCGCCGCGAAGGTATTTCTTTTCCACAATGGATTGAATCAACTCTTTTTCCGAATCCGTCGTGTATTCCTCCAGCCCACGGGCGATGCATTCGTCGTCGATCCCTTTTCTGCGCAGGGCGTAGGCGATTTTCACCGGGCCGTAGCCGTTAATGTTGCGCTTGTCCCGACTGAATAAGAGAGCGTAGGCCTCGTCATCTAAAAATCCGTATTCGCTTAAGTAAGCCACGACCTCGTCGATCACCTGTTCGCTCAATTTTGCGTCGATTAAAAGTTCGCGAATCTCCTGCTCCGTCTTTCGGTTCGTCAATTTCTTTAAAGCCAAGTCGATTCCCTCTTGCCGCGCGCTGTCGAAGGCAATGGCCGCCACGTCCTCTTCATCCAGGTCTTTTCCCTTATATAAATTGTGGCGCACGAACACTGATTCTTTCAGCGCCAGGGTCTCCTCGTCGGAAAGGTAGATCAAATAGTGCTGGCCCTCTTTTTTTATCTTTAAAATCTTCATAGGCATCACCGCCTTATTTTAACATATATTTGAAATTTCTTCTCGATGATTCGGATCATTGAGGCGGCGGAAACGTTGAAAACGGACCGTTGCTGTGATAGTATTTATGTAAAATTGAGATGAGGTGCAGGATGATTGCCATACTTTCACAGATATTTAAATACATCTTCATTCTAATCATATACCTGTTTATTTTTACGATCATTCGTATGATTTATTTGGATATTCGATCCATGCAATCCATGGACATCGGCAAGGATGAAGCGTACTTAAAAGTAGTGAATCGACTGGATTCACTGAATTTTAAAATGCAAGAATACTACGTGCTCCGAGGCGCGACGAAATTAGGGCGAAGCAGTAAAAATGACATCGTCATTAAGGACAGTTTTGTTTCAAAAAATCATTTGATTATTGAAAAGGAAAACGGCCATTACTATATTCGCGACTTAAACAGCGCCAACGGCACGTTTTTAAATGGTCAAACCCTTTACGAGAAAACGGAATTGACAAATGGCGACCGCATCGGCGTGGGCTTTATTCAATTCCTGTTTGTCGATCAAAGTAGGTGATTTTGTGGATAATAAACTGTTCAGACGACCGCGAGACTTACTGCTCATTTTTGAAATATTGGCCATCGCCTTGGTTTTTTATACCTACGAAGGCCATTTGGATCGCCAATTGTTGTTTTTAACGGGCGGTCTCATTTTTGTTATCTACATTTCAAACTTTATCCTGGGGAAAATTACCACCGGCGATAATTATATATTTTTAATCGTATCCCTCCTCTTGACCATCGGTGTCATCACGATTTTCCGCATTCAGCCGGAGACGGGCATTAGACAACTTCAATGGGCATTTATCGGGGTATTGTTTTTTTACGCCACCTATTTCGTCGTGCGCGTCGTGCCCCATGTGGAGCGCTACGGCTCGCTGGCTCTTTTGATCAGCGTCCTGCTGTTTTTATCGACGATCGTTTTCGGCAATACGGTGCGGGGCGCGAGAAACTGGCTCAGTATCGGATCATCCATCGTCTTCCAACCGACGGAGTTCATTAAGATCCTACTCATGTTTATCTTAGGCAGTTTTTACTGCAATTACGAAAAATACAAGAAGTATCCCTATACCAGCTATATTATTATGGCGATTATTTACTTTTTCGTATTGCTTCTGTTTATTCAACGGGATTTGGGTACGGCCGTGTTATTTATGGCCATGTACATCGCCATCCAATTCGTTTACGACCCGGACATCAAGGCCTTTTTCGTGAATCTTGCGCTCTTGGCTTTAGGAAGTGTTGTGGGCTACTTCCTCTTCGGCCACGTGCGTACCAGGATCGACATTTGGCTTGATCCCTGGAGCTACGTGTACGGGGCCGGAAGGCAAATCGTGCAAGCCCTCTTCGCCATTGCCGAAGGCGGATTTTTCGGCGCAGGCATCGGCTTCGGCCATCCGGAGCTGATTCCCGTGGCCGTGTCGGACTTTATTTTTCCCGTCATTTGCGAGGAAATGGGTCTGTTTGCCGGCTTCGCAATTATTCTCTTGTACATTCTGTTAATTTACCGGGGCATTAAGATCGCCTTGGAACAAGAGTATAAATTCTATCGCATGCTCGCCATATCGGCCACGGTGTTAATTTCCGTCCAGGCCTTCTTAAACATCGGCGGCGTAACGAAGCTGATCCCCATGACCGGGATCACCCTTCCCTTTATGTCCTACGGCGGCAGCTCCATTCTGTCCAGCTTTATTGCCCTGGGCATTTTGCAAGTGGCGTCGGAAGATTTGTCGTGGAAGTATGAGCGGGAAATTATGAAAGGCGAGGTGAATGATGAAGCATTCGGAAAATAAACGCATCATTTTTTTGCTCGCCGGTTTGGTCCTTTTATTTCTAAGTTGCATTATTTATCTAACCTATTTCTATTTTTTCCAGGCCGAGGAAGTGAAGCGCAATCCTGCCAATCGGCGGGGCTATATCGAAGAGGCGCAGATTAAGCGCGGCGACATTTACGACCGCAACGGGGAAGTCTTGGCCACGTCCAAGGGCGAGGCGGGAAATTACCGCAGGGAGTATGCCTATCCCATTTTGTATTCCCATATTATCGGCTATTGCCATCCCTCCTTGGGCAAAAGCGGTTTGGAGTCGTCCTATAACGACTACCTGCTGAATCGCAACGGCAATCGCACTTTAAAGGCGATTTCGGATATGATTCGCTCGAAAAAACAAGACGGCAATTCGCTGATCCTTACCATCGACACCCAAGTGCAATCCAAGGCGCGAGAGCTCTTGGAAGAAAACACGGAAAAGGGAAGCATCGTAGTCATGAACCCGAAGACCGGGGAAGTGTACGCCATGGTTTCTCTGCCGGACTTTAATTCTTCGACCATCGCGCAGGATTGGAATGCCTTACAGAAAAACGAGTCCGGAGCCCTATTGAATCGCTCCATTAACGGGCGCTACCCGCCGGGTTCCACCTTTAAAGTCATTACGGCGGCCTCTCTTTTGGGGCAAGACCGAATCGGCTTAAATTACGAAGACACGGGATCCCAAGTCGTGGACGGGCGGGAATTTAAAAACGCCGAAGGAGCCCAGTACGGAAACGTAGACCTTCGGGAAGCTTTAGCGAAATCCATTAACACCTATTTCGTGGACAAGGGATCCAAATTAGGGAAGGATACATTGGGAGGCACGGCGGATAAATTCTATTTCAATTCGAAAGTTCCCTTCGATCTTCCTGTTTCCGTCTCCGTATTCGACTACAAAAAGAATCTCCCGAAGACCACCTTGGCCGCATCGGCCATCGGTCAGGGCGATGTTTTGGCCACGCCTCTGCACATGGCTATGGTGGCTTCTGCAGTGGCCAATGACGGCAAGATGATGGCGCCGATCTTAGTAAAAGAAGTGGAAGACTCCAAGGGATCGGCCATTGAAGAGAAAGAGCCGAAGGTCTTGTCGGAAGCCACGACGCCGGATATTGCGAATACACTGACGAAATACATGATTTCCGTCGTAGAAGACGGGACGGGCAGACGCGCCGCGTTAAATTCCACACAAGTAGCCGGGAAAACCGGTTCGGCGGAAAATGCCTCCGGCGAAAACCACGCTTGGTTTATCGGCTTTGCGCCGGCGAAAGATCCCCAAATCGCCGTCGCCGTTATCCTCGAACAGGCGGGCAAGTCCGGCGGGAGCGTGGCGGCCCCCATTGCCAGAGACATTATCGTCTACGCCTTAAACAATATCGACTTTAATCAAGCCCACGATCTTCCGGAGTCGGACGATGATTGATCGAGAGGTATGCGTCATGATCGCCGCCGCCGGCATGGGACGGCGCATGAATTTAAAACAAAACAAGCAGTACTTGCCCATTCACGGCAAGCCCATGGTGCGACACACCATCGAGATTTTCGACGGTATGGATGAAATTTCCTTTATCGTCCTCTTGATTCGCGAAGGGGAAGAGGCCATGATGCGGGATATTTTAAAAGCCATGGATTTAAACCACAGCATTTACCTCGTCGTCGGCGGCGACGAGCGTCAGGACACCATATGGCAGGGCCTTCAATTTCTGAAGAACTGGGACGGAATTCTTCTGACCCACGACGGCGCCAGGCCCTTTGTGACGGAAGAAGAAGTGCGCGCCGTCATTCAAGGAGCTCAAAACAGCGGCGCCTGCTGCTTAATGACGCCCATGAAGGACACGGTGAAAATCAGCGAAGACGGCCTATGGAGCGCCGTCACACCGGATCGCTCGAAGCTTTTCGCCATTCAAACGCCTCAGGGCTTTGAAAAAGAAATTTTAGTCCGCGCGTACGAACAGGCATTTGACGAAGGTTATTACGGAACCGACGACTGCTCCCTCGTGGAGAAAACCGGTCGGAAGGTGCAGCTGATCCGAGGTTCCTACAACAATATTAAAATCACCACACCGGAAGATTTGATCTTTGCCGATGCCATTTATTCAGATAGGAAGAGCCCATGAGAATCGGAATCGGATACGACGTCCATCAACTCGTCGAAGGCAGAAAACTCATACTCGGTGGCGTGGAAGTTCCCTACGAGCGTGGCCTCTTGGGCCACAGCGACGCCGACGTGCTCATTCACGCCATTGAAGACGCCATTTTAGGCGCCTTGGCTTTGGGAGACATCGGGAAGCTTTTTCCCGACACGGATCCCGCGTACAAAGACGCTTCCAGCATGGGCATGTTTAAAAAAGTCATGGCCATCGTCAAGGATGAGGGCTATGCCGTCGGCAACATCGATGCCACGGTAATCGCCCAAAAGCCGAAACTGGCGCCCTACATTCCCGCCATGCGCGAAAACATTGCTGCAGTGTGCGAAAAAGATGTGAGCGCAATTTCCGTAAAAGCGACGACCAGCGAAAAAATGGGGTATGAAGGAAGAGGAGAAGGCATGACGGCCATGGCGGTCGTGCTATTGGAACCTACGGAAAAGAAAGGACGATAAAATGTTAGTTACGGGAAAACAAATTTTACAACATGCAGACGAACACGGCTATGCCGTCGGCGCTTTCAATGTAAACAATATGGAAATCATTCAAGCCATTGCCCAAGCGGCGGATGATCTCCGTGCACCGGTTATTTTGCAGGCGTCTCAAGGAGCCATTAAATACGCCGGCGTCGACTACATTACTTCTCTGGTAAAAACCACCGCTGATCGAATCGACGTGCCCATGACTCTGCACTTGGATCACGGCACGGATTTCGAAGAAATCATGAAATGCATTCGCAGCGGCTTTACTTCCGTTATGATCGATGCCTCGAAACATGAGTTGGATGAAAATATTCGCCTCACGAAAGAAATCGTGCGAATCGCCCACTCTGTCGGCGTATCCGTAGAAGCCGAAATCGGAAAAATCGGCGGAACGGAAGATCAAATCGTCGTCTCCGATGCAGAAGCCACCTACACGGATCCGGAAGAAGCACGGATCTTCGTTGAAGAAACCGGCGTCGACTCCCTGGCCATCGCCGTCGGCACGGCACACGGCGTCTATAAGGGCGAGCCGAAAGTGGACATCGACCGCATTAAAGAAATCGACCGCGTCGTCAGCGTTCCCTTGGTCCTTCACGGATCCAGCGGCGTTCCCTACGACACCCTAGAAAAAGCCGTGGCAGCGGGGATTCGAAAGATCAACATCGACACGGACATTCGCGCCAGCTTTGCCGGTGCCGTCAAGGCCTTTGTAGCAGAAAACCCCGACGAAATCGACCCGAGAAAGATTTTAAAACCGGCACGTGCGGCAATGACCGACACGGTAAAGGAAAAAATCAAAGTCTTCGGCAGCGACGGGAAGGCTTGGAAATAATGAAGTTTTTCATCGACACGGCGAATATTTCCGAAATTAAGGAAATCGAAGCCTGGGGAATCTTGGACGGCGTCACCACGAACCCGTCTTTAATCGCGAAAGAAAAAGACGTGGTCTTCGAAGAGGTTATCGAAGAAATCGCCTCCATCGTCGACGGGCCCATTAGCGCCGAAGTGACTGCAGAGGACGCGGAGGGAATGATTGCCGAAGGAAGAAAGCTCGCCGCCATTCACGAAAATGTCGTGGTAAAAGTTCCCATGAACGAAGAAGGATTAAAGGCCATTCGCGTTCTGGAAGGGGAAGGCATTCCCACCAACTGCACCTTAATCTTTTCCGAAAATCAGGCACTCCTGGCCTTGGCGGCCGGCGCCTCGTTTATCAGTCCCTTCTTAGGCAGACTGGACGACATCGGTCACGACGGCATGGAATTGGTCCGTGGCATTGTTTCAATTATGGATTTATACGGCTACGAGGCGGAAGTGATTGCCGCGAGCATACGCCACCCGCTCCACGTGAAAAAAGCGGCTGAGGCCGGCGCCCACATTGCAACCGTGCCCTACAAGGTGTTTCATCAAATGTTGAAGCACCCGTTGACGGATAAGGGAATCGCACAGTTTAACAAAGATTTTGAAGGGACGAAGAGAGTCAATGGATAGAGATCTCAGTTTAAATTTAGCACGGGTTACGGAAGCGGCCGCATTAAGCGGTGCGCGCTTTTTGGGAAAAGGCGACAAAAACGGCGCCGACGGCGCGGCGGTGGATGCCATGCGCCGCATGTTTGATACGGTACACATTAAAGGCAGAGTCGTCATCGGCGAGGGGGAAATCGACGAAGCCCCCATGCTCTACATCGGCGAAGAAATCGGCACGGGCCAAAGGACCGATGATGCAGTGGACATTGCCGTGGATCCCATCGACGGCACGACGGCCATCGCAAACGGCATGAACAACGCCATCGCCGTCGTGGCCGTGGCGCCGAAGGGTTGCCTTTTGCATGCGCCGGATGTTTATATGAAAAAAATCGCCGCAGGGCCGAAAGCGAAAGGCGTCATCCGCCTGGACGATACTGTGGAAAACAACATTCGCCGCGTTTCCGAAGCCATCGGCAAGTTGCCGGAAGAAATGACCGTTTCCGTCTTGGATCGCCCGCGTCACGACGAATTAATCAAACAAATTCGCGCCACCGGTGCCCGAATCAAGAAAATTAAAGACGGCGACATCGTTACGGCAATTTATACTTGCTTTGAAGAGAGCGGTATTGATATGATTATGGGCATAGGCGGTGCGCCGGAAGGTGTCATTGCGGCAGCTGCCTTAAAGTGCCTGGGCGGCGACCTTCAAGGGAAGCTCGTCACCTACGACGACGCGCAAAGAGAGCGGGTAGAAAAAAGTAAAGCCGATCCCGACAAAATCTACACCATCGAAGATCTCGTCAAGGGCGACGATGTGATCTTTGCCGCCACCGGCGTATCCAACGGCGATTTGCTTAAAGGCGTGCGTTACATGAAGGGCAATAAAGCGACGACCCAATCTTTGGTCTTGCGTTTGCCGTCGAAGACCGTTCGCTTTATCGACAGCGTTCACGACTTAAATCACAAGCCGGAATACGCAAAGTAAATTGACAAAAAGAAGAAAGTATGCTATCCTATAAAAGTTAGTAATACGAAATGAATTTTTAAAGAAAGGAGTGTGGACAGATGAAAAAAGGTATCCATCCCGAATATAAGGAAGCTACGGTCACTTGCGCTTGTGGCAACACCTTTACGACGGGCTCTGTAAAAGAGGATTTAAAAGTGGAAGTTTGTTCCGAATGTCATCCTTTCTTCACAGGACGTCAAAAGTTTACTGATACGGGCGGACGTATTGATAAATTCAACAAAAAGTACAAAAGATCATAAGAAGACGGCCCGTGAAAGCGGGCCCTTTTTTTTAAGGAGTTTCACCGTATATGAACGAATCCTTTAAGACAACCATCGGCGGTCAGGCCCTCATCGAAGGAGTCATGATGCGCGGTCCTTCAAAGACAGCCTATGCCGTGAGAAAACCCGGGGGCGACATCGCCATGCGCGTCGATAATAACAAAAGCATTGCCGATAAATATCCCTTTTTAAATTGGCCGATTATTCGCGGCGCCGTGAAATTAATCGAGGCCATGGTCATCGGCGTGGACGCCATTATGTATTCCGCTTCTTTTTGGGAAGACGAGGAAGGCGAAGAAGAGGACTTTTTCACCAAACATTTCCCGGAACACGGAGAAAAGATCGAGCAGATCGTTACCGTAAGTTTCTCTGTTCTTTTAGCCGTTTTATTTTTTATGGTGCTTCCCAATGTGCTGGCCACGTATTTTGAACGGCACATTACAAGTTCCGTTTTGCTAAACCTCGTGGAGGGCGTATTCCGAATCGGTATCTTCTTTGCCTATATGGCATTGATTTCGAAGCAGAAAGACATCGGTCGCGTCTTCGAATACCACGGCGCGGAACACAAGTCGATCGCATGCTACGAAGCCGGCGCGCCTCTGGAGGTGGAGGAAGTAAGGAAGTATTCCCGTCTCCATCCCCGCTGCGGCACGAGTTTTCTGTTTATGGTCCTGATCCTTTCGGTGATCATTCTATCCTTCTTCGGCTGGCCCTCATTTTTAGGCCGTGTCCTCGTGCGTCTTTTAGTCTTTCCCTTAATCGCAGGTGTAAGTTACGAAGTCAATCGCCTGGTGGGAAAATACGACACGCCCCTTACCATGGCTTTGCGCTACCCGGGGCTGATGATTCAAAAGCATTTTACCGTGCGGGAGCCCGACGACAGCCAAATCGAAGTGGGCATCGCCTCTTTAAAGGCGGTCTTACCCGCCGAAGGGGAAAGTGATCTATGGAAGTAAAGGCGGCCTTTGAAGAGGCTTGTGCGGCCTTAAAAGGGGATCGGCGCAGGACCTACGAATTGTTCGACGGCCTCTTTCAGATGGATCAAAAAGCTCTTTTTATGAATCCGGAAAAAAATCTTTCCGAGGACGAAGTTTCACGCCTGCGCCTTGCCGTTGAAAAAATGGCGCGGGGCATGCCCATGGCCTACGCTTTAAAACAGGCTTATTTTTACGGCGAGGCCTTCTATGTAGACGAGCGAGTCTTAATTCCACGTTACGACACGGAAAGAAGCGTGGAATCTATTTTGCGTCTGGCGCCTCGCGCGACCCACATCCTCGAAATTGGCACTGGAAGCGGCTGCGTGGCCATCACTCTGGGGCGGCTTTATCCCCGGGCGATCATTGATGCCTCAGATATTTCCTCGGACGCACTGAATGTCGCGGAAATTAACAGAAAAAAGCACGGAGCCTCGAATGTTTATTTGATTCAATCCGATCTCTTTTCTTCCGTAGAGGGCACCTATGATGTGATCTATTCCAATCCGCCCTACATTACTGCCGATGAAATGAGGGAACTGGATGAGAGCGTGGCCCTTTACGAGCCCCATTTGGCCCTTGAAGGGGGCGAAGACGGCTTGGATTTTTACCGAAAGATCGTCGAAGATGCGCCGCGGTTTTTGAATCCCGGGGGCTGGTTGGTATTTGAAATCGGGGCGAAGCAGAGAAAAGATATAGAAAAACTACTGAAAGACCATGATTTTTCGGCCATCGGTTCCGAGATAGATTTCAGCGGCTTGGATCGCGTCGTTTTTGGGAGGTTAGAAAATGTTTGAAAATTTATCTGTATACGAAGATCGCTACAATGAACTGAACGAGATGATGATGGATCCGAAAGTTCAAAGCGACAGCAAGCTCTTGCAAAAGACGGCCATTGAACACGCGGAAATCGAGCCCATCGTGAAAAAATACAAAGAGTACACGGAAACGACGGAGGCCATTGCCGAAAACAAGAGCATGTTCGACGAGAAACTGGACGACGACATGCGGGAGCTCGTAAAAGAAGAGCTGAAAATGGAAGAAGAGCATTTGGCAGAAATCGTAGAAGAATTAAAAATTCTCTTGATTCCAAAAGATGAAAACGACGACAAAAACGTCATCGTGGAAGTGCGCGGCGGCGCCGGCGGCGACGAGGCCGCCCTGTTCGCCGGCGTCCTCGTGCGTCAATACATTCACTACGCCGACAATCACAATTGGAAAACCGAAATGATGTCCAGCAACGAAAACGGCATCGGCGGCTTTAAGGAAGCGATTCTATTGATTCAGGGAAAGGGCGCTTTTTCTCGCCTGAAGTACGAATCGGGAGTTCATCGCGTGCAACGGGTGCCCGAAACGGAATCCTCGGGCCGAATCCATACGTCCACGGCTACGGTCATCGTCATGCCTGAAATCGACGATGTGGAAGTGGAAATCGACCCCAACGACGTTCGCGTTGACGTGTTCCGCTCCTCGGGAAACGGCGGTCAATCGGTAAATACCACGGACTCCGCCGTACGCTTAACCCACGAGCCCACGGGGATCGTCGTTAGTTGCCAAGATGAAAAGAGCCAGTTGAAAAATAAAGACAAGGCTTTTAAGATTTTGAAGGCGAAACTTTACGACATAGAGCTGCAAAAGCAGGAAGATGAACTGAGCAAGGAGAAGAAATCCCAAATCGGCTCCGGCGACCGCTCCGAACGGATTCGCACTTACAATTATCCTCAAGGCCGCGTTACCGACCACCGCATTAACTACACGAGCCACCGCATCGACGACATTAACAACGGGGATTTGGACGATTTGATCGATGCTCTGACGGCGGCGGATCAAGCGGCGAAAATCGAAAGCGTCGACTGAGAAAGCCAGCCTAATTATTAAGAAAGCTTGTTTTATTATCATTTATAAGATATAATGAAGGGGCAAAGAAACAACATGATATAAGGAGGCATTATTATGCACGCAATGACACAAGACAACTTAAGAAGCGCATTCGGCGGCGAAAGCCAAGCACACGTCCGCTACGGTATTTGGGCAAAAGCTGCCGGCAAGGAAGGCTTCCCCAATGTTGAACGTCTCTTCAACTGCACCGCTGAAGCTGAACGCGTTCACGGCAATCTGCACTTCAAAGCCCTGAAAGACATTCACGGTGACTTCGCCGTCACCAGCATGGCCGGTTTCGGTATCGGCAGCACTTCCGAAAACCTTCAAAAAGGTATCGACGGTGAAACTTTCGAATTTACCGAAATGTATCCCGCATTTATCGAAGTAGCTAAGATGCAAGGCGAAGACGAAGCTGTCAAAGCCATGCGTTATGCCATCGAAGCTGAAAAAATCCACGCCGTTCGCTACGAAGAAGCGAAAAAAGCAGTCGACGCAGGCAAGGATTTAGACGTAAAAGACATTCTTCTCTGCCCCGTATGCGGCTACATCACCTTTGATGCAAGCGAAGAAGAATGCCCGATCTGCCACACCAAATCCAAGGCATTTGTCGCTTACTAAGAACAAAAAAGACATCTTCGGGTGTCTTTTTTCATGCCCAAAATTTCGATTTCAACTATGGTATAATGAGAAGAACTGTTAATCAAAGGAGTAAGCATGGAAGAAAAATTTCAACATTTAATCGAACGTGTAAAGGAAGTCCACGGCGGTGAAACCTACGTCATTACCACCCACGGCTGTCAAATGAACGAACACGATTCGGAAAAAATAAAAACATTATTAAATACCATGGGCTTTAAAGAGATCGATCGGGAAGAAGAAGCGGACCTGGCGATTATCAATACCTGTTCCGTTCGCCACAGCGCGGAAGACAAGGTAATCGGGCACATCGGTCGCTTAAAGCATATTAAGAAGCAAAACAAAGATTTAAAAGTGGCCGTCTGCGGTTGCATGATGCAGCGAAAGGAATCCAGAGATTATGTGCTGAACACGTTTAACCACGTGGACATCGTCTTCGGCACGAACAACATCTACCGTCTGCCTCAGCTGATTTTGGAAAGCGACGACAAGAAAAACGCCGTGGTGGATATTGACGAAAGCTATACGAATTTCGACAATCAAATTTATTCTCGAACGGCCGGAAATGCGGCCTACGTGAATATCGTCTACGGCTGCAATAATTTCTGCACCTATTGCATCGTGCCCTATACCCGTGGCCGCGAGGTCTCTCGGGAACCGGAAGATATTTTAGACGAAATTAAAAACCTCGTGGCGGACGGGGTCAACGAAGTGACTCTGTTGGGGCAAAATGTGAACTCCTACGGAAAAAATCTAGAGGAAAAAATCACATTTGCCGAGCTTCTGCGCATGGTACACGAGGTGGAGGGGATTGAGCGCATCCACTTTACTACCTCCCATCCGAAGGATATGTCCGATGATTTAATTGCCTGTTACAAGGATCTGCCGAAGCTCGCAAATTACCTACATCTCCCTGTGCAATCCGGTTCGAATCGCGTGTTGAAGATGATGAATCGTCATTACACCCGAGAAGATTACTTTACACTGATCGACAAAGTGCGCGCCGTTCGTCCGGATATTTCTCTTTCCACGGATATTATGGTTGGTTTTCCCGGCGAGACGGAAGAAGATTTCGAAGACACTTTGGATTTGGTGAAGCGTGTTAAATACGACAACGCCTTTACCTTTATTTATTCGAGACGGGAAGGCACCCGCGCCGATAAAATGGAAAATCAAGTGCCGAAGGACGTGAAGGACGCGCGGTTCCAACGCCTTCTAGATGCGGTTTATACCATTCAACGAGAAAAGTATGAAGCCCTGCACGGCACGGTGCAAGAGGTGCTGTTTGAATCGGTAAGTAAAAACGATCCGACGAAAATGAGCGGACGGACCGCCGGATTCAAACTGGTCCACGCGCCATACGATGCGGATTCCATCGGCAAAATGGTGCCGGTGAAAATTACAGGAGGCAATACATTCTCTTTAGAAGGAGAAATCGTTCATGGAAAGCAGTGATTTCGAAAAATTAACGCCGGCCATGCGCCACTACGTCGAAACAAAAAATGAAAACCCCGATGCTTTTTTATTTTATCGCCTCGGGGATTTTTACGAGCTCTTCTTTAACGACGCCATCGTCGTTTCCGATCTTTTGGATTTGACGCTCACAAAAAAAAGCGGCGGGTTGGATGAAAAGATCCCCATGTGCGGCGTGCCCTATCGCGTGGCCAATCAATATATAAAGCGCCTGGTGAAAATGGGCCATTCCGTGAGCATTTGCGATCAGGTGGAGGATCCGAAACAAGCCAAGGGCCTGGTGAAAAGAGAAGTCACGAAGGTCGTCACCCCCGGCACCTTTATCGACGAAGATGAAGGGGAGGAGAGCCGCATTCTTACGAGCATCGCCCGGGAGGGAAAGATCGTGGAGCTGGCGCATTGCGATTATCCGGCGGGAAAAGTATACATGGACCGAAAAGTCTGCTGGGACAAGCGGGAAACCGAAAGTTTTCTCGAAAAGCAGTTTTCCCTTTACCGTCCGGCGGAGATTCTCTATGATCGTGCTTTTTCGGAAAAGGCCACAATTCGAAAACTGGCGAAACGCTACGATGTTTTAAAGAATGGCGAAGTGTCTCGGGACCATCGCGAAATTTTAGCGTCTTACAAAGAACTGAATCGGGAAATCGACTACGACAGCGTCGCCCTCGCCAATTTACTGGCTTATCTGGAAGCGACGCAGCATCGCAGACAGACCCACCTTCACATCTCCGCCCGTGAGGATCACGACGCTGTTATGGATCTTTCCGAAACCACCATTCGCAATTTGGAGCTCGTGAACAACAACCACGACAATCAAAAGGAACACTCCCTCTACGCCATTTTGGATCGTTGCAAGACGAAAATGGGGAGCCGCTATTTGCGCACGTCCATCTTGCGCCCGTTAATGGATGAAAAGGCGCTAAATGAACGCTACGATCGCATCGACTCCCTTCACGGCGACCGGATTTTGTTCGACGATTTGCAGGAGCAGCTGGCGGCGATCTACGACATCGACCGCCTGTCCATATACATCGCCAACGAGACCATGACGCCGAAACAAATTGAGCGACTCGTAAAGAGTTTAGAGGCGGTGCAGCTGATTGTTCGGCTTCTCAAGAAGGCGGAGAACGAAGCTCTCCTTAAAATTTTTGACGGCGTGGATCTCATGGAAGAGATTTCGGATCAGTTGCGGGAAATTTTTATCGACGAGTTGCCGGCAAACTATCGGGAACAGCGCTTTATGGCCCATGGCGTGGACGAGGAGTTGGACCGACTCTTCGCTCTTTCCGAAAGCGGCAAGCAATGGATTTTGCAGCTGGAAGAAAAAGAGCGTGAAGCCAGCGGCATTAAGAATCTGCGAATAAAGTACAATAAAATACTGGGTTATTTTTTCGAGGTGTCGAAATCCTATGTGGATCAGGCGCCGGAGCATTTTATCCGAAAACAGACCCTCGTGGGCAGCGAACGATTTTTCACCGAAGAGTTGAAAAATAGGGAAGAGGAGATCCTCCACGGAAAAGAGCGCGCACTGGAGCGGCAATTGGAGCTTTTGGAGGCCATTGAAAGGCGCATCGCAACGAAGCTTCCGTCCATTCAGCATTTGTCCGAAGCCATACAGAAACTGGACGTGGCTTGTGCTCTGGCCGAGGTGGCGGAGCGATACAATTACCGCCGGCCCCGCTTCAACGACGGCGGTGTGCTCTTTATTAAAGACGGTCGCCATCCTGTGGTGGAGCGCACCATGGATGAGCCCTATATTCCCAACGACACCTATTTAGACGACGAGAAGGTCCTTCTCCAGATTATCACTGGACCCAATATGGCAGGCAAATCCACCTACATGCGCCAAGTAGCTTTGATTCAGATTATGGCCCAAATCGGTTCCTTCGTGCCGGCGGAAGAGGCGAATCTGCCCATGGTTGATCAAATCTTTACGCGGATCGGCGCCTCCGATTACCTGACGCGGGGCCAGTCCACTTTTATGGTCGAGATGACGGAGGTGGCGGAAATTTTGCGCCTCGCCACGGCGCGTTCCTTGATTCTCTTCGACGAAGTGGGCAGGGGCACCAGCACCTACGACGGCCTTTCCATCGCCTGGTCCATTATCGAATACATTTACAAAGAAGTGCGCGCGAAGACCCTCTTTGCCACCCACTATTTCGAACTCACGGAACTGGAAAATCGCTACGACGGCATTTTGAATGTGACCGTAGCCACGGAAGAGGTGGACGACGAGATCCGCTTTTTAAGGAAAATTATTGTCGGCCAAAGCAATTACTCCTTCGGTATCGACGTGGCGAAGCTTGCCGGTGTAAAAGACGAGGTCATCGAGCGGGCGCGAAATGTTCTCGATCATTTGGAATCCGACGGCCGTGGAAAAGCCGTAGAATCTGTAAGAAACGATGTCGTCGTCGCCGACAAGGGGCCGGATCCATTGCGGGAAAAAATTCGATCCATCGACATCAATCAAACGACGCCCTTAGAAGCCCTGATGCTTCTCGAAGCCTTAAAGGAGGATGCCGATGCGTGAAATTTATGCATTAAGCGATCAGACCATTTCTCAAATCGCTGCGGGCGAAATCATCGAAAATCCCGCCTCCATCATTAAGGAATTGGTTGAAAATGCCATCGACGCAAATGCCGATCGAATCAGCATTCGCTTATCGGATAATCTTTTAGACGAAATTCGTATCGCCGACAATGGCGACGGCATCGAAAAAAGCCAGATTACCAAGGCATTTTCCCGCCACGCCACATCAAAGCTTCGTACCATTTCCGATTTAGATATGATTACGAGCTTGGGCTTTCGCGGCGAGGCATTGGCAAGCATCGCCAATATCAGCCAAATGGAATGCGTGACGAAAACGGCCGAGAGCGACTTCGCCTACCGATTTACCGTGGAAAAAGGAGTCGTATCCCGAGGGGAGCCCGTGGGCGCACCGGTAGGCACGACGATGATCGTGCGGGATATTTTTTACAACACCCCGGTGAGAAAGAAATTTTTAAACACTACGACGAAAGAAATTCGCCGCATCGTCGAAGTGGTGGAACTATTGGCTTTGAGCCATCAGGACGTCTCCATCCACCTATCCCGCAATCAAAAGACCTTGCTCCATTCGAAAGTCTCCGACGACAAGATCAATCATATCTATTCCATTCTCGGAAAGGACATTGCAAAAAATCTCCTGCCTATTTCCTTCGATACGGAATCTTACAAAATCGAAGGCTTTATCGGCAATAACTTGCTCCACCGGGCGACGCCGGATCGGGAATTTCTGTTCGTAAATGGCCGCGGCGTCAAGAGCAACGACATCGCCCGGGCCATTCGAAAGGTGTATCGTTCCTTAATTCCCTTGAACCACTATCCGGTCTACGTCCTCTACATTACCATCGACCCCATCTTAATCGATGTGAATATTCACCCGCAGAAGCAAACAATTCGTCTGTCCAATGAAAATCAACTGACGACGATTTTGGAGCGTTTGGCGGAAGAGAAACTTCTGCCTAAGCGGGAGATTCCTTCGATCGATGCCCTAAATGAAGATACGAAAAAAGCGGAAGCGCCGGTACCGGAAAAAACAATCTTTGAGTTGAGCAGAGAACGAAAGATCGAAAGAGAGAAGCCGAAAGTGCCGGAATTTGACTACTCCGATCGCGTGGCCCTTGCGGCGGAAGATAAAAAAGTGTACGGGGATAAAACAGAGCCCTCGCTTACGGAATCTTCCCCCGATACAGAAAGAATTGATATAGAAACAGAAGCGGAAGCGACGGAAAAAGTGCAGCCCCTTGATGTAAGTCTTTACCAATTTTTGGCCGTAGTGTTCAAAACCTACGTGCTTTTTGAAAACAAGAAGGATCACCGCGTCCTCGTGGTGGATCAGCACGCGGCCCACGAGCGAATTCTTTACGAACGTTACAGCAAAAAAATTCGTGAACGGGCCGTGGCGACCCAGCTCCTTCTCGCGCCCATTACCATGCACCTGAGTCCCGAGGAAATGCACGCCGTGGTAACACATATGGCCGACTATGAACGCCTCGGTATTTATCCCGAAGTCTTCGGCGAGCAAGACATCGTGATTCGCGAGGTGCCGGAGCATATATTAATCGACGATTTTCGGCAATTCTTTTTGGACTCCATTCATCTATTGAACGAGGGCGTCAATGTGAAAGAGCAAAACATTTATAAAATCATGCGCCTCGCATGCAGAAGCGCCATTAAAGCAGGAGATACCATTTCCGAAAAAGAAGCCTACGCCCTTCTCGAGGAATTAAACGACGCGGACACGCCCTTTACCTGTCCGCACGGGCGCCCGACCATGATTCACGTGGAAAAACGCGCCTTCGAAAAACTGTTTTTAAGGGAGGGACTATGAAACCGCTCATATTAATTACCGGGCCCACCGGTTCCGGGAAATCCGACCTTTCCGTGGCCCTCGCTAAAAAACTCCATACGGAGATCATTTCCGCGGATTCCGTGCAGGTTTACCGCGGTTTTACGATCGGTAGCGGAAAGATTACGCCGGAGGAGACGGAGGGCATTGTCCACCATCTTATCGACATAAAAGATCCTCACGAATTTTATTCCGCCGCCGATTTTTACGAAGCCGCCGCGCCGATTTTTGAAGATCTGTGGCGCGCGGGAAAGATTCCCATCGTCTGCGGGGGAACGGCCCTTTACATTCACAGCTTAATTTACGATTTGGACTTTTCCGAAAAGCCTTCAACCGAACGTCGAAAGGAACTCAACAATCTTTATAATCGACGGGGACTCGAATATATGGTGGCTTTATTGAAGGAGAAGGACGCGACCATGGCGGAGGCCGTGGATTTAAACAATCCCCGCCGCGTCATTCGCGCCCTGGAACGAATCGAATCCGGCCATGTGGAAACAGAGCAACTACGGAAAAAGCGCAAAGGCGTCGATCCGCTGTACATCGTGTTGGATTGGGAGCGGGACGCGCTTTACGATCGAATTAACCGCCGCGTACTGAAAATGGTGGAGGCGGGGCTCTACGATGAAGTGGAAGAGCTCTATAGGGTCTACGGCGGCGATGTGAAGCCTATGGGATCCATCGGCTACAAAGAAGTGGTGAAGTATATAAAAGGGGAGTGGGATGAAGCCACTGCCATCGAAAAAATCCAACAACATTCCAGAAATTTTGCCAAGCGGCAGATGACCTGGTTTCGCAAGGAAGAAGATGCGGTGTTCATTCCCATGTCTGAATTGACGAAAGATGCGGCACTTGAGAAGATTTTAGAACTGGAGAGAGAAAAATATGGTACAGATCGCGGATTTAATGGCGATTGAAGCGAGCCTTCAAGAACCCTTTGCTGCACTGGATGAGATTTGTTTATTTAATCAGGAAAAAGTATTAAAGGCTCTGCAATCCGTACGATTGGCGTCGGCGGATTTCAACTGGGCGACCGGCTACGGCTACGGGGATGTAGGCAGGGAAAAGGTGGAGGCCGTTTACGCCGCACTCTTTCACACGGAAGACGCATTGGTGCGGCCCAATATGGTTTCCGGCACCCACGCCATCGCCCTCACTATAAAAGCCTTGACGAAGGCGAGAGATACCATCGCCTCCGTTTCCGGCTCTCCCTACGACACCTTGCACAAAGTGTTGGGCACCGCCGGGAATGCGCCGGGGAACTTGAAATCTGAAGGTATCGGTTATCGGGAGCTTCCTTTAAAAGATGATGGCGCCATGGATTACGAAGCCATTAGCGATTTCGTGTCCCATGACGCGGATCTTGTGATTATGCAGCGCTCCACCGGCTATTCCGATCGACGGGCCTTTACCGTCGATGAAATCAAGCGAGCGGTGGAAGAAATCAGAAAAAGCTACGACGGCATAATTTTTCTCGATAATTGCTACGGCGAATTTACGGAAAAAATCGAGCCCACGGAAATCGGCGTCGATGTTATGGCGGGCTCCCTCATAAAGAATCCCGGTGGCGGCCTGAGTCTATCCGGCGGCTACGTCGTCGGAAGCGAAGAAATCATCGAGCGAGTGGCGGCGGAACTGACGGCGCCGGGCATCGGCAAGGAATGCGGCCTCTCCTTCGGGCAAACCCGAAACACCTTAATGGGCCTGTTTCTCGCGCCCCATCGCGTGGCCCAGTGCATAAAAGGCGCCATGCTCTTTGCGAAAACATTCGAAACCATGGGCTACGACTGCATCCCTGCATCCACGGATCCGAGAAGCGACATCGTCCAATCCATTGCCTTAGAGACGCCGGAAAATCTCGTGCGTTTTTGCCGCGCTATTCAGGCGGCCTCGCCGGTGGATTCCCATGTTACGCCCTATCCCTGGGATATGCCCGGCTACGAAGATCAGGTCATTATGGCGGCGGGCGGCTTTATCGAAGGAAGCAGCATCGAATTGTCTGCCGACGGTCCCATGCGCGCGCCCTACCGCGTGTATTTCCAAGGCGGCCTTACTTACGAACACATAAAACTCGCCCTGATTCAGGTACTTGACGCCCTCGATCAAAAGGCATAAAGAAACCCCGATGCCTTCCGCAGTGACGGAAGCTCGGGGTCATTTTTTATTACGAATAAACGGCGAGTAGCCGCTTAAATTCCGAAATATCCGTATAGCCTTTTCGCTTTTTGAAATCGGTGTCGTATCCCTGCTTCTTAATTCTTAAATCGCGGCACAGGCCCTGCAATTCATAGGGCGAGGGCAGTTGGCCGAAAGTATAGACCAAGGCCCCTTCCGGCACGGACTCAACGAAAAAGTCGGTGATGATTAAATCATAGGGAAGCCGGGCCAAATGATTCATGTCGACGCGATAACCGTCGTAAAGCTCGGCGTGAATTAAATTCGACGTTCCCTTGTTGATCAAGTGAACCAGCGTTTTTCCGAAAAAGGAATCGTCCTGGCTGACCACCAGGGCCTTGTAGGGCTCGCGGCCGTAAAATAATTGAGAGAGAAGATCCGGCCAGAGGCTGTAAAAGGCCAGGGTCAGTTCGTCGATGGCGTAGTCCATGAATTCCGGAAATTCGCGGACAAATTCCTTGAAAATCGTCGTCAACTCTGTGTGAAGCTCCGGATTTGCAAAGGAGATGTAGGCAAGCAAGTAGGTGGAACGCTTAAGGAAGAATTCCCGTTTTTTAAAATTGGAGAGGCGATAGGTAAAGTAAACCGCCAGGGAGCGATACAATTCGTCCCGATCCTCCAGTTGCAGATGAAATTGATCCAAAAAGCCCGGCAAGTGGGATTTAAAAAAGTCTTCACGACTTTTTATGGATTGGAGTTTTTCCTCTAAAAGATCCGGGTCGTCGAAGAGAATGGGATTTTCTTCCGCATAAAAAATAGACAAGATGCTCACCAAAAGATCCACCGGCGTGCTCACTTGTTTCTTGGGCATGACGTCGTCAATTAATTTCTTTACTACCTCGTCGGTGGCCAGCAATTTCGCATTGGCGATTAATTCGTCTCGATAATTTTCCGTATGAATCGTATGACCCTGCATGAGGCGGAAAAACGACACGGCGATGGATACCTTTATGTAATTGTGTTGTGCCGGGGAAGGGGAGAAGTGGAGGAAGCTGTACATGCGCTCGGCAAAAGTCTCCACGAGGTCTTCCCGGATCGTGCCTGAAAAAGGCCATTCGCCGGGATGCAACATGGTCTCGATAAACATATTCACGTAAAAATTCCGGATTTCTTTTTCCTCACCTTCGAACTGAAAATCCGAATAGGAGAAAGAAAGATCGTAGACGCCCACAAGCTGCTCGTTAAAATTTTGCACGTGGCGATAAATCGACGTTTCGCTGAATCCCAAATCAAAGGCGAGATCCGATTTTTTAATGGTGGGATCGAAAAATGCCTGAAAGAGAATTTTATAGAGCAGTGATTCGCGAACCAGTAATTTCTTCATGCTGATTAAACCGAAGTTCGGGCGGAACTGCACGTAAAGCATGGAGCCGTTATAAAAAAATTCGGCATGGTCCTTAAACTTTTTCTCGACGATGCGAACGTAGTTGCGGACCGTCTTTTTTGTGACGCCGATGACCGCAGCCAAATCCCCCAGTTGGATCCACTTGTTACGCTCCTTATATAAAATGGTCAGAAGGGCCATTAAGTTTTTGTCCTGATTTAAAAATAACATACTGCCTCCGTTGCATTAGAAGATTAAGAAATATTATTCTATTATATCCTTTTTGCGGGAAAATAGAAGAAAGAAACGGTCGTCGAGTAGAAAAAAGCGCTCAAAAAATGCCGTCGAGGAAACTCGGCGGCATTTTGGTTTAAAACAGGCGATAGAGGCCGATGACGCGGCCAAGCACCTTGAGATCGTCCACGTAAATGGGCTCCATGGTGCTGTTTTCCGGTTGGAGACGGAAGCGTTGATTTTCTTCATCGCGATAGAAGGTCTTGATGGTCGCTTCGTCTTCGATAAGGGCCAGAATAATTTCCCCTTCCTCGGCGGAGGAGGCAGGTTCGATCAAAACCTGATCGCCGTCTAAAATGCCGGCATCGATCATGCTTTCTCCCTGAACCGTTAAAAAGAAGAGATTGCGGTCTTTTACAAAATCCGTGGCCATGGGCACGGTGTCGGAAATATTTTCCGAAGCTAAAATGGGAAGTCCGGCGGCGACGCGGCCGAGAATAGGAATATCGGTGGTTTTCTTTTTGGCGGAGAGAAAATCGTCATCCTGACGGATTACCTCGATGGCCCGATTAATGGTGGCGCCGCGACGAATGTAATTCTTAAGTTCCAGCTTTTCTAAATTGGAGTGAACGGTGGATGTGCTCTTAATGTTGCAGCCGTTGCAGATTTCGCGAATAGAAGGGGGGTAGCCGTTGGAATCGATAAAGCGTTTAATATAAAAGAGAATTTCCATTTCCCGTTTTTCAAGATCTTCATACATGGTATATATCGCTCCTTTTCATGAGGTACATTTAGTATATCAGAGACGAACAAACATTTCAAACATACATTCAAAAAAGCTTGACAGGAAACAATTGTTCAGATACAATTGGAACAAACGTACGAACATAGTTTCAAAACATACGATCGAACATTTAATTTTTGGAGGCATGAAATGAAAAGAGAGAAAACCATAAATCGCCCCTGTCAAATAAATAAACATCCTTCCCAACGAGCCCTTAAAAAAAGAAAGCGCCTACGCCTGCTGCCGATTATTCTTCTTTTGTTACTGAGCATTATGGGAACCACTGTACCGAAGAGCATGGAAACCTATCAGGTGCGGGAAGAATACTGTGTCAAACCGGGAGATACCCTGTGGTCCATCGCATCGTCCTATGCCAATGAGGGCGACGATTTGCGCCTTATGATCCACCGGATGGTGGAAGCCAATGGTTTAAAGGATGACTGCACCTTAAAGCCCGGAGAGACGATTTATGTCGTATTGGAGGAACGCGAACTTCGCTCTAATTGAATTGATCAAGGATGACCTACCGGTGGTGTCGCGTAGCTCTCGGCGCGACCGGCACATAATTAGAAATACACAAACGAAAAGACGGCCAGGCGCCGTCTTTTTTCATGCCTTTTCGGATGAACCGTTTTGGAAAGAGATAAAAGAAGAGAGAACATGATGTCGTGAGATTTAAAAGACACCCTGAATATAATTAGTCACAAAATATAAATTTTGTGACTAAAACGAACTACTTCATAAAGAGGAGCGATCGCTAATCTTTAAGGCCCTTTAAACGGTTCTGTTTTTTCTATATGCAACGCTATGAATCTTTCATTTAAAGGTCTTAAATTCGATTTTGCGGCTTCGTTTTTGGGCAAAGGATGAATTCCATCCCACGATCCACCTAAATTATACTTCGAAATCTCTGTCCCGTGGATCCTAACCAAAATACCTCCGAGCGATCTTTATTTATCGTCCTAAGTACTTTTGATACTATTTATGAAATCATCTATTCAATCAAAGGACGGTTCTGCTAAGCAATCACTTGACGTCCATCAAGAAAACAATTATGTTTTAGTTAGAAAGTATGAATTTCCAACTTAAGAGGTTTATTATGTTAGTTGGATTAAAAGCGAAATCACAAGTGACCATTCCGAAAGACATCGTTCAGTCTATGGAATTAAATCAAGGCGATCAGTTTGAGGTCACCGAAGACAACGGAAAAATTGTCCTCGTGCCCGTTGCAGTCTATCCCGAACACGTTATAAGGAGCTTAAAGGCCGAAGTGAAAGAAATTAAGGAATCCATCAAAAACGGGAACCAGTTGGTTTTTGATTCCATCGACTCTCTTTTCGAGGAATTGGATAAGTAATGCCCGAAGTTTTACTTCTTTGCGATATAGGGCACCATGATGTTCTGAATAAGTTTTAAAACCTCCTCTGCTTTTTGGCATAGGAGGTTTTTTACTGAGTGAAGGCCGGCTCATGGCGTATCGTATCATCGATTGATGATATTAAACCATGGATACCGTCGTTTCCTGATATTGACGCCGTAGAATCGAAATAGCGGGCATTTTATTCATAAAGCACATAGAAAGCCGGTTAATAATAAAAAGTATGCTATTCGTCGCTTAGAGGCCCTGAAAAATAAATTTATGATTTCAGAAAATGGTTGTATATTTATAAAATCATGTACCGGAAACGAGATCGAATGTTCGAACGTATGATTCCGTCGAACAGATCATTTTTTTTCTTTTTCCGCATCCTCAAGCATTTTTTCCACGTCCTCCACATTGGCCAAGGGGTTTTGGCTCATGGTGTGGCGAATGTCTTCCATATTGACGTGAGTGTAGATTTGCGTCGTTGAAATAGACTCGTGGCCGAGAATTTCCTGAAGGGATTTCAGGTCTTCGTCGCCGAATTGATACATTAAGGTGGCAGCCGTGTGGCGCAGCTTATGCACGGTGTATTTTTTCGTATCAAATCCGGCGTTTTTCAAGTGTTTTTCCAACATATGCTGAATGGAGCGATTGCTCATGCGGCTTTTGCGCATGCTTAAAAAGAGGGCCCCTTCTTCCTCCAAACCTTCGGCCTTCCTCGCCGCCAAATAGGCATCGATGGAGCGCTGAACATTGTCGTTTAAATAGACCAGTCGTTCCTTGGAGCCCTTGCCCCAAATGCGCAGGGTGCGGTCTTTGTTTAAATCTTCCACATTTAATGATGCGAGTTCACTGAGGCGCAGGCCGCAGTTTAAAAACAGGGTGGCGATGGCGTAATCCCGCCGGCGGAAGATCTCTTTCTGTTTATAATTTTGAACGGAATGCAAGAGTCGCACGGCCTCTTCC
Organism: Peptoniphilaceae bacterium; assembly: GCA_902363535.1. Taxonomy (GTDB): domain Bacteria; phylum Bacillota; class Clostridia; order Tissierellales; family Peptoniphilaceae; genus Aedoeadaptatus; species Aedoeadaptatus acetigenes. Next base: position 39,225 of record CABJAE010000011.1, read on the forward strand.
AATGTTAAGTAGACGGGAAGAGAACGTTCGATTTTCGGCATGTCGATGTTTTCCGTCGGGTTTTTATCCAATACATCCACTTTATAGGTCAGATAGTCGAAAAAGGAGCGCACGGAAGAAATTTTTCGAAATTTCGTTCGGCTGCTATTTTGCCTTTCCCTATCCAAATAGGAAATATAGGCGTAAACATCGCTCTTGTCGATTTGTTCCAAAAGGGCCTTATCGACGGTGTCGATGTCAACTTCGTCTAAGGAATCTACGACGAGGCCTTCTTTTCGAACGCGCATATAACGAAGAAATTGTCGTATGTCGTAATAATATTCTTTTATCGTGCCGTCGCTGCGGCCTTTGGCGGCGCGCAGGTAATTTAGGTAGTCGTCCAGTATAGTTGAGCGAATCATGTGTCACCTCGTAACTATCATAGCAAAGAAAACAAGAAAAAACCCGCCCGTAGGCAGGTTTTTTTATTTGGCGTATTCGACGGCGCGGGTTTCGCGGATCACATTGACTTTGATCTGACCCGGGAAATCCAGCTGTGCCTCGATTTCGTTGGCGATGTTTCGAGCCGTGGTCACCATGTGGGCCTCGTCGATTTCTTTGGGCTTCACGATGATGCGCAGTTCCCGGCCGGCTTGGACGGCGTAGGATTTTTCGATGCCGTCGAAACCGGTGGCGATTTCCTCCAGCTGTTCCAACCGCTTAATGTAGTTTTCGATGGTTTCCCGTCGTGCACCGGGTCGTGCCGCGCTGATGGCGTCGGCTGCCTGCACCAAGACGGATTCCAGTGAATCGAATTCCACATCGCCGTGGTGGGCCTCGATGCCGTTAATGACGGCTTCAGGCTCCTTGTAGCGCCTAGCCAGTTCCACACCTAATTCCACGTGGGGTCCTTCCACTTCGTGGTCGATGGACTTTCCTAAGTCGTGGAGCAGGCCGGCACGTCTGGCCAGTTTCGAGTCGATGCCGATTTCTTCGGCCAAATAGCCGGCAATTTTCGACACTTCCACGGAATGGCGCAAACAGTTTTGTCCAAAGCTGGTACGGAATTTTAAACGGCCAAGGTACTTCACCAGTTCCGGGTGAAGGCCGTGAACGCCGGCTTCGAAGGCAGCTTCTTCGCCGCTTTCCTTGATGATCTCATCTACTTCCTGTCTCGCTTTTTCTACCGTGTCTTCGATGCGCGTCGGGTGGATTCGTCCGTCGAGGACCAATTTTTCCAGAGTTAGGCGCGCGATTTCGCGGCGAATGGGGTTAAAGGAAGAGACGACGACAGCTTCCGGCGTATCGTCGATGATTAAATCGACGCCGGTTAAGGCTTCGATGGCACGAATGTTTCGGCCTTCCCGACCGATGATGCGGCCCTTCATTTCGTCGTTGGGCAAGTTCACCACGGAGACCGTGGACTCGGCCACTTCGTCGGCTGCGATCCGTTGAATGGCGTGAACGATAACGTCTTGAGCGATTTTTTTGCTTTCGTCTTTGACGTAGCGTTCGTATTCGCGAATCTTCACCGCCGATTCTTGGGTCAGCTCGTTTTCCAATTCATTGAGAAGAATTTGTTTGGCTTCCTCTTTGGATAAGCCGGAGATCCGTTGAATTTCTTCGGACTTCTTGTCCACCAATTCATCGATAAGATCTTCCTTCTCTTGAATGCGCGCTTGTTGGTCGAAAATCTGGCTTTCCTTTTTCTCCAAGGTCGCACTTTTCGATTGAAGCAAATCTTCCTTGGAATTTAAGCGATCTTCGTAGCGCTGCAGTTCGTTTTTTCGAGCATCACTTTCCTGTTGGACCGTATCCCGAAGCTTGTGTATTTCCTCTTTCGCTTGGAATAAAATATCGCGTTTATTGTTTTCGGCTTCACGTTCCGCATCAATAATGATATTCTTTGCTAGTTCTTCCGCATGATTGAGCTTTCCTTCAGCCAATGTTTTGCGTAAAAAATAACCAATAGCTACTCCGAGGATTCCAAATACCAATGCCCCCAGAATAGATACCAAATATGCGGGCATATGGAACACCTCCTTATTTAATTTTCATGATTCAAATGGTATAAACCACTTGTTTATTATATCATAATTTGAATCTTTTGTTTCGATGATTTCTTTTCGCCACATTCTTTGCAGTAAAAAAAGGACCGCATGGCAGTCCCTTGTACGTTAGGATTCGTCGGTCTCGGCGATGATTTCAACGACTTCGCTGATGCCGTTTCGTATATCCACGCGAAAGGCTTTGTCGCAAATGTTTGTCAGATAATCGTTGTGGGTGACCATAATGATTTGCCTGGAAAAAAGACGGGAACATTCCTTTACAAATTCCCCCATATTAAAGATGTAATCGTCGCTGATGTGCTTTCCGGGCTCGTCGAGGAAGAGGGGTCCGTCCATTTTCGGCCGGTGGTTTTCCAAAAAGGCGATGCGCAGAGCGAGGCTCACGATGTCTACGACGCCGCCGCCACGACTCATCTCCGGCTTCGTCTTTACTTTGTATTCTCCGTAATCGGATTCCACGAAAAACTCGGCGATAGGAAGTCCACGCTTTTCGGAGAGGTCTACGATAAACCTGGAGCTGTTTTGCATAATGTAGGCGATGGATTGGGTGACGATGTCTTCGATTTGGTGCGTGGCTTGGTTTCTGGAAAAGTCGGCGGCCTTTTGCAAAAGAAAGACCACGCCGCTGAGCTTCTTCTCTTCCGCTTCCACTTCTCTGATCCCCTGCCTCTTTTTTTCCACCTGATCGAGAATGGAATCGCGAATGCCCTCCCGGCGGCTAACCTCTTTTGAAAAGGACTCAAACCGCTTATAGGCTTCTTCGTAGGTCATGCTTTATCCTCGGGGAGAAGTTTTTCCGCTTCGTCGAGCAGACGAAGGATTTCGGATTCCATGCGCTTGATTTCATCTTCCAAGGTCGCGGGATCGAAGCCCAGGGCTTTGATTTTTTCGTTTAATTCCTTTTCTTCCCGCTCCAGCTCTTCCATGCGCCACTCGGCGCGTTTGCGCGTGTCCTTTGCCTGCTCGTAGCGCTGATTTAATTCGCTGATCCGTTGTTCTAAATTCATCCTAATCCTCCAAACTATGCTTAATGGCGTGCAGGGCCCCATCGTCTATGGGCTGTTTACACAAAGGGCAGGTGCCGGCCTCGGAAAGGCCGTTTAAGTACGCGTCCATGGCCCGTCGATCGTCGTCGACGAAGCGGGAAAGATCGGCCGAAAGCTTTTCTTTTTCATGATTGAGCCTTTTTTGTTCCTGTAAAAGAGCATGAAGGGATCGATCTTTTTCCAGTGCTTCCGTCATTTGACCGTTTAGTTTCTCCAGGCCGTCCAATTGACTGAAGCGAGCCAGGAAGGCTTCCCCCATTTTTATTCGCGCGTTTAATTCCTGAAAAGCCGCCAGCAAACTTCTGTAATCGATGAGCTTATTGTACTTCTTTTGAACTTCCATGGATAGAATGGCACCGAGGCCTTTTGTCGCATCCAGAATCTTCTGATTTGTCGTTTTCGCCTTTTGAGCTGCTGCGAGGGAAAGATACAGGGGTAGAATATTGTCGTAGGTATTTTTAACTTCCCTCATTTCGCGAACCTTCTCCCGAAGCGTCTCCACATTTTCGTAATTTTCAAGCACCGATGCGGTGGTCTTCCGATTGAATGCATTTTGTTTAAACAGATCTGAGAGGAGGCGCTCCCTGCCGTATTGACTTACCTTGTTTTGCAGGGAGGAAATATTTTCTCCCAATAGATCCAGTACGGCGTAGCGCTTTAAGATGTCTTCCGCCTTCCGCCGATTTTCTCTGATGGAGATGCGTTCTTGCCTATACGCCTCTGCCAATTCCATCTTTTCCCGAAGGTCCGATACGGCAAAAAGGATTTCGCTCACTTTTTCCCGAACGGCGATTTCCTCGTCCAAATCCGAAAAGGCTTTGAGGGAATCTTCCGTTTCCTGTAAATCGGCCTCGAGCATCTCCCGGCGTATGGCGATTTGTTTTTTGTCGCGAAGGGTGTCACGCATGGTTTCGTCTAACAAATCCACGCCCACCATGCGTCCGATGGCCTGGGCCTTGTATGCGTCGGTTTCCTGAAGGAGAAAGGGCCCGTCCAGTTGATCGGAAAAGTTCAGAGGCAGGGATTTTTTATCGTCCAGCATAACCTTTTTAATTCCGATCGCTTCTTCGATTTCAGCGGGTACGTTTTTTCCGAAGCCCTCGAAGATCAACTCTTCTTCACCCGGTTGTCGCAAAATGTATTGATTCTTCGAGCGAGTGCGTTTGCGCTCCACTTCCACCTTGTTTTGAAAGCGGACAGTGACGGATACCTCCGACTCTCCTTCACGCACGAATTCCACGCCGGAGGGATCGTTAAACATGTTCCAACGCAGGGCCCGCATGATCGCTGTCTTGCCGCTGTCTGAAGGGCCTACGATGACATTGACGCCTTTAGAAAGAGAAAGTTCGGAGTACATGTGGGATTGAAAATTCACGAGAATGATTTTTTCGATGGAATTCAAAGGATACTCCTCCTCTCCTGAACTTCGGCGATACGCTTCATGGCTTCTTTTTTTATGGCAGGATCCAAATTTTCGTTAGCGGAGATGTCGGCCAGGAGATCGAAGAAGTTTATGCGGTCGTAATTTCCCGAGCGGTCGATGGATTCCTTAAATTCCGCCAATTCCTGCCTCTTAAATTTATGCATCTCGATTTCCCTTCGGTCCAAGACCTCGGGGCCCGGCAAGGCGGATCTTAAATCCCGCACCTCGATGGCAGCCTTGTTCTTTTTCACGTCGATAAGAACGATCTTGGGCCGCCGTTTCAGCTCTTTCATGGAATTTGAAATCCGAACCATGGCGCCGGGATTGAGAAATGATTTTCCGTCTACTTCCGTCAGCGGAAAACCGTCGTGTAAGTGGCCGCACAAAGTTAAATCGGCTTTTGTATCTTTAATGTCGTCGATGGTCGTATGGGAAAACATAGCCCTTACCTCGCCGGCCATTAAAAAGCCGTGAACCAGATGAATGGCATAGTCCGTATCGGGATCTCGTTCATCGACGATGTAAAGATGCCGGTTTTCCTGCCGATCCAGACCGTACATATAGGGGGATCCGCTTAACTGAACCGTGGTCTCCTCGTCTTTTAAAAGGATTCTCCGGTGGTTAATTAAATGAATGATGCCTAAGGTGTCCAAAAGTCCCATCATGGTCCTGGGCAGTGTGACGGGGTTGTGGCCGTAGATGTCGTGATTGCCGCTGATGGCATATATGGGCGCGGAGAATCCCTTTAAAATAGGAATGATCTCGTTCATTACGGAAATGGAAACGTCCGGGCGATCGAAAAGATCGCCGCCGTGTAAAATATAATCCACCGATTCTTCCCGCGCCACGGATTGAATTTCCTGTAATTTAATTTTGACCGTATGGAAAAACGAATCCGTTCTGGATTTCGGATTCGTTCCTCGAATATGACTATCTGTGAAGTACAGGAATTTCAACGACTATTCCTCCTCGGAAGGTTCGCCTGCCTCGTTTTCGTTGCTGTGTTTGTTGCCCAGTTTGTAGTGAATGCGGACTTTTTCGTCGATTTCGTCTAAGAGATCGGCATTTTCCTGTAAATAGGCCTTGGAATTTTCGCGCCCCTGACCGAGTTTGACGTCGCCATAGCCGAACCAGGAACCGGATTTTTCCACGATGCCCGCTTCCACGGCGGCATCCAAAATAGAGCCCACTTTGGAAATGCCCGTGCCGTACATAATATCGAATTCCGCCTTTTTAAAGGGGGGCGCTACTTTGTTTTTCACGACCTTCACGCGGACGCGGTTACCGATAATTTCATCGCCTTTTTTCAAGCTGTCTATGCGGCGAATATCCATGCGCACGGAAGTGAAGAATTTCAGGGCGCGGCCGCCGGTGGTGGTTTCCGGATTGCCGAACATGACGCCGATTTTTTCGCGCAATTGATTGATGAAAATTACGGATGCCTTGGATTTGCTGATGGCGCCTGTTAATTTTCTGAGCCCTTGGCTCATGAGCCGAGCCTGCAGACCCATATGGCTGTCTCCCATTTCGCCTTCGATTTCCGCTTTCGGCACCAGTGCCGCCACGGAGTCTACGACGATTAAATCCACGGCATTGCTCCTGACCAAGCTTTCGGTAATTTCGAGGGCCTGTTCCCCGGTGTCCGGTTGAGAGATGATTAAATTTTCCGTATCGACGCCCAGATTCTTGCTGTACTGAGGGTCGAGAGCGTGTTCCGCGTCAATAAAAGCCGCCGTGCCGCCGAGCTTTTGCGCTTCGGCGATCATGTGCAGGGCCAGTGTGGTCTTACCGGAAGATTCGGGGCCGTAAATTTCGATGATGCGGCCTCTGGGGATGCCGCCGATTCCCAAGGCGATATCCAAACTTAAGGCGCCGGTGGGAATGGATTCGATGTTTAAATTGGCGTTTTCGCCCAGGCGCATAATGGCGCCTTTGCCGTATTCCTTCTCAATTTTCGCGATGGCATCGTCTAATGCTTTTTTTCTACTCTCGTCCATGTGCCTCTCCTAACTCGTGTAATAAAATCCTCGCCAAAATGTATTTCGAACTGCGATATTGAATCGTGGTGCGATCGTCTTTGTACATGCGGCTCTCCCGCAAGACTTCTTCTCCGTCTTTTCGAATAGAGTAAATAACCGTGCCCACATCTTTTCCCGTCGCCGATTCCGGGCCGGCCTCGCCGGTGGTGGCGACGCAGTAGGTGCTCTTCGTTTTTTCGAAAAGGCCTAGGCTCATCTCAGAAGCCACCGCTTCGGAGACCACGGTGTCTTTTGAAATGGTGTCGGGATTTACACAGAGCAGCTTTTCCTTCACCTCGTCGCTGTAAGTGATGTAGCTTTCGTGAAGCACATTGCTTGCGCCGGCCACGGAGGTGATCATGTGGGCCATGTTTCCTCCGGTCACCGATTCGGCAAAGCTGATGGTAAACTTCTCTTCCGCCAGGCAATCAACCAAAGTTTCGAAGACGTCTCTTTCTCCGTCGCCGTAGATATACTCGGAAAAGAGTTCCCGAAGGGCGCGGAGAGCTTCTACGTATTCTTTTTCGATGATCTCGGCTTCGGCCTCGTCCTCCGCGTGGGCGATAACTTTTATTTCCACTTCTCCGGTTTTGGCAAAGGTGTTGATTTCCACGTTTTCCGTTTCGATCTTTGCCTCCCGGAACATGGACTCACATTTGGATTCGCCGATATTTACCAGACGCAAACTTGTAATGAAGTTCTTTCCGTGGACCGGATTTAGATAATTGGCTGCGATATCGTCCGCCATGGGCTCAAATTCCCGCGGCGGCCCGGGGAGCATAAAAAATTGCTTGCCTTCGTAGTTCAGCATGCATCCCGGCGCCGTTCCCTTTGGATTGGGAATGACCACGGCGCCTTCGGGAAATTCCGCTTGGCGCTTGTTGTTTTCCGTAATGTTTTTAGAAAAACTCATGGAGACATTGCGAATATAGTCCCACTGTTTTTCGTCGAAAATCAAGGGCAAGTCCAAAGCGTGGGCCAGGGCCTGTTTCGTCATGTCGTCTTGCGTCGGTCCCAATCCGCCGCAGAGAAAGATTACATCGGACCGGGTAAGGGCCGTCTCGATGGCGTCTCGAATGGCTTCATACTTGTCCCTAACCGAGGCGTGATACTCCACATCGTAGCCGGCGTCGGTAAGTTTTTGTGACAGGTAGGGGCCATTGGTATTTAAAATGGATCCGATTAGTATTTCCGTTCCGATGGTTATGATTTCTGCTTTCATAGACGCTCCTATATATTTTCCAAATCCAGGACATCTTTATTCTTGATCAAGTAATCGACGCCGCTTAAAACCGTAAGCAGGACGGCGATGTAAAACAATACGACGCCGATGTTTTCGGGAATAGGCGGTGAGAATAAAAGGGCAATTAAAGATGCCAGTTGCGTAATGGTTTTGATCTTTCCGAAGGGGCTCGCGGCAATGGTTACATTGTCGGATGCGGCCAATATGCGAAAGCCCGTAATGGCCAATTCTCTGGCGACGATAATAATGACGCCCCACGCGGGAATAATGCCTTCTTCCACCAGCATGATAAAGGCCGAGATCGTGAGCACTTTATCGGCCAAGGGATCGAGAAATTTTCCGAAGGTGGTTACGAGATTGTATTTTCGGGCCAAGTGGCCGTCGAGAAAATCCGTAAAGGCTGCCACGCAAAAGACGAGCGATGCAAGAAGGCGTGTGGCCGGTGTATTTAATAAAAAAAGAATGACAAAAACCGGCACCAAAAAGAGCCGCATAATCGTCAGCTTATTTGCAATGTTCAAGATAATCACCACCTAAATCATATGCCGTAGACTCGGTAATTTCAACTTTAATAAAGTCGCCGACGGCCAAATTTTCATCCGAGTAAATCAGTACCATGCCGTCGATATCCGGCGCGTCTAAATAGCTCCTGCCGATGGCTCCGTCTTCGGTGACTTCCGTAACCAAAACTTCCAAAACGCGGCCGATCTGTTTTTCCATGAGTTCTTCCGACTGTTCCATTTGCGCCGCCATAAAGGCCTCGACGCGGGCTTCTTTTCGATCATCGGGGACTTGATCTGCCATGGCGGAAGCCGGTGTGCCCTCCTCCCGAGAGTAAGCGAAGGCGCCGGCGCGCTCCAAGGGATAGTCGTTTAAGAAATCCAAGACCTCTTGAAAATCCAACTCCGTCTCGCCGGGAAAGCCCAATAAGAAGGTGGAGCGTATGGCGATGTCAGGTATGGCGCGGCGAAGGCGCGTAATTAACGATTCGATGGCGCGGCGATCGGTCTTTCGATTCATTCGCTTTAAAACGGGATCCGCCACGTGTTGAATGGGAATGTCGATGTAGGGAAGAATTTTCGGGTTGTCCCGCATTTCTTCAATAAGTTCATCGTCGAAGTGATCGGGGTAGGCGTAAAGTATTCGCACCCAACGCAGGTCCTCGATGGTTCTTAATTCCTTTAACAAATCCACCAGAGCATATCTGCCGTAGAGGTCGATGCCGTAGTCCGTCGTGTTTTGGCCGATAAGAATGACCTCGCGAGTGCCCCTTTTAACGAGATGGCGGATTTCATCCACTATATGCTCCATGGAGCGGCTGCGGTTGTTTCCCTTTAGGTAGGGAATGATGCAGTAGGCGCAGCGGTTGTTGCAGCCTTCCGAAATTTTTACGTATTCGGTAACGGACACCTCTTCCCTGCGGGCGTCTTCGATATAGTCGTTTTCAAGGGCGGCGGCATAAATAGGCTTTTCGTGGTTTTCCGCCTTTAGAATGGCCTCATTGATGGAGCGAATATGCCCCGGGCCGATGATGCCGTCGGCTTCGGGAATGGCTTCCAAAAGTTCATCGGGGTAGCGCTGGGCCAAACATCCTGCGAGGAGCAGGGTTTCCAGTTTTCCCGATTCCTTTAGTTTGGCTAAATCCAAGATTGTGTCGATGGATTCTTCCTTTGCGGCATCGATAAAGCCGCAGGTGTTGACGACGATCACCTCGGCCTCCATCACTAGATCCGTAAAGGCAAAGCGAGACTCGTCTAAGACGCCGCGCATTTGTCCGGAATCGATGTCGTTTTTGGAACAGCCTAAGGTGACGATGGACACTTGTTTCATATGTTCTCCTGATTTTCTTTCATATTTTCGATTTGTTCTTTTGTCATGAGTAATTTTCGCGGTTTTGTGCCCTCATTGGGGCCGACAATGCCCATTTCTTCGATTTGATCCACGATTCGGGCCGCTCGTGCATAGCCTATCTTCAACTTCCGTTGAATAAAAGAGATGGAGGCCTGCTCCTGAGTCAGGATAATGTCCACGGCATCGTACAAGAGGGGATCTTCATCGGTAAAGGACTTTTGCACCTTCTTTTCCATGGTGTTCAAGGCTTCTTCGTCGTACTCCGCGTCATCCGTGTGCTTTTTCACGAACGCGAGCACATTTTCCACTTCCTGATCCGATACAAATGCCCCCTGCAGCCGCTTCGGCTTCGGAAAACTCGAGGGATAAAAGAGCATGTCCCCTTTCCCGAGAAGTTTTTCCGCCCCGGACATATCTAAAATCGTGCGGGAGTCGATGGAAGAGGACACGGAAAAGGCGATTCGCGAGGGAATATTTGCCTTGATGGTCCCGGTAATGACATCTACGGACGGGCGCTGAGTGGCGAGGATCAAATGGATGCCCGCCGCTCTGGCCATCTGCGCCAGGCGGGTAATGTAGTCTTCCACTTCTTTCGCCGCCACCATCATTAAATCGCTTAATTCGTCGACGACGATGACGATCTTCGGCATGGTCTTTTCCCCTGCCGCCTTCATTTTTTCGTTGTAGCCCGACACGTCGCGCACGCCGGTTTCCGCAAAGGCCTTGTAGCGCTTTTCCATTTCGTCCACGGCCCAGGCCAGGGCGAAGGCCGCCTTCTTGGGATCCGTCACGACGGGGATCAAAAGGTGAGGAATGCCGTTGTAAATCCCGAGCTCAACGACTTTCGGGTCAATCAGGATCAGGCGCACGTCTTCCGGCGCGGATTTGTATAAAATACCCATTAATATACCGTTAATGCATACGGATTTTCCCGAGCCCGTCGCCCCTGCGATTAAAAGGTGGGGCATTTTGTCGATGGACGAAACGATGGCGTTTCCGCTAATATCTTTACCCAATGTGAGGGGAACCGATGAATCCAGGTCTTCGAATGCATCGCTTTCGATGATTTCTCTTAAATGGACGCTGTCTTTCACTTTGTTGGGTACCTCGATGCCGATGGCGCTCTTCCCCGGAATCGGCGCTTCGATTCGTATGCCGGGGCTCGCCAAGGACAGGCTTAGATTGTCGTGAAGGGAGACGATTTTTGAGATCTTCACTCCCGGAGAGGGCTCCAATTCGTAGGACGTAATGGTGGGGCCGCGGTTAATGGCGCGCACCCGGCAATCCACATTGAAATTATCCATGACCTCTTGAATAATATCGGCATTTTTTCGAATGTCCCCGTCTCCTGCAGTGGGGCCTGCACTGGGTTTCTTTAATAATTTGATCGGCGGAAAATGGTAGATGGTTTCCTCAACTTCCGTCTGCATATCTTTTGCAAAAGCTTCTTTTTCCGATTCGTTTAATGCCTCCGCGCGCTTCGGTTGTTCCTCGGCAGCGGGGCGATAGTCGCGAATTTCAACAGGCTCTTCCCGTTTTTTTTCGGGAGCGAATTCTTTAAATGCGTCGGCACCGGAAGTGATCGGCTTCTTCGCCTTTGTCTTTTTCGTCGAAGGCTTCTTTTCCTCTCGAAGCGCGGCCTTTTCTTTTTCACTCTTAAGCTTTTCTCGTTCCGCTTTCTTTTCGCGGAAGGTGGCGGCTATTTTCTCTTTCGTCCTATCCCGACGCTCTTTCGACGGCAGGTGATAGAGCATGAAAAATGCAATTAGAGCCAATACCGTACGGCTTCCCACGGTGCCTAAAAGGCCGACGAAGAGGCGTGCAAAATTTTCACCGAGAAAGCCCGGATCCACATAGGGCCCGGTGAGATTTATTCGCGCGTCCCAGCTTAAGCTCGGGCGCGTCGGGTCGTAGGTAAATAAAATGGCCATGAGAAAGACCGTAAGGCCTAAGCCCAAAACCTTCATCTTGGTCTTTACGTCCCAATCGGTGATGAAAAATAAACCGATGACGAAAAGAAGGGCGCAAAAAACCGGACCGACCTTTCCGAATAAAATTCCGATGGCGGAAGAGGTCAGGTCCCCGAAAACGCCCATTTGCTCACTGTACAGGCTCAACATGGAAAGTATGGACAATATGATGATGAGGCCTCCGATCATGTAGGCCCTTTGTTGGCTCTGAGCGGCGGTCTTTTTTTTCGTGGTTTTTCTTTTTGTCGGCAAGGAAACCCTCATTTCTCAAATATATGTTCGGATTTATTATAACATAATTCCCGCCTCTCTACCTAATTTTAACGCAGACCCGTGTGGCCGAATCCCCCTTCGCCTCGCTCGGTTTTCGAAAGCGCATCCAAGTTGTCTACCTGAATCCAATCCGCCACTTCATAGGCCATAAATACCATCTGCGCGATGCGGTCCCCGTCTTCGATGGTCACCGATTCATCGGATAAATTCACGACGAGAATGCCAAGTTCGCCGCGGTAGTCGCTGTCGATGGTTCCGATGCCGTTAATTAAGGTAATGCCTTTTTTCAGAGAAAGGCCGCTTCTCGCCCTTACCTGGCCCTCGATGCCCTTGGGAATCTCGAAGTAAAGGCCCGTGGGAATCATGGCGCGTTCAAGAGGCTTTAAAGTCTTCGGTGCGTCTAGATTGGCGCGCAAGTCCATGCCGCAGGCGCCGTCGGTTTTGTAGGAAGGAAGCGGATGGTGGGATTTGTTTACTACTTTTACCTTCATAGAATCTCCTTTATGAAAAAAACCGCCGAAGCGGTTTTCTGTGCTATTTATTTTCTTTGTTTTCGTTCTTTTTTTCTACGGAGCCTTGTTTCCGTTCCGGTTTCGGCAAAAGTGCTTTTCTGGAAAGGCCGATCTTTCCCCGATCCAGATTCATGACCTTGACTTTTACCTTATCTCCTTCTTTCAATACGTCGTCCACGTTCGCGATGCGCTTGTGGTCGATGTTTGAAATGTGGAGCAGCCCTTCGCGGCCCCAAAGGATTTCAACAAAGGCGCCGAAGTCCACGACCTTGGTAACCGTTCCTTCGAAAATTTCGCCCACTTCCAATTCGTGTACGATGTCTTCGATAATTTTCTTTGCCACGAGAGCGCCCTCGTCGTTGGCAATGATGGATACGCGTCCGTCGTCTTCGATTTCGATTTGTGCGCCGGTTTCTTCCGTAATCTTGTGGATGACCTTGCCGCCGCTACCGATGACTTCGCCGATCTTATCGGGATCGATTTGAAGCCCGGTAATCTTCGGCGCATAGGGAGAGAGTTCTTCTCTCGGCGCCGCAATGGTGCCTTTCATGTGGGCCAAAAGTTCCATGCGGGCGTCGTTGGCCTGTTTCAGTGCGCGGGCCAAGATCTCTCTGGATACGCCGTCGATTTTAATGTCCATTTGAAGGGCGGTAATGCCTTCGGAGGTACCCGCCACTTTAAAGTCCATGTCGCCGTAGTGGTCTTCCAAGCCCTGGATGTCGGTTAAGATGACGGGATCGTCGCCGTTGTCGATAAGACCCATGGCGATGCCTGCCACCGGCGCGTGAATGGGCACACCGGCGTCCATTAAGGCCAAAGTGGATCCGCAGATACTCGCTTGGGACGAGGAGCCGTTGGATTCCAAAATTTCGTTGACGACGCGAATGTAGTAGGGGAATTCATCTTGCGAGGGAAGCACGGGAATTAAGGCGCGTTCAGCCAAATTGCCGTGGCCGATTTCGCGACGACCCGGGCTTCTCGGCGGGCGCGTTTCGCCGACGGAGTAGGACGGGAAGTTGTAGTGGTGGACATAGCGCTTCGTGTATTCGGGATCCAAGCCGTCGATGATTTGGCCTTCCGTTAAAGCCGCCAGGGTGACGGAAGTGAGGGCCTGGGTTTGACCGCGGGTAAAGAGGGCGCTGCCGTGGACGCGAGGCAAAAGGCCGACTTCCGACGAGAGCGGGCGAATTTCAGTAAAGCTTCTGCCGTCGCTGCGCTTTCTGTCCACGAGAATCTGTTTTCTGAAGATTTCTTGCGTCAAGCCTTCGAAAATCGTATTGACCTGAACGTCTCTGTAATCTTCTTTTTCTTCCAAATCGGCGATAAGGGCGTCTTTGATCTTCGTCAGTTCGTGACCCTGTTCCGTTTTATCGGCGATCCAAAGGGCTTCTTCCACCTTGTCGTAGACCGCATCGTAAATGGTCTTCTTATAGTCTTCGTCGATAACCAGGCGTTCATATTCCATGTTTTCTTTGCCTACTTCATCGACGATGCCGTCGATAAAGGCGACCAGCTTTTTGATTTCTTCGTGGGCATTGAAAATGGCGTCCAGTACGTCGCTTTCTTCCAGTAAATCCACTTCCGCTTCCACCATCATAATGGCATCGGCGGTGCCGGAGACGGCGAGATTTAAACGAGAGCGCTTTTGATCCTCAACGGAGGGATTCAAGACCATTTCTCCGTCAATGTGGCCGACGCGCACGGAACCCGTGGGCCCTTGGAAGGGAATGTCCGAGACGGACAGGGCGATAGAGGAGCCGATCATGGCTAAAATATCCGTGGGATAGTTGGGATCGTAGCTGAGTACCGTGGCCGTCACTTGAATGCTGTGATGGTAGTCCGAGGGAAACAGAGGGCGAATGGGGCGGTCGATGAGGCGACTGGTTAAAATGGCATTGGTGCCGGGGCGCCCTTCCCGCTTGTTAAAGCCGCCGGGAATTTTGCCGGAGGAATAATATTTTTCTTCGTAGTCACAGCTTAAGGGAAGAAAGTCCGCGCCTTCGCGGGCCTTGGTCGATGCCGTAGCCGTTACGAGAACGACGCTTTCCCCTTGTCTCACCCAACAGGCACCGTTAGCTTGTTTGGCGACTTTTCCGATCTCTACATGCAGAGGCTCGTTATTTAACATCGTCGTATATGTTTTATACATGTCACTCTCTTTTCTCTATAAAGAAAGAGCGGTCGCCCGCTCTTTAAAATCCTGTCTTAACCTCTGATTTCCAAACGTTCGATAAGGGATCTGTAACGTTCTACATCCTTGTTCTTTAAATAGCGGAGCAGGTTCCGTCTCTTACCGACCATTTTCAAAAGACCTCTACGAGAGTGGTGGTCTTTTTTATGTTCTTTTAAGTGTTCGTTCAGCGTATTAATGGTGTAGGTTAAAATAGCTACTTGAACTTCCGGAGAACCGGTGTCCCCTTCTTCTCTTTGATACGCTTTGATGATTTCTTGTTTCTTTTCTTTCGATAACATAATGTCCTCCTAATTAAAATTCGGTTTGACTAAGTAAGCGTCGAGGATCGACAAACTGAGCCAAACTAACAATACTCGAGTATTTTACCATTAATCGGCTATTTTGTAAATTCTTCCCGGGAAATTCGCTCGCGAATATCGGACAAATCCTTGTCCATGCGCGCCTTCAATGCCTCCACGCCGTCGAAGGCTTCTTCCGGCCGAATGAATTCCAAGAGAGCCACGTCGATAATTTTTCCGTAGAGGCTGTCCCCTTCGTAATCGTAGAGATAGGTTTCCACCTTGATCCCCTGTTCATCAAAGGTCGGGTTGGTGCCGATGTTTGTGGCGCCGTAGTAATATATCTCGTCTACGGTTACGCCGGTAAGGTAGACGCCGTATTTCGGCACGACGTAATTGGCGTTATATAGAATATTTGCCGTGGGAATGCCGATGGTACGGCCCAGTTGCTTGCCGGGAACCACCTTGCCTCGAATGGTAAATGGCCGCGTTAAAAGGACTCGGGCAAGCTTTACGTCCCCTTCTTTTACCGCAGAACGAATGCGCGTGCTGGAAATGGCTTCATCCTCGTAAGTGACGGCTTTTTTTACGGAGAGGGCGATGTCATTCGCCTTGCAAAGCTCATCCAAGGTAGTTACATCTCCGGAGGCCTTAAAACCGAAGCGATAATCGTAGCCGACGACGACGCCTTTGGCCTTTAAGTGGCCGACTAAAAAATCCGTAACGAAAGCTTCCGGGCTCATGCGCATAATCCGCTTGGTAAATTCGATTTCGTAAATTATATCGATGCCCATTTCACGAAGAATGTCGTGTTTTTGAGAACGCGAGGTTAAAAGTTCCTGAGAAATGCCGTCGGTCGTGTTTTTCGTGTGGGTCTTAAACATAAGAACGGAAGATCGGCAATTTAATTTCTTTGCCATCTCTACTACTTCTTCGATCAAAGCTTTGTGACCGCTGTGTAAACCGTCGAAATTTCCTAAAGCGATGGTCGCCTCTTGGGAAATTTCCGAGTCTAAATCGACTTGTATAACCTCCATAAACACCTCAAACTAATACTTTTTTCATGCAAACATTCGTCGTGCCATCTTCTTCCTTCACGATGCCCAGGCCCACAAAGACATCCCCTGCGTAAATCCGATAGATGGGGGCCTTTTCCACGGGAAAGGAAATTCGCGTGGACATGCCGTTGGTCATGGGCTTTAATCGCTTTGCGGGCAAATGAATCGGCGGAAGATGGTCGAGAAGCCGGTCCATGGGAAGCAATAGGCTTTTTCGCGCATCGAGGGGCATGGCCTCCAATGCCTCGATGGTGTAGGAACCGTCGACGGTGGTGTTTCCCACAGACACGCGGCGAAGATCCGACATGGTGAGGAAGCAGCCGGCCGCCACGCCGATGTCGTCTAAAAGTGTGCGGATATAGGTACCGGAAGACACTTCCGCCAAAAGGCTGATCTCTGTGTCGCCGCGTTCTAAACAGGCAAGCTTCGTCACGGTAATGGGCCGTTTCTTTCGCGGAACGCAGATGCCCATGCGGGCGTAGTCGTAGAGCTTTTTGCCCTTGTATTTCAGCGCCGAGTGCATGGGCGGCAATTGAAGCTGCTCCCCCGTAAATGTCCGGAGAATATCGTCGAGATTGTCGGGAATCGGCACATCGCTTCGGGCATAGACCACGCCCGTCGTGTCTCCCGTGTCCGTGCGAATGCCTCTTACCGCTCGGGCCAAATAGGCTTTTTTATCGTCGGAGATGTACTCCGCCACCTTTGTGGCCTTGCCGATGCAGATAGGCAGAAGGCCCGTGGCCATGGGATCCAGTGTGCCCGTGTGGCCCACTTGCTTCGTTTCGTACAGACGGCGCATTTTCTGTACTACGTCGTGAGAAGTCCAACCTGCAGGCTTATCCACTAATAAAATACCGTTCATCGATCCCTGTTTTCTATCTTTTCCCGCACCAAGGCTTCCACCTTGGCCAGGACATTTTCGAGACTGTCCCCTTGGGACGCGCCGGCTGCGCGGATGTGGCCGCCGCCGCCGAAGACGGAAGCAAATTCCGTGCAGTCCAAATAGCTTTTCGAGCGGAAGGACAGCTTCACTTCGTCGGCCTTTTCTTTCAGGAAAATCGCCATTTCCACGCCGTCGATGTTCCGCGCCTTTTCTACGATGCCTTCAGTTGCATCCTTCGCAGCGCCGGTGCGTTCCATGTCCTCTAAGTGGCATATGGCGAGGGATACTTTTCCGTCGGCCATAAACTTCAGATCGGACAAGACGCGGGCGTGGAGGGCCAGCTTTTCTTTCGACATGGACTGATACACGGATCGAACCACGACATTGTGATCGCAGTCGGCGTCATAAAGGGCGGCGATCATGCGGTGGGTGTCTCCCGTCACGCTGTCGTATTGAAAGCTCCCCGTGTCCGTGGAGATCGCCGTGTAAAGCCCCGTGGCCATGGCAGGCGTGAGCTCAATGTCCATGGCTTCAAACACCTGAAAGAGCACTTCGCCCGTAGAGGTCGCCTTCGGCAAGACGCAGTTTAAATCGGCATAAGCATCGTTGCTCATGTGGTGATCGATGTTCACCGTATAGGCGGCCTTTTCAAAGAGCGCCTCGCCTTTGGTGCCGAAACGATGGACGTCCGACGAATCCAAGGCGATTAACAGAGGCAGGGGCTCATGGATCGAGTCGATGTCAACCCGCTCTTTTGTGGAGGGCAAAAAGGCAAAGTCTGCCGGCACGTCGTCATTTGAGACGTAGATCACCTTTTTACCCATGCCTTTTAAACAGCCCCACATAGCTTCCAAGCTTCCGAGATTGTCGCCGTCGGGACTCTTGTGGGAAATTATCCCCACAACCTCCGCGTCCTCAATTCTTTTCTTTAATTGCTCGGCGAATGCCTTGATATCACTCACCGCGATGCTCCGATTCCATCACCTTATTGATGGTCTCTTCCAAGGCCATGCCCTTTTCGATGCTTTCGTCCAGCTCCAGAATCAGCTCCGGCATGGCTCTTAATTTTAAGCGACTTCCCAGCTCTTTTTTCATAAAGCCTTTGGCGCTTTCAAGGCCTTCCATGGCATCTTTTTTTGCCTCGTCGTCGCCGAAAATGGAAATCCCTACGGTGGCGTAAGAGAGATCCCGCGTGACGGAGACGAAGGAGACGCTGGTTAAGGGAGGGATCCGAGGATCTTTCAATTTGTTTTGAATGATGTCGGAGAGTTCCCTCTTCACTTCTTCTGAAATACGGTGAACTCGTTTATCCTTCATGTTAAATTTCCTTCTTAATTTCTTTTTCGATATAGCATTCCAGCAAGTCGTTGACTTGAATGTCGTTGAAGTTTTCCACCATGAGGCCGCCTTCGTACCCTTGAGCGATTTCCTTGGCGTCGTCTTGGAAGCGCTTCAACGAAGAGATGGGGCCTTCGTGAATAATCACGTCGTCGCGCAGGACTTTAACGAATGCTTTTCGTGCAATTTTTCCCTTGAGAACGTAAATACCGGCGACGATGTCGTTGGAGGGAAGCTTGAAGGTTTCGCGAACCTCGCAGCGCCCCAGAACTTCTTCGGTGATTTCCGGTGTCAACATACCGCTAATGGCATTTTTCACGTCGTTTAGGATGTCGTAAATGACGCGATAAGTGCGCACATCCACTTCTTCTTGTTTAGCCAACTCGATGGCGTTAATGTTCGGGCGTACATTAAAACCGATGACCAAAGCATTGGACGCGGAGGCCAGGTTAATGTCGCTTTCATTGATTCCGCCGGTGCCGGAGTGAATGATGTTTACTTGCACTTCATCCACATCTTCGTTGTCGTTTAATTTCAAGAGGGATTGGTTCAGCGCTTCTACCGTCCCCTTGACGTCGGCCTTGACGACCAGGTTCAGATCCTTGAGCTCGCCTTCTTTGATCTTGTCGAAGAGATTGTTCAGGGATACCTTGTTCTTGGAGGCCAGCTTTTCTTCCCGTTCGTGGGCGATGTTTCTCGCGGCAATTTCTCTCGCGGTCTTTTCATCTTGAACGGCATAGACCGTATCCCCTGCGTTGGGAACGCCGTCGAGCCCCAGAACCACAACCGGAGTGGCCGGACCGGCCGTCTTCAAGCGCTTCTTCTTGTCATCGGTCATGGCCCGAATGTGGCCGTAGCAGGTACCGCTGACGATATAGCTGTCGCTGGTTAAGGTGCCCTTTTGCACGAGAATGGTAGCCATGGGGCCCTTGCCCTTGTCGAGACGGGCTTCCACAATGGTGCCGATGGCCAGGCGATCGGGATTGGCCTTCAGTTCCAATACTTCTGCTACGAGAAGCACCATGTCGAGAAGCTCGGGAATCCCTTCCTTCGTCTTTGCAGAGACTTCGACCATAATGGTGTCGCCACCCCAATCTTCGCAAACCAGGCCTTCTTCAGTTAATTCCTGGCGCACGCGATCGGGATTCGCGCCTTCTCTGTCGATTTTATTAATGGCGACGATAATGGGCACGTCGGCTGCCTTGGCGTGGTGAATCGCCTCTCTCGTTTGCGGCATGACGCCGTCATCGGCTGCGACGACGAGGATGGCGATGTCCGTAATGGACGCCCCTCTGGAGCGCATGGCCGTAAAGGCTTCGTGACCCGGCGTATCCAAAAACGTAATCAGTTTGCCGTTGGCCGAAACTTGGTAGGCGCCGATGTGTTGGGTAATGCCGCCGGCTTCCGATGCGGTGACGTGGCTCTTTTTAATGACGTCCAAAATCGAGGTTTTGCCGTGGTCGACGTGGCCCATAACCGTAACGACCGGCGGTCGTTCCACCAAACTGTCTTCGGGATCTTCCTGATCTAAATTGTAGATCTCTTCGATATTCGAATCCGATTCGGAAATAAATTCGATCTCGATAGAAAGTTCGTCGGCTAAAATTTCAATGACATCCCGATCGATGGATTCGTTTTGTGTCGCCATAACACCTAATCCGATTAATTTTGTTATAACTTGTGCCAAGCTGATGCCGACTGTGTCGGCAAATTCCTTCACCGTTAAGGGTGCCTTGATCTTAATAGCCCCGTCCCCCTTTACATCTTCCTTCGCCATACGTTCTTTACGCTTTTGGCTTCTGGACTTTTTCTTCGGCGCCTTGGGTTTTTCAAAATCTTGAACCCGTTGGCCGCCCTCTTCCCTGTTGCGCGCTTTTTTCGCTTCTTTTTGTTTTTTCTTCTTGTTCTTCTTTTTATCGGAATGCTTGCCGCCCGTGCCGTCTGAAAATTGCTTTTCTTCGTGAACATTCACGTCCTCTGCGCTCTTTTCAGGCTCTTTGCGTAAAGGCGTAGGCGCTTCTTTGGCCGCAGCCGGTTCCGCTTGTTTGCGGGGTTTTTGCGGCTCTTTTTTTTCTTCGGATTTCTTCGGCATCTTCTCTTCTTTTTTCGGCTTCGACTCCTTGGTCTCAGGCGCAGGTTTTTTCACAGGTGCCGCTTCCTGTTTTTTCTCTTTCTTCGCCTTGGTTTCGGTATCTTTCTTTTCCGGTTCGTTTTCGCCCGTACTCTGGGCGCTTTGCGCCTTTCGGATATAATTCAAAAGATCCTTTTGCTGCTCTTCAGTTAAAGTACTCATGTGACTTTTCACGGTAATATCCGCCCGGGCCAGAATTTCCATTAAATCCTTGCTGGCCATGCCGTATTCCTTGGCTACCGTATACACTCGTTTGTTCGACATGAGAACACCTCCTTAATATAAGGGGTTTATAGATCTGAAAGTGATTTGCGCAGCGATTCAATGGCCTCTTCGGACAAATCTTTGCCCAATGCCTTATAGATGGCCTTCGATTTAATCGCCTTATTTAAACACTTTATATCTTTACAAACATAAGCACCTCTGCCGTTTGCTTTTCCCGTTTCATCTATAAAAACCTCTTGTTCTTTATTTTTTACGATTCGTGTGAGCTCTTTTTTCGGTTTCGATTCTGAACACCCGACGCATTTGCGCAAGGGCACTTTTTTTGGCTTGTTCATGGATGAATCCTCTTACTCATCTTCTTTCGCTTTCTCCGCTTCTTCTTCGTAATCTTCTTCCGAGGACGAATCCGCGTCTTTAAATAGATCCGATAAGTCCATGCCCGTTAAGCCGCCGATGCTGGCGAAATTATCGGCCTCATTGGATTCGATTTTTTCTTCGACGGGAGAATATTCATCTGCCGCTGACACGTCCGGCGCCTCGGCTTGGGTATTTTCGAAGTAGGTTCTGAAGTCGTCTGCATCCATTCCCAAAGAATCCAGGTATTCGTCAAATTGGGTTTCGGATTTTATGTCAATCTTCCAATTGGTCAATTTCGCTGCCAGACGTGCGTTTTGGCCTTCCTTGCCAATGGCCAAGGACAGTTGATAGTCCGGAACCACGACCATGGCCGATTTCTCCCGTTGATTGATGAAAACTTCCACTACTTTCGACGGGCTCAAGGCGTTGCCGATAAAGGCGGCAATGTCTTTTTCCCAAATGACGATGTCAATTTTTTCATCGTGGAGCTCGTCGACGATGGTCTTCACGCGGCTGCCTTTAAATCCGACGCAGGCGCCCAGGGGATCCACGTCCTCGTCCTTGCTGAACACGGCGATCTTCGTTCGGCTTCCGGCTTCTCTCGCAATGGAAAAGATTTCGACGATGCCGTCGTGAATTTCCGGTACCTCCAGTTCAAAGAGGCGGCGCACCAGATTGGGATGGCTTCTGGAGAGCACGATTTGCGGCCCTTTGGGCTGCTTATTTACTTCCAGTACCAACATTTTGTAGCGATCGCCTTGGTGGTAGGACTCCCCTTGAATTTGCTCCGATACGGGCAAAATGGCTTCGGTTTTTCCTAAATCCACAAAGACATTGCCTTTGGTCACTCTTTGTACGTCACATGTAATGATTTCATTTTCCCGATCGGCGTAATCGTCGTAAATCACGTCGCGCTCGGCGTCTTTGATCCGTTGAATGACGACTTGTCTCGCCGTTTGTGCAGCGATGCGGCCGAATTTTTCCGGATCGATTTTTTCGTAATAAATGTCGCCGATTTCGAGCCTCGGGTTTTCTCTTCGCGCATCTTCCACGGCGATTTCCGTGTTCTCGTCAAAGACTTCATCCACCACTTCTTTTTCGGCGGCCAGGGAAATTTCTCCCGTATCCCGATTGATTTCAACAATGACATTCTGTGTCGTTCCGAAATTTTTCTTGTAGCTGGACACAAGAGCCGTTTCCAGGGCCTCGATAATCACGTCTTCCGGGATTCCTTTTTCGCTTTCCAATTGCTTCAGAGCTAAAATAAACTCTTCGTTCATCGTTTTTTCTTTGCCTCCTAAAATTCAATGACCTGTCGCATTAATGAGATGGATTTTGAATCAAAGGTGACAATATTTCCATCTTCTGTGCGGATATCCACGGTGTCGTCGCCGTAGTCCGCTAAAATACCTACATATTCTTTTTGGTCGTTTACTTTTTTGTACAGGTGAACCTCGACCTTTTTTCCCATGTTCCTGCGGTAATCATCTTTCGTGCGAATGGGCCGATCCAATCCGGGGGACTGAACCTCCAGGGTATACTTGCCTTCAAACAAATCCTTGTCGTCGATCATGTCTCCTACGGCACGGGATATATCGGCGCAGTCGTCGATTTGCACCCCATCGGGATGATACACCGTAATTATAATGCGCGACGGATTTTTGTTGGTGATGGCAATTTCCACCACCTCATACTCTCGCTCGGCGGCCGCTTTTTCCGCCGCCTCCGAAACAATCGCGCGTACTTGAGAATGTTTCAAGAACTCACCTCCCATAAAAAACTAGAGTGGTGGACCCACTCTAGTTCTACTCGTCTATCTTTTCTTTAGTATATCACATTTTGGCACTATCGCCAATAAGATCCATCATGCTTAACTGGTTATCTTTCGGGATTCCTTGAAGGGCGCCGTGGGCTTTCAGGGTCTCTACGACGGTTTTCGACGCGCCGCTTCGATTCACCATGTCTTCAACGGAAAGGAAGGGCTGTTCGTTCATGGCCTCATAAATTTCCTTCGCCACCGTATGGCCGATCCCCTGAAGGGAACTGATGGGCAGAAGCACCTTGTTTTCGTAGACGGAAAATTTCTCGTAATGAGAGGCACCTAAGTGAATGGGCTCGAATTCGTAGCCTCGCGCCATCATTTCCAATACGACTTTCAAAATAGGGATTTCAGACAGTTCCGCTTTCGTCGCCTCG
Source organism: Peptoniphilaceae bacterium (assembly GCA_902363535.1). Taxonomy (GTDB): domain Bacteria; phylum Bacillota; class Clostridia; order Tissierellales; family Peptoniphilaceae; genus Aedoeadaptatus; species Aedoeadaptatus acetigenes. The sequence continues at coordinate 62,269 of CABJAE010000011.1, forward strand.
TCGTTTCCTTCGATCCATTCAACACGCTGTTTAACGGCGTCATAGCCTTGAACCAAAAGGTCGCCGTTTAGGTCGGAAAGTTTTGTCGTAAAATAGGCGGCGTAAAAGGCCAGCGGGTAATGAACCTTGTACCAGGCGATGCGAAGACTGGTCATGACGTAGGCCACCGCATGGGCTCTGGGGAACATGTACTTGATTTTTTCGCAACTTTCAAAGTACCAACTCGGCACGTCCAATGTCTTTAACACGTCCATGTATTTTTCGGGAAGACCGCGTCCTTTTCGTACAGCTTCCATGGTGTCGAAGGCCACTTTGTTTTCCGCACCGGCAATAATCAGGTAGTTCATAATATCTTCCCGCGTACTGATGACTTCGGAGATCGTCGCCTTACTTGAGTGGACGAGATCCTGTGCATTTCCCGTCCACACGTCGGTGCCGTGGGAAAGGCCTGAAATATTGACCAACTCGCCGAAGGTGGCGGGCTTCGTGTCCATGAGCATGCGCACGACGAAGTCTGTGCCGAACTCGGGAATCCCCAGGGTGCCCGTAGGCGACGAGAATAGGGATTCGTCGACTTTTAGCGCGTCGGCGGATGTAAACAGGCTCATGACTTCGGGATCGTCCATGGGAATGTCTTCCATGGCCACGCCGGTTAAGTCTTCCAACATGCGGAGAATTGTGGGCGCATCGTGGCCAAGGATGTCCAGTTTTAAAATATTTTCGCTAATGGAGTGGTAGTCGAAGTGTGTGGTAATGACGTTTTTCTTCTTCTCATCCGCCGGATACTGAATGGGCGTGAAGTGGTGAATGTCTTCGTCTTTCGGCACGACCATTATGCCGCCCGGGTGTTGGCCGCTTGTCCGCTTCACTCCTTCGATGCCCTTTGCCAAACGCAGGATCTCCACGGGGTTTTTCTGAAGATTGTTTTCTTCGGTAAATTTCTTCACCAGGCCGAAGGCGGTCTTTTCCGCCAAGGTACCGATGGTGCCGGCGCGGAAGACGAAGCCCTCGCCGAAGTAATCTTCGATGAATTTGTGGGCGGTGGGCTGATACTCCCCGGCGAAGTTTAAGTCGATGTCCGGTTCTTTGTCGCCGTAGAAACCTAAAAAGACTTCGAAGGGAATTTTATGGCCGTCGCGAATCAATGGCTCGCCACAGACCGGACAGTTTTTTCTCGGCAAATCGAAGCCGGTGCTCACTTTTCCGTCGTCGATAAATTCACTGTGTTTGCACTTGCTGCAAACATAGTGGGGCATAAGGGGATTGACTTCCGTGATTCCCGTCATGGTGGCGACAAAAGAGGAGCCGACGGAGCCACGGGAGCCGACGTAATAGCCGTCGGCGTTGGATTTTTCGACGAGCTGTTGGGCGATTTTGTACATGACCGCGTAGCCGTTTCCGATAATGCTTTCAAGCTCCGTGTTCAGGCGATCTTCCACTATTTTCGGCAGGGAATCGCCATAGATTTCCCGCGCCCGTTTAAAGGCATCGGCCTTTAAATCCACGTCGGCATTTTTAATTTTCGGCGGAAATTTCCCCGAGGGAATGGGCGGAAATACCTCGATGGAATCGGCGATCTTTTTTGGATTGTCGATGACGACGGCTTCGGCATCGCCTGCGAGAAAAGAAAAGGCTTCGAGCATTTCGTCGGTGGTCATAAAATAGGCGCCGCCATTTGTAAAGGGACGGCCGCGGAATTTCGAGTATTCCAATATCTCGAGAAATTCGGCATTCTCTTTGTTCATATAGCGCACGTCTGAAGAGGCGATGACGGGAATATCCAGGCTTCGGCCTAAATCGAGCAAGTCGCGAATCATGGCTTTTCCGTCTTCTTCGCTTCGCAACAGACCGTCGGCATAGGCCCGCTCGTAGCGAGATACGGGCGCCACCTCAATGTAATCCAGAATGGACGCGATCCTCTTGAGCTCATCGTCCGACGCGCCGCGCAAGTAGGCGTCGATTAGTTCGCCCCCTTCTCCCCCGGAGCCGAGAATAAAGTTATTCTTCGATTTCAGCACTTCCGATTTCAACATGCGGGCCGTTCGGAAGAAGTGATCCATGTGCGAGGCGGAGATCAAGTGGTACATGGCCGTAAGTCCCTCGAGATTTTTCGGGAAAATCGTGAGCTTCGTCGGAAATGATTTTTCCGGCGACTTCGGTTTTAGGCGATTGAGATCCTCAGGATTCTCGATGCCGATCTTCGCCGCCATGGCCTGAAGCTGAATAAAGAGCTCCGCCGTGGCCTCGGCGTCGTTGACGGCGCGGTGGGCGCCCTGCAAATTGATGCCGAAGCGCTTCGCCAAGGTGCCTAATTTATAATTTTTCACCTGAATGTCCAAGGAACGTGCCAGAAGCAAGGTGTCGATGGTGGCATAGGGGACTTTTCCCTTCCGCCTGAATTCGATAAACCGCGAGTCGAAGGAAGCGTTGTGTGCAACCAAAATGCTGTCGTCGATAAATGCCTCAAAGCGAGGGAGCACCACGTCGATGGGATCGGCATCGGCCACCATGTCGTTTGTAATGTGGGTTAATTCCACCACCTTCGGCGGAATGGGCTGCATGGGATTCACGAAAGTGGAGAAGCGATCCACGATGCGACCGTCTCGAATTTTCACGGCGCCGATTTCCGTCACCTCGTCGAAGCGCGGCGAAAAGCCCGTAGTCTCTAAGTCAAAGACCACGTAACTTGCCCCGTATTGAGCGTTCCCGGGGTTTTTAAAGATATGCTCTCCGTCGTCCACCACATCGGCATCCACGCCGTAGAGAATGCGAATGTCGTGCTTCTTTGCAGCGCTCATGGCATCGGGATAGCCCTGCACCACATTGTCGTCGGTAATGGCGATGGCCTCGTGGCCCCAGGCCTTGGCCTGCTTCGCGAAATCGTCGATGGTGTTGGTGCCGTCCATATTGCTCATTTTCGTGTGGACGTGCAGCTCGATGCGCTTTTTCGCGCTTTTGTCCTCCCGTTTTTGCGTGGGAACCACCTTCATATTTCGCGCAACGACGCTTTCCCTGCGGTCGAAACTGTCGAAATCGTATTTCCCGTGAACGGAGACGGTCTTTCCCTTGGAAAAAGTTTGAGCAAAGGCGTCGGCTTCCTGATTTTTTACAAAAGCCTTCACATTGGTGCTGTCCGTCCCGTCGTAAAGGGAGAGGATAAACAGGGTTTTGTCGTTTTTTATGGGTCGCTCGTCGAAGTCGAAGACGGATCCCGTAATGGTGACGGTCTCACCGACGCGACAGTCGCCTATGGGCGTCGGGGGTTCAAATTTATTTTTTCCGAACTGGTAAACTTCGTCGCTCTTCGCCTTTTCCTTCGCCGCAGGCGCTTCGATCTTTATGCCGTCGCTGAACACCGATTCTTCGCTCTCGATCAACTCGTCCAAAGCACTCAATTCGCAGTCCCCGTCCGGACAGGCGCATTCCAGGAAATAGCGCCGACCGGTGATTTCTTCGAGCCTGCTTTCGATGTGCATGGAGAGGACGGTCTTTTCCACTGTGGCGTTGGGCACATGAAGCGTAATGCGGCTTTCCTTCATGATAAAACAGTCACGCTCGAGCCAAGCATCGGATGCGGTAATGGAGGCCTTTAAAAAATTATAGATTTCATCTTCCGTGTACGCCGCCCGCTCCGCTTGCTTTTCCCGGTAATTTGTCTTGACCGCAAGGGTGGGATAGCATTTTTTCAGAAGCGTTTCAAATTCATCGCGCCAATCCCCTTCTTCACAATCCATTTCCAGTGTCAAACCGGCAAGCGTCCGATTATAGATCACTTTTTTTATGGGCAGGGATTTATTTAAAATAAAATCCATCAAAGCGCGCTCTGATGGATGGGTGTTTTTGTCGATCAACGGTGATCCCTTTCTATTAAGTCGATAAGAGCGTCTAATAGATGCGCTTCGTCAACGGTTTCCACGACTTCGCCTTTTTTAAAGATGACGCCGCGACCATTTCCGCCGGTGATGCCGTAATCCGCCTCGCGGGCTTCGCCGGGTCCGTTGACGCGACAACCCATAATGGCGATTTTTCCTTCGAAATTCAAGGCCTTAAAGCGATCTTCCGCATCCTTAACCAAATGAATCAAGTCGATTTCCGTGCGTCCGCAGGTGGGACAGGCGACGATGTCGATGCCCTCGCGCCTGAGGCCCAAACTCTTCAGTATGGCCTTGGCACAGTGCACTTCATCGACGGGATCGCCCGTTAAGGAGACCCGCATGGTATCGCCAATGCCCTCTTCAAGTAAGGTACCCATGCCCACAGCCGATTTCACGATGCCGTTCATGCCGGCACCGGCCTCGGTAATGCCCAGATGAAGGGGATAATCGCTGACGCGGGAAAATTCCCGGTAGCTTTCGATGGATTGACGCACGTCCGAGGATTTTAAAGAGACTTTAATGGCGTCGAAACCGAATTTTTCCAGTGTGGCGATTTCATCCAGTGCTGATTCCACGATGGACTTGGAGTTCACGCCACGGTATTTCTCGATGAAGGCCGGCTTCACAGAACCCGAGTTGACGCCGATGCGGATAGATACGTTCCGCGCCTTTGCCGCATCCGCCACTTCTTTCACCTTCCAGGCCTCGCCGATATTTCCCGGATTAATGCGCAAACCGTGGACGCCGTGCTCCAATGCGTAAAGGGCCAGGCGATAATCGAATTGAATGTCGGCGATGACCGGAATGGAAATGGCGGGAATGATTTGATCCAAGGCTTCTGCATCCTCGAGATCATTGACCGCTACGCGGATAATGTCGCAGCCTGCATTTTCCAGTCGATGAATTTGATCGATGGTGGACACCGCATCTTTCGTCTTCGTGTTGGTCATGGACTGAATGCTAATGGGAGCGCCGCCGCCGATTAATACGTCGCCGACAGCGATTTGTCTCGTGTGTTTAGACAAGTTCATCGTCCTTTCTATTGGATGAATCGGGCAATATCGCCGAAAATCGTCACGTAAATCATGAGAGCAAAGAGCAAGACAAAGCTTGCCACGGAAAGCCCCTGTTCGATTCGTTCGTTTACCGGTTTGCCCGTGATTCCTTCGATTAGGATAAACACGAGCTTGCCTCCGTCGAGGGCGGGAATGGGCAGCAGGTTCATAAAGCCCAGATTCGCCGAAATGTAGGCCGTGATAAACATCAAAGAGCCGAACCCGTACTTTGCCGAGTCGCCGATCACTTTCACCACGCCTACGGGGCCGGACAGATTGTCTACGCCCAGGTTTCCCGTAAATAATTTCCCTAAGACGTCGAAAATGGTGACGATAACTTTCCCCGTCATCTTGAATCCGTCGCCCATGGCTTTTACCGGATGCTTTTCGCTGGTGGGTTGTATGCCCACGATGGGGCGACCGTCTTTTTCTACGGGCTTTACGGTAAAATCGAGAATTTTCCCTTCGCGATCAATGCCGATGGTAATGGGATTTTTCGAAGACGCCACGGTTTTGGAAAAAGCGTCCCAGTCCTTTATTTCCTTTCCGTCGACGGAGCGAATGGCGTCCCCTTTTTGAATTCCCGCCACGGCCGCCGGGGAATTCGGAATCACTTCGTCCACGATTTTCGTCGGATAGCCGGTGATTAAGAGAAAAAGAGAAAAGGCCACGATGGCCAGGACAAAATTCATGCCAGCGCCGCTGACGATGACCGCTGCCCGCTTCAATAGACTCGCGTTATTGAACGACCGCGGGTCGTCCGATGCCGACTCTTCCCCTTCCATGGCCACATAGCCGCCGATGGGCAACGCCCGAAGGCTGTATTGGGTTTCTTCCGTTTGTTTTTTATAGATTAAAGGGCCCATGCCGATGGCGTACTCATTCACGCGAATACCGACGGCCTTTGCCACAGCAAAATGGCCGAATTCGTGTATGGCGATAATTAGTATAAAGACAAAAAGTGAACCGAAAAGGGTCGTCATATAACCTCCTAAAGTGAAAAGCGGAACAGAATATAGACCATGGGTATGATTAAGAGCATGCTGTCGAAGCGGTCCATGAATCCGCCGTGGCCCGGTAAAAAGTGGCCGAAGTCCTTAATCCCCATGGCGCGTTTAATTTTCGATGCAAACAGATCCCCCAGCTGCGCCGTAACGGAGGCGAGGCCGATAAAGAGCACGTGGATCAGCGTAATGTGAATGTCGAAAATCATGCAGTAGATCAAACCGCATAGCATGGTACCCGCGACGCCGCCCAACGCGCCCTCCACGGTTTTGTTCGGGCTGATGGTGGGACACAGCTTGTGTTTTCCGAAAGCCATTCCCGTCAAATAGGCGAAAGTATCCGTGGCAATGGATATGACGAATACCAGATAAAGGTAACGCGTCTTGTCCAAAGCCATGATGGGGAACAAAAAGGTGGGCACATAGATCAGTATGAGGGCAGAGATACCCATATCTTCGATCGTAAAATCATCCTCTTTTAAATAATACAGTATGAGGAAAAACAAAGGGATGGTAAATGCCACAAACCACGGCCAGCCTCGCTCGTACACCACAAAGTGAAAGGCACAGGCAAGGAGAATGTAGTGCTCGGGAATGTTATTGCCCTTGTGTTTAAAGGCGGAAATCAGTTCGTGACACAGAGCCAGGGAAAAGAAGAGAACGGCACATTGCAACACCATTCCGCCGAAATAGAGAATCGCCACTAAAAGAGCGATGAGAACCAAGGCCGTCGTCGTTCGTTTTAACAGATTACTCAATTATACGCCTCCAAATCGCCTGTCCCTCGTTTGATAATCGTCTATGGCTTTCTTTAATGTGTCTTCCGTAAAGTCCGGCCAAAGAATATCCGAGAACCAAAATTCCGCATAGGCCAATTGCCAGAGCATAAAATTGCTGACCCGCAGCTCGCCGCTCGGACGGATCAACAGATCCAGGGGCGGCTGGTTTTTCGTATAAAGCTCCCTTTCGAAAGCTTCTTTATCGATGGCATCGACGGAAATCTCGCCGTTCACGGCTTTTTGCGCCAGCGATTTTGCCGCACGTAGGATTTCATCCTGCCCCCCGTAGTTCAAGCCGATATTTAAGATGAGATCCACGTTGGATTCGGTGCGCTCGACGGCGCCTAAGACCATCTTTCGGGTCTTTTCGCCTAATGCGGACAGGTCGCCCATAATGTTCAGCTTCACGCCGTTTTCGTCCAATTCGTCAATGTATTGATCGATAAATGTGCGCAAGAGAAACATAAGGTTTGACACTTCCTGCTCCGGGCGCTTCCAATTTTCCGTGGAAAAGGCGTAGAGAGACAGATAGGGGATATTCAATTTGTAGCAGGCCCTTACGATTTCCAAAACCCGCTTCACGCCCTCTTTGTGGCCGTAAGTGCGCGGCATATTGCGCGCCTTTGCCCAGCGGCCGTTGCCGTCCATGATAATGCCCAGGTGTTTGGGCATGGCTTTTTTTTCAGAATCCATGATTTCTCCTAAAAAGAAAGAACCCCCTTAGGGGGCCCTATTCAGTTGTATTTAAATTTCAAGCAATTCGTCTTCCTTTGCCTTCGCAATGGCGTCGATGTTTTTAACGGCGGCGTCGATGATCTTCTGAATTTCTTCTTCGTAATCTTTTTGATCATCTTCGGAAATTTCCTTGTTCTTTTCCGCTTTTTTAATCAAGTCGATGGCGTCGCGACGAACGTTTCTGATGGCAACTTTCGATTGTTCGGCATCTTTTCCTACGACTTTGATCATTTCCTTGCGTCGTTCTTCCGTCAACGCGGGAATCGCCAAGCGAATCAATTTGCCGTCGTTGGATGGATTCAGGCCCAGATCCGATTTTAAAATTTCTTTTTCAATGGCGGGGATCAAGGATGCGTCCCAGGGTTGAATGGTCAACAGACGCGCTTCCGGTGCCGTAATGCCGGCAACTTGATTTAACGGCGTTTGTTGGCCGTAGGCTTCCACGGTAATCCGGTCCAAGAGGGACGGATTGGCGCGGCCGGCGCGAATGGATGCCAATTCTTCCTTTAAGCGATCGGCAGTCTTTTCCGTTTTGGTTTGAACTTCTTTTTTGACTTCGCTAAAATCCATACAAAATCCTCCTTATTCAACACGGGTCCCCAGTTCCTTGCCCATGGCCGCGTCGAAAAGATTGCTCGATTCGTCGATGCCGAAGACAAGTAGGGGGATTTCATTATCCATGCATAGAGAAGTGGCTGTCGAATCCATGATTTTTAAATTCTTGCTGAGAATATCGAAATAAGACAAATTGTCGAATTTCACTGCGTCGTCGTAGACATTGGGATCGGAATCGTAAATGCCGTCGACGCCTTTTTTCGCCAGCAGAATGACTTCCGCGTCGATTTCCGCCGCGCGAAGGGCTGCCGTGGTGTCCGTGGAAAAATAGGGATTGCCGATGCCTCCGGAGAAAATGACCACGCGGCCTTTTTCCAGGTGGCGAATGGCCCGGCGACGAATGTAGGGCTCGGCCACTTGTTTCATTTCGATGGCCGTCATGACCCGCGTCACAACCTCCATTTGCTCCAGGGCATCTTGAAGCGCCAGGGCGTTCATGACCGTGCCGAGCATTCCCATGTAGTCGGATGTGGCTCGGTCCATTTCCTTGCTGTCCCGGCCACGCCAGAAATTGCCGCCGCCGACGACGATGCAGGTTTCCACACCAGCCTCGGAGATGCGCTTGATCTCACGAGCGAAGAGCCTGACCACAGAAGAATCGATGCCGATTCCTTTTTCTCCCGCCATGGCTTCCCCGCTGAGTTTTAAGACGATCCTCTTGTATTTAGGTTCCATGGTCCGGGTCCGCTTATTTCATTTGTTTTGCAACTTCTTCGGCGAAGTCTTCGGAGCGTTTTTCCATGCCTTCACCGACTTCATAGCGGCAGAAGCGACGGATGCTGATCTTTTCGCCGATTTTTGCGATAAGTTCGGTTAATAATTCGTTTACGGTCTTGTCGCCGTCTTTAATGAAGGGTTGATCCAAAAGGACGATTTCTTTGTAGAATTTTTCCAAACGGCCTTCGACCATTTTTTCTACAATGTGTTCCGGTTTGCCTTCATTTAACGCTTGTTCCTTTAAGACGGAACGTTCGTGATCCAATTCGTCTTGGGGAACTTCGTCGCGGGTAACGTATTTCGGGTTGACGGCAGCCACTTGCATGGCCATGTCGCGAACAAATTCTCTGAAGTCTTCGTTTTTGGCGACAAAGTCGGTTTCGGTGTTGACTTCGATCAAAACGCCGATGCGGTTGTTGTGGATGTAGCTTTCTACAATCCCTTCCGCTGCGATGCGATCGCTCTTCTTAGCGACCTTGCTGAGGCCTTGTTCTCTGAGGATGTCGGCGGCGCGATCAATGTCGCCGTTGGATTCCTTTAAGGCCTTCTTGCAGTCCATCATGCCTGCGCCGGATTTGTCTCTTAATTCTTTTACCATTTTTGCAGAAATTTCCATTTTAAGTCCCCTTTCAGATACGAGTTGCACTCTCAAAAAAATAAGAGTTCCATTGGCCAGAACTCTTATAATTTGCCTTATTCTTGTTCTTTTGTATCAGCCGCACTATCCGTGATTTGATTTTCAGTTTCTTCAGATGCTTCAGGTGCTTCAGCTTCTTCTTCAGCGTGATCTTGTGCCCCTTGTTTTCCTTCGAGAACGGCGTTAGCCATGGTTTCCGTAATTAATTTTACGGCACGAATGGCGTCGTCATTGCCGGGGATGGGGTAATCCAATTCATCGGGATCGCAGTTAGTATCGAGAATACCGACGATGGGAATACCGAGCTTTTGCGCTTCTTTAACGGCGATATTTTCTTTCTTCGGATCGACGACGTACATGACATCGGGCAGACCGTTCATGTCTTTAATGCCGCCTAAGAATTTTTCAAGACGTTCTCTTTCGTGACGAAGGCCGATAACTTCCTTCTTGGGAAGAACGTCGAAGCGACCGTCTGTTTCCATTTCTTCCAAATCTTTCAGACGAGCGATTCTCTTCTTTATGGTTTGATAGTTGGTGAGAAGACCGCCTAACCAACGTTGGTTAATGTAGAATTCTCCGCAACGCTTAGCTTCTTTTTCGATGGCATCTTGCGCTTGCTTTTTGGTACCGACAAATAAAACTTGTCCGCCGTTTTGAGCGGTTTCGCGAACGAAATCGTAGGCTTCTTCGATTTTGCCGACGGTTTTTTGTAAGTCGATAATGTAAATACCGTTGCGTTCGGTGAAGATGTATTTCTTCATCTTCGGGTTCCATCTTCTGGTTTGGTGACCAAAGTGTACGCCGGCTTCAAGCAGGCTCTTCATAGATACTACAGACATATTACCTCCAAATGTTTTTTCCTCCACAGCCCGTATGAACAAAGCGACCCTCAGGCAACGGCCAGGTTCTGAGGCTGTGTGCGTATTTGTACCGATATATTATAACACGCGCGCCCTACCCTTGCAAGAATCCTTTCTCTTTTTTCGGCGCCGGATTGTGGTATACTTTCAGAAAAAGGAGGAACTATGAATTTCAACGAACAATTAAATGCATATGCTGAATTACTGATAAACACGGGCCTTTCTCTTGAAAAAGGACAGGACCTTGTGATCCAAAGTCCCATCGAAGGAAGGGACTTGGTCGTCGCCTGCGCCGAAGCGGCTTACGCCCAGGGCGCCGCCGACGTGCGCGTCATTTGGTCCGACGATGCCCTTACCCTTTTAAAATACGAACATGCATCGGAAGAGGTGCTTAACACGGTTCACGATTTCGATACGGAATTGTATCGCCACTACATTGAAAACGGCGCCGCCTTTTTATCCTTTACGGGATCGGATCCGGATTTGTTAAAGCAAATCGATGCCCACAAGCTTCAGGAAGCGTCCATGAGCCGTTCCAAGGCCATGCGCTTTTACTCCGAGGCCATCATGAAGGACGAAAATCCCTGGACCGTCGCAGGCATCGCTACGGAGGCCTGGGCGAAGAAAGTCTATCCCGAAGATGACACAGACGTTGCCGTTAAAAAGTTGTGGCAGGCGATTTTCGATATGTGCCGCGTCTCTGAAAGCACCATCGCCGATTGGAAAAAGCACACGACGACGGTGGACGGACAGGCGAAGAAGCTGACGGAAGCCGCATACAAATCCCTTCACTACAAAAACAGTTTGGGAACGGATCTGACCATTACGCTTCCCGAGGGCCACATTTGGGCCGGCGGCGGCTCCACTTTGCCCGATGGCCGCTACTTCGTGGCAAATATCCCGACGGAAGAAGTCTTTACCCTTCCCCACCGCGCCGGGGTCGACGGCGTCGTTCACGCCTCCATGCCTCTCGCCTACAACGGCAATGTCATCGACAACTTTTGGCTTCGTTTTAAGGACGGGAAGGTCGTCGATTTCGACGCCGAAAAGGGAAAAGATGTTCTCGCCCGTTTGCTCGACACCGACGAGGGCGCCGGACGCTTGGGCGAGGTAGCTCTCGTTCCCTACGATTCGCCGATTTCCAATCGCAATCAACTTTTTTATAACACCCTTTATGACGAAAACGCCTCTTGCCATTTGGCTCTCGGCAAGGCCTATCCCACCAATCTTAATGGCGGCAGCGATTTAAATGAGGATGCGCTTTTAGAACGAGGCGCAAACAACAGCTTGATCCACGTGGACTTTATGGTGGGCACAGCGGATCTTTCCATTACGGCGACCACGGCAGATGGCGACGAAGTGCCGATTTTTGTAAACGGAAATTGGGCAGAATAAAAGGACATCAAACGGTGCCCGAAAAGAAACCCCCCGCTTAACCGGGGGTTTTCTAATGCAAAAAAAGCTTCCGAAAAATCGGAAGCTTTTTTCTTATACTTCTTCAGAAGTTGCGATAACTTCTTTGCCATCGTAGTAGCCGCAGCTCGGGCAAATACGGTGGGGTAACTTCGCTTCGTGGCAATTGGGGCACTCAGCGACAGTCGTTTTATTCAGACGATAAGAAGATGCACGTCTCTTGTTTTTACGTTGTTTCGAAGTTTTACTCTTAGGTACTGCCATGTCTACACCTCCCTATCTCTTATGCTTTTTCATCAAATAGATTTTTTAAGGATTCAAAGGGGCTGATGCCTTCCGATTCACAATGGTGATCGGGATGTTCGTTTAAATCCTCACCACAGACCGGGCAAAGTCCCTTGCAATCATCATCACACAAAACTTTGATCGGTACGGATGTTATCACTTGCGAGAATACTATTTCCGCCAACGGAAATTCATCCAAAGCTTCGACGAGAAGCACGTTCGCTTCGTCGTCCTCTTCCTCATCGGTGGTTACGACCACGTGAGATTCGCTGTCGATGGTTTCTTCCACCATCTTCAAGCAGCGATCACACGGGGTTTTGATGTCGTAGGTCACATGAACGTCGACTTCTAAGTCCCCATCAACTTTATAGATGTCCATATCGTAGTCAACGGGATCGAGAAGATCGAGACCTTCTAAATCCAAGGGACTGTCTTCTTTCATCAGCTGACCCTCGACGTGTTTGTGGATGTCACTTCCCTGTAAAAAATCAGAAAATTCTCTACGCAAAGGTATCACCTCTAAAACTGCTGCAAGCTATTATATGATAAGAAACGGCCTCTTGTCAAGGAATTTAAACGAGTTTGGCCGTTTCCATGGCGATTTTCAATTCTTCGTTGGTGGGAATAACCAATACGGGAATGGAAGAATCGTCGGCACTGATGACAGCTTCTTTGCCGCGCATGTCGTTTTTGTCGCGGTCGATCTTGATGCCTAAGGAAGCCAAGCCGCCTGCGACGCGTTCTCTCGTGGAAATGGAGTTTTCGCCGACGCCGGCCGTAAAGATAATGCCGTCGCAGTGATCCATTTCGGTTAAATAGGCGCCGATGAATTTGCGGACGCGGTTTTCGAAAATATCCAGAGCCAGTTGTGCCCGTTCGTTGCCCTTTTCAGCTGCTTCTTCCAAGTCTCTGAAGTCGCTGGATACGCCGCTGATGCCCAAGACACCGCTCTTTTTGTTCATAACATTAGACATTTCCTCGGTCGAGAGGTTTTCTTTGTCCATAATGAAGGGAACGATGGCGGGGTCCATGTCGCCGGTACGGGTACCCATGGCCAAGCCTTCGAGGGGCGTAAAGCCCATGGTGGTGTCGTAGCATTTTCCGCCGACGACGGCGCTGATGCTGGAGCCGTTACCTAAGTGGCAGGTAATTAAGTTCACATCGTCAAGATTTTTGCCGAGCATTTCAGCGGCACGTTCCGTAATGTATTGGTGGCTGGTGCCGTGGAAGCCGTAGCGACGAACTTTGTATTTTTCGTAGTATTCGTAGGGAAGGGCATAGATGTAGTTTAATGCCGGAATGGTTTGGTGGAAAGCCGTGTCGAATACAGCGACCATGGGGATGTCGCCCATGATTTCCTTGCAGGCTTCGATACCGATAATGTTCGGCGGATTGTGCAGGGGTGCGATTTCAACATTGTCGTTAATGGCTTTCATGACCTTTTCGTCGATGATCACCGATTCGGCAAATGCTTCGCCGCCGTGTACGACGCGGTGGCCGACGGCATCGATTTCGTCTAAGCTCTTAACGGCGCCGTATTCAGCGTGTTGTAAAGAATCCAAGACGATTTTAAGGGCTGCCTTGTGATCGGCGAGCATTTCTTCGATGACGATTTCGTCTTTGCCGGCTGCTTCGTATTTTACGCGGCCGCCTTCGATGCCGATCCGTTCGGCTAAACCTTTGGCGAGAACTTTCTTATCTTCCATATCGATTAACTGGTATTTCAGAGAAGAGCTGCCACAGTTAATGACTAAAATTTTCATGTATTTCCTCCTTAAGCATTTTCATTTTGACCGCAGTTATTATATCATATAATCGTTCCTTGTCGAAGAAAAGAGATGAAAAGGATTGAAATCATGCCCTATGCACTCATCGTGGCGGAGACCAACCCTCCGCACTACGGCCATACATACTTAATCCAACGCGCCAAAGAAAGCGGCTATGGCGTCGTGGTTTTAATGAGCGCCTCTTTTACGCAGCGGGGCCTGCCCGTTGTGACGGACAAGTTTACGCGGGCGAATGACCTTGTGAAAAACGGTGCCGATGTGGTGATTACCCATCCGGTGCAGTCGGCCACCTCCGGCGGCGAGTATTTTTCCCGCGGCGCCATGGCTGTGGCAAGTCGATTGCCTTTTATCGACGCCGTCTTTTGCGGCACGGAATTCGGCGACAGGGCGACTTTCGATGCCATTTACCGTTACGAAAAGACCGAAGCCTTTCACTCCCGCCTAAAAGCGGCCATGGAAAGCGGCACATCCTATGCCGCGGCGTACAAAGAGGCTTTGGAGGCGGAGGACAAATCTTGGCCTTCGGTGTTTCAGTCCAACGCCCTATTGGCTTACGGCTACTATAAAAGCTTGAAGCAATTGGCACCGATGATTCCCCTCGTGATGGTTGAGCGTGCCCAAGACGGCGAGAAGATTTGCTCCGCATCGGCCATTCGTACCATGAATGACCCCTATCAAATCAAGCATTTCTGTGCGGGATCTCCGCCTCAATACAAAGAATCGGAGTTGGTCGAATCCCTCTACCGCTTCTACCGCGGCCTGTGGCTCTCCTCTCCCCCGGACCTCACATCCTTTGCCGGCTACGAAATCGGACTGGACAAGCGAATCCGCGCCTGTTTGCGCGAAGCGAAGACCTATGATGAATTTTTTGACCTGGTGAAGACTCGGCGCTATTCCCGCTGGCGCATCGCTCGTCTCATGCTCCACGCATCCCTCGGATTGGATAAGGCGTCCGTCGAGGCGGCCATGGCCCGTCAGCATACCTTTCAGGTCTTGGCATTTTCCGACGAAGGGAAAGACTATCTTCGCAAGGCGAAGGATTCGTCCGTTACCTTACTTACCAATTTCAAACAAGTGAAAAAATGCTCTCTCGATGAAAGGCGGTTCTTGGCTTTCGAAGAAAAAGCCACAGACCTTTGGAGCGTCCTCACCTCCGGGGATATGGGGCGGGACTTTCGAGGCTTTTGAGCAATAAAAAAACGGCGCGAGGCCGTTTCAGACTGCAGACAAACTCCGAATAAATCTCGGGGTTTGTCTCTTTTTTATGTTGTCAATCCATTTTCTCCATAAATCAGCAAAAGAAGGGCCGCAGTCTCCCCTCTCCCGATCTCTTCGATCCATCATCAGTGCCAGTTTTTTCATGTTCATGCATGCAAAGGTCAGCACCGCTTTCAGGTCCATTTTCTTTCGTCCACGCTGGTTGGTGTAGCGAAGGCCATGGTATTCTTTGGCGCTGCCG
>CABJAE010000012.1 GCA_902363535.1 Peptoniphilaceae bacterium
GTGCGTTCCATCGAACGTTTCATCCGCTACTACAACAACGATCGAATCAAAGAAAAGTTGGGTGGCTTGAGTCCGAAGCAATACCGTGAACGAATGAAATCTGCATAGAACGAATGTTATGTAAAACAAAATCGAGCAAGCGAAATGCTTACTCGATTAAGTCCAACTTTATGGGGTCACTCTACTTTCCGTAAATCCCGGGAGTCTTTTTATAACATTTTTCACTTTGCCTTACTAAATAAACAGGAGTATGGTAATCTTATAGTTAAGGATAATGTCTAAAAGTATTTTACTTTTCAGAAGATTTAGGAGGAGCTATGAAACACAAGAAAAGCACAGCCCTATTGTTGGCACTGCTGATGATGGTATCAGTATTTTTAAATGCAACATCGGTGTTTGCTAAGGGTAAGCAAGAAATCCCAAGGATGAATCAATCTGTCGAAAAAGTCGAAAAGGTTAAGGCTGAAGATAAAAAGGATGATCCGGAAGAAGTAAAAGCGGAGGAAGATGAGCTCGAGATAAGTAAGGAAGAAGTCCCGGATGCAGTGGGAGGACCTGTTGCAGAAAAGACTTTTACAGTTACAAAAAGACTTGTCGGAAGCACAGAAGATGGTGCGCTTGTAGGTGATTATGACACTTTTTATAAAGCGGTGGAGAATTGCAAACAAGAAGATTTAACTAATGAGTATGTAATCACCATGAATGATGATTATGCTATCCCTGAAGACGAAGGACTATGGGGAAAAACAGATGTAAATATGGTTTTAAGATCTAAAGCAGGAAATCAGTTTACATTAAAGAGAAGTAATAAGAATTTTGCTTCATTATTTAGTGGTACTACACTTAAAATTGAAAATGTAATATTAGATGGAAGCAATAGTGCACAAGCGTTTGGTATTACCGGAGGAACTTTAACATTAGCTGACGGAGCAGTGGTGCAAAATTTCTCAGAATATTCAGGTTTCGATGGGCCGGCAATATATCTTAACGGTGGCACTTTGAATATTTTAGAAGGAGCAATAATTCAAAATAATAAATATAGCTTGCAAGGCGGAGCTATACAAGCTCGTAATGATTCTATAATAAATATAAGTGGGGGAACTTTTAGGAATAACAACGCCAAAAGAGGTGGAGGGGCGATTGCTGCTTTTGGACCTTTAAATATTACAGGTGGAAAATTTGAAGATAATGAAACTGGAGTAACTGGCGGAGCTATTATTATTGGGAAAAATCATACAGCAAGCATTTCTAATGCAACCTTCAAAGGTAATAAAGCTTCTACAGGTGGTGCAATATACAGTTCAAAAGCTTTTAGTGTTTCAAATGCCATTTTTGAAAGTAACGAAGCCAATTGGGGTGGAGCAATTTTCACATCAAAAGAATTAACACTGAATGATGTTACATTTAACAAGAATAAAGCTAATTCAGCTGGAGGTGCATTGTATTTACAAGGTGGGGCTCAAATAAAAGACTCTACTTTTACAGAAAATAGTTCAGCATCAGATGGAGGAGCTGTTTATAGTGTCAACGCAGACCTTAATATTGACGGCTGTAATTTTGATAATAACAAAAGTGATGAAGCTCGTGGCGGAGCCTTATTCTTTTCTGGACAAAACTCTTGCTCGATTAAAAATAGTACAATAAGAAATAATAAGGCTAAAAGTATAGGTGGTGGAATAACTTCACTGCTGGGAAATTTGACTGTTGAAGATTCTATTATAGATTCTAATAATTCAAGCTCTTTAGGTGGGGGAATTGTCTCTGTAGCTGGTAAAACTACGAATCTAAATAAGTGTGTAATTAAAAATAATACAGCCAATGGGGCAGGAGGTGTCTTCGTTGGAACGGGTGGCACACAAATTAAAGGAACTGTAAATATTAAAGGAACTGAGTTCAATGGTAATGATACCGGAGAGAGTGGAGACCAAACAAAATTATTAGGCGGAGGTCTTTATATTGATGCTGACATTCCTGCCAAGATAAGTGAATCAAGTAAATTTATCAACAATAAGTCCGGTATGGGCGGAGCTATCTTTGATGCGTCCCTCGATTATAAAAACCCGGCTGATGTAACGAAGTATCAAAACTTAACTATCGACAAAACGACATTATTTGAAGGGAATGTAGCTAGAGCAGGTCTATTTGCACCTCCGACAAATTATGATAAATTCACAAATTTGGCATTTAGCGATACTTCGGATACCCCATACAACAAATATATGAGTAAAAGTCTTCTTAACAATTACGACATTAATTATAAAGGAGAACTTTTGATCGTTTACGATGCCAATGGCGGTAAATTTGCGGATGGCAAAGAAATTAAAACTGAATTGCACAAAGAAAATGAAGAGATTAAATTAATGGAAGCTCCAACAAGAGAAGGATACAAGTTTCTTTATTGGAGCAAGGAAGAATATAAACCCAGAGCTGACTATAAAGTTACCGGAAATCAAAACTTCGTTGCTCAATGGGAAAAAGTAGGACCCAAGAAGCCCGACGATCCCAAGAAGCCCGATAATCATCCGAAGGGCGGCACGTTTCTTTCAAAACCCGCGGACACGCCTCTCTTAAACAGAAAAGATCATGCCCAATACATGATCGGCTACCCGGATCAAAACTTTAAGCCCGATAATAAAATGTCCCGCCAGGAAGTCACGGTCATGTTCTCCCGTCTCTTAAACGAACGGCCGCAAAAGGGCATGATTTACAGCCGCGATTACAAGGACATCCCCGACAATCTCTGGTCCGTCACCGCCATTAGCTACATGAGCAAGCTGGGCATGGTGAAGGGCTATCCCGATGGCAACTTCATGCCTCGGGCCGACATTACCCGGGCGGAATTTGCCGCCATGGCTACGCGCTTCGCCGATATTTCGGCGGGGAGCAAAGCTTTCACCGACGTCGCCAAGGACCACTGGGCCTACGATGTGATTCAAAAGGCCGCGGGCGCCGGATGGATTTCCGGTTATCCCGACGGAAGCTTTAAGCCCGACCAACCCATTACGCGGGCGGAAGTGGTGGCTATCACCAACCGCATGCTCAATCGCTTTGCCGACGAGGCCTATGTGGATACCCATCAAGACAAAATCCTGCAGTTTAAGGACATGAAGAAAGAGATGTGGTCCTACTATCCCGTCGTCGAAGCCACCAACGGCCACGGCTACGAGCGCAAGGCCAACGGAAAAGACGAAACCTGGTTTGAAGTCAACAACACGAGCTTTGTCTACGACCAGTAAATTTAAAACGAAAAGCTACCGATGGATGTCGGTAGCTTTTTCTATGGGAGAAGCCCCATGGTATAATGGAGGGAAGAATAAAGGAGGCATTATGGCGAAAAAATATGTAGAAGGCGAGATTATTCGGCGGCATTTCCCCAACAAATCCGTGGTGGAAACGGAAGACGGCACGCGGGTCGTGGTAAAAGGCGGTCTGCCCGGGCAAAAGGTGGGCGTGCGCATCACGAGAAACCGAAAGGACAATAAAAAGGGAAAGATCGTGGAGCTTTTGGCCTCATCACCCATGGAAGAGGCGGCCGATTGCCCTCATGCGGCCATTTGCGGCGGCTGCACCTACCAAAGCCTGAGCTACGAAAAGGAATCGGCCCTGAAAAAAGCCATGATCGACGATCTCTACGGCAGGGATGTGCCCTATACGCCGGCGCCCAAGGAATACCAATACCGCAACAAAATGGAATACACCTTCGGTGATGCGGAAAAAGGCGGCCCCCTCACCCTGGGCCTGCACCACAAAAAGGGCTTTTACGACATCGTCTCCACCACGGGTTGCCTCCTGGTGCCGGAAGACATGGAGGCCATTCGCGGGGCCGTGGAAGGCTATTTCCGCGAGCTGAACACCCCCTTTTACCACCGCATGAAGCACGAAGGCACCCTGCGCTTTCTCGTCGTGCGCCACGCGCGGGCCACGGACAGCTATTTGGTGAACCTGGTCACCACCTCCGATGCGGTAGACGAGGCGTCCTTTGTGGATTTCCTTCGTGGCTTGAAGCTAAAAGGCAAGGTGGCAAGCATTTACCGCACCATCACCGACGATTGGGCCGACGCCATTAAGCCCGAAGAGGTGCGCCACCTTTTTGGCGAGGAGGTTATCGGCGAAGAGCTTCTGGACCTGCACTTCGACATCGGGCCCTTTTCCTTCTTTCAGCCCAATCCCGACACGGCCACGCTGATCTACGAAAAGGCTCGGACCCTGGCGGCGGAAGAAAAAGGCGTGGTCTTCGACCTCTACTCCGGCACGGGCACTATCGGCCAGGTCCTGGCCAAGGCGGCGAAAAAAGTGGTGGGCATCGAAATCGTGGAATCCGCCGTGGAGGATGCCAATCGCTCGGCCGCGCGCAATGGCATCGACAACGCCCGCTTCATTGCCGGCGACGTGCTGGAGATGATCGACACTGTGGATGAAACATGCGACCTCCTCGTCGTGGACCCCCCTCGCGACGGCATCCACCCGAAAGCCATCGGAAAACTCGCTGCCCTCGGCGCGAGACGCATCCTCTACATCAGCTGCAACCCCGTGACCCAAGTTCGGGATATTGAGCTACTGGAAAGAGAGGGCTATAAAGTGGAACACCTTGAAGCTGTGGACCAATTCCCCAGGACGGCGCATGTGGAGACTATAGCGTTGATACAAAAGATGTAAATATAGAAATCCTGCATTTTAAGCAGTTTTATAAGCATTTTGTCTTCGATAAAGATGAAGAAGGATACGTCAAAAAGACTCAAAAAAACTACATGGATGTAAGAGTAGTTTTAAAACTAGTATGAGGAAACACAAAGAAAAAATTAATAAGATAAACTCATTTTGTACTTTCTATAAGAGTAGCTTAAAAGGCTGCTCTTTTTTATTGAAGGGAGTAAGGATTCGTTACATCCTTCTCAAAATATAAATTACTCATAGCCCAGCTTTACATATTCGCTTTTATAACATATAATAAAAGCGTAAACGAGAGGAGGCGGACTATGAATACACTTAAAGAATATATCCAAGAAAATTTAGTGATAACCAACAAAGAAGCAGAAGAACTTGGATATACTAGGCATAATTTATCAGAATTAACAAAGAGTGGACAGTTGGAAAGATTAAGACCAGGACTATATCAATTAAAAGGAAAAGTAATAGACGATTTTGTTTTAATATCATCAAATAGTAATCGAATTATATTTTCCCATCAAACAGCCCTATATCTACATGACTTATCAGATAGGACCCCAAATGTATTTCATATATCTGTACCTCAAGGCTACAATTCCAGCCATATCAAAAAAAGATATGAGGATCTACAAGTTCACTATGTAAAAAAAGATTTATACGAACTAGGAAAGGCAGAAATAAAATCACCACAAGGCAACCTTATCCCAGTTTATGATATTGATCGAACAATTTGCGATATTATAATTGACAGAGAAAAAATAGATAAACAGATTTTTACAGAAGCCTTAAAAATATACTTTAAATCAACAAATAAAAATCTAAGACGACTCATAAAATACAGTAGATTATTTAAAATAGAAAATGAAATTAGAAAATACATGGAGGTATTATTGTGATTAATATCGAGAGTATAAAGGGCAAGATAAGAAGCATGGCAGAGAAGAAAAATCTAAAGTCACAAGAAGTTCTGCAAATATATTTTTTTGAAAGATTTTTAGAAAGGCTATCTAAATCAAAGTACAAAAACAATTTTGTAATAAAGGGAGGATTCTTAATATCATCTTTAATCGGGATTGAAAATAGAACAACTATGGACATGGACACAACCATTAAAGGCATAGCTTTAAAAGAAGAAAAAATAAAAGAAACAGTTCAAGAAATTATAAATATCAATGTAGATGATGGAATAAGATTTGAAATAAAGGATATTAGCTATATTAGAGAAGAGGACGAGTACGAGAACTTTAGAATATCACTAATAGCAAATGTTGGAAAGACCAAAAATCCGATGAAACTAGACCTAACAACAGGAGATGCAATAACGCCAAGGGAAATAGAATATACCTATCCCTGTATCTTTAGCAAAGAAAATATAAAAATAATGGCATATCCATTAGAAACAATTGTAGCTGAAAAATATGAAACCATAATCAGAAGAAATATAACAACAACACGAATGAGAGACTTTTACGATCTATACACCCTCTACAAACTAAAAAAAGATGAGATAAACTATGAAATTTTAAAAGAAGCAGTAGAAAGAACCTCACACAAAAGAGGAAGTCAGGAGATAATGAAAGACTCTGAGGAAATAATCGAGGACATAAAAGATGATTCTTACCTAAGATCCTTGTGGGAAGTGTATCTCAGTGAAAATAAATACATTGGAGATTTGACCTTTGATAAGGTTGTTGATGTAGTGAGAATCGTTTCGAAAACAACAAGTTGATGTAAGTAGACAAAGGATTTTTAGGAAAATAAATATAAAAGAAAAGTTTGATTTAGAAGGTAAAGAGGAGTATTAAAATGATTTTAAAAAAGATGAAAGTCAAAAACTTTAGATTATTAAAAAATTTTGAGTTAAATTTTAAAGATGAATTGTCGCTAGTTATAGGCAAAAATAATTGTGGAAAAACATCATCTATTATTGTTTTAGATAAAATGCTAAATTCATCTAAATTATTTTGGGAAGATATAAATTTAGAATGCCAGAAAGATCTCTATAAAAAAATAATTGGTTTTGATATAACAAAGCTGGATGAAGTTCAATTATTAGAAACTATTAATATGCAATTATTCATTGAGTATAATGATAATGATTCATATGAGAATATTCAAAAATTCATGATGGACTTAAATCCAGATAATAACATAATAGTTTTAGAATTTATTTCGGTAATAGCTGCAAAAAAAATCATAGAATTAAAAAACATTATTAGTGAAAAAAATATTGAAGATTTTAAATCATTTTCCAAATTTATGAGTAAGAATTTTGCAAACTTCTTTGAAACGAAAAAATATTCAAGAGGGTTTGATGTTGAAGCAAACAAAACAACGCAAGATAGATCAGAAGAAATTGATAATAAAGATATTCAAAAAGTCATTAAAGTGGCAGGAATAAGAGCTGATCGAGCGGTTTCTAATGATGATCGTAATCATGTTTTATCAGGTTTAACTGGTAAATATTTCAGTTCTTATAAAGCTGCAAAAGATGAAAGTGAATCGGTATTTACAAGACTTGAAGAAAAATTGGAGGAAGCCGATAAAGAATTATATAAGATTTACAATGGAGAAAAAAGTGAAGGTGAAGAACCCATTGATGGTATTTTTAGTGATGTTATAGATGTTATTAAAACTTATGGTGGTGCAGAAAATGGAATTGATATAGCAATAGAGTCATCTATTTCAGAGAAAAATTTATTGTCAGATAATACAAACTTAAGTTATAGACAAGGGGGAGATTATTCGCTTCCAGAAACATATAATGGATTGGGGTATTTGAATTTAATTGGTATTTTATTTGAGATTGAAACCAATATACAGGAATTGTTTGAACAACCAGCAGATATAAATCTCTTATATATTGAAGAACCTGAAGCACATACACACCCTCAGTTACAGTATATATTTATAAGGAATATTAAATCTCATATCAAAGCACATAGAAATAAGTTGTTGAAAGAAAAGAATAAGCAGTTGCAGATTTTAATCACTTCGCATTCATCACATATAGTTTCTGAATGTAACTTTGATGACATTATATATTTGAAGAAAAACGGGAATACGGTCATAGCTAAGAGCTTTAATTCTTTAAAAGAAGAGTATGGTGGAGATGAACAGAAAGGATTTAAGTTTGTAAAACAATATCTGACAATGAATAGAAGTGAACTTTTCTTTGCGGATAAAGCTATTTGTATAGAAGGAGATACCGAACGAATTTTAATGCCAGTGATGATGCATAAAATTGATAATAAAGAAAAGCCAAGAGCAGATATTATACCACTATTATCACAGAATATTTCTATAATAGAAGTTGGAGCGCATTCTCATATATTTATGCCTTTATTTTCCTTTTTAGGAACAAAAGTTTTGTTTGTTACGGATATTGACTCTGTTAAAGCTGAAAAGAAAATAGATAAAAATGGAAAAGAAAGAACTGTATATACGAGTTGTCACCCCGATGAGGGAACACATACAAGTAACGCATCAATAAAAGAATTTTTTAAAGATACTGGAATTGATACATCGAATAATCAATTTAAGGAACTTGTAGGGAAAAATGCTGAGGATAAAATTAAAGATAATATGAGAATGGCCTATCAAATACCAGAATCTTATGGTGAGTATCAAGCGAGTAGTTTTGAAGATGCATTTATAGCACTAAATAAAGACTTTATATTAAAAAACAAAGAAGGATTTTATCAATATGGAGCTTTAAAAGATTTTTCGAATGATGAAATAGAAAATGGTGATTATTATAATTTTGCTTTGAATAATGTGAAAAAGAAATCGGCATTTGCATCAAGCTTATTGTATTTTGATAATGAGAATGGCGAAGAAGATGAAAAATGGGCAGTTCCACATTATATTGAGGAGGGCTTATTATGGATACGCTAACATTGGAAAAAGAAGTATTAGAAGCTCTTCAATGTATAAAAAATGGTGAAAATTTTATTTTAGAAGGTGGAGCAGGTAGTGGAAAAACATACTCCTTAATTTCCTTAATAAATGCACTCACAGAGGAATTACCAGATATAAAGATAGTATGCATTACATATACAAATAATGCAGTTGCCGAAATTTTATCAAGAATAGAAAATGAGAATATTTGGGTTTCAACAATACATGAGTTTATATGGTCTCTTATCAGAAAATATCAGAATGAAATAAAAAATATTTTAGTTGAGCTTATTAACGATGATAATGAAAAGAACTTTAAAAAGCCAAAAGATTTTTCTGAGGATTTAATTTCTAAAGAATATTTCGAAAATCTTTATGTGGATTATGATGAGTATTATTCTGTAACGCCAAATGAAGAAAATAGAGTGAAAATCAGCCATAATCACATTTTGATTGTTGCAGAGAAAATGTTTGAGAAATATAAAAAAATAGCGGACATTTTAAAGGATATTGCAGATTGTATTTTTGTTGATGAATATCAGGATACAAGTCCTTTAGTTGCTGATATTTTACTAAAGCATCTTGAGCAAAGCGATAAGAAAAATGTAATTGGTTTTTTTGGAGATTCAATGCAGTCTATATATGACGACGGAGTTGGTAATTTAAATCAATATAATTTAACTAAAATAGTAAAGACGCAAAACCGAAGAAATCCAAGAGTTGTAATCGAAGTAGCCAATAAGTTTAGAGATGATGATATTGAGCAAAGACCTTCAGAAGATATAAATGCACCTAATATGGAAAATGGTACTATTAGAGAAGGTAGTATTAAATTTTTATATGGAACTGAAATAAATGATTTTATAAGTGTAAAGGGGAAGAATATTTTTGAATCTTGGGATTTTTCTGATGGAAAACAAACAAAAGAGTTAAGGCTAACACATAAATATAATGCTGAAATGACTGGCTTTAAAGACTTATATGATCTATATAATGCTGATTTGATAACTAAGCTTATAAGTGAGATAAAGAAAAAAATTGATAAGGGAAATTTAGACTGTAATAAGACTTTGGGAGAAATAGCGTTAGAGGTAAAACCGACATATAACAAAGTGGAGCTGTTAGATCAAATTAACGGAAATGAAATTTATCAGTCAATATATAGTGTTTTAGAAGATGTGTCATGGGAAGAAGCTTACGAAAAATGTAGAATCACTAAGGAATCACTCATGTCATATAAATTAAATGGAATGAGTGGTAGATATGAAGCTAATTCTTATAGAGATAGGATTTTACGCAGATTAGATATATTAGAGGAGATTATTGAATTATATGAGGCTAATAGATTTAATGATTTTCTGAGAATAACAAAATTTTCTATTCATAATAGGAATGATAAGATTTGCCTTAAGCAAGCAATTGATTATCTTGTAAGTGAAGATAATCAAACGATAGAAAATGTATTAAAATTTGCGGAAGTAAAAGGGTTACTCAAAGAAGATGAATTGTTTAGTGATTATATTTCAAATAAAGGGTTTTATTTATGGGAGAGAATAAAAAAGATAACATTTAATCAATATAGAAAAAGCGTTTTATATTTAAAAGAATTTTCACCAATTTGTACTCAACATAGTGTTAAAGGTAGTGAATATGACAATGTATTGCTTGTATTAGAGTCTGATTGGAATAAATATGACTTTAGAACATTATTTGGTAAAGGATCTCCGAACTCTAATGTTCAGAAACGTACAAAAAAATTATTTTATGTATGTATAACAAGAGCAAAAAAGAATTTAATAATATATATGCCTACTGATGATTCTGACATATTAGAAAAAGCTAAAGAGTATTTTGGAGAAGAAAATGTTATAGATCTCTCTTCGATTTAATTGAAAAGTAGGTACTATTTCTACTTATGTTTTATGCTGCTTTTTAATATTATTCTATAGAATGAAAAAAGATAATTACTATTTTTATTTTAAGAATACTCTTGCATGAGGGTATTCTTTTTTTATTGTATTTACTAGAATACTATATTTAAGTTCGGAAAGATATTTTTCAAATCATGTAGATTGATTTGAAAAATAAAAACATGATTATATTCATGAAAAATGCAGTATTTGATGTACCTAGTTTTTATTAAAAATGTAGAATTTCTCAGCTGGTATTTAATGTATTTATAAATTAAATTTTGATTTATATAATAAATTTCATTTTGATTTATTAAGAAGTAGGGAATGGATCTGCCATATTTCTTTTGATAATTTTTCTATCTGTTTATTCATTGATTTGATTTCATTCTTGTAAATAACACCAGTTGCATTAGTAGCTTTTGCAATCTGGTTTATATTATTTGTTGCATTTGAAAGTAGCCATTGTAAGTTTCTAAATGGTTCTAAATCTACTACATAAATTTCTTTTTCTAATACGCATTTCCTAAGAAAGTGGGACATAGTTTTGCAGTTTGCAAGTTTCATTTTCTTTTCAAAAACTTCTTTTTCTTCCTTAGTTAGTTTTATTTCTATTCTTTCATTTCTAAATCTATTTGCCATTTTATTCTCCTTTATAAAATATATTTCGGGGTCTAAGGTTCTCCCTAACAAGGTAAAAATTAAAAAAATGGAGCATTCCGTAGAGGTCTGCTCCATTAATTTTTTCGTAAGTGTCCGTACACTTACTGTGCTTGCTATTAAAGTTATAAGCGTTAAGCGTGTATTAAGTTTTATTAATTATACCGCATTTAAAGAAATTAATAAAGAAGTATAAAGGGCGTTCAAGCAAATATCTTAAATAAGATTACTAAATTTTAAAATAATTCATGTATTGAAATTAATTATCAAATGAGTTACAATAAAACTGACGGTAGCGTCGGAATTATTTATTGACAGGAGATAAAGTTTTGAATGATAAAAAATTGAAAGTTGGAGAAAAAAGGAAGTTAGAAATTCTGGAAGCGGCAAAGAAATGTTTCTTAGAAAAGGGTTTCCAAAATACAACTATGGAAGATGTTATAGAAAAAGTAAGTTTAAGTAAAGGTGGTGTTTACTATCATTATGGATCAACCTACGAAATGATTTATGATTTTATGAAATTAGGCATCAAATATAGAGGAGAGAAAAGCAAAACTATCGACACATCTAAGTTAACGACTTTAGACGCAATTACTGAGATGATGATGGAAAGAATTTATGATGAAAATGAATTTAAAAGCATATATGCAATTTTTTTGAAACTACAAAATGAAGATAAAAGATTGTGTGAAATGTTTGAAAATTTAAAAGAAACAAACACAGAAATTTTATCGTCTACTTTTCCTCTAAACGATAAGCTATCATCTATTTTTGAAGATGAGTTTTTAGTGACATTTGTAAATACTTTGATTTTAGGATATGAAAGTTTAAATCAAAAAGAAATTTTTATTGAAAATAAAGAAACAATCAAAAAGATGTTAGAAGAATATTTGAAAAATAAATTTCCTGAATTATTAGGCTGATCTTAAATTATGGTATAAAAATGAATACAAAAAAGACATTTTTAAAAAAACTTTATGAGCTAATAATGACATTATTAATTGTTAGTGTATTATCATTTGTTTTAATGAAATTATCTCCCGTCGATCCAGCCACTGCATATGCTAAAAGACATATCGGAAGTCCATCACCTGAGCAAATTGAAGAAGTAAGAATAAGATTTGGTTTTGACAAACCTGTATATAAGCAATATTTTAACTGGATTAAAAATCTTTTTTCTCTAGACTTAGGACAGTCTTTAAGCAATGGTAAACCAGTCTGGGATAATATAATGTTGGCTTTGCCAAAAACTTTATCTGTTGTTTTCTTTTCCGCAATATTGCAGGTAATTTTAGTATTATCTTTGGGATGTATTACTTTCTTATGGAAGAGCAAGATAATCAATAAGCTTATAAATCTTTTATGCCTTATTGGTGTTTCAATTCCTAGCTTTTATATTGCTATTATCTTACTTGATATATTTGCAGTAAAGTGGGATTTGCTATCAGTAGCAGGTAATATTGGCATTACAAACTATCTACTTCCTGCAATAACTTTAGGGATATTTGGGGCTTCTTTTTATTATCCACTATTTAAAGACGCTTTAGATAAAGAAAATGGCGAATATTATATTATGTTTTTTAGAGCTAATGGTCTAAAGGAATTTACTTTGTTCGTGAAACATATATTGCCAAACTCGATAGTAAAGTTAATCCCAAATTTCTTTCAGAGCATTGGGCTTATGATTGCAAATGTGGCAATAGTGGAGGGAGTTTTTTCTATTCCAGGATTTGGATATTTGATTGTAAATTCTGTAATAAATCGTGATGCAACGATGATTCATGGTTTGGTTTTCTTTTTAGCCTTATTTATTGCCATTGCTAATATAACATCCGATTTGATAAACGATCTTTTGATAAAGGAAAGGGGAGATTAATGAAAATAAATAAAAGGACAGTATTTGCTTTCCTAGTGATTTTATTTATGTTCTTTGGAAGTTTTTTTGCCCCTAATGATCCCTTAGAAGTTAATCTTCCCATTAGATTTGCAAATCCAAGTTCTAAGTATCCTTTGGGAAATGATAGCATGGGCAGGTGTGTTTTATCGAGAATACTGTACGGGGGAAAAACTACATTATTTATGGTTATGACTGCATCAATTATTGTTTTTACTTTAGGTTTGCTTTTAGGAACTCTTACATCAAAGGTTACCATGAAAAAGAATGTAATAGTAGATTCGATTATTAATGCTGTAACGGCTATACCACCAATTGCTTATTTAATCATATTTATAGCATCTTGGGGAAATGGAATAAAAACTACATTAATTGCTTTGGTTGTTTCATATATTTTGAGATTTTTAAGGCTTGTTAGAACTCAAATAAATATTGAATACGATAAGGCTTATTGCACCTGTATGATTTCACTTGGTGCTTCAAAGACTAGGCTAGTTCTAGTTCATATACTACCCAATATATCATTGGACTTAGTTCATTATATTTGCTTGTCTTGTGCGGATATGATTTTAGCAATTACTGGTTTTTCATTTATAGGAATTGGACTTGGAGAAAATGTTGTGGAGTGGGGTTCTATGATTTTAGAAGCAAGAGATTCAATATTTATTAAGCCAGAACTCATAATTTACCCAATTTTTGCAGTTTTTATTACTACAATGTCATTTAATATTATTGCAAAAGAAGCAAATAGAAGGTGAAGATATGATTTTGGTTAATCAATTACAAGTTACAGATAAAAAAGGAAACAGTCTTTTAAATAATATTTCCCTTAGTATTCCTATGGCGAAAATTATTGGTCTCACTGGTCCAAGTGGTGCTGGGAAGACTACATTAATAAACGCAATACTCGGGATTTTATCAGAGGACTTGAAAGTAAGTTCTGGGAATATTACTATAGATGATTTCGATATATTTGAAAAAGATAGTATCAATATCAACAATAGAAATATCGCTTTTATTCCTCAACTTCCCATGATTTCTTTTGACAAAAGGAAAAAAATAAAAAGTCAAATGATTGAAATTTATATTGCTAATCTTAATATAGATAAATCAGAAGCATTAAGTATAGCAAAAGATAAGCTCAAAAGCGTAAATCTTGAATATGAAAGAGTTTTAGATTCATATCCAACTGAACTTTCAGGAGGCATGATTCAGCGTGTGATATTAGCAATTTCTATGGGGCTAAATACTGATTATATAATTGCTGATGAACCAACATCAGCCTTAGATAATTATAACTCATCATTATTTTTTGAATTGATTAAAGCAAATTTCAAAGGCAAAGGAATTTTATTAATAACACACGATGCCGAAATTCTTAAAAAATATAGCGACTGCATCTATGTGATAGAAAATGGGTGTGTTATAGAAAAGGGGAGTAGTAAAGATATATTTGAAAGTCCTAAAGAGGAATGGACAAGAAAATTTGTTGAATGTAGTCAGAAGATATTAGATTCTGGAGGTGAATGGGAGTGGACGAAATAGCTATGAGTAACGTTAGTCTTTCTTTTGAAACAGTAAAGGGGACATTTAAAGCTCTAGATCAAATTTCCTTTTCACTTAAAAGGGGAGATAACTTAAGTTTAATTGGTGAAAGCGGATCTGGTAAAAGCACCATTGCAAAAGCATTAATAGGATTAGAAAGAATAGATGAAGGATCTATACTCTATGATTCTGTAGATATCTCAAAATTAAAATTAAAAAAAATAAGAAAATATAGAAAAAATATCCAGTCTGTTTTCCAGGATACATCTGGTACTTTAAATCCTGGTATAAGCACTTTTAAAAATTTGGAAGAAGGGCTTATTAATTTAACAAACTTGTCGAAAAAGGAAAGAAAGGAAAAGGTGTTATTATTTTGCGAGGATTTACATTTAAAAAAGGAAATATTAGATGTGCCCGTTCACCAACTATCTGGAGGCGAGCAAAGAAGATTGTCGCTCATAAGAGCCCTTATGGTTAATCCTGATTTTTTAATACTAGATGAGGTTACGGCTGGGCTTGACTTATTGACGATTGAAAAAGTACTAAATTTACTTTTTTATTATCAATCTAAGCATAGTATTTCTTATATTTTTATCACTCATGATATAAATCAAGCAAAACAGATTTCAGATTATATCATAGAGATAAAGAAAGGAAAAATATTGAGAGAAGGAAAATTGCAAAGGAGATAGAAATGATCAAACTTAGAAAAAATATGATGGTTTTATTGGCACTTGTATTTAGTTTTTCAATTTTACTAGGAGGTTGCCAAAAGAATCAAGAAAAAGCTCAAGAAAATTCAAATGTAGCAAGTGAAAACACAAAAGATGAAAGCAAGAAGGTTTTAACCTTATGTACTGCTAAAGAACTGACAAACCTTACGACTTTAACAATGAATAAGGAAAATAATATGGCTTGTGGTTTAATTTACGAAACCCTAGTAGCTTATGAAAACGGTGAAATTGTACCAAAACTTGCTGAAAGCTTTGAATATAAAGATGATGACAAAACTTTAATCTTTAAATTAAAGGAAGGGGTAAAGTTTTCAGATGGTGAAGATTTTAATGCTGATGCAGTGAAAAAAATATTAGACTTTGATAAGTCTAATCCTAACTTTGCAGGCATTAGGGCTGTTGCAGAGATAAAATCAACAGAAGTTATTGATGATAATACGATTGCTGTTCATTATGAAAATCCGTCTAAATTTTATATAAATGGCTTTTGTTTCCAAAATGTATTGGGGATGCCATCTCCAAAGTCATTTACTGAGGGAAACTTTGAGACATTTACCGAAAATATAGGAACAGGTCCTTATGTATATGAAGAATTTAAATCTGGAGAATATACAAAATTTGTTAGAAATGAAAATTATCATGGGGAAAAACCTTACTATGATGAAGTTATTGTCAAATATATTCCCGATGCTTCCTCAAGACTTCAAGCCTTAAATAAAGGGGAAATAGATTTAATTTATGGAGCAGATTTAATAAATTATGATGACTTCAAAAAAGGTTCTGAAATTAAGGATGTTACTGGAGAAGTCAATAAAAATAGGACTTTGACTAAGAATCTAATTTTAAATCCAAGTAAAAAAGAATTAGAAGATTTAAAAGTTCGCCAAGCAATTAATTATGCAATTAACAAAAAAGACATTGTCGACAGTTTAACATACTCATATGAAGATGTAGCTGAAACTTTATTCCCTAAAAATGTGGCTTATTGTGATGCAAATTATCCAACTAATTATAGTTATGCTCCTGAAAAGGCAAATAGCTTGCTAGATGAAGCGGGTTGGAAACTTAATAAAGATACAGGAATAAGAGAAAAGGACGGAAGTCCATTAAAGCTTCAATATGTTTACTGGTCAGATTTAGTACTTGCTAAGGAAACTGCACTTGCAATAAAGACGCAATTAAAAGAAGTAGGTATAGATGTTGACATAGTTGAAAAAGATCAAATGTCATGGTGGACAGATGGTATAAAGGGAGAATTCCATTTGACAACATGGAATACAGAGGGTTCTTATACTGAACCTCACAAGTTCTTACAAGAATCAGTAACTGAAATGGATCCACATTTAATGCCATTAAAAGCACTTTCAGATTCCAATATATATATTGACGCAATAAAGAAGGCTTCCACTTCTACAGATGAAGGGGAGATTAAAGACAATATACAAAAAGCTATAGTATATTCAAACGAAAACGCTATGGATTTGCCTCTTTCTTATTCAAAAGAAATGATTTTATATAGAAATGACAAAATTGATGGATATGACTTTACAAGTACACCACAATTTTTCAATATTTATAGTGTAAAAGCTAAATGAGAATAGGTTAATAAATTGAATTTAAGGCAGGTCTATCTATAAAGTAGTGAATGGATAGACCTATCTTATTATTACGAGGATTTATTAAGGAGGGGATTTGATGGATCTAATAAAACAATATGTAAAAAAGAGAAAAGGCCCATATTTTATGTCAATCTTACTGGCAATAATTGGAGTAGTGGCTGGTCTTTTTTCCTATATTTTTATGGCGAAAATTATTGTGAATTTGATTAATGGCATAAGGGATATGAGCTTATACACTCCACTATGCATAAATATTTTAATAACATTTGTTATTAAAGAAGTGGCAGCAGGAATATCAACAAGTATTTCCCATACGGCAACCTTTAATTCATTAGGAGAAATAAGAAATGATATTTCCAAAAAATTATTTAAGATGCCATTGGGAGATGTATTATCAAGATCTTCAGGGGAATTTAAAAATATAATTGTTGAGCAAGTTGATTCTATGGAAACATCCCTTGCCCACTTAGTGCCAGAATTTACTGCAAACTTAGTAGGACCTGTTCTATTATTTATTTATATGTTTACCTTAGATTGGCGATTGACCTTGCTATCACTAATTCCATTTGTGGTGGGAATGGCTACCATGATGTCTGTTATGAATGCTCATTATAAAGAAATGTTTGGAAAGTCAGTTGCCATTGGTCAACATATGAATAATTCTATTGTCGAGTATATAAATGGGATTGAAGTAATAAAGACCTTTAATCAAAGCGAATCATCTTATAAAAAATACGCTGATGCAGTTTATGACAATGCAAGCTTTTATTATAACTGGATGGGTGAATCTATGAATAGGGTTGCCATAGGTAGATTACTTTCTCCTATGGGAATTATTACAATCATACCCTTTGGGATTTTATTTTATATAAATGGAAGTATTGATTTAGGAAATTTAATTACCTTAATCGTCTTATCCTTTGCTACGGTTTCTAGCATTTTAAAAATCATGAACTATATGGATGATATGTCAAGAATATCAACTATAACTTCTGAAATAGGAAAAATTTTAGATTCAAGAGAGTTAGAAAATATTGACAAGGGAGAAAAAATAGAATCCTATAATATAGAACTTCAAGACGTCGACTTTTCTTACGATGGAAAAAAGAAAGTCATTGATAATCTTTCTATGGAAATAAAAGAATCTTCTGTTTCAGCCCTCGTTGGACCTTCTGGATCAGGTAAATCTACTATAGCAAAACTCATTGCTGGATTTTGGAATGTAGATAGTGGATCTATTAAAATTGGCGGAGTAGAAACAAAAGATGTGTCGCTCGAAAACTTGTCTTCACTTATTTCTTTTGTATCCCAAGACAATTTCCTATTTGATATGACTATAAAGGAAAATATTAGGCTTGGAAATAAGAATGCCTCTGACGAAGAAATTATAGATGTATGTAAAAAATCTGCCTGCCATGATTTTATTATGAATCTATCTAATGGTTATGATACAAGAGTTGGCGAAGGTGGAGGTCATCTATCTGGAGGAGAAAGACAAAGAATATCTATTGCTCGTGCCATGCTAAAGAATGCACCAATCGTAATTTTAGATGAAGCAACTTCTTATATAGATCCTGAAAATGAAGCTCTCATACAAAACGCCTTGGCAAATCTGGTTAAGGGTAAAACTTTAATCATAATCGCTCATAGGCTAAAGACAATTGTTGATGCAGATAGGATATTTGTTATTAAAGATGGCAAATTAAATTCTTATGGTACTCATGAAGAACTATTAAAGTCATCAGAACTTTATAAGGAAATGTATGCTGCAAATTTAAGGGGTGATGAAAATGCTTAATGTGTTTAAAAAGATATGGAATTTTTCAAAAGAAGAACAGGTATATATTAAGAAATCTATTCTCGCTGGATTTTTGCACGCAGTATTTAATGCCCTTGAGTTTGGTGCAATTTACTATATGCTAGTAAATATATTTTCTAAAACTTTAGATTATAAGGCTATCTTTGTTTGTCTTGGAATATTAGTTATATCCCTTGCTGGAAAGATAATGACACAAAAATCATCACAAATGGCACAAACACACGCTGGATATTTTATGGCAGCTCATAAGAGGATAGAAATAGGAGAAAAAATAAAAAGAGTTCCTATGGGTTTCTTTTCAAGCTTTTCACTTGGAAGATTAACTACTATTGCTACATCTTCACTTTCCCAAGCAGAAATGTGGGTGCCTATGCTTTTGGTTCTTGTACTTGGTGGAGTTTTAAATACTTTAGTCTTTGTTCTTGGAACTTTAATTTTTAACGTAAAGGTAGGACTGGTTGCTGTAGCAGGTGTGGTAGTATTTTTCATCGTTACATCAATGATGGAGAAAAAATCATCAGCTAATGCAGACAAAATGACAGAAACACAAACAAGACTTACAAAAGAAGTATTAGCAACTTTACAAGGAATGCAGGTTATAAAATCCTATAATCTTGGTGGAGAAAATAACAGAGCTTTAAGAAAGTCTATAAAAGATACATCAAATATACTTTTAGATTTAGAAATATCTGTAGCACCTTACACAGTTATCCAAAGAATTGTAATGGGAATAACAACAGTAGCTATGGTCTATGTATCATTAAAATTAAATTTATCTGGTGAACTTCCACTTGCTGAAACAATTCTTATGATTATGGCATCATTTATTATCTTTGAAGGCTTAATCGGGGCAGGATCAAACATGGCAATCCTAAGAGCTTGCGAAAATGCCATAGATTCTGTAGGTTTTATCGACTCTATGCCTGATATGAGAGAAGGTAGTATTGCAGAGCCTATAAAAAATCATGATATAGTCTTTAAAAATGTAAGCTTTTCTTATGATGATAGACCAATTTTAAAAAATGTATCAGCAGAGATAAAAGAAAATACCATGACTGCCATAGTTGGTCCATCTGGATCTGGTAAAACAACATTTTGTAATCTAATAGCGAGATTTTGGGATGTAAATTCTGGAGAAATTTTAATTGGTGGAAAGAATATTAAGGATTATAAGATAGAAAACCTTATGAATTCAATTTCCATGGTATTTCAAGACGTCTATCTCTTCGAAGACACTATTGAAAACAATATAAAATTTGGAAAACAAAATGCAAGCCATGAAGAGGTTGTAGAAGCTGCAAAGAAGGCGAGGTGCCATGAATTTATAGAAGCTTTACCAGAAGGATATGACACTATTATTGGGGAAGGTGGAGCAAGCCTATCTGGTGGAGAAAAACAAAGAATCTCCATAGCCAGAGCTATGCTAAAAGATGCGGACATCATAATCTTTGATGAAGCCACAGCAAGCATAGATCCAGAAAATGAAGATAAGCTTAAAGAAGCAATAGAATCATTAACAAAGAATAAGACAGTAATAATGATTGCTCATAGGTTAAAGACAATTAGAAATGCTGACCAGATTTTAGTCTTAAAAGATGGAGAAATAGTAGAACGTGGAAATCACGAAGAACTGATTAAAAATAATGGACTTTATTCTGACCTTATAAATGCAAAAGCTAAGGCGGAATCGTGGAAATTAAATAATTGATAGAAAGAAATATTAAAGTCTTTGAACAGGAAAATTTAGATTAGAGGATTTATGTCTAGTAGCATAAGTCCTCATTTTTTTATGCTTAAATTAATCATTGAAACTCAAAAATATTATAGAAAAATAAAAATTCTGGTTACCAAAGAGGGCAAATTTCACTTTATAAAGTGAGGGGTATTTTGTCATCTTGCTATAAAAACAAAAATACTTTGAAGTGCCAATATTCTTGAAGTTGCTTATGTGGAATTAGCACATTTCAGATTTAATCCACTTATCAAGGTAAAAAAATCAACTTATATAGGAGGTTAAAATGCAAGCAATAAAGATTTATAGTATAAGACTTGCAATGTTATGTAGACTTTATGATCTTAAATTAATTAATGATAAGGAATACACAAAAATAAAAAATAGAATAGAAAATGATTATAAGAAGATGAATAGAAAGTAGTTAATCTTGTGATATAATAACACTGTAGAAAGATACAAAATGGGAAGGAGGTAAAATGAATACTAAAGTAAAATTAATAAAAGCTTCAAATACAGGAGCTAGAAATAGAAATGCACTAGATTTAGAATTAAAACGAGTTGCAGCATATTGCCGAGTTAGCACTGATAGTAAAGACCAACTTGAATCATATAAATCGCAAGTTGATTATTATACAAATCTAATAAAAAATAATAAAAACTGGACTTTGGCTGGTATATATGCAGATGAAGCAACAACAGGAACAACTGCAACTAAAAGAGCTGATTTCATGAGACTAATTAGTGATTGTCAAAATGGAGATATAGACATGATAATTACTAAATCTATATCAAGATTTGCTAGAAACACATTAGATACTTTGAAATATGTAAGGCTTCTAAAGGAAAATAACGTTGGTGTAGTATTTGAAGAAGAAAATATAGATACTTTGACAATGGATGGAGAGCTATTACTAACAATATTAAGTTCAGTAGCTCAACAAGAAGTAGAAAATACCTCAGCCCATGTGAAAAAAGGACTGAAAATGAAAATGGAAAAAGGGGAGCTTATTGGCTTTCAAGGTTGCCTTGGATATGATTATGACCCTATAACAAAAAGCATCTCTATAAATGAAGAAGAAGCTAAAATTGTCAGATACATCTTTAAAAGATATTTAGAGGGCAATGGAGGGTCAGTTATTGGTAGGGAACTAGAAGAACAAGGATACCTCACCCCTAGAGGTAAAACAAAATGGTCTGATACTACAGTGTTAGGAATAATTAAGAATG
Source organism: Peptoniphilaceae bacterium (assembly GCA_902363535.1). GTDB lineage: Bacteria > Bacillota > Clostridia > Tissierellales > Peptoniphilaceae > Aedoeadaptatus > Aedoeadaptatus acetigenes. The sequence continues at coordinate 21,712 of CABJAE010000012.1, forward strand.
AAAAGTATATTGGCGATATACTAATGGGAAAGACCTTCACAGTTGATCCCATAACAAAAAGAAGACTAGCAAACTTTGGTGAATCTGATAAATATCACATTGAAAATCATCACGAGCCAATTATATCAAAAGAAGATTTTGAAAAGGCACAAGAGATTAGACTTAGGAGGGCACAAAATAGAAACACCATTGCTAATAAGGATAGAAAAAGAGAGAAACTATCAAGGCAATATGCTTTTTCAAGTATGCTTGAATGTGGATTTTGTGGTGAAATACTTTCAAGAAGAACATGGCACACTAGTTCAATTTATAAAAAAATTAACTGGCAATGTGTAAAGTCAACTAAAAAAGGTAAAAAATATTGCCCTCATTCAAAAGGAATACAAGAAGCAGCAATAGAAAAAGCTTTTGTTGAAAGCTATAGGCAATTATGCCATGCAGATTCAACAGTAATAGATGACTTTTTAAAAATTGTAGAAGAAGAAATAAATGATAATACTTTAGTCAAAGATTTGAAAAAGTTAGAAAACCAATTAAACAGAATCATTAGTCAAGAAAGAAAGTTAGTTGATCTTCATTTAGAAGATAGTATAGACGAAGAAGTTTATGCTAAAAAATATAAAAAACTTACAAAACAAAAAGAAGAATTACTTGATGAAAAGAAAACACTAGAGCTAACTATCAAAGATGAAAACTCTATTAAAGAAAGACTAAAGCAATTTAAAAAGGTCTTAGAAAACAAAGAAATTATAGAGGAATTTAGTAGAACAGTATTTGAAAGCATAGTTCATAAAGTTGTGGTGGGCAGAATTGACAAAGACGGAACAGTCCATCCATATGACCTAACATTCTATTTCAAAACAGGAGTTAAAGATAGTCAAGATTCAAATAACTTTAAAGATAAAAGAAAAAATGCCAAAGACAATGACATTAATAAATTGTGTTCCTACAAGAATGACGAGGATAAAAAATTATGTTCCCAAGCAAAAGACAACGCATGTGGAGGCTGTATGTTTGATGTCAAGAAAATAAGATAAGATAAGATAAGATGTTATAAGACTGTTGAAATCAATGGCTTTTAGGATCTTTAAGAAAATCCTAAAAGCCATTTTTCTATTTGAAAAATACCCTGCGGGAACATTTCAAGTGTAGATTATTGCAGGGTGTGTAGACACTATGTATATTTTAGGGGGAGTGAACAGGATAGATAATATCAGGCTACTTATCATATAATAAAAACGATATAACAGTAATTAGGTTGAATTAAGGAGGTAATTATAATGAGTCCTTTAGTTGTATATTATTCATATTCAGGAACAACAAGAAGATTAGCAGAAGATATCGCATTGATTACTGATGGAGATTTGAGAGAGCTGAAGCCACAAAAGCCTTATTCATTCTCATATAATACAGCTGTAAAAGAAGTGAGAGAAGAAATTGAAAAAGGATATTGCCCACCTCTTATTCAAGGGGCAGAAACTATTGAAAATGCGGAGGTGGTTTTTATTGGTTCTCCTAATTGGCTTAAAACTTTTGCCCCACCCGTGCTATCGTTTTTAAGAACGGTTGATTTAAGTGGAAAGACAATTATTCCGTTTTGCACGCATGGCGGAGGTGGTTTTGGGAGAATGATTGAAGATTACAAAAAGGAATGTAAGAATTCAATTATTAAAGATGGAATAGCGTTAAAAGGAGATTACAGTTTTGATGAACTAAAAACATGGTTAGATAGTAATTTATGAATCCCTGTTTATTAAGTCTAGCAAAGTATAAGTTTATAAGAGATAAAACCTATAAAACTTGTACAGATATTTTAGGGTAGGAAAAGAAATCTTCCTCTATACTAAAATTAACCGAAAGAAAGGGAGGAATCGAAATGAATATTATCAAGTCGTTTAACAATACGATTGATTATCTTGAAACAGTTCTTGATGATGAAATTGACGAAAAGAAAGTAGCACAGCTATCCGGATATTCGTATTCGATGTTTAGTCGCTTGTTTTCTATTCTGACCGAAACAACGCTTTCAGAATATTTAAGAAGCAGAAGATTAACAGAAGCTGCCGTTATCTTAAGAGATACGGATGAAAAGATTATAGATCTTGCTTTAAAATTCGGATATGAGTCGTCGGATTCGTTTGGGACAGCTTTTAAGAATTTTCATGGATTTACTCCTTCTGAGGTAAGAAACGGTAAACCGTTCAAATTAGTTTCACGAGTGCAATTAGCATTAATTGTAAAAGGAGGAAGAAGCATGAACATTACAATTCAAAAGAAAAAAGCATTTACGGTTGCAGGTGTAAATGAACAAAACATCAATTCATCATTATGTTCAAGTATATGGGGAAAATTATTTTCTAGGGTTAGCCATGAAGAGATGTCAAAATTAGGGACAGGAGAATCTGTTGGGGTTTGCCACGATATATTAACCCTTGATAACCATGATGCCTTAGAAGCTAATACAATTAACTATATGGCCGGCTATATTGTTAATGATGTGGATAAAGCAAGAAGCATGGGTTTAGATATTTTGGAAGTGGAAGAAGCAGATTATGCTGTTGTAGAATTAATAGGATCTGTTCCGGATTGTATTCATAACGGATGGAAATATGCGATGGAAGTTTTCTTCCCTGAGCATGGTTATGTCCATTCAGGAAAACCTGACTTTGAATATTATTATGAAGGTGATATGAATAGCAAAGACTATAAAATGGAACTTTGGATTCCGATAACTAAAGCTTAAAAAATCCCAGTCTGTCTATCTGAAACCTTTTAACGATAGTTTCTACCTATCGTTAAAAGGTTCATTGATAAGTTTCCACATACGAACAGGTCAACAAGACATACTTAGTGTTCACTCGTTTCATGTGGAGGCCATTGCGCTTCTTGTAAAAGGATAAGGTCTTGATCATGCCGAGAATCTCCAAGAAAAGCGCCCGCCGGGGTGATTCGATTGGCAAGATTCGACGGCTGAGGCCATTGCGCTTTTGTCCAAACTCGATGTCGATAAGCATATAGACGTTGAAATTGAGCTGGATGAGCTTGATTTGACCAGTGCTGAAAGTAAGGCAACATATGCTCAAATCAAAGAATATGTTTGGAATAAATTTGAATTAAAAGTTCCGACATTATATATTGCACAGATAAAAAGGACATGTGGAATAGAATTACGAGAACATTACAACAAGTCTAAAAAGGAGAAACAAATTATTCCACAGTGTACACCTGAAAAAGAAGAAGCCATCATGGATGCTTTGAGACACTTCAAAATGATTGAATAGAAAAGAATGACAGCCTATGACTCTCAGCATTTATGACATTTCTACTTGGTATAGGAACAGCTATTATTCCTCTCTTACGAGGTATCAATTAGAAAATAGGCTCAATATAAAGATTAATAGGATCCTTATTATATTTAAAGGAGAGTTGAAATGATTGATAAAAGAAATGAAAAATTTTGGGATAAATTTGCTAAGCTATATGCTCCTTTCATGAAAAAAGACAAAGGAGTATATGATAAAGTATGCGAATACATTTGTCCTCATTTGAATAAAGACATGGAGGTGCTTGAACTCGCTTGTGGCTCAGGACAATTATCGTTTAGTCTTTCAAAGCATACGAAAAGTTGGATCGGTACAGACTTCTCCGAGCAAATGATTCAGGAAGCTAAAAAGCGTGGGGAATACGAAAATCTTACATTTGAAACAGCCGATGCAACAGCATTACCCTATTCCCATGAAAAATTTGATTGTGTGTTAATTGCTAATGCACTTCATATTATGCCTAAACCGGATGAGGCGATGAAAGAAATCTATAGGGTGTTAAAACCGAATGGGATTTTGTTTGCCCCTACTTTTCTATGGAAAGAGGGAAAGCAAAGAAAAATGATAAAAAGTTTGATGTCTATTTTAGGATTTAAGATGTATCAAGAATGGGATAAAAAGAAATTTGAAGATTTTACCCATGATTATGGGTTTTCAGTAGTTGAAATGAAATTGGTATATGGAGGTCTTGCACCGATTGGTGTGATGATTGCACATAAAAAGTAATATTAAATTATTATTTATAAAGTAATATGAATTTAAAAGCAAAAGGGAGATGATTTTATGGATTTAATACAGGCAATTCTTGTCGGAATTGCTATAGCAGCTATTTTTAACGGTGCAGTGGCTTCTTTGGTACTTATTAATCCAAGATTCTTTTTGGATTCTTATCCAAAGGCTATCCAAAAAATAGCTCCGAAACAAATGACAAAGCAAGAGAAAAAGATAAACATGACACTTACTATCATTATTGTGGGAGTTTGTTTTATTTATTCAACAATAAGCATTTTACATTCAGGAATCGTTGGCTTTTGGAATATATTTTGGATGGGATACATTCAGTGGAGTATATTAAATATAGGAGATTTTTTGTTATTGGATTGTCTCTTATTTCAAGGAAAATATAAAGAAAAGATAGTTATTCCGGGAACAGAGGGACACAAAGATTATGAGTTTAATAATTGGATGAAACATTTGGCAATTCGAGAACATTTTTTATTAGTTCCATTTTTTCTTGTACCAATTATAGCTACAATTCAAGCTTTGTTTGTTGGCTTTTTAGGAAGATAAATTTAGAATTGCATAAACAATTTAATAATTTCATAAGAGATACCATAAGAACAGTAAATCAAATCGGTTTACTATTTTTTCTTTGCTCAAAATTAGAAAGAAAGGCGCAACATAGTCAAGTATATGGACACAATTTTTAAATACTTCTTTGCAGCTACACGATAAATATCATGCAAAATAGCCGAATCAAAAAATGATGAGTGAAACAAAATAAAGATGATCGACCTTATAAAATCAATAGGTTTTGTAGATAAAGGCGCGACGGTAGGAGCAGGTGTTGGTGGGCTTGATCGCTTCTTCCAAGTCTCGTAGCATGGCGAGAGTGTAGTATTGATGTCAAGAACTAAGTAAAATTAAGAAACCCTTGCCACTGAACTTGATCATGAATTTGTCTCAAAGTTTACTAAAGAGTTTATGGAATTATATAATGGGATTTTTAAAACGAAGACAAATTAGAATTTGTAGAATAGGTTGTTTATATTGGCTTAATAAAAAAACAGCATTGCAACTGTTGGTTGACATATTTCCAAGGTGGCTTGGTAGCCATGAAATCGATTGGTTTGATATAACTAAACCATAAAAGAAAGGAGGGTGCGTTATGAACATGGCAGACAGAATACGGTATTTGAGAAAAACAAAAGGAATTTCACAGGAGGAACTTGTAGGCAAGATAGGAGTATCTCGGCAGGCAGTTTCAAAATGGGAAAGCGAACAAAGCTTGCCGTATTTAGAAAAAATAATTACCATGAGCGATTACTTCGGAGTTACAACCGATTATATTCTAAAAGGAATTGAACCGGTTGCAGATAAAGAGCAGAAAAGCTCTGAACTAAAAAGCAAGATACTATATATCGCATCAACAGCATTTGTTGCGATTGGGTTATTTAGTGCTTTTGCAGGCTGGCATGAAACGCAAACCATGTATACCGTATGGGGTTCAATGATTATTCAGGCCGTTGGAATTGCCGGATACTTTGTAGGGCGGTTACTCTCTGTAGCAAGGCCGCCTTTTGCTGTCAACTGGCTTAATCTCAGCGGGTTCTTGTTCATGCCTCTTTCTATGGTTACGGGTGCAATTTCTATCGCATTTTTTAAACAAGGGTGGATTGCCCCATACCCTATCAGCATTGATCATGTTGTATTGTTTGTTATAGCGTATATTAGTATTTGCGTCATAAGCTTTCTTGTGTTGAAAAGACGAACAACAGAAGTCCGGGTTTGATGACAACTCCCGGTTTGTCGAGGTAATGCCTTTTAACGATAACCTTATTCTATCGTTAAAAAGCATGTGGATATGTTTCCACATTCAGACAAGACTTCATGACATACTTAGTGTTCACTCGTTTCATGCTGAGGCCATTGCCCTTCTTGTAAGAAGATAATGTCTTGATCATGCCAAGAATCTCCAAGAGAAGCGCCCGCCGGGGCGATTCGATTGGCAAGATTTGATGGCGGATGTGATTCTCGTCTTCTGAAAATTAAATAAATAGCTTATAAGGCTTTCGGGGTTACGGTATAATCCAGAAAGTCTTTTTTATGCCGGCAGTTTTGAAAATAGAGAGAAGTATTGAAAGGAAATAACGAGAGGGAGATTGATTATAGAAAACGGAAGTACCGGAAGTAAAGAACAGATAAGCGAGTAGTTGAAATGCTTCGCCCTATTCGCGGAAGTGAATTTCAAAATAGTTCCGCTATGGAATTATTTCGAAATAGGATTGAATTTACCGGGGGCATCTCCTATACTTAAATTAAGGTCCGCTTTGGAAATAATTTTAAATAGAAAGGGGGAAGGACTTATGGAGATAAAGCGGGATTATTATTTAGAGAAATTAATACGAAAAAAAGATAACGGATTGATTAAAATAATCACAGGAATCAGGAGGAGCGGGAAATCCTACTTACTCAATCATCTGTTTTACAATCACTTACTTGAAAGCGGCGTCGATGAAAATCATATTATAAAATTTGCCTTTGACTCCGGAAGAGATCTGTTGAAAATCGGCGAAGATCTCATGGATCTGGACGTGCTGAGCGGGGAAAGATTGGTCGATCCTAAAAAGTTTTTAGACTATATCATGAGTAAAACAAAGGGCGGCGAGAAGTTTTATATCCTCTTGGACGAAGTGCAATTGTTGGCGTCCTTTGAACAAGTATTAAACGGCTTTTTACGTCAAGATAATTTTGATGTTTATGTTACCGGGAGTAATTCTAAATTCTTATCTAAAGATGTCATCACTGAATTTGCAGGTAGGGGCGACGAAATCCATGTCATGCCTCTGGTCTTTTCTGAATTTCTTCAAACTTATGATGGCGATAAAGAAGATGCCTTTACCGACTATCAAGTCTATGGCGGTTTGCCGGCCCAAGCCTTGATGAAGACGGAAGAAGATAAGATGAATTACCTCAAGGGACAACTCGAAAATGTCTATTTGCGAGATATTGTTCACAGGTATGACATTCGCTTAACGGCCGAGCTGGAAGATTTGCTCAATATCTTGGCATCGGGCACTGCAACGCTGACCAATCCGACAAAGCTGGCATCCACCTTTTCGTCGATTAAGAAATCAAAAATATCCGCCAATACGATCGATAAATTTATCGGCTATTTTGAAGACTCCTTTATGCTGAAAAGGGTGTACAGGTATGATGTTAAGGGGAAAAAGTACATCGGAACGCCTTATAAATTATATTTTGAAGATGTGGGGCTTCGGAATGCAAGATTAAATTTTAGACAGATCGAACCGACCCACCTTATGGAGAATATTATTTATAACGAGCTGAGATATCGAGGGTATATGGTGGATGTCGGCATGGTGGTGAAGAGGGAAAAGGATAAGAATAATAAAGATATAAAGAAACAGCTGGAAGTTGATTTTATCGCCAATCTGGGAAGCAAGAGATATTACATTCAATCGGCATATCGCCTTCCCTCTGTAGAAAAAATGAATCAAGAAAAAGCATCCTTGTTGACGATCGACGATTCATTTAAAAAAATCATCATTGTAAACGACCGGGTCAAACCGTTTTTAGACAAGCACGGGATACTGACGATGAATTTATTTGACTTTTTGTTAAACAAGGAAAGTTTAGACTTCTAATGAATAACTTGATTGATTCGTTATGGATCTGATCCCGCAGACAAGGCTTTTCAGAAATATGAAATTTTATTCATACTGATCACTCAAGTCATTACGAGACGGTGGCATTATTGTCAAGGGACTAGTCCCGAAGCAATCAACAGAATGTGTTAATGCAGAAGCCTTAGAAAATGAAGCGGGTCATGTTGTTATTGATGAAATTGGATTTTTGAACATCCACTTTACCGCCGGAAAACCATACTATTATTAATTTCAGAATCCAATAGGAGGTACATTCATGAAAATAAATAAAAAGCGTAAAATCATAATTTTTACCATAGTGATTTTGTTAATAAGTTCAGTGGTAACCTTCTGTTTAATTAACAGCTATAAATTTTCATCAAAACCTATTTTTGACTTTCCTCCCTTAAAAGAGAATGAAAAATTAGATTCTGATGATTATGTCTATGACTTCAATTATGCTTGGGATGTTTTAGAAGATTACTATCCTTATTTTGATGTGAACAGAGAACTTTTCGGTGTTGATTTTTTAGCAAATAAAAATGATTATCAAGACTATATTGCTCAAGCTAAAACAGATGAGGATTTCTATAAGCGATTTAATCAGATATTGAAAGACCTACATAATTACCATGTGAATTTAATAGGAGTAAACGAGGGAATATATCAATACTTAACATACAGAGATGCTCATAGAGTAGATTTTCGCTCAGATTTTGCAGACTTATATGAGAATAACATCGTTCAAAATCGATATGGCATTACCAATGAATTAATTCGAGACAAGTTGTCTGAATATCACGGACAAGATTTTGAGATTCTATCAACAAATGCTAATTGCCAAGATTTAATACCAGGTAAAATTGCACTTATCTCCATTCCTAATATGATTGGTTATGATCTGCAAAGTATAGAATTTAAAAAAGATAAAGAAAAGATTGAGTCGTACTTGCAGTTAGTTGAAAATTATGGAGCCTTAGTTATAGATATTCGTGGCAATGGCGGTGGAGATTCTCAATATTGGGAAGAGTTTTTGCTACCTCTCATTGTAAATGAAGAAGTTAGGAATTTAGAATATACATTTATTAAGGATGGTCCACTCTTCAAAAAGGTTAGAAGATATGAAGGATATAAAAGGCTTAATGCCAACACACTAGGAGGTTTTAATTTTCCGGAGAAAACAATCAACTACCTAAAAGACTTTAGTTTTTATACGAATCATGAAAGAGTAGTTAATCCTAATAATGAATCCGTTAAATTTGGAGGAAAGATATATCTCTTAGTAGATGAAAAAGTTTTTTCATCTGCTGAAATGTTAGCTAGCTTTATGAAAGAAACAAACATTGCAACATTAATCGGGACTACAACAGGGGGCGATGGAATTGGGACTGATCCCTTCCAAATATCATTACCTAAATCAGGTTTTGTCATGCGTTTTCCAAAACAAATGGGAGTGACAGGAAAGGGAAGCATTAATGATCTTGAAAAAACAAAGCCAGATATTACGGTCATAGATTCTAGTGTTAAATATAGTTTTGGAGAGAATCAAATAAATATAAATGCAGACAAGTGTTTAGAAAAGGTATTGGAACTAGAGAAAACGAAATGATAAAAAAGCCCGACTCGAGAAGAAAATATGCGAAAGTATGGATGTAGAAGAGGGGTGTAATGCTGAAAAACTAGGATTGGAGAATCGAGTCACTGTTGGAAATCAACTGAAAATGGAATAGATCGTTAAAATTATTATTCTATTTGCAAATCAAATAGAATGAGACTGCTAAAAATCCTAATGATATGTTTTTCAATACTCGAAACTGCTAAAAGCCGCTGATATGTTTACGAAAATGTAAAAATGGGCTTTTTATCCATCCTGACCACTCGTTTCATGTGGAGTGTTTATGTTTAATGTCACGGGAGAAGTGCTACACGGAATAGGAAGGCCTCGAAATCAAGGGATTTTGAGTATGACACCGGAGACAGGCACATCGCCGGAGTTTTTTTCCAACAGATTGATTTTCGTCCAAAATAAAGCCAATCTGTATGAAAGCAGGCATGAGAGGATGAAGTAATGATTTAGGGGTCGGTAAAATGTTGATATTAAAAATTATACTAATGACGCTCGGTGTTGCATTTACAGTATTTGGATATAAGATTTATTTTCAAGAGAAATACAATCTAATCAACGGTTTTGAAGAAGCTTATAAAGCAGGAAGGAAAACAAAACGATATGCCGAGAGAGTTGGATTGGTAGAATTGATTATTGGAATTATCCTAACTGTAATTGGAGTCTATGGGATTATTATTAAATAACAAACGATTTTCAGTTTTATGAGCCGGACAAGCCTGAATCGACGAAAAAAATGTTGAAAGGGGCGATGGAATGATTCGAAAGGCAGTTTCTTCCGATCTCGATGCGGTGGTGACGATTTATAATGAAATCATCCAATTGCAAGAGGATGGGGCGATCACGGTGGGATGGATTCGTGGCGTGTACCCGACAAGGGCGACGGCAGAAGACGCGCTTCGTCGAGAAGATTTGTTTGTGATCGAAAAAGACGGCGCTATTTTGGGCTCCGCGATCATCAATCAGCTTCAGGTGGATGTCTACGCAAAGGCCAAATGGCGGCACGAGGTAGATGCCGAGAAGGTATGGGTTCTGCACACGCTGACGATTTCTCCGAAAGCGAGCGGACTGGGACTCGGAAAGCAGTTTGTCGATTTCTATGAAAGCTATGCATTGGATCACGGATGTTGCGCGCTTCGCATGGACACAAATGAACGAAATCTGGTGGCGCGGAAGATGTACAAGAAGCTTGATTTTGAAGAAATAGATATGGTGCCTACTGTGTTTAACGGGATCCCCGATGTCAATCTGGTTCTCCTGGAGAAATATTTGGGCGACACAGAGAGGTGATTTTTACTCGTACAAAGGGAAGTTGCTTAAGGAGGCAAAATGGAGGAAAAGAACGTATGGCTGATATTGGCTATGATTGCGTTCATTACGCTTATCGCTTCGATATGGATGTCATTTAACAGTGGTAAAACGGAGTACGCATGGATCATCGGGTCCATGCTTTTCGGTATAGGATGCGGAGATCGGTATAACAAGTTGAAAAAGATGTAAAAGCATAGGGATTTCATCATCTACCGGTGGAAAAATCCCGCGACGAAGCGACGGGATTTATGTGAAGAAAAAATAGGAAACAGATTCTGCACGGCATCTTATCCGGCTTCGATACTTTAAAAATAAAATAACAGACTATAAAGCTGTCGAAAAAATGGATTTTAGGATTTTACAAGAAATCTTGAAATCCTTTTTTTCTGTTAAATCGCCGGAAGGGGACGTGGTATAATATCTATGATAATAAGTATCAACAGGAGGCGGTTATGTTTCGACGCTTTTTAGAAAATTTCAGAAAACCGGAAGACAACTTTGCCGGCAGATTGATGTTAATGAGCATGAATCGAGGCCATGAAAAATTAGCGAAGTGGGGAAGGTCTTACATAAAAATCAATAAAGAAGATGCCGTCTTGGATTTAGGCTGCGGCGGCGGGCGAAACATCGAATATTTTTTGACTCAAGGAGCCAAAGTCTACGGCATGGACCACTCGCAGACCAGTGTAAACATGGCGAGTGAGAGAAATAAAGAAGCGATCGAGTCCGGCCGATGCCAAATTCTCGTGGGCGATGTAAAGCACCTTCCCTTTAAGGATGAATCCATGGCTATTGTCACGGCCTTTGAAACGATTTATTTTTGGAACGACATTGAGGCGTGCTTTAAAGAGATTTATCGCGTGTTAAACAGAGGCGGGAAGTTTCTCATATGCAATGAGGTCTCGTCGATGAAAAGAAAAGATGTAAGGATTTTAGCCGGGAAGATTTCCATGAAAGTCTACACACCCGACGACTTGACGAATATGCTTACGAAAGTCGGTTTTTTGTGTGATTACCATTTAGACAGAAAAGAACAACTGGCGTTCATAGCGACCAAAACAGAGCATTGAAAGAAAGGCATGAAGGAGATTCGATGAAATATCGCCGATTTTATTTTAATCTGTTTCGACATCCGATGAAAAAGGTCTTGGCGGAAACATACGGCCGAGCCTATGCCGACGAAATCATCAAAAAAAGCAAAAAAGTGTATCGAAAGCTTGTCGAAGAGGCGGAGGATATGGGCGAGTACAATCCCATGGCCTACAATGAGTTGTTTGCCCTCGTGTTTGTCGCTCCTTATTTAGCAAGCGAGAAAAAGATTCCGCCGGAAATCGCGCAGGAGATGATGCGTCGATCCCTTTATTTTGTCCGCCCGTATTTTTCTCTTGTCGACCTCAATACGAAGTGGGGGAAGGCGGCCAATAAGAAAAACATCCTGAAGTATGTCAAATGGTATACGCCGGAAAAAGAAAAGCGCTACCCCACGTCCTTTAAAGTTGATTTTGTCGGCGAGCCCTACGAGGGCGCCTGCTACTACAGAATCACCCGCTGCCCCATATGTGCCTACACCGAAAAGCTCGGCGTCGCGGAATTAATGCCCCTGTTTTGCGAGCTGGACGAGGTGATGATTGGCCTTCAGCATGGCGTGCTTCACAGAAAAGACACCATCGCCAACGGCGCGGATTGTTGCGATTATTTTATTACAGGGGATAAAGAATAAACCGAAAGCATGGGGGAAACCGGATGGAAGGCTGTTTTCAAGGAGGGAAAAATGAGTTTAACGTATAAGATCGCATCGTCCATCGTAAGGCTGCTCGGAGTCAAAAAGATGTTTTTAAAGAACAAAGAAGACATGCTCGCCTATGCAAGGAAAGAAAATGCGAAAGTGGTCTTTGATTTAAAGAAGGCAAAAAAGCGGGCCGAGAGAAAAAACTATTTCCTCTTCCACAGAGAGGTCATGGGATACAGGCTGCTTTCTTACCAAAAAAATCAAATGCCCGCCTACGGTGCGGTTCTCTATCTCTTCGGCGGCGGCATGATTACGCAGCCGGACAAATTGGATTTTTCTTTGGCGGAAAGAATCATGGAGAAAACGGGCAAAGATGTTTGGTTTTTGTTTTATCCCCTTTGTTCGGAGGATGTAAAGGTGGATAAGACATACGAAGTTTCCTTTGAAACCTATCGGCGGATGACCGAAAATTACAAGGCGGAGAACCTAAGTGTCCTCGGTTTTTCCTCCGGCGCCTGCCTGGCTCTAGGGATCTTTCTACATAATAATGCCTTGGGCAGACCCCTTCCCATGCCCGAAAAAATTATTTCAGTTTCACCCGGCGGCATACCCGATGTCACGCTCCATGAGAACAGAGAGATATGGGAAAAGCTAAATGCGCTGAACCCTAAAGACATTATGATTGAACCGACCTATATTAAAACGGCAAGGGAGATTGCAAAAGGAGATGCAGACCTGCCTGAATATATGTTAGACGGAACGGTAGGCGATTTTACGGACTTCCCGAAAACATACTTTTATTACGGAGAAAATGAATGCCTCTACGCCTTTGCGGACGAATTTCAAAAAGCCATGGAAAAATACCGGGCGCCCTACGAAATCATTGTGGGGAAAGGCATGTGCCACTGTTACCCTTTGGCGCGGTTTTTCAGAGAAGGCAGAGAGGCGCAGGATGAAATCATTGAATTGCTGAAGTCTTAAAAAGCACAAGTTTTATGAAAGCATCTACGAGGGTAGGTGCTATTCTTATGTAAAATTTCAGGAAACGTTCCATGCACGGAAAAGGCGCAGGACAATCCAAGGAGGATGCGGCATAGCAGACGTTCACCGCCACCTGCCTTTGGATACTTTCAATTTGTTACTTGTTGTTACTTGCCTTAATGCCCGCGTCTTGATGTAAAGTTATTATCATGGTAATGTTAAGACATATTAAAATCGGCGCATCTCAAGCAAGGATTGGCTTTTTCGAAATAAATGATTTCAATCGGTACGAGGCGGGATAGAAGGAGGCAGGGAATGAATGTATTTTTAGTGGCAGGCAGAATCATTCTGGCGGCCTTTTTAGGCGCCATTATCGGCATGGAAAGGGAAACGAAACACAAAGCCGCCGGTTTCAGAACCCATATTATTGTCAGCGTCGGTGCTTGCTTGATTATGCTCATCGGCATCGACGGCGTCGGCAAAGTATCCGGTGGCGATGGATGGGATGCCCTCAGGCTTCCCGCCCAGGTGATCAGCGGCATCGGCTTTTTAGGTGCCGGGACCATCCTTCAAACAAAGGATGGGGTATCCGGCCTCACCACGGCGGCCACCTTGTGGCTGTCTGCCGCCATCGGACTCGCCGTGGGAATCGGCTATTATGAAGGCGCGATTATAGCGACCGTCGTTTGCCTGATCACCTTGATCTTGCTCATGGGATTCAGCGATGCGCTCAATGAGCGAACGACAGTATCTTATATTATGGTATTTAACAGTACCAATTTCGACCGAGACCGCTTTTTGAATTTCACTTCCGAGAAAGGCGTGGAAGTGAGAAAACTCGATATCATTGACGTGGGCATCGAGGACGAATCAATCATTGAAGCCACGTTAACTTTTCATAAAAATTACGACATCGAAGATCTTTTCGAGAAGTTAAAATCAGATTCCTGCTTGAAATCGGTAAAATTGAGGAACAAAGAAAATAAAAAAAATAGTAAATGAAGCATGAAAAAGGATGGCCTTAAGGTTTTAAATCTTAAAGGCCTTTTTCTATGCCGAAGGAGCGATGGATATAGAGTAGCATCGGATCTTATTCACGTTTCGATAGTTGATATTTATAATGAAGGAAGAGGGTATCTTTTAGAGTAGGTACAAATCCATGTGATTGAAAGGAAAATGAAATGAGCAGAAGCGACAACGATAGGAAAATATTATTAAAATCCCAGCAAGGAGAATTGGATGCGGTCCTTATGTATCAAGCCCTTGCAGAGGTGGTGAAAGATACAAAGGACGCAGACACCTTTCGAAAACTGGCTGCAGAAGAAGGTCACCACGCGGCCGTGTTTCACGGACTTACAAACGAAAATTTAAAGCCAAAGAAAACCTTGGCCATCCTCATGCCCATCCTTTATAAGATAATCGGAAAAAAGAGGCTCTACCCGCTTATTGTAAAGGGAGAATACGCCGCCGAAAACTACGCGCCGGTTGCGGAAAAATTTCCCGTGATTGAAAGCGTGAGAAAGGACGAAACTCGACACGGCGATACTGTCGCCGGTCTGCTTTAAGATTCATAGAGGATGAAAGAGCGAAGCACTTCAACGGATGAATGGGACCCAAGTATCGTCCGGTGTATGAGGAGAATAAAATGAAAACAATTCGATTACTCTATCCGGATTATATTAGCGGGGGATTGGACAACTATTATTTCGGGGCGAAACTTTTTCAACATATTCTGCCTCAAAATGAGAACCGGCCTTTGATTGAAGATGTAGGTATTTATACAAAAACGTTGTTGAAACAACATACATTGGATTCCTTTCCGTTTATGATTAAGAAAAAGAGAAATGAAAGGAGTTATTGAAATGGCAAAGAAACTTGATTTAAATAAAACGGTCTTCGAACTGACACAGGAATACCCGGAACTGGTCGATATTATGGCGGGTCTGGGCTTTACCGAGATAACGAAAAAGCCCATGCTGTATTCCATGGGTAAAATGATGACCATCCCGAAGGGCGCGAAGATGAAGAACATCTCCATGATTGATGTTATGACCACGTTGATGCGCCATGGATTTGAGCCGGTGGGCGATATGCCGGATATGGCTTCGGTTTCGAAAACGCAATGGCAGGAAGACAATGCAGGCCACCCTTCCGCGGATCGTAGGGAACAATTGAAGGCATATCTGAAAAGACTCGGCGACGGAGAAGCCTTGGAAGATGTTAGGGCAGATTTCGTTCGCGAATTCGGAGAAGTGGAGGCGTCGGAGATTATGGAGGCGGAGCAGGCGCTTTTGAAAGAAGGCACGCCCCTGAGCGAGGTGCAGCGCTTGTGTGACGTGCACTCGGCTTTGTTCCACGGTTCCACCACGGAAGAAAAAATCGCCAATGCCGAAAGGGAAGTGGAGGCATCGGCCATAAGAAAAAAGGCGCAGGCGGTTAAGCAAGAAAAGGAGGCGAAGACGGCGGCCCTCGAAGCCATCACGGGGCATCCCCTGTACACCTTCAAGAAAGAAAACGACGCCTTGTCGGCGCTGCTCGCTGAATTTAAAGAGCACAGAGATGAATCGCTACTTGAGCAAATTCGCGAGCTTTCGATTCATTACGCCAAGAAAGGCGATCTGCTCTATCCGCTGCTTAAGGTTCATTACGATATCTCCGGTCCTTCCGATGTCATGTGGACGGTCGACGATGAAATTCGCGACGGCCTCGCTTCCCTTGTGAAGGAAAAAGAACATGGCGAAGCATGGAATGCCCGCCTGGATAACCTGCTTACTCGTGCGGAGGAGATGATTTATAAGGAACAGAACATTCTCTTTCCCATCTGTGCGGTTAATTTTACGCAAGAGGAATGGTACGGCATTTATCGGGATGCCAAAGATTATGCCGCCTGCTTCGGCGTAGAACAAAAGACGTGGGAAGATGCTGAAAACATGGCGCAGGCTGTGGCTGAAGCCTCGGAAGGGGAGATCCTCATGCCGGGCGGCCGTTTGACCATTGAGCAGCTGATCGCCCTATTAAACACGATCCCCATGGAGATCACCTTTGTCGATGCAGACAATATCAATCGCTTCTTCGACGAAGGGCCGAAGGTATTTAAACGACCTCTCATGGCGCTGAACCGCGAGGTGTTCTCGTGTCATCCGCCGAAAATCGAGCCCATGGTCCGTCAGATCATCGACGATTTCAGACACGGACGTCGCGATTCTGTGGAAGTATGGATGGAAAAAGAAGGGCGTACCATGCTGGTTCGATACATGGCTGTGCGGGACAAGAACGGCAAATACCTCGGCACCATGGAATTGGTACAGGACATGGAGTTTGCAAAAGAACATTTTCTCGGAAAGCAAGCCTGATTTTGCGCAACAAAAAAGATTCTTCGACTATGGCCGGAGAATCTTTTTTATGGAAAGGTTGCAGTCTCTCTGCGAAAACATGAAACCATCCCTTTTTTCGAGGGGCCATTAATCCCTCCCATCGCAACCTATTCATCCCGTGCGGCTTCATTCAAGATAAATTCATTTTTCCGAAACGTAATGAGTCCTTCCGCCTGCATTTTCGAAAGTTCATTGGACATGGCACTGCGGTTGACGGCGAGGTAATCGGCAAGCTGTTGCCGGTTAAAGGGGATGGTGAAGTGTGCGCTTTCGTGTTCCAAGGCTTGCTCGGAGAAATAAGACAGGAGCCTTTCCCTTAGAGATTTTGAAGCCGTATGCATCATGCGGGAAGACATGTTCAGATTTTTTTGAGCGGAAATGCGAAGCATATTCTGAATGATGCGGTTATGGTAGGCGCATCCTTTCTGACAGGTCGTCAAAACGTGTTTCATATTTAGAAAGACGATCTCAGTATCTTCGCAGGCCACGACATCGCACAGGAGCTCTTTTCCGGGAATGGCCGCGTAGTTTTCCGCAAAGACCTCTCCTTTGCCCACGTGCCCGAAAATAATGCTGTTTCCCCAATAGAGATTTACGACGATATTGGCGCTTCCGGATGTTACAAGTCCGAAGGCATCGACAGGCGATCCGGCTCGAAAGATGACGTCGTCCTTTTGAAATTTCCGCTCATAGGCGCCGAGGCAGAGGAGGAGCTCTTTTATTTCACTTTCGCTAATGCCGCGGAAAAGCTGCGTGTTTGCCAGAAAAAAAGTATTCATAAAAACCTCCGGTTTGTTGCCATAACAACATACGTGTTGTTGCGATTGTACTACAATACAAGTAGAAAAGCGAGGGAGGAGGAAAAATCATGAACGACTTGGAGATCAACGAAAAGAAAACCACCGGAAAAGTCTTTTCCATCGGGGAGGTGAATCCGCCGATTCCGGGATGCACCGTCTCAAAAGCCTTCGGAGGCGATAGTGGGATCACGTATTTTTCCCTGGCCGAGCATACCGACATCAGCGCGGAAATCTATCCCTATCATAAATTATTGATCGTGGCGGAGGGAAGCGTGGAGGTTTACGAAAACGACGGCTTTTCGCAAAAGCTGCGCGCCGGAGAATGCATCTTCACATGGACCGACGTCCCCGTGGGCATGCGAACGGAAGAAGGCAGTGTGTATACGGAAGTTTGTGTAGAAAAGGAGAGTAGGATGAACGAAATCATCAAAGCAGGAGAAGTTTTTAAGCTGGAAGACCTCGTTCCTTATGGGGGAGGAAAGATCGTCAACATGGACGTGGTGCACAATGACAAGATGAAGCTTGTGGTGATGGCTTTTGATGAAGGCACGGGCCTTTCGGAACACGCCGCCCCCGGCGAGGCAATCATCTTTGCTTTGGACGGCGAGGCCGTGATCGGATATGAAGGAAAAGATCATGCCATTCGCGCCGGCGAAAACTTTCACTTCGCGAAAGGTGGTCTGCACTCGGTAAAAGCGACGAAGAAGTTTAAGATGGCGCTTCTTCTTACCCTGGAATAATGAAAAGACGTTATTATGAAATATGGAGTCAATGAAAATTGCATCGGGTGCGGACTTTGCGCAGGGATTTGCCCGGAAGTATTTTCCATGACCGATGAACGTGGCCAAGGCCATTGAAACAGACGTACCTCTGGAATCGGAAGCGGCGGCAGCGGAAGCAAAGGATAGCTGCCCGGTAGGCGCCATAGAAGAAGCATAGAGAAGCCCGCACTGCGTCGAAAGATACGATCGTTCGTTTTCGTTGTTTCCGAATCGACGCCGGATGCGCTTAGGTAGTTTATTCAAAAGGATGAGAAAAGTTAGGTGAAATACCCTAACTTTTTTCATGGAATAAACGATTTTTATGGAGCGCGCAGGCCGAAACACATTGACAACCATCGATGTGCCTGATAAAATGTCGATAACATCGATAGGTATCGATCTTATGTTTCTGTTGCAAGGGGGAAAAATAAAATGAAGGATTCTTACGGGGATTACGTCCTCATGTTAAAAACCATTTCCGAAGAAACGCGCTTAAAAATAATCGACATGCTTTCCTGCGGCGAATTGTGCGCCTGCGATATTTTAGAAAAATTAAGTATTTCGCAGTCCACATTAAGTTATCATATGAATTTGTTGACAAAAAGCGGGCTTGTGGACGGACGAAAGGACGGACCCTGGATGAAATACACCTTGAATCAATCAAAAATATCTGAATTAAAAGCATTTCTCGCGATGATTACCACGGCAAAAACAGATTGTATCTGTAAATAAGAGGAGACGGTGATTTATGAAAAAGAAAGTTGCATTTGTCTGCGTGCATAATTCCTGCAGAAGCCAAATCGCTGAAGCCTTGGCCAAGAAATTAGGGGGCGATGTGCTGGAGGTGTATTCAGCCGGCACTGAAATAAAAGAGGAGATTAATCCGGATGCCCGGCGGTTGATGATGGCGATGTATGGTATCGACATGGAAAAAACGCAAAAATCCAAATTGATTCAAGCAATTCCGCCGGTGGATGAAGTGATTACCATGGGATGCAATGTCGTATGCCCGGTTTTGCCCTTTTCCTACAAAAGTGAGGATTGGGGCCTGGATGATCCTACGGGAAAAGGCGATGAAGCATTCATAAACGTGATCCGCAGGATCGAGGAAAAAGTGATTGAATTGATTGAAAGGGCCGAAGAGGAGGGGGAATAATATGACGGAAGAAAAAGAGATAAGCTTTTTCGAGCGAAATCTTACATTTTGGGTTTTACTATGCATGGTGATTGGGGTTTTCATCGGGAAATTTCTTCCGGTCATTCCGAACACATTGGCTCGATTCGAGTTTTACAATGTATCCATTCCCACGACGATCTTATTGTGGATCATGATTTATCCCATGATGCTAAAAATTAATTTTGCCGGCATCAAGGGAATTAAAGAGAATCCGAAAGGCTTGTTTATCACCTGGATTGCCAATTGGGTCATTAAGCCGCTATCCATGTATTTTATTTCCTATGCGTTCTTTTTTGGTGTTTACGGAAAAATCCTGCGCCCCGATTTAGCCACCGAATACCTGGCGGGTACCGTGTTGCTGGGTGCGGCCCCCTGTACTGCCATGGTCTTTGTATGGAGCAAGTTGACAAACGGGGACAGTGCGTACACCTTGGTTCAAGTAGCGTCCAATGATCTGATCATTCTCATTGCATATATACCGATTGTAAGTTTTCTGCTGAATATGAGCAATATCACCATTCCGTGGGAAACATTGTTTTTATCGGTTGTCCTATTCATCGTCGTGCCCCTGGTGGCGAGCATCGCCACGCGACGGTTTATTCTCTCGAGAAAAAGCGAAGCGTACTTAGAAAAAGAATTTATTCCTCGGTTTGATAAGTATACGATGGTCGGCTTATTGCTCACTTTAGTGATTATTTTCTCGTTTCAAGGGCATCACATCGCGGAGCAACCGATGAACATCCTACGCATCGCCGTCCCCCTCATCATTCAAACCTTATTTATCTTTGCCATAACCTTTGCCATGGCACATCTTGCGAAATTGCCTTACAGCATTGCGGCGCCCTGCGCCATGATCGGTGCTTCGAATTTCTTTGAACTTGCCGTCGCCGTGGCGATTTCCCTGTTCGGTTTATCGTCGGGGGCGACCTTAGCGACGGTGGTCGGCGTTCTGGTGGAGGTTCCCGTCATGTTGTTCTTGGTCAGAGTGGCCAATTCAATGGAAAGCAAATTTGCAGTTTAATCAAGTAAGGAATGCGGTTTTTTTATCATGACGAGAAAGAATGAAAGATGGGATTCAATGATTCGGCGGCAAAAGCGGCGATAAAGCAAAGCGCTTTACGCCCGTACACGGCAAGAAATGCTGCCGGTCTATGGATTTAAAAGAAATAAAACAAAACGCTCCGGATCGGCGTGAAGCTCAAATCCGGAGCGTTTTGTTTATATAAAGGAAAGGAGTGTGCTATTTATTTTCATCGGCACCGGATTCGGGGGATCCGATGAATTCTGCGCTTTTTGCAATGGCCGCCGCCATGTCGATGATCTTTTGTTTGTTCTTTTCATCACCTTTGTCGGCGTCTGTGTCGCTATCGATAAAGGTGAACATATCGAGAACGAGGTGTTGTTTCACTTTGTCTTCGGGAATCTCGATCACCACTTCATCTTTGATATTTTCTTGATTGAAGCGCATCGCCGCTTCATAGTCGGCGATTTTCATGACCTCGAATCCTTCTTCCTTGTAAGGATCCTCATTATTGACAAAGTGCTCATTGATGTAGGATTTGCCGTCACTTTCTTCAGGATTGTGCATGAAATCGCGAATCAATTCGATGCGGTAGACGACGGAGGGGTTTTCGGGGCTTTCGTATTTAAAGCGGACCACTAAGCCGTTGTCATCCACAAATTCTTCGACCTTGATTGCGCTGCTTTCAAAGGGAATTTCAAAGGGCCATTTCACCTGATGGGTGCCTGTGTAGGCCCCGTCGGAATAGTCCGGCTTGCCCTCATAGGCGCTGTCGTATTTCAGGCTGTTCAGAATCGTCTTTTCAATTTTGTCGAAAAGTTCTTTGTCGGGCTCCTGGCCATCCTCAAGCTGGCCGTTCGGCAAGATAATAAATTCGACGGTGTGGTAGCCGTTCAAATACTTATCCAGGCAAGTGACGTAGCAGTTATAGTTGCCGTCGCCTGTGGTTTTAAGCCATCGCATGCCCGAATCGGATTCCACCACGCTCTGGCTGTCGTCCACGGGTTCTTCTCCGTCGATGACAATTTCCTTATAGAACGAATCCTCTGCCGAGAGCTGTGCCTGGACGCTCCAGCTGTTGGTGCCGTCTAAATCGTCGCCTTTGGGATAGTAGCTGATATCTTCCGAGGTCGTGCCGAATTGATGATCCACCACTTCCCAATCCTCTTCGCTGCCGGGGAGATTAAAGGATACCTCCGTGCCGACGCGGTCGTTTCTGATTTTGAATTCGGTGACCTGATTTTTTCCGCTTTCGCAGGCGGAGAGTGCCAAGACCAGTGCCAAAACCAAAGCAATGGGCACAGCTCTTTTAAAAAATGGTAAACGCGTCTTCATGTGTCATCCTCCCTTCAAAGATCACTCTCTTTGCAGAATCAATAGGGGTGTCTTATAAGCTTAAACAAATTATATCGGCAAGTTCCTTTTACCACATCACACGAAAGTGTGAGGTGGAAAAAATCTGTTTGCAGAAACGAAAAAGTGCTTCTTTAAAGTACTTGGAAAGTTTCGATCTTGATTTATGATAGAACGATCGGATGAGGTGATGAGACGGCCGAATCTGTTTATTTTATGGCGATAGAGGCTTGATGTTTTTTTAATATGGGTATACAAAAAATAATATTTGGAGGTATAGAAAAATGATTAACACAAAGAGCACAAGAAACAGATAATAGAGGAAAGAAATCCTATCAAAAATCAAAGGAGGATTTATGATAAATATAAACAACTTAAGAAAGACATTGCCTGATAAACAACTACTTGAAATCAATAGCTTATCGATTAACGAGAAAGATAAGATTGCTCTGATCGGGGACAATGGCGCGGGTAAAACAACACTATTTCGACTTATTTTAGGGCTTGAAAAGGAATATACGGGGATAGTAAATGTCGATGGAGATTTGGACTATCTATTGAATGATGGTGTCGAAGACAAATATAGTTCCAATGAAATTTATTCTAAGGCAAAACTAAATATTGACGACAGGTATAGCCCGGGAGAATTTAGAAGATTACAGCTTTTCGATCTATTGTCTGATGATTTAAAGTTTCTCTTAATGGATGAGCCAACATCACATTTAGACATCGTGCAAAAAGAGAAACTAATAAAGAAATTAAATTCAAGAAAGATGGGATACCTGATCATTTCGCACGATCGTGACTTTATTAATAAAACCTGCAATAAGATTTTAGAATTATCAGATGGAAAGATTGAAGAGTATAATGGAGACTATCAATTTTACCTTGAAGAAAGAGAAAAAAGGCAAAAATTCAAAGAAAAAGAATATACAAACTATGTAAAAGAAAAAAGAAGGCTTGAAAACCTAGCAGTTAGTATCAAGGAACAGTCGTCAAAAGTTAGAACTACACCTAGAAGAATGGGAAATTCAGAAGCCAGACTTCATAAGATGGGCGGGCAGGAAAATAAGAAGAAACTTGACAAGCAAGTGAAGTCAGTAGAGGCAAGAATAAACCAACTTGAAGCGAAAGAAAGACCAAAGGAAGAAGAGGATATAAAGTTATCTGCACCGGAGATTAAACGGATTCACTCTAAAGTATTAATAAGGGCAGAAAATTTAAATAAAGTGTTTAATAAAAAAGTTCTATTTGAAAAGTCTGAATTTACAATAGAAAACAATTCCAAGGTGGCGCTTATTGGCGATAATGGCAGTGGGAAAACTACTCTTTTAAAAATGATTCTTAATAAAGAGAATATATGGGTGCATCCAAATCTTAATATAGGCTATTTTAGTCAGATGGATGAGACTTTAGAAGAAGACAATAGTATTTTAGAGAACGTACTAAATACAACCATCTACGATGAAACCTTGACGAGGATTGTGCTTGCAAGGCTGGGCTTTAGAAATAAAAATGTACATAAAACTATCGGGGTTTTAAGCGATGGAGAAAAAGCTAAAGTAAAAATAGTTAAAATTCTGACAGCTGATTTTAACTATCTAATTCTGGATGAGCCGACAAACTTTTTAGACATAAGAGCAATTGAAAGTTTAGAAAATCTATTGAAATCTTATGATAGACCATTTCTTTTCGTAACCCATGATGAAGAGTTTATAAATAACATAGCAAACAGTCTTTTAATCATTAAGGATGAAAGAATTACTGGTTTTAAAGGAAACTTACTACAATACAAAGAAAGAAAGAATAAATTCAATAAGAGTGATAATACGGACAAATTTTTGCGCGATTTTAGACTATCTACTATCAATTCTAGATTGGCAATGGATATATCCAAAACTGAGAGAGAAAAGTTGGAAGAAGAATATAAAAAACTTCTTAAAAAACAAGATGAATCTTGAAATAATAAATCACGAATCTACTGGCGCACTCTTCAAGTCAACATAATCGTAAGCATGTTGCTTTCTCGATTATGTTTTACATAAGATGTATTTCAAATGGCTCTTTATATTATAATAAAGTCAAGCAGATACCTTTTACTGAAGTGAGGGATAGTATGAAAAGATATTCAAAGGTTCTCATTCTTTTAATGGCCCTTCTCCTCGCAGGCTGCGCCAATCACTCTGTCGAGTCCGGAAAGGATAGCGCCAATCGCGGCAATGGGGCGGCCAATGACGGCGTTTCAAAGGCAGTGGCCAAATTAAAACCCGTGGAGGGTGCGACGATCGGCTCCATGTCTTCCTATGTGGAAGATCCGAAGACGCAGCTCAAGCCAACAAGCAGATCGACGACATGATGAACGCCATGAAGGCCACCTACGCCAAGTATGAAAAGGAGATGGAAGGCAACGATCTTGGAATCTATGCCGCTTTTTCCGCCTATCAAGACGAGGATGTGCTAAGCGTCATGATCGAAACTTCCGATCTTTGGGAACAAGGGCCGGCCCATTACACCGTGTTTAATTTCTCCCTTCTCGACGGCAAGTTCATCGACGACGATGCCCTTATGAAGCATTTCGGCGTGGCGAAGGGCGAGCTGTTGGGACTCATCGAAAACAGCTTGGTCGAAGCGCAGGCTAAAGAAACGAGCATTTATTATCGAGATAGCACCGATTCGTCCTATTTCTACAATCCGAACCACTACACCGGTTTGGTGCTAAACAATCTCTGGGACAAAGGCGAGGCTCCGGATCAACGGATCTATATCGACGAAGTGGGCGCGCCTATGTTTGTCTGCGCCCAATCCATCGACCCGGACGCGGGACTGTGCCCGCCCCTTTTAAAACTGAGGGCCGACAAATTTGACGCAGATCCCATATCCGATGTTTATGTAAGAATGGCGAGAAAACTCGGCGTCGATCCGGCCGATGAAAACCACAAGGCCTTCATCATCCACCTGGGTGCCGCCTTTGACGAAGGGAGCTTGAAAGAGACCTTGGCGAAACTACACGCTTGGACAGGCGTGTTCACCAATTGGGAAGATCCGAACATGCTTCTTTCCGTGAAAGAGAGCGAGGGCGGCGACAGGCCCTATCTCAATGGAGAGGAATGCTACCTGGTGATTCCCAAGTACAAGAACGCCTCTGTTTGCCTCAAAGAACTTGCGATTTCAGAGGGCGGAAAGCTGAAGGAAGAGGACAATCCCTCCTTTGATACCCTTGGAACCACCGGCATCACCTTTATTTGCCAAAACATCAGCGACATTGCCCCAAACGGCAAGATCACCATTCGCTACAGAGACGATATCACGGCATTTTCTCCCTCCATCAGCTTGAAGGACGGAAGCATGATGCTTCCCGATAAAGTCACCGACGCGGAGGCCATTCTCCATTGGAAAGATCTCGTGGAAAAAGACGGCTATTCCAATATGATGTTTGAACGCTTCATGTCCGTTATGGGCAAGGGCTAAGAATGCCTCGGGCATGAGAAAAGGCGGCGATTGATGAAAAAGCAAATGCGTAAGAAAAAGAAGTTGCTTCTTTTGTGCATCCTGCTGTGCTTTCCCGTTCCATGGAGCGGCGAAGAGGGCGTTGTGTCCTCTTATCGCGCCCTTTTGTATTCCTATACGAGGTATCGCGTGTTGAAAAGCTACCTATTCTACGACCGGCGAATTTTCCATCTTTCCCTTTAATTTCTTGTAGGAATTCGGCCGGCAGAGCGCATTTTTATTCCTGCGTTCCTTTGTGGTATGATAATGGCATTAGACGAAGTGTGGTCGAAGAGGGAAAGAGGCCTTTTGTTGAAGCCACGGCTTGGGAATGAACGTGAAAAAAGAGAAATAAATGAAAAAAACCTCGACATGGTAATTTTTCCCCGGTCGGGGTTTTTGATTCGCCAAAGGGCATTCACTGCCCGGGATTCCCTTTCGGGCAGGGGAATTGTAAAGAAGAGAGAAGTTGCGGAGGACAAGTTGTTAGCAAAAAAGAGAAATGCGATTTTATTAAGTATTCTTGCCATGCTCCTTTGGGGGAGCGCCATTCCCTTAATAAAATGCACCTTTACGGAGTTGGGCATCGGCCAAGGGGATGCGGGGCTAAAAATCTTGGTGGCGGGGATCCGGTTTTTACTGGCCGGTTTTTTGACTCTCATCTATTTTAAGGTGAGCGAAAAGGGGCGGCGGATCGCCTTTAAGGAAGTCAATTGGAAATTCGTCGTGATCCTGGCTTTGATTCAAACGTCCTTGCAATACATTTTCTATTACATCGGCCTTTCTCACGTGGCCGGCGTGAAATCGTCGATTATCCAATCCACCAATGCCTTTCTCGTCGTATTAATTTCGGCGATCTTGATCCCGAACGAAAAGGTGAACCCGAATATTCTCATCGCCCTCCTATTAGGGACTGCAGGCATCATTATTTCCAATGGCCCGGCGGAGAACACCGGCGGCGTGCGCTTTGTCGGGGAAGGCTTTGTGCTCATCGCCACCACCCTAAACGCCTTGGCCTCGGTGATGATTCGAAAGTACGGAAAGGGCGTAAATTCCTTTATCCTTACGTCCTTTCAATTTATGATCGGTGCCGTGGTGCTCATCCTCCTGGGGCTCGCCATCGCCGGCAGGCCCTTGGCCCTGACGCCGAAAGCTTGCCTCATGATTTTATACGGCTCCTTTATCTCGGCGACCTCCTTTTCCATTTGGACTTCGGTGCTGCAACACTACCACGCCAATGAATTCGGCGTCTACAAACTGTTTATACCGATCTTCGGTTCCCTCCTGTCGGTCCTCGTATTGGACGAAGCATTTACCCTAAACATGGCCGTGGGCCTGGCTTTGGTCCTCTTCGGCTCCTTTATACTAAACAAGAAAAAAATAAGTTTCGGAAAGTAGAAAAAATCGGAAAACCGGCGTCGACGATGAAGCGGACGTCGGTTTTTTTGTCACGTAAGCGGGCGATTTTGATGGAGAGGGATTTTATGATAAACTATTTAAGTTAAGTAATGGCATTTCACAAAGGAGAATGAATGAATAAAAAAACACTAAGCATTATTTTCGCCTACGTCGGCGTCCTCACCGGAGCCGGCCTGGCCAGCGGGCAGGAGCTCATGCAGTATTTTCTGTCCTTCGGCCTTCCCGGGATCTACGGCATCGCCGCGGTGGGCGTGCTGCACGTGGTGGTGGGCGGCATTGTGCTTCAATTAGGCAGCCACTTCGTCGCCGAAAGCCACATCGACGTGTTGGACGAAGTCACCTCCACCGCCGTGACGAAATTCATGGACTACGCTCTTATCGTCAATTGCTTTTTAATGGGCTTTGTTATGATTGCCGGCGCCGGATCGAATCTGGAGCAACAATTCGGCCTGGCGCCCTGGATCGGTTCCCTTCTGTGCACGGCCCTCATCGTCGTCGTGGGCATGTTGGATTTCGATAAAGTGGCCAAAATCATCGGAGCCTTCACGCCCTTGGTCCTGGTCTTTACCTTGATCGGCGCGGTCTACACCATGGTCAAGGCGAGCCCGGACGTGGCGCTTTTAGACAGCTTGGGCAAAACTCTGCCACCGGCGCTTCCCAACCTCCCCCTCTCCACCATCAATTACTTCGGCCTCTGCATGATCAGCGGCATTTCCATGGCCTTTGTCTTAGGGGGCAGCAAAACCGACCCGGCCGAAGCGCGCATCGGCGGCATGATCGGCGGCGCCCTCGTGGCCATTCTTACGGGCCTCGTCGGCGTGACGCTCTTTCTCGCCTTGGGAATCGTAAAAGATGCGGACATTCCCATGCAGACCGTTTTAGACAGCGTGCATCCCGCCATGGGCCTCGCCATGTCCATCATCATCTTCGGCATGATCTTTAACACGGGCATGTCCCTTTTTTACTCCGCCGCCAGGCGCTTTTCCGCCACAGAAGGCACCTTTAAGCGCAATCTGATTCTCTTTACCTTGGCGGGCTTCGGCCTGTCCTTCTTGGGATTTAAAAAATTAATGGCGATTCTCTATCCGATATTGGGCTATTTGGGATTGATCCTGATCCTGATTTTAATCGCCGCCTGGATTCGGGAGCGGAGCGAAATCAAATCCGAGATAAAAAAGAGAAAGAAAATCAACCGCCTCACGAGAAAGAAATTGGACGACGACGAAGAGTTTACGAAAAAAGACAAAGAAAAACTGGAAAAACTCGCCGAAGCCTCGATTATCGACGATGAAAAAATCAAAGACGCCGTGGAAGAAGAAGTGGCTGAGGAATTGGAAGAAGAAAATGACGAACAGACAGATTGACCTGAAAAGGAATGGAATCGAGCAGGCGGCTTTCGCGCGTTTGCTCGATTTTTCTGCGTCTGACGCCGCATTTATGGCGATTTTGTCGGATAAGCGCCAGAAAAAACAAAAAATTACATGAAATCATTGACCGCGTCATAAAATAGTGATAGATTAAAGATGAAAGTTTTCTTCGGAAACGAATGTATTCTACTGGCGGTAAAAGCCCGCGAGCGCATAGCTGATTCGGTGCAAGTCCGAAGCCAACAGTCTGGTCTGGAAGGGAGAAGGAGGCTTTTCGGCTTGTTGCCGGATGCCCTTTCCCTTCGTCTTCCGAAAAAAGCATCCGGTGTAAGAAATTCCCTTGGGGAGGCTCATGTCGCCGGATGTTTTTATTTGCGGCAAACTTCCCGAGAGTGAAAAGCGAAAAAGGAAGGTGCATGGTGAAAAAGACGCAAACCGTCGACAGCCCTTTGGCGACGGAGCCGATCTCGAAGCTCCTTATCCGCTACTCGGTGCCGACGACCCTGACCCTTATGGTCAATTACCTTTATAATATCGTCGATCAAATCTTTGTGGGCCGGGGTGCGGGAATCACCGGCATGGCGGCGGTAAACGTGGCCTTTCCCGTCGCCATCCTCGTCAACGCCGTCGCCCTTATGCTCGGCGACGGCTGCGCCGCCAACGTCAGCCTGTGCTTGGGGCGAAAAGATCAAGATACGGCGGATCGCATCTTCGGCCACGGTGTCACCTGGATCATCGTGAGCGGCCTCGTCATGGCCATCATCGGCACCCTGTTCGCGCCGCGGATCGTGCGACTTTTCGGCACCACGGACACGGCCTACGACGAATCCCTCGCCTACCTCAGGACCATCGCCGTCGGCTTTCCCTTTCAACTCATCTGCCCCGCCTTTACTGCCATGATTCGGGCCGACGGTTCGCCGAAATACACGATGAAATGCATGATGGCCGGCGCCGCCATCAATATCATCCTCGATCCGATTTTTATCTTCGGCTTGCATATGGGCGTCGTCGGTGCGGGGATCGCCACGGTCATCGGCGAAGTCGTCGCAGGAAGCCTGTGCCTTCTCTACCTGCGCCGGCTCAAGACCGTGTGCCTCACAAGGGATGCCCTGCGCCCGACGAGAGCCTTGACCCTTCGGATAGTAAAGCTGGGCTTCCCAAGTTTTCTGACACAGGTATTGACCGCATTGGTGCAAATTGTGCTCAACAATCTTATGCGCATCTACGGCGCCGCCACGATCTACGGCAGCGACATGGCCCTCTCCGTTTACGGCATGATGATGAAAGTTTACCAAATTGCCCACGCCATGTTCGTCGGCGTCTCCTCTGCCATTCAGCCCATCAACGGCTACAATTTCGGGGCGAAAAACTACGGGCGGGTACACCATACCTACCGCATGGCCACGACCATCGCCCTGGTCATCTCCGCTTGCTGGTGCGCAGTCTACCTGCTGCTTCCTCGGCAGATCGCCGCGCTCTTTGTCTCCGACAATCCCCTTTACCGGGATTGCGCGGCCCACTTCTTTAGGCTCTACATGATGGCCTTCTTCCTCTACGGCATCCACATGACCACAGCCTCCTTCTTTCAGGGTATCGGAAAGCCCCTCCGCTCCCTGGCGATTCCTCTGGTGCGTCAGGGCGTCCTCCTGATTCCCCTGGCACTCGCGCTCTCCGCCACCTACGGATTGGACGGCGCCCTTTACGCCGTGCCCATTGCAGACAGCCTCACCTGCCTTCTGTGCGTCATCATGGCCCGGGCGGAATTTCGCGGGTGGAAAAAGCGGGGATGGATCGAGGAATGATGGAATAAGGATTTTTAAAAGCAGAAAAATTGCGTGGCAGATAAGGAATGAAAAGAAAAATGATACGACCCGACGCATCTTTCAGGTGGAGTCGGGTTTTTGATTGGAAGAAAAGATGCACCGGGCTACCTAATACTTGAGTAAAAGTGGATAAAGACGTTGATTGACGATAAAATAGATTTGAACATTAGGTATTGGAGGAGAATGTGATGGAAAAGAATCAATTCGGCTGGGTGGATTTTTACGGAGAGTTTGCTTCGAAACTTTTAGATTATAAAAACAGAAGAAAAGAGCTGATAGAGAAGGTCGTGGCGATCTATACCATGACGGGCATCAGCATGCCCACATTGGAAAGAGACAATCAACTCGTCGACATCGATCCCTTTACGGTCTTCGGCCTTTTTAATAAGAAGCTGACGGACAAAAACCGCGTGAAGATTCTCACGGCCATTGCCGAGCTCTTTGACGTCAAGACGGCGGTACCCACGTCATTTGACAGCTTGCCGGTGCTCAATCCTCAGAATGCGACGTTTTATTATTTTGTCGATCAGCGGGGCGCCGAGGACATCGACGATTTGTGGGGCTTGTATGAATCGGCTTTGGCCTATGCACAATCGCCAACGGCAGAGAACCGGAAGACCATGTCCCGTGATTTTAACTTGGTGATGAAGAAAAGAGGCAGCGGTAATAGTAAAATTACCATGGCATTGTACTGGATTGCTCCGGACGCATTCTTAAATCTAGACAGTCGCAATGAATGGTATATTTATGAATCGGGAAAACTGCCTGCCACATTTGTAAAACAGCTTCCTAAAACTGAATCTAAGATGGCCGCTGCAAAATACTTTGAGATCATTGAAGCATTGAAAAGGTATTTGCAGAGCGACGAAAGCCTTTTAAAAGACTTTAAGGAATTGTCATTTGAAGCATGGGTCTATTCGGAACAGGTGAATAAGGAGAAATCAGAGGAAAAGGAAAACAAACTTTCCAATGCCTCAATTCTTCAGTGGTTTGCTCCGTTAATTCAGGCTCTTCGTGATTTAGATGGTTCCGCCACTCCGGCTGAAGCACGGGCAAAAATAATAGAGAATGAAAACTTAACTGAAGAAGAGGTCAGTGTTACCAGAGGAAAAAACAATGTAAACAAATTCGAAAATGAAGTGGCTTTCGCGCGCAGTTACCTTGTAAATGCAGGATACATCGATAAGAGTATTTATGGCGTATGGACTTTAACAGAAGCAGGCATGAATGTTGAGATGACGAAAGAGCTGGCCTCTGATATATTCAAAAATGTTTTGTCAGCCGGCCCGGCTAAGTCGGATAAAAAAACCACTGCGCTTGCGGACGAGGATGTGAAAACGAAGCGCTATTGGATCTACTCGCCCGGGAAAGGTTCCGGTTTGTGGGATGAATTTTACAATTCCGGCATCATGGCCATCGGCTGGGGCGGGATGGGTGATCTGACCGCCTATGACAGCAAGGACGCCATGAAGGCAAAAATGAAGGAGATTTATGACGAAAGCCTTTCCTACATAAATTCTGCCCATTTAACTTGGCAATTTGCCAATGAGATGAAAATAGGCGATGTCGTTTTTGTGAAAAAAGGCATGCACCGGTTGATCGGCCGCGGCGTTGTCATGTCGGATTACGAATTCGACGGCTCAAGAAACGATGAGTTTAAGCATATTCGCCAAGTCGATTGGACTCACCGCGGCGACTGGCCCCATCCGGGAAAAGCGGTCACGAAGACCCTGACTGATATTACGCCTTATTCGGATTATGTAGAAAAGCTCAAAGACATTTTTGAAAATGAGTCCGAAGAGGACGTAGAAGAGGTAGAAAAGATCTATCCGCACTATACAAAGGACGATTTTTTGTCTGATGTTTATATGTCGGAGGAAGAATACGAGAAATTAATCGGCATTTTGCGGATCAAGAAAAATATTGTCTTGCAGGGCGCGCCCGGCGTCGGGAAGACTTTTGCCGCCAAGCGGTTGGCCTTTTCGATGATGGGAGAGAAAGATGTGGAACGAGTGATGATGATCCAGTTCCATCAGAGCTATTCCTATGAGGATTTCATTATGGGCTTCAGGCCTTCCGCCGACGGATTCGAGCTGCGGCGCGGCGCTTTCTATAACTTTTGCAAAAAAGCAGAAATCGACGGCGACAACGACTACTTCTTTATTATCGATGAAATTAACCGGGGGAATTTGAGTAAAATATTCGGCGAGTTGTTTATGCTTATAGAGAATGACAAGCGGGGCGTGTCCTTGCAGCTCTTATACTCCGACGAAAAGTTTTCCGTGCCCAAAAATGTTTACATCATCGGTATGATGAACACGGCGGATCGCAGCTTGGCCATGCTGGATTACGCATTGAGAAGGCGGTTCGCCTTTTTCGAAATCAAGCCCGGATTTGCGACGGACGGATTCGAAGCGTATAAACTTGGCTTAGAAAATGAAAAATTTGATCGATTGATCGCCTGTGTGGAAAATCTAAACAACGCTATTTCCATAGACGAATCCTTAGGGGAAGGCTTTTGCATCGGTCACAGTTATTTCTGCAACCTTTCGGCGGAGACAATTGACGAGCAAGTCTTGTCCGGCATTGTGGAATATGAGCTGATTCCGCTCTTGAAGGAGTATTGGTTCGATGAGCCGACAAAGGTGGAAAATTGGATCGGCAGATTAAGGAGCGCGATTCAGTGATCCCGGTACGAAACATTTATTACATGCTGTCCTACGCCTTTCAAGCCCTGAATCGACAGGGATTCAAAAAGATTGCCACGGAAGAATTTAACAACACGGCGGAGTTAATGGCGGCGATTTTGGCTAAGGGCATCGCCTTTCAGTTGAAGCGCGGGTTGGGGAAAGAGTACCTGCTTCAAACCGAGGAGCGATCTTCCGTTCGGGGGAAAATCGACATGGGAGAGTCGATTAAGACAAACAGCATGCTCAGGAAGCGATTGACCTGCACATACGATGATTTTTCCGCAAACACCACGATGAATCGAATCATTAAATCGACGGTGGCGCTGCTTCTTCGTGGGGATATTACCGGAAAAAGGAAACAAGAACTGCACAAGCTTATGGTATTTTTTGCCGATGTCACGCCCATCAATTTATATAAGGTAAATTGGAATCTGCAATACAATCGGTACAATCAGACTTATCAGATGTTGATCTCCATCTGTTATTTTGTCGTAAAAGGTTTGCTCCATACGAATGTTGACGGCACGACGAAGGTCATGGACTATCTCGATGAGCAGAGAATGAGTCGTCTCTATGAGAAGTTTATTTTGGAATACTATAAAAAGCACTACCCCGGGCTTTCAGCCGCCGCTTCCCAAATCCCCTGGTCTTTAGATGACGGCTACGACGATATGCTTCCCGTGATGCAGAGCGACATTCACCTCGAAAGAGAGAACACGGTGCTGATTATTGACGCGAAATACTATGCGAATACGACCTGGGTACGATTCAATAAACATACGGTTCATTCGAATAATCTGTATCAGATATTTACCTATGTCAAAAATCGCGAATACCAATTCGGCGAAAGGGAGAATACCGTTTCGGGAATGGTGCTCTATGCCAGGACGGACGCATTGATTCAGCCCGATCACGTGTATCAAATGCACGGGAATCGGATAAGCGTGAAGACCTTGGACTTGAACCTTCCCTTTGAGGAAATCGCCCGTCAGCTGGATAGAATAGCGGAAACACATTTCCCGGGAATCCGACGTATCTGTCCTGCGACTACCTTCGTTTGCGTAGAAAAAAGGATTTGATTCAGGCGAAAAAGAATCGCCGGGAAAGGATCGATTTAAAGGCCGTGGAGGCGCGGCTGGACGAGGTAGATATAAAGATTTACCTCCACAAAATTTAAGGGAAGAGAATCCCCGGCTATAATTATGTGGCAGGGATCTCAAAATTTCGTTCAGATGAAATTGGAGGAAACTTTTTCCGCTTTCTTCGCCAATGGTCGTATACATGCGTCGTAGTCGTTGTGATTATTCTGTTCGCGGCGATCATATTCGTGTCAGCATGTTTGATGATCGCTTGGAGATTTTTAGCCCCGGTTCATTACCGAATATTGTGACTTTAGAAAATATGCGTTACACACGTTATGCCAGAAATCCGAGAATCGCTCGGGCTCTTGTAAATTTCGGTTGGGTCCGTGAGTTGAATGAAGGTGTAAACCGCATTTATGATGAAATGGCGGACTTTTATCTCAATGAGCCTACGTATAGTCAACCAAATCCTTACGCGCTTCAATTGAAATTAGAGAACAACTACGCTTCCCGAAGGTTGCGTATGGATGATCATATTGATGACCTGGAAAAAAATTAGACATTTATCAATTCAATGAAAACGAACGAAAAATTCTGGCATATTTGTATGGAAATGGGCGGATTACAGTAAAAACAGCCTCAGAAATTATTGATATGAGCCACATCACAGCGCGTAAATTATTACGAGGGCTGACAAAGAAAGAAGTTCTTCGTTGGCATGGAAATTCCAAACAAGATCCTAAGCAATACTATACGTTAACCACTTATTAGAAAGAATTAAGAGATAATCAGTGGTGTAATAATCCTCGTAGCGGTTTGTAGTAGTTTGTAGTAGTTTGTAGTAGTTTGTAGTAGTTTGTAGTAGTTTGTAGTAGTTTGTAGTAGTTTGTAGTAGTTTGTAGTAGTTTGTAGTAGTTTGTAGTAGTTTGTAGCGGTTTGTAGCGGTTTGTAACGGTTTGTAGCGGTTTGTAGCGGTTTGTAGTAGTTTGTAGTAGTTTGTAGTAGTTCGTAGTAGCCCTCCGCAGAATGAAGAACCACGGAAATCAAAAAGCAAAAATCATTTAATGAGGAGATTACTCTAAGGCGATTGATCTACTCCAAAGGATATTTCAGAATTAATCAATCTCCCCAACAAAAAGACCCCCGCGGTGCAGTTGCCGCAGGGGTCTTCTCTTTTTACAGTCGATCTTTATTGATTTCCCGCACTTTGAAGCAGGCCACGTATTGGCCGGGGAGGATTTCTTCCATTTCGGGGTCTCTTCCGCGGCAAGTATCGTCGCCGTAGGGGCAGCGATCCACAAAGCGGCAGCCGGGCTTCATGTTGATGGGGCTCGGCACGTCGCCTTCCAATTCGATTTGCACGCGCTTGCGTTGCTCGTCGGGATCGGCGATGGGGATGGCCGAAAGGAGGGCTTTCGTGTAGGGGTGCAGAGGATTGCTGTAGAAGTCTTCCGTGGTGCCGACTTCCATGAGCTTGCCCAGATACATAACCGCGACGCGGTCGGAAATGTAGCGCACCATGGAAAGGTCGTGGGCGATAAAGAGCAGGGTGAGGCCCAGTTTCTTTTGCACGTCTTTCAGAAGATTCACGACTTGCGCCTGAATGGAGACATCCAGGGCGGAGATGGGCTCGTCGCAGATGATGAATTTGGGTTTTAGGGCCAGGGAACGGGCGATGCCGATCCGCTGTCTTTGCCCGCCGGAAAATTCGTGGGGGAAGCGGAGGCTGTGCTCGGCGCTTAGGCCCACCATTTCCAGGAGCTCGATGACGCGCTCTCTGTGCTCTTTTTTGTTGCCGATGCCGTAGATAACCAAAGGCTCGGCGATGATTTCTTCCACGGTCATCCGCGGGTCCAGGGAGGCGTAGGGGTCTTGAAAGATCATTTGCATTTCTTTGCGGTGCTCTTTCATTTCTTTGGGGCTTAAGTCGTAGATGTTTTGCCCTTCAAAGATGGCCTCGCCTGATGTGGGCTCGTAGAGGCGCAGGATGGTGCGGCCGGCGGTGGATTTGCCGCAGCCGCTTTCGCCGACGAGGCCGAAGGTTTCGCCTTTGTAGATGTCGAAATTTAATCCGTCCACGGCTTGGAGAAAGCCGCTTTCTACTTTAAAGTGTTTGGACAGGTTTTTTACCTGCAGAATGGGTTCATTCATGTGTCAACTCCTTCGCTTTCGGATAGGAGGGGTGGTACTTCCAGCAGCGGCAACGGTGGCCTTCGCTGTGTTCGATGAATTCGGGTTTTTGGTTTTCGCAAATGCGCATGGCTTCGGAGCAGCGATCGTA
This sequence comes from Peptoniphilaceae bacterium, assembly GCA_902363535.1. GTDB lineage: Bacteria > Bacillota > Clostridia > Tissierellales > Peptoniphilaceae > Aedoeadaptatus > Aedoeadaptatus acetigenes. The sequence goes on from CABJAE010000012.1 coordinate 57,702, forward strand.
GAAGCCGCAGCCTTCCGGCGGTTTGTACAGATCCGGCGGCGTTCCTTCAATGGCATGGAGGGTTTCTTCCTTGTCCATGGTCAGTTGCGGCACGGCAGCCAGAAGGCGCACCGTGTAGGGATGCTTGGGCGCGGCGAAAATTTCGTCCACCGTGCCCTCCTCAATGACTTCGCCGGCATACATGACGATGACATCGTCAGCCATGTCGGCGACGACGCCCAGGTCGTGGGTGATCATGATGATGGAGGCGTCCATGTCGTCTTTCAGCTTTTTCATAAGCTTTAAGATTTGCGCCTGCACCGTCACGTCCAATGCCGTGGTGGGCTCGTCGGCGATAAGCAGATGAGGGTTGGAGGCCATGGCAATGGCGATCATGACGCGTTGGCGCATCCCGCCGGAGAATTCGTGGGGGTATTGGTTGATCCGCTTTTCCGGATTGGGCACCGACACTTTTTTAAGCATCTCGATGGCGAGCTTTTCGCCCTCTTCTTTTGAAATGTCTTTGTGGCGTTTTACGCCTTCGATGATTTGTGCGCCCACTTTCATGGTGGGGTTTAGACTGGTCATCGGGTCTTGGAAGACCATGGCGATTTTATTTCCGCGAATGGCGGTCATTTCCTTTTCCGTCTTCGTCAGCAGGTCGTCGCCGTTAAAAAGCACTTTGCCCGTTTTGTAGAGGGCCGGCGGTTGGGGCAACAGACGCATCACGGAATTGGCCGTAACGCTCTTGCCGCAGCCGCTTTCGCCGACGATGGCCAGGGTCTTTCCCTTTCCTACGGAAAAAGACACGTGGCGCACGGCTTCCACTTCGCCGAAGAAGGTGGCGAAGGAGACGGATAAATCTTGTATTTCCAAAATATTGTTTGTCACGATGCCACCTACTTTCTAAGTCTCGGGTCCAGGGCGTCTCTCAAACCGTCGCCCAGCACGTTAAAAGAGAACATGATAAGAGAGATCATGAGAGCCGGGAAGAAGATTTGATAAAAGAGGCCGATCCCCATGACCCCGAGGCCGTCGTTGGAGAGCACGCCCAAGGAGGGTTGGGGCGGTTGCAGACCCAAGCTCATGAAGCTCAGGGTGGCCTCCGAGAAAATGGCGCGGGGCACGGTGAGGGTAATGTTAACGAGAATGGGGCCCAAGGTGTTGGGGATAATGTGCTTCTTTAAAATATAGCCCTTGTCCGCACCGAGGGAGCGGGCGGCGGTGACGTATTCGTTTTCGCGAAGCTGCAGCACCTGGCCGCGGACCATAATGGCCATGGGCACCCAGCCCGTAATACTCATGGCAAGAACCAGGGTAAAGAGGCTGGCGCCCTGTTCGTTTGACAACATAACCGAGATCAGGATCACGATGAGCAAATAGGGGATGGCGTAGACCACTTCCGCAATCCGCATCATAATGTTGTCCACGCGGGCGGAGGCCATGCCGGCGACGCCGCCGTAGGTGACGCCGACGACAAAGTCCATGGCGGCGGCCAAGATCCCGATCAAGAGGGAGTAGCGAATCCCGTAGCAGACCCGGGTAAAGAGGTCGCGGCCCAGTTCGTCGGTGCCGAAGAGATTGATGCTGTTCGGTTCCATGTTTTGGCGGGCATAATCTTGGGTGGAGTAATCGAATCCCACGATGGACGGGCCGACGAAGGCCATGATTAATAGTAGAATAATCGTGATCAAGCCCACCATGGCCAATTTGTTTTGGCGCAGGCGGCGGAACACATCGGTCCAATAGCCGATGACCGGGCGGGTGATGCGCTCCTTGTTGTCGTCTTTTCGAGCCGGGGTAAAGAGAGAAGGATCGATGGGACTAAAGGTCGTTTCGTTTTTCATCGCTTCCCTCCCGTCAATTGAATTCTGGGATCGATGACCACATAGAGAATGTCAACGATCAAGAGAAGAATAATCAGCACGAAAGAATAGAAGATCGTCGTGCCCATAATCAGGGTGTAATCCCGGTTGGTAACCGAGGAGATTAAGAAGTTGCCCAAGCCGGGGACCCCGAAGATTTTTTCAATAACGAACGAACCGGTCAAAAGGCCTGAAAGGGTGGTACCCAAAGTGGAGACCACGGGCAAAATGGCGTTTCTTACGGCGTGGCCCATAATGACTTTAAATTTCGACAGGCCCTTGGAGCGGGCGGTGCGAATGTAGTCTTGGCCCAATACTTCCAGCATGGAAGAGCGCATGAGCCGCGCGCTGGCCGCAATGGGCATGAGGGCCAGTGAGAGGGAGGGTAGTATGGAGTGGCTGAAGGTGCCCCAGCCGCTAATGGGTAGCCACGCCACCTGCTTGGCCACGAACTGCACCAGCAGGGTGGCAAAAATAAAGCTCGGCACCGAAATGCCGATGATGGCGATGATCATGGTGATGTAATCAGGCAGTTTGTTTTGGTATAAAGCGGCGATGCTTCCCAGGGCCGGGCCCAAAATCATGGAGATAATAAAGGCCTGCAAACCGATTTGCGCCGACACGGGTGCACCGCGCTTGATCATTTGGTTAACAGTTTCGGCTTGAGACTTCATGGACTTGCCGAAGTCGCCTTTCATAATATTCTTTAAATAGATAACGTATTGCTCGCCTAGGGGCTTATCTAAACCATATTGTGCGCGCAAGTTTTGATACACCTGTTCCGGCATTTTTCCTTCTCGCGCGAAGGGATCGCCCGGCACGGCGTGCATGATCACGAATGTGATGGTGATGATGACCCACATCGTGACAATTGCCATGAGCAATCGCTTCAACACAAATTTTTTCATCGTGCGTCCTTTCCGTTTTACATAAAATGGAACCGAGATGAACAATAGAGAGAACCAGCTTTCGGTTCTCTCTATTATTATCCCTGTCATTTAATTGATCTTGGGTTTATTATTTCGCTTCGATATCTGCGTAGATAAATCTCGGATAAGCGAGAAGCGGTTTATAAACGCCGGTGACATTGGGCTTTTGCAATCTGGGTTGCGTATAGAAGTAAACGGGGATGACGGGCATTTCTTCCATCATGATCTTTTCTGCAGCCTTCATGCTGTCCATACGAACCTTTTGATCGCCGGTGGATGCAGCCTTCTTCAAGAGGGCGTCAAATTCCTTGTTCGACCATCTGGAGTCGTTTTGCGGATTGTCGGTCATAAAGAGATCCAACATGCTCATCGGGTCTTTGTAGTCGCTCATCCAACCGGCACGAGCGATTTCAAAGTTACCGGCCTTGCGGTTATCCAGTAATACTTGGAATTCCATGTTTTCAAGATTCAGTTCCACGCCGAGGTTTTGCTTCCACATTTCTTGCAATGCTTGGGCGATCTTCTTGTGTGCTTCATCGGTATTGTAAGAGAGGGTGCAGTTTTTGAAGTCTTCCATGGTCATGCCTTCTTCTTTCAGGCCTTTTTCCAGGAGTTCTTTTGCCTTTGCTTTATCTTCCGTAATGAGGTTGCCGTTGGCTTTGCGGAAGTCTTTGCCTGCATCGTCGTTCAAACCGTAAGGAATGATCCCTTCAGCCGGCATTTGGCCGCCTTGGGTGATGTTTTCAACGATGGTCTTGCGGTCGAGGGCCATGGAGAGGGCCTTGCGGACATTCGCGTTGTTAAAGGGTTTCTTCGTGGTGTTGAATTCAAAGTAGTAAACACCCAAGTCCTTCCCTAATTCAAGTTCAGGATCCTTGGATTGTACAGCCTTTGCCGTAACAGCCGGTGCCGGTTGAACGAGTACATCGTATTCGCCGCCTTCGTATTTTTGGTAAGCCGTGTTGTCGTCTTCCAAAATGTCGAATTGAAGGCCGTCTAACTTGACCTTGTCGGCATCCACGTAATTTTCGTTCTTAACCATCTTGATGTTTTCTTTGTGGTTCCATTCCGTAATCTTGAAGGCACCGTTGGATACAAATTCCGTGCTTTGAGGATCTTTTGCCCAGTCGGGATTTGCACTAACGACCTTTTCGTTAACGGGGAGCAAGGTGTAGAACGCGGTGATGTCCAGGAAGTAGGGGGTCGGAGCCTTTAATTGAACTTCGAGGGTCTTGTCGTCCAGGGCCTTAATGCCGACATCGTCGATGGAGCCTTTGCCGTTATAGTATTCTTCCGCACCCTTTACATAGGTGGTGATTTGGAAAGAATAGTCCGAAGCCAATTTCGGATCGATAACGCGCTTCCATGCATATTCGAAATCCTTGGCAGTCAAGGGATCGCCGTTGGACCATTTCAAGCCGTCGCGCAGCTTGAAGGTGTAAGTCATGCCGTCGTCAGATACTTCGTAAGATTCAGCTTGTGCGGGAACGAGCTTATCGTTTTCGTCGTAGCGCATCAAACCTTCAAATGCGTGGTAGACGACGAAGGATTCGTGGGTACCCTTGATGATGGCCGGGTCCAAGGAGCCCGGTTCAGATTTGTTGTTGGTGCGTAAAATCTTCGTTCCGCCGGATTCGCTTGAAGCCGTTTGGCCTTCAGCATTCTTGTTTGCGCCATTGTTTGCTGCGCCGCCACAAGCTGCGAGCAACATAACGCATGCGATGAGGACCGACAGTAGTCGTACCTTTTTGTTTATCATGTTCTCCTCCTTAAAAAAATCATATGCGTGCATGGGATCCGAGGATTCCTATGTACCATTCCAATTATAATATAACGTTTTACTTTAGTAAACGAATTTGACGACATTGTCGAATTAAATTTTAATTTAACAAGCATAAGAGGGAAATAATGCGGGATAATGAGCGATTTATAGTGCAATGGAAAACAGCTGAAAATGGGGTTTTGTAGGCGGAAAGAAAAGAAGTTCGGTACTGAATCTTACGTGGAAACGGAAACAGGCGACCGATTGCGGTCGCCTGAAATTATTTTCCTTCAGTTTCTATATCATCTTTCATTTCGTCGCCTAAGTGGCGCAACTTGTCGATCTGTTCTTCCCGTCCCAAGACGATGAGCACGTCGCCGATTTGAAAGGTGTAGTCCACCGGGGGATTGAAGAGCAACTTTCCGTCTTCCTTTTGCTTAATGGCCAAGATCACGAGGCCTGTTTTTCCGGGGATTTCCGCTTCGATTAAATTTTTGTTTTCCAGGTAGGAGCCCGGATAAACCATCACTTCCTCCAGGTCCAGCTCCACGTCGCCGATTCGGGTGACCACGTCGAGGAAATTAATGATGTTGGGCTTGATCATGAGCGATGCCATGCGCTTGCCGCTGATTTCCACGGCGGAGAGGGTTTTGTCGGCGCCTACCTTTAATAATTTGTCGTTGCCCGATTTGCTCACGGAATTGGCGATAATGTAAATGTCTTTGTTCATGTTCCGCGCCGTGAGCACGGTGACGATATTATCCACCTCGGAATCCAGCGTCGCCAAAAGTCCCTTGGCCCGGGCGATGCCGGCATGTTCCAGCACGCTTTCTTCCGTGGAATGGCCTTCCACGACCAAAATGTCGTGGTGACTGTAATCGTCCAGGTCTTCCCGATTGTCGGTAATGACGACGAAGGCCATTTCTTCGTGAATAAATTTATTGATGATGACCTCGGCCAATTCGCCGGAGCCGCAAATGATGTAGTGATCATTAAGTGCGGAAATTTTTCTGTCCATTTTACTCCCCTTCCACAAATCTCCCACTTTTCCTTCGACGAACATGGCCACCACCGTGGAAAAGGCATAGCCTACAACGCCCACGCCTAAAAAAATCATCAGGACCGAAAACATTTCGGAAGCATTGCTGGTGGTTCCGACCTCGCCGAAGCCTACTGTGGAAATGGTGATCACAGTCATGTAAAAGGCGTCGACGAAATCCACATCCAGCAGAATTTTGTAGCCGATCATGCCGAAGATGAGCAAAAACGCAAAGGAGTAAAAGGTGAATTTGAGCTTTCTTTTCTCGTCCATAGGCCCCTCCTTATGGCTCTGATTATAATCGATTTGTTCGTAGGGAACCAGAGAAAAAATGAAGGGAGGGAAAATATAAAAGAGAAGCGCTGCCTTGGCGCTTCGTCTTTCAGGGCGTTTGAATTGTCGGAAAACAGGGGTTAGCGAAAGTCGATGAGGGAGACACCTTCGTCTTTGACGATGGCTCTTAGCAGGTTCATGGCCTCGGGGGCGGGCCTGTAAAAGGCATCCTGATCAATCGTCGCGCCGATGGCTTCATATTTGATATGGCCAAAGGGATGATAGGGAAGGAGCTCCATTTTCGCTTTCGGTATCTTTTCATGAACGAATCGGGTGGCTTTTCGGATCGTCTCCTCCCCGTCGTTGACGCTTCCGATAACCGGGATGCGAATCACAATATCGCTATTCAGTTCTTGTAATCTCGTCATGTTATCCAGAATTTTTTCGTTGCGGACGCCGGTGTATTTTTTATGAAGGGCGGGGTCCACGTGTTTCAGATCCATGAAAATCATGTCCATGCGTTCCAAAGACGGTTTCACCGCGTCGAAATCGAAGTAGCCGCAGGTTTCTATGGCCATGGAATAGCCTAAATCGTAGATTTCTTTCGTTAATTCGTCGAGAAATGCGGGCTGTGCCGTGGGTTCGCCGCCGGAGAAGGTAATACCGCCGCCGCTCATGGCATAGAAGAGGCGATCCTTTTTGACGGCTTCAACGATATCGTCGGAATCGACTTTGCGCACCATGTAGCTGCGCGCCCCAGTGGGGCAGACTTCGGTGCAACGGCCACAGGCGACACACTTGCTGCGCTCCTTGTTTAAGTCGATGCCGATATGCTCGGGGCACGCCTCGACGCATTTGCCGCAGCCGATGCATTTGCGCCTGTACCAGCCGATTTTGATCTTGTTATCCCGCCCTTCCGGATTGGCGCACCACTTACAGCGCAGGGGGCAGCCGGCCATAAAGACGGTGGTGCGAATGCCGTCGCCGTCGTTGACGCTAAAGGGCTGTAGCTCCATGATATAGCCGGTGGTGCCCATTAGAAGGCCTCGTGTACGTTTCTCGCCATAATGGAATCTTGCATCTCTTTAGAAAGATTTGTAAATTGAGCGGAATAGCCGGCGACGCGAACCAAGAGGCTTCTATATTTTTCGGGATGTTTTTGCGCGTCCAAGAGCACGTCGTTGGAAATGCAATTGAATTGAACGTGGAATCCGCCGATGGCGAAGTAGGATTGAAGCATGGCGCCGAGATTGGAGCGGCCTCTCTTGGTCTTGACCAAATCTTGATTCAGCCGCAGGTTCAGCAGGGTGCCGCCGCTGTGGATGTCGTGTTCCATCTTTGCCGCGCTGCGTAATGCCGCGAGGCAGGTGGAGGTATCCGTGCCCGTGTAGGGAGAAACGCCTTCGCTGATGGGATCTTTTGCGTAGCGACCGTCCGGCGTGGCGCCCAAGACTTTGCCCGTGGGCAGGTAGTTGGAAATCCCCATGAAGGCGGTAACAAAGCGATTGCCGTAGAGGTCTTTGTGTGCCGTGACTTCGTCATAGAAGAAAGATTCCAGGCTCTTGGCAATGGCATCAACGTAGGCGTCGTCGTTGCCGTACTTCGGGCAGGCGAGGGCCTCTTGTCTTAAGTTTTCGTAGCCTTCCCAGTCGGCATTGATGGCGTCGATCATATCCGAAAGGGTGTACTTGCCCTGATCAAAGACCAGTTTTTTAATGACGGCCAGGGAATTGGCCGTGACCGAAAGGCCGACGCCTGTAAATACCGGACCGATGTTGTATTTTGCGCCGCCGTCGACCAAATCTTGTCCCTTTTCCAAACACGATTCATTGCAAGCGGACATAAAGGGTCGGTGGCCGATTTCTCTATGAATTTCCTGGGCAGTGATTAGGGAAATGACCCCTTGTTTGACCATGTATTTAAACTGCTTTTTCCAAGCGGCCATCACTTCATCGAAAGAGGTAAAGGTCTTGGGGTCCTTCTCGTGGAGGGAAACGGATTGACCGGAGAGGCGGCTTTTGCCCTCGTTTAATGCAAATTCCAGGGCTGCGGCAAAGCTGATGCTTGCGGCGGAGGTCCATTGAAAGGTTTTTCTCGAGTGGGGCACGACGCAGCCGCAGTTATTCCAGTCCTTGGCATCTTCCGGCTCGTAGTTTAAGTTCGAGAGCATTTGGTAGCCCGTGCGGTCCCCGTGAATGGCGGGGAAGCCGCAGCCGGTGGATACTAATTCGGTGACTGCCTCCATAAATTCCGTGGGGCAATCGGGATGAATGCGGCAACTGAGGGTTGGCTGGTGCGTCATGCATTCCTTCGTGGCCTGAATGGCCATGTAGGAAATGGCATTGGTGGCATCGGTACCGTCCACCTTCGTTCCGCCGATGGTCAGGTTTTCAAAATTCGTGTAGCCCGCAAAGAAGCTCGCCGTGTTTTTAGAAATGGTCCAAGCCCATTCCGAATACTTCAACCAAAGGCATTGAACATATTCCAGGGCCGTGTCGTAGTCGATGGCCCCGGCTTTTAAATCCGCTTCGTAATAGGGATACATGTACTGGTCGAAGCGGCCGGGGTTCCAAGCCAATGGATTTTCCGAAAGAATGCCGCCTAATTGCACAAACCAAACAAATTGAATGGCCTCGCGGAAATTTTTCGGCGGATTGGCCGGAACATGGGTGCAAATTTCGGCGATCTCTTCCAATTCCTTTTTCCGCAGGGGGTCCGTTTCCTCGGTCGCCATCTCTCGGGCCTTTTCCGCATAGCGGCTGCCCAGAATCATCATGCCCTCGGCAATAAGGACGATGGATTTATAAAAATCGATCTTCTTCTTATCTTCCGCCACGGCCTCGTCCAGTTGCGCTAAATGCATTTCGGCATCTTTTTTAATGCCCGCATAGCCCTTGGGAAGGAGCACGTCGATGTAATCGGGAGAAATTTCGCCGATGCCGTTTCGCCATTTCGAGTCCGTATCTAAAAATCCCGTGTCCACGCCGATCTTTTTCGTTTCATCGGAGGTGCGGACGAGGAAGGCTTCCTCCACGGACTTTCCCTTCCAGTAAGGAAAAATATTTTCTCTAATAAATTGAACTTGCCCCCGCGTCACATCGTAGGGATCTTGCTTGCGTTCGGGGAAGGTGTCGATCTCTTCGTCGATCCATTGCCAACCGAATTCCGGTGTTAAAATGGCGGTCTTGCGAAATTCGCCGCTTGTGCCGACGATGAGCTCGCCCTCCCAAATATTCACGGAAATTTCTTCGCAGGTGGCCTTGAAGGCCTTCCCGACGCGAAGAATGTGGGGAAGCCCTTCGCTCTCTTTGAAAGACTTCGTCCAACTCCAGGCGCGTTCATAAGAAATATGGGGCTTCGTGTTGACGTAATTGTCGCGAATTTTTTCGATTCGTTTCGTCATGGTCATTTTTTATCCTCCTAACAGACAGTAAAGAAAGCAGAGGTGTTGGACAGTATTCAGAACAACAAGAACATTATATTGCACAACCTAAGTATATGGGCTTATTTCTGTTTTGTCAATCCATGGAAGGATTTTTTCAGTTCCAATTTTAAAAGCATGGGCACCGAATAAAACTATGCTAAAATAAAACATAGACTTGGCTTACGAAGCCATCGCCAAAAACAATCGGGTGCCGCAGCATGGCGGAAGGGCCCGTGAAAAGGAGCCGCAAATGAAAAACGAAACGGACTTTATCTGTAAAACCATTGCGAAAAATATAAAAAAGATTCGAGAAGATCAAAAGCTGAGCATGGACCGGCTGGCGTCGATCTCCGGCGTCAGCAAAAGCATGATCGGACAAATCGAACGCGCCGAAACCAATTCCTCCATCTCCACCCTATGGAAGCTTGCCTCCGGCCTGCACGTGCCCTTTACGGCCTTAATCGAGCAGAGCAAAGAGCATGTCATGCGCGTGGACAAGGAATCGGTGAACATCGTCAAAAATGAAGACGGATTGTTTCGCATGTATCCCTATTTTCCCATAGATGAGAACCGCAATTTCGAGATTTTATATATCGAGTTGGATCCCGGCGCATGCAGCCATTCCGAGCCCCACGCCACCGGCACGGAAGAATACATTATTGTCTTCGGCAGCACCCTGGAACTGACCATCGGCGAGGAGATCCACGAAATACACAGCGGCGACGCTATCTACTTCACGGCAAATGAACCCCACAGCTATCGGAACAAAACGAAAGAGACGCTGACCATGATTAATATTATTTCCTATGCTTAGGGGGATGGTGACTGTAAGGATAAGGTGACGAGCCATTCCTTTGTCTACGACAAGTAAAAAAAGAAGCGATTCGTTTTTATGCGAATCGCTTCTTTTTTTTTGTCGGGATTCGTTCGCTTGCAATAAAGTACTTTATTTCTGCAGGATTTCCCGTGCGTCATCCAAACATGGTAAACTATTTACTGTATATGTGCGCGCGGTTGAGAAAGGACGGTTCATGGGAGCGAAAATCAAATTATGGTTTATTAACGAAAAGAACTTGTTTAAGATGATGAAATATGTGGCATTGACGATGGCACTCCTCCTTTTGACGTGGGTTTTCGACCATGGGTACCCCGAGCTGAAGGCCCGTGTGCCGGATCAATTGCTTTTGTCCGCGGATGTAACCATGGATTTTCTCTCCAATATTTCCGGCGTCTTTCTGACCATTAGTATTTTTTCTTTTACGACGATCGTCACGGTGCTGAACAAATACAGCAGCAGCGTGTCCCCGCGCATGCTCCAAACCTTTATCGACCGCACCGATGTCTTGGGCCTCTTCGGCATTTTTATCAGCGGCTTTTTCTATTCGATTATCAGCATTCTCCTGCTTCAAAATGTGGCGGCGGAGGACCACGTCATGGCGGGGAGTTTCGCCATCGCCTATGCCATTGTGGCCATGATCGGCTTTATCGTCTTTGCGAAACAGGTGCTTGAAAACATCAAAATATCGAACATTATCGAAGGGGTGTACACGGATTGCGACGCCTTGATCGATGGGGAGGTCGCCCGTCGGGAAAGTGCGAAGCGCTACGAGGACGACAAGGACGCGAAGGAGTTTCCCGTCTTGGCCGCGACGACGGGGTACCTTTACGACATTCAAACCGAGGCGATTTTAAAGGCGCTGGACGGGATCAAGGCCGAATTTACCATTAAAAAACGAATCGGCGAATACGCCACGGAAGGGGAGTCTGTGGGTGTGTTGAAGCTTTTCGGCGGAAAGAATCTCAGTGGAGACGAAATCGAAGATTTGATCGATGTCGTCGGCGGGGCCATGGTGATCAATGTTTTTAAAAATATTCAAGACGACTACCATCACGGCCTGGTGATTCTCACGGAGATTTCCGTCTTGGCCCTGAGTCCGGGGACGAAGGACCCGAACACGGCGGTGGCCTGTGTCAATAAAATTTCCACGCTCCTCGGCAAACTCCTCTCCACGGCCAATCAGTTTATCGTCCTGAAAGAGGACGGGGATACAAAGATCATTTACCAAAGCTATTCTGTGGAAGACGAGCTTTACTCGGTTTTCAGTCAAATTATTTTCTATTCCGGCGGCGATCCTCTGGTGACGCGGGCCATTTTGCAGGGGCTCTACTTTATTTACATGATGGCCGGCATGAGCGCGAAGCCCGGCGTAAAGAATTACTTCGATTCTTCCTACGATTTACTTATGGCCAATTTCAGTCACGCGGTGCATCTGAATCGATTCGAGAAGATTCGAATGAAAATGGACGAGCGGGTCGGTTTAGAAGAAGAACGCCACTTGGCCTAGGCTACTCCAAAAGGGCTTTTCGGGGTCCTTTTTTTCTGAAGATACAATGTTTTTTCGGTCGTGTGATTGAAATAGAGATTTAATTGGTATGAATTAAATAAACGTAGTACACAGCGGATTCGTTGAGGAGGCGAAAGGATGAAATTTATCGAAGCGATTAAGAACAGATGGAAACACTTTTTAAATAAATTGGGCGAAGAAAATAAGAAAACCTTTGGAGACGCACCTCTGGATTGCTGCTCTTTGAATCAAAAACAAAATCACTAAAAAGAGCTTTTACACTGCCCCGAAAGTCGGATCGAGAAATCCCGGCTTCGGGGCTTTTTTTGCGAGAAAAATTCCGTCTTCGGCGATCTTTTGATAGAATAAGGCAGACTAAAGTTTTTGGAGGTCGTTTTGGAAAATACAAGAAACAGTAAAAAGAACGCGCCCCTATTGCTCCTCATGGCCACGGTGACGCTTTTGGCCATTCTCTGCGAGCTCGTGCCCTCCGGGGTTTTGCCGCAAATGAGCGAGGCTTTCGGCGTGAGTACGGCAAAGGCAGGGGGCTTGGTGGGATCTTATGCCATCGCCTCGGCGATTTTCGGTTTGCCCCTGGTGGCGTGGACGGTGCCCTTTGAGCGGCGGCGCCTTTTGGTGATTCTCTTGCTCGGCTTTGCTGTGGCCAACGGCGTCGTGGCTCTGGCGCCGAATTACGAAGTGGCCCTGGCGGGCCGCTTTTTAGGCGGCATTTGCGCCGGCACCCTCTGGCCCATGATCACGGCCTACGGCATGGCCCTGGTGGACGAGGGCGATCAGGGGCGGGCCGTGGCCATTATTATGTCGGGCATTACCGTGGGCATGAGCTTGGGGCTGCCCCTGATGACCTGGATCGGCACCAAATTCAGCTACCGTGCGTCCTTTTTCGTTCTGGCCGTCGCGCCGGCGGTGATTGCCGCGGCTTCGCGGGCGGCGCTTCCGAAAGTGGCGGGCGAGGCGCGGAGCAAAGGCAATTCGCCTCTTTCCATGCTTCAAAACCCGGGCGTGCTCGTCATGATTGCCCTCACCTTTTTGGCTGTGGGCGCAAATTACGGCGTCTACACCTACGTGACGAATCTGGTGGCTGAAGTGAACTACCTGGGCGTGGCCGTGGCGCAACTTTTCTTCGGCGCGGGATCGATTTTGGCCGTGATCCTTTCGATGATCTACATCGATCGCCACTTGTACGGCATGTTCGTGGTCCTGTACCTTTCCGGCGCGGCCACCATGGCCGCCTTCTGCTTCGGCGGATCCGTGATCTTATTTCACGCCGCCTTCGTCCTCTGGGGCCTGGGCTTCGGCGCCATGAGCAGCATGTTTCAAACGGCCACGGCCCGGCAGGTCACCGAAGGCGTGGCCGTAGCCAATGCCGTGCAGTCCATGGCATTTAATTTCGCCATTATGGCGGGAACCACAGCCGCCGGCATTTTATTGGAAAAAGAAGGAACGCGGCCCATCCTCCTCGCCGCCATGGCCTTGTTGCTTGTGGGCCTCGCAATGACGGTCGTTAATAAAAAACGATTTGAACGCCACTAAGTGACACGAGTCGATGAAAGGAGAAAGTATGTTATTTATTCACTATCCCAAATGCACCACCTGCAAGAGAGCAAAAAAATGGCTGGACGAACGGGGCGTCGATTACACCGAACGTCACATCGTGGAAGACAATCCCACGGCGGAGGAATTGAAAGCCTGGCACGAAAAAAGCGGCTTGCCCCTGAAGCGCTTCTTTAATACCAGCGGCATGAAGTATCGGGAACTCGGGCTGAAGGATAAGTTGAAAGACATGAGCGAAGAAGAACAGTATGCGTTATTGTCTACCGACGGGATGTTGGTGAAACGGCCACTTCTTATTTATGATGACGGGGTTCTCGTTGGGTTTAAAGAAAAAGAATGGGAAGAAAAGATATAATATTTTTTTTTCTCGCACACCATACCTTTAATTGTTCCTTCCGAGGTTAGGAAACCACCTTGAACTCCGGTTAAATGCGTAGCGGACGGAGTTTCGTGGTGTTTTTCTATTTCGTTTGTTTTTCTAATGTTTTTTTCTAACTTTCAAGGAACTTACATTTGTGTGTCACGATCCTTATTGTTTTATTATAATTTTATCTTCGCGATTCTTTCCGGGGGCGGGAAAAAGGGCGTATGTTTTGTGGTGGTTGATTTTTTTAAATGCGTAGCGGACGGAATTTCGTGGTGTTTTCTACTTCGCTTAAAATATGTTCTTTTATGGCTCTGAAACCCGGGGAAGGGGCCAGGGCGTTGCGATTCGCCCTCTGCCCCTTCCCCGGGGCCCCATCCCCTTCGACCCCCAACGCCTTTTAGCAGTGCAAATGCCTGTCGGCATTTGATTTGTATTGGGCCGCGTCGATGAAAGAAGATTTTGAGTCGGACGAAGTTTCTTTTTCGCTAATAAGAATTCTTCGTCTAATTCACATTCCCTCGTTGGCGACGCAGCCCAATTAGTAGAAAATGCCGCAGGCATTTTCTTTCAGCTTAAGCGCGGTCAAAAAAGGGGTGGGGGCCCCGGGGGCGGGGAAAATGCGGCCTTCTAAGGTGGACCCATTGATTTGGACACGTCAACCCCTATGCGTTGAGTAGTGTTGAGCCGTATTCGTATGGCGTCATGTCGCCGAGG
>CABJAE010000013.1:0-1548 GCA_902363535.1 Peptoniphilaceae bacterium
CTAACTTGACCTTACGATCTATTTCGTTGAAATTGTAATCTTAAATTTAAATTTGAAGATTTGATTTTACGATGTTCTCGTTTTTGATTGTATATGCAATTGTCTTGGTTCAAAAATAGAATCCCGTCCGATTTGCACAGACGATTACGCGACTTGCAGATTCATAATTAAAGGTATAAGAGATTTGTCCATCTTTCGCTCTCCCCCGCAGGGGAGAGCGTATTTCCTTAGAAAGGAGGTGATCCAGCCGCACCTTCCGATACGGCTACCTTGTTACGACTTCACCCCAGTCATTAACCCTACCTTCGACAGCTGCCTCCTTGCGGTTGGCTCGCTGGCTTCGGGTATTGCCAACTCCCATGGTGTGACGGGCGGTGTGTACAAGACCCGGGAACGCATTCACCGCGACATTCTGATTCGCGATTACTAGCAACTCCGACTTCATGCAGGCGAGTTGCAGCCTGCAATCCGAACTGGGATCGGCTTTTTGAGATTCGCTTGCGATCGCTCGTTTGCTGCCCTCTGTACCGACCATTGTAGCACGTGTGTAGCCCAGGACATAAAGGGCATGATGATTTGACGTCATCCCCACCTTCCTCCGATTTATCATCGGCAGTCCCTTTAGAGTTCCCACCATTACGTGCTGGCAACTAAAAGTAAGGGTTGCGCTCGTTGCGGGACTTAACCCAACATCTCACGACACGAGCTGACGACAACCATGCACCACCTGTATTAGCGTTTCCGAAGAAAAAACTTTATCTCTAAAGCGGGCGCTAGTATTTCAAGTCCTGGTAAGGTTCTTCGCGTTGCTTCGAATTAAACCACATGCTCCGCTGCTTGTGCGGGTCCCCGTCAATTCCTTTGAGTTTCATGCTTGCGCACGTACTCCCCAGGCGGAGTGCTTATTGTGTTAACGGCGGCACCGAGGTATGACCCCCGACACCTAGCACTCATCGTTTACGGCGTGGACTACCAGGGTATCTAATCCTGTTTGCTACCCACGCTTTCGTTCCTCAGCGTCAGTTGAAGTCCAGCAAGTCGCCTTCGCCACCGGTATTCCTCCTAATATCTACGCATTCCACCGCTACACTAGGAATTCCACTTGCCTCTCCTTCACTCAAGCTTGACAGTTTCCGATGCTTACGAAGGTTGAGCCTTCGCCTTTTACATCGGACTTGCCATGCCGCCTGCGAACCCTTTACGCCCAGTAATTCCGGACAACGCTCGCCCCCTACGTATTACCGCGGCTGCTGGCACGTAGTTAGCCGGGGCTTCCTCCCATGGTACCGTCATTATCTTCCCATAGGACAGAGCTTTACGATTCGAAAACCTTCATCGCTCACGCGGCGTCGCTGCATCAGGGTTGCCCCCATTGTGCAAGATTCCCCACTGCTGCCTCCCGTAGGAGTTTGGACCGTGTCTCAGTTCCAATGTGACCGTTCACCCTCTCAGGCCGGTTACTGATCGTCGCCTTGGTGGGCCGTTACCCCGCCAACAAGCTAATCAGACGCGAGGCCATCTCTTACCGCTAACGCTTTGACTTCATCA
>CABJAE010000013.1:1599-64218 GCA_902363535.1 Peptoniphilaceae bacterium
TGTCGGAGTCTTATACGGTATTAATCCCGGTTTCCCGAGGCTATCCCGTTGTAAGAGGCAGGTTCCTCACGCGTTACTCACCCGTTCGCCGCTAATCCGATCGAAATCACCCCGAAGGGATCATTCAATGTTCATCGCTCGACTTGCATGTGTTAGGCGCGCCGCCAGCGTTCGTCCTGAGCCAGGATCAAACTCTCAATAAAAACTTTGAGTTTGCTTAGCTCGGATCCACTGACTGTGTTCCGCTTTAAGCTTATAGATTGTTATGGTTTAATCTCTTATACCATTTAATTAACTTGGTTCAGCGCTGTGTCTTACGAAACAGCTTATTTAGTATATCCCGCAGAGGACGTTTTGTCAAGCACTTTTTAAATCTTTGTAAAAAGTTTTTTGACGCGTCTTACGCGACAACTTTTATATCATACCTCGTCGAGTTCTGTCTGTCAAGATGTTTTTTCAACTTTTTCTCGACAGCTTTATCTCGCTCGAGGCGACTTGTATATAGTAGCATCGAGGGTGTGTTCTGTCAACGGTGTTTTTCTCTTTTTATTGAAACAAATAGTAGAGTCCAAAGCACAACATGACGACGGCGGCCACAAGGCGGATCATTTTTTCATGTTTTTCAACCCATCGGCTCTTCCAAAGAATGCCTTCCAAATTCAATAGGACAAAGGCAAATGCAATAATAGCGAAGATTTTATTTATTTGCACGGGTATTCTCTCCTTTCCCGGTTTCGGGGCGCTTTTACCTTATTATTATAAATCCGCAATAAAAAAGCGGTCAATAATACTTTCGGCGGCGGAGAATATCTACGGAATTTCAAACCTTTTATCTATAGGCTACCTTCTTACGCCGTTTTCTGATAGAATAGGGGCGTAGGGAATCCTACATCCATTCATCTATGTCTGATGGTGCTCCTTTGTTTAATAGAGCGAAAGACGCCCCTCTTCGGAGGGGCGTCTTTTTTATTGTGCGCTTTAGCATGAATAAACCACCAGCTATGCTGGTGGTAGGCGTAAAAAGCTTTAGCTTTAAGTAAAAAAAGAACCTCCTATGATAAAATTATTGTGTTATCGGCAATAAAATATCAAGGAGGTATCCATATGGATAAGAACAGCTTAGCACATACAAGTTGGAATTGTAAGTATCACATTGTGTTTGCGCCAAAATATAGGCGGCAGGTTATATACGGGAAATTGAAACAAGACATAGGAAAAACATTAAGAGACCTATGCGAGAGAAAAGGAATAAATATAATCGAAGCGGAATGTTGTCCGGATCATATACATATGCTGCTGGGAATTCCACCGAAATATAGCGTATCTCAAATCATGGGATACTTAAAAGGAAAAAGTAGCTTAATCATATTTGATAGACACGCAAACCTAAAGTACAAATATGGAAATAGGCATTTCTGGTGTAGAGGGTATTACGTTGATACCGCAGGAAAAAATGCGAAAAAATCCAAGAATATATCAAAAACCAATTGGAAGAAGATTATATGGCGGATCAGATAAGCATGAAGGAATTCATCGATCCGTTTACGGGTCAGCAGGTCAAATAAAGTATGAGAATAGGCGCTTTAGCGCCAACTGGGGAATTGTTGCAAGAGGAAGAAATTCAGAGCACGAGAGTGCTGCCGGTAACAGCCCCTTATAGGGGCAAAACAAACCACCGGCTAAGCCGGTGGTTCTGATTTCTGTATATGTTATTGAAAGATTTCCATTTTTTCGATGCGGTCGAAGGCTTTGTCGATGGCATCCACGCCGACGGTGACGGCGAGGCGCAGAAATCCCCGGCCGCTTTCGCCGAAGGCGGAGCCTTTCACGGTAAGCACGTGGGCTTCGTCGAAAAGTTTTTGCCACACTTCGTCTTCCGTAAGGCCCGTGGGGCGAATGTCCACGAAGAGGTAGAAGGTGCCCGCGGGGTAGGCGATGCGGATGTTTTTGAGGCGCTTGAGCCGCTCGTAGGCGTGGAAGGTGCGCTTTTTAAATTCTTCCACCACCGGCGGTTGCAGATCCTCGCGATGGGCGAGGGCGTAGAGGGCGGCGCGCTGGGAGATAGCCGGGGCGGTGTAGACATTGTTTTCGTTGACGGATTTCGCCGCGGCGATGAAGTTTTTCTCCCCTAAGATGTAGCCGATGCGCCAGCCGGTCATGGCGAAGTTTTTGGAGAAGGAGCGCAGGGTAATGGTGCGGTCCTTGCAAGCGTCCAGGGACGCCATGGGCACAAAGGGGCCGTCGTAGGAGAAGGCGGTGTAAATATCGTCGGCTATTAAATAGAAGTCTTTTTCTTCCGCCAGGCGGCCGAAGGCTTCCAGCTCTTCTTTTTTCAGGCACAGGCCCGAGGGATTGTTGGGAGTGTTCACGATCAGAGCCTTGGTTTTGTCCGTGACCTTTTCGCGAATCACATCTATATTCGGGCGAAAGCCCTCGTCGGGATCCGTGGGAATGAACACGGGCACGCCGCCGGCCATTTTCACCTGATCGGCGTAGGGGGCGAAGTAGGGCTCGATGATCATGACTTCGTCGCCTTCATCGAGCATGGTTTCCAGCACCAGCCACATGCCGTGGCAGGCGGAGGTGGTGATGAAGACATTTTCATGCGAGAGACGGACGCCGTATTCCTCTTTTTGAAAATCCACAATGGCGGCGATGAGTTCGCTGTCGCCTCGACTGTCGGTGTAGTGGGTGTGGCCGGCCCGAGCGTCCGCCGCCGCGGCGTCGATGATGGCCACAGGCGTGGTGAGGTCGGGATCGCCTAAGGTAAAGTCCACCACATCGGGATGGGCCTTGGCTAAGTCGGCGCCCGCCGCCAGGCCGCCGGATCCGTGGGCTGCATATTTTTTCGAAATTAAGGGCTTCATCATGCTTCCTCCTCTGTGGCTTCGTTTTCTGCTATACTAAAATTATTGCAAGAATTTTATAATCCTTTCAGGAATGGTTCTATTATAAAGGAGGCTTCGCGGAATGGCAAAAAAAACGGACTACACGGTGCCCATGGTGGAAAAGGCGCTGCAAATTTTGCATTTTCTCTTGGAAAACGGCGGCGCTCACGGCACCGGCGACATTGCGAACCGGCTGAATCTGCCCAAGGCCAGCGTGTTTAAAATTCTCTACACCTTGGAGAAGGAGCATTTCGTGGCCAAGGACAGTGAGGATCGCTACCGATTGGGCCTGGGCTTTATTCCCTACGACGCCGAGGTCAGGAATCGCTGGGATTTCACCACGGTGACGCGGCCCATTATGGAGCGGGCCGTGGCCGCCACGGGAGAAAGTTTAAATCTGGGGATTTGCGCCGACGACACCATCGTGGTCCTGGACACGGTGGCCGGGGAAGATTTCTATATTATGCGCCACTTGATCCCCGTGGCCCCTTTGTATTGCTCCGCCATTGGAAAGATTTTTCTCGCCGAATACGAGGAGGAGGATTTGGATTTGTACCTGGGTCGCCATGAACTCGCTCCCCGCACCATTTCCACTCTGACGACGAAGGAGGCTCTGGTCGCGGATTTGCAGGAAGTAGTTGAAACGGGCACGGCCCACGACCGGGAAGAGTACGAATACGGCCTGACCTGCATGGCCAAGGGCGTGTATTTTAAAGGCAAGCTCATCGCCGGGGTAAGCCTTTCCGGTCCCACGAGCCGCCTGGAGCACAAGGGCATGGACCGCCTGGAAGAGGCCCTGGCCGATGTAGCCGACGCCTTGGCGGCGGAACCGGGCTTGGGAACCCTCTTGTCTCTGTGATTGTCCTCTACTTTCTCGCGCCGATCCTTTTTTACAAGATGCAAAACGCGGCCCTTCTCGTGCCCGGGCTGTTGTGGTCTCGGGAGAAGCCCCGCCGAATCAAAATCGCGGCCCTCGCCTTTTTTCTTATTACCCTCGCCCTATCCCTTCTTGAAATAAACGGGGCGCCGGCGGCCCTCTCCGCCTCTCTTCTTCTCCTTGCCTACGGCCTTTATTACATGAAGCGGCCATTTTATCTGCCCGCCATTCTCTTTCTCTTGCTTTTTCAGGGCGGCCTCTTGGCCTTTCGCGGCACCTTTGATCCCGCGGCCCTCGCCCCGGCCTTGTCCTACGCCTTCACAAATCTCATCTTCGTGGCATCGGAGGAGGCGTTTCTGAGAGAGGTTTTGCGAAAGAAATTGGGCTCAGGCTTTTTCCCCGCCCTGTTTTTGGGCCTGCTCTGGGGCCTGTGGCACATGCCCTTTCACCCGTCGGCGGATTATACGGCCGTTCAAATCCTTCACGCCACCGCCTTGAGCCTATTGATCGATTCTGTTTACGATGTCTCGGGCCTTCCCACGGCGATTTTTCTTCACAGCGTACATAACGCCCTGCCCCTCACCTTTCGCGCCGCCTTTTCTCCGGCGGATCATCTGCTTTTCTTCTGCGGCTGCTGCGCTTTTTCGTTCTTCGTAACGAAAGTTACGGCGGCAAAACCCGAGAGGTCTTATTATAGAAGAAAAGAGAAAGACGAGGAGGATACATGAGTTTATTTTTAGCACCGATTCATCAAGTGATGTACGATAAAATCCACTACACCGACGATTTGGCCACCGCGCTGGCTGAGAAAGATCCCTCCACGGCCCGGGCCTTGGAGGAAAATTTCCCCTCCATCGAAAAAGAGCCACTGGAGGCGGTGATCGACAAGGGAAATATTCACGGCTGGCTCGCCGAGCGGGTGGTGCTGGCGGAAAAGCGCCTGGCCTTTGCGGCCTGCGCCCTGGCGAAAAAAGACCGGGTCGGCCTTTTCAAAGCCGTAAAAGATTTCGGCCGAAAGGAAGCTTTTTCGGGAAGCGCCGAAGAGGCCTTTTTCCTCTACGACGGCCGCTTTTTAAACGGCATGCCCTGCGACCGCATTCACATGCCCGAAGACGCGGAAGAAGGCTTTGCTTGGCGCATCACCCGGGACGTCCACGGCGAATACTACGACGAGGCCGGACTTTACGACGCCCTTATCGCCGCTTGGTGGGAAGGCTTGTTGGAAGAAAGCGAATTGAACTATATCCGCGAAGGAAATTTATGCACGGTGAAATAAAAAAGGCTGCCGCAATTTTGCGACAACCTTTTATTTTTTTGCTTCCGGCACGTCCATGTTCTTTCGCCACTTTCCCTTGAAGTAATAAATCAGGGTCAAGATGCAGGTGAAGACCCAGCTGATGGGGTAGCTCCAGCAGATAATATCGATGGTTTTGTACATGGGCATGGCGGTAAAGATCCAGCCGAGGCGAATGATAAACATGCCGATTAAGGTAATGATCATAATGGGCACGGCGGTACCGCTTCCCCGAATGGCCCCGGAAAGGACTTCCGTCACGGAGAAGATGACGTAGAAGGGCGCCAGGATCACGATCATTTTCGTTCCGTAGAAGATGACGTCTTTTTCCGACGTGAAGATTTTCATAAGAGGCGTGCGGAAGATGACGAGGATCGAAGAGACCGAGGCCACGAAGAGAAGGGTCATGACCAGGGCCGTGATGATGCCGGACTTCAGGCGCTTCGGCTTTTTCGCGCCGATGTTTTGGCCCACAAAGGTGGTAATGGCCAGTGCGAAGGCCTCGAGGGATGTGAAGACGAAGCCGTCGACGCGGCTCGCCGCCGCTACCCCGGCGATGGCCTGGGCGCCGAAGACATTGATCTGGGCCTGAATAATGACATTGGACAGGGAGATTAAGCCCCCGGAGACGGCGGCGGGCAGGCCGATGGCCACGATGTGGTTTAATGTTTCTTTGTGGAAGCGGATGCGCTTCATGCGCAGGCGGTAGATGTCCGTGGTCTTTAGGAGGCTCAACAGAACGAGGATCCCCGACACGGATTGGGCCAGGACCGTGGCGATCCCCGCCCCCACGGCGCCCATTTTAAATGCGCCGACAAATATCAGGTCGAGGACGATGTTCAGTCCCGCGGCGATGGCGAGGAAATTGAAGGGGCGCACGCTGTCGCCGACGCTTCGAAGCACCGCCGAGCCCATGTTGTAGACCATGACGGGAATGAGTCCCGCGAAAAGAATGCGCATGTAGCGCACGGCCGGGCCCATCACTTCCGGCGGCGTGTCGATCCATGCGAGAAACTGCGGCGTGAAGATCACAGTGAAGATCGTAAGAACCAGGCCCCCGTAAAGGGCGATGGCGAAATTGGTGTGCACCACCTTGGAAAGGGCGGCCCGGTCCTTCGCGCCGTAGTGCTGGGCCACCAAGACGGAGGCCCCGGTGGAAAGGCCCATAAACAGGGCCACGACGAGAACGGTAATGGCGCCGGATGCGCCGATGGCGGCCATGTCGATCTTTCCGGCGAAGCGGCCGACGATTAAAAGGTCCACGGTATTATAAAGCTGCTGCAGTAAAGCGGAAAGAAGGAGAGGGAGCGTGAAAGTGAGAAGGCTTTTCCAGATCACGCCTTCCGTTAAATTTACATTTTCTCGTTTCATTGTCCCTCCCTTTCTCTTCTCTTTTCTTCATTTTACGATGAATTATCTTAACACATGCCGGGGGATTTTCCCACCGAAAGGTTGGAATTTTACAGATTTTTTCCCTTTTCCACGGTTTTTATAATGGATTGGGCGAAGGCGTAGCGCATGGCCATGGATTCCAACACCATGACCCCCTCGATGGTGGCGCCGGCCGGAGAGGTGACCCCGTCTTTTAATTGGCCGGGATGGAGGCCCTTTTCCGTCATGAGATCGCAGGTGCCCGCCACGGCTTTCGCCGCCATGACGTAGGCCAATTCCCGCTTCATGCCGCAGGCGCAGGCGCCGTCGACAAAGCCTTCGATGGCCATGGCCACAAAGGCCGGGGTGGCACCGGTTAAGGCGGTGACGATGTCCAGATCCTTTTCGTCCACCTCGATGATTTCCCCCGCGCCCTTTAAGAGATCCTCAAAAGACGCCTTTTCCTCCTCGCTCATGTCGTAGCCCGGCGTGTAGGCGATGACGCCGCGCCCCACGGCGATGGGAGTGTTGGGCAAGATGCGGATGATTTTTTCCGTGGGCGCCATTTTTTGCAGGCGCTTAAGGCTCACTCCGGCAGCCATGGACACGATGATCTGCCCTTCCACCTTCGGGCTGATCTCTTCCATAACCTCCTCCACTTTGTAGGGCTTGGTGGCGATAAACAAAATGTCGGAACGATCCACGACATCCGCGTTGTCCCTCGTTTGGAAGGTGGCGATGTCCTTTTCGTGGGGGCAGCCGACGAAAAGTTCGTGGCCTTCTTCTAAAAATAAATCGTAGAGGGCCCGGCCCATGTTGCCGAGACCGATAATGCCAATATTCATTTGCGTCCCTTCCTTTCTTGAAGCGCTATTCTCCTTACAGTATACTATTGAACAGGAGGTCATGCATGGATAAGACGATTTCTCTGAAAAAATTATTTTTTACTTTTTTAAAGATCAACACCTTTACATTCGGCGGCGGCTACACCATCGTGCCCATTATTCGGGACGAATTTGTTGAGCACCAGCCCCTGATTAGTGAAGACGATATGTTGGACATCGTGGCCCTGGCCCAATCGGGGCCCGGCGCCATGGCCATCTCCGCCTCCCTCTTGACGGGATACAAATTGCGGGGCCCGGCGGGGGCGATGGTGTGTTTGATCGCAAGCGTGCTGCCCTGTCTGGTGATTATTCTCTCCATTAACATGGCCTACCGCCAGTTCCGCTCAAACTTTTACGTCAACGCGGCTCTGGTGGGGATCAGCGGCATTATTTCCGCCGTGCTCTTTCTCACCACCTACCGCATGGGCAAGCGGGCCATAAAAGACGACCACGGCTTTTCCGTCGTGATGATTCTCGTGGCCACGGCCCTGGGGATGCTCACGGACATTAATACGGCACTGATTATTTTGCTTTTGGGTTTCAGCGGCATTTGCATTACGAAATTTGAAGATCACACGAAAGAAGGACACTGATGAAAGAGTTTTTGCACAAGAAGAACGTGCACCCGAATTTAAAGACCTACGGCATCGACGCCTTGGGGGCCATGGCCTACGGCCTCTTCGCCACCTTGCTGATCGGCACCATTTTAAACACCATCGGCTCCCAGCTGAATATTCCCTTTTTAACGGACACCCTCTGGCCCATGGCTCAGGCGGCCACAGGCCCCGCCATCGCCATGTCCATCGCCTTTGCCCTTGACGCGCCGCCCTTGGTGCTCTTCGCATCTTCCGTGGTGGGGGCTGCGAGCTACGACATCGGCGGCCCGGTGGCGGTCTACATCGCGGCCATTGTGGCGGCGGAAGCGGGCAAGCTCATCAGCAAGGAAACCCGGGTGGATATTCTC
This sequence comes from Peptoniphilaceae bacterium, assembly GCA_902363535.1. Classification (GTDB taxonomy): domain Bacteria; phylum Bacillota; class Clostridia; order Tissierellales; family Peptoniphilaceae; genus Aedoeadaptatus; species Aedoeadaptatus acetigenes. Next base: position 9,878 of record CABJAE010000013.1, read on the forward strand.
GTCACCCCGGCGGTGACCGTCCTCACCGGGACCCTGATCGCCGTCTTGGTGGGCCCCTCCATTCAATGGCTTATGGAAAGCGTGGGCAAACTCATTATGGCCGCCACGGAACAACAGCCCTTCGTCATGGGCATTTTAGTGGCCACCATCGTGGGCATCGCCCTCACTCTGCCCATTTCAAGCGCCGCCATTTGCATGATGCTTTCACTGGCGGGCCTCGCCGGCGGAGCGGCCACCATCGGCTGCTCGGCGCAAATGATCGGCTTTGCCGTGATCTCCTTTAAGGACAACGGCTTCGACGGCTTCTTCGCCCAAGGCCTCGGGACAAGCATGCTTCAAATGCCCAATATCGTGAAAAATCCCAGGATATGGATTCCGCCCACCGTGGCCGGCGCCGTGATCGCGCCCCTTTCCACCGTGGTCTTTAAGCTGAAGAACACGCCTCTGGGAAGCGGCATGGGCACCAGCGGCCTCGTGGGACAGATCGGCACCATTCAAGCCATGGAAGGCGCCATGCCCTTTTCGAAGCTCATCCTCGTGATCCTCGCCCTCCACGTGATTCTGCCCGGCCTCATCAGCTATATCGTCTACCGCGCCATGAAAAAGCGGGGCTGGATCGCCGACGGAGACATGCGCCTGGACATTTAGGAGGCCGCCGTGTTACTTGCGAAATTATTTTTTGAATTCTTTAAGATCGGCCTCTTCTCCTTTGGCGGCGGCTACGCCACCATTCCCCTGATCCAGCAGTTTATCGTGGAGCAGGAAGGCTGGCTCACCATGACCCAGTTTACGGATCTGGTGACCATCAGCCAAATGACCCCGGGTCCCATCGCCATTAACAGCGCCACCTTCGTCGGCGCCCAAGTGGCCGGGCCCGTGGGATCGGTGGTGGCGACGGCGGGGGTGACGGCGCCGCAAACCATCATCATCCTTACCCTGGCCTACTTCCTCTTTACGAAACAGCGCACCTTCCGCCTCATGGACATGCTCCTTCGGGGGATCAAGGCAGGGATCATCGGCCTGATCTTTATCGCCTCCTACGACATGTTTAAAAACGCCCTGTGGCCGGAAGGGGGTAATTTGGAAATCGTCGCCCTCATTACTTTTATCGTCGGCGGCGTGCTCTACGCGAAAAAAATGGACCTCATCAAGCTCATTATGCTGGGCGCTGTTCTCGGCATCGCCTTAAAACTGGCCTTGCCCTTCTTAGCGTAAGTTGTTTCTTCCCCGCGGTTGCGGGGAATTTTTCTAAACCGAGGTGAATCATGAAATACATTCTGGCCATCGACGCGGGCACCACGTCCAATCGAGCCATTCTCTTTGACGAAGACGCCCGGGTGATCTCCGTGGCGCAAAAATCCTTCCGCCAGTTCTTTCCCCACCCGGGCTGGGTGGAACAGGATCCCGCGGAAATTTTAGCCACCACCGTCGGCGTCTGCGCCGAAGCCATCGCCCAAGCTCAGGTGGATCGAAAAGACATCGTGGCCATGGGCATTACCAATCAGCGGGAGACCACCATTCTTTGGGACAAGAACACGGGCCGCGCCATCGCCCCGGCCATTGTGTGGCAATGCCGCCGCACCGCCGATCGGGCGGAGGCCGTGAAAGACGCGGGCTACGGCGACATGATCCGGGAAAAGACGGGCCTGGAGGTGGACGCCTACTTCTCCGCCACAAAAATCGCCTACATCCTCGACCACGTAAAAGGCGCCCGGGAAAAGGCGGAAAAAGGCGAAGTCCTCTTCGGCACCGTGGACAGCTTTCTCCTCTACCACCTCACCGGCGGCGTGCACCGCACGGATATTTCCAACGCCTCCCGCACCATGCTCTTTAATATTCACAGCCTGGATTGGGACGAGGAACTCTTAGATCTTTTCAACATTCCCCGGGCCTGCTTGCCGGAAGTGCTTCCCACGGCGGCCCATTTCGGCGATACCCTGGCGGAACACTTCGGCATTTCCATTCCCATTACGGGCATGATCGGCGATCAACAGTCCGCCCTTTTCGGCGAGCAGTGCTTCGAGGTGGGCGAGGTGAAGAGCACCTTCGGCACCGGCGCCTTTGTTTTGATGAACACGGGGCATGCGCCCATTATCAGCGAACACGGCCTCCTCTCCTCCTGCGCCTGGGACATCGGCGAGGGGCCTGTCTATGCCATGGAGGGCAGCATTTTCGCCTGCGGCAGCGTGATTCAGTGGCTGAAAGACGATCTGGGCCTTATCGCCTCCCCGGATGAGACGGCGGCCTTGGCCGAAAGCGTGACGGAGAAAAATCCCATGGTCTTCGTCCCGGCCTTTACGGGCCTGGGCACCCCCTATTGGGATCCCGAGGCCCGAGGCACCATTTTCGGCATCAGCCGCTCTACGACCAAGGCCCACCTGGTGAAGGCGGCCCTCGACGCCATCGCCTACATGAGTGCCGATGTCATCGACGCCATGGAAAAAGATTTAAAGGCGAGCCACGACCGCATTCTCGTGGACGGCGGCGTAAGCCACAACGATTATTTGATGCGTACCTTGGCCGATGCCATCCACCGCTCCGTCCACCGGCCGGCGCTGGTGGAGACCACGGCGCTGGGCGCCGCCTTTATGGCGGGCATGGGCTGCGGCCTCTACAAGGACATTGCGGACATAAAAAAACGGGCCTCAAAGGCCCAAGTCTTCGCCCCCACCGGCGCCGACCTCACCGCGGAACGCGCCCGCTGGAAAAAAGCTGTCGCCGCCACCATGGCCAATCACATGGATTGACCGAAGGCGACCAGGCGCTGAATTTCTTTTTCGTGATCTTCGGGATCCCCCGGCGTCTCCAAAATCATGGGAAGGTCCTTAATTGGATCGGCATAGAGAAACCGCCCGAGCACATCCAAACCGATTTCGCCCGCACCCACCGGTGCGTGGCGATCTTTTTTTGCGCCGAATGGGGTGAGGGAGTCGTTCACGTGAACGGCCTTAATTTTTTCAACGCCGATTAATTCGTCGAAAGTCGTAAAAAAATTCTCGGGATCCGACAGATCGTAGCCGGCGCTGAACAAGTGGCAGGTGTCCAACACCACGCCCACATCCTCCGAAGCCACCGCGTCGATGATTTGTGCGATCTCCTCGAGGCGATACCCGATTTCCGTGCCCTTGCCGCTCATGGTCTCGAGGCAAATGGCGCGATGGGGAAACAATGCCTTCGCCTGATCCATGGCGCGAATAATCCGCTCCACGCCCACCGACCCACCGTCTTTCGTGTGGCTGCCCGGATGAAAGACGTAGACCGTATCCTCCGGGTAGTGGGCGAGAAGAGCCATGTCCGAGGTGAAGATCTCGAAGCTCTTCTTCCGCACATCCTCCCGGCTCGAGGCCAGATTCATGGTGTAGGCTGCGTGGGCGACGACGGGACCGAAATCCTTTTTCTCCCGAATAAAATTTTCCATATCCGCCATATCCAACTCCCGGGCCTTGGAGCCCCGGGGATTGCGCGTAAAAAACTGAAATGTACTCGCGCCATAGGTCTTCACTTCCTCCATGGTCTTTACAAAACCCGACGTCGTGGAGGTGTGGTAGCCGATCGTAAGCATAGTATTTTCCTTTCTTTCTTAACTCCTCAAAAGACGCAAGAAAAAAGTGCCCGCAGGCACTCTCTTCGAAAATCTCTCGATTAAGCCAGGGGAATGTAATTGACCACGGGCACCTCGTAGGGGTGGATGCGGTCGATGATCCGCTGCACTTCTTCCCGGTCCTCTTCGGCGATGCGAAATTCCATTTTCATTTCCTCCCGCGTCTGCACCTGACCGATGACACCGTCGTAGGGATCGGCGCCTTCCAGGGGCCGCCAGTGGCCTTCCACCTTCGTCAGACTGAAGGTGTAGTCGTAATTGCCTTCGCGGAAAATGTCCGCTTCGTTTAAATCATTGGCGAGCTCCACGACGAAATCTTCCGGTACAAAAATTTCAACTTTTAAGTAACTCATAGAACCTCCCCTTGGATTTCTTCATCCTCGATTTCTTCATAAATCGGGTCGATCTCATCGAATGCGCCGCGCGCCACCAGCTCCCGGATAATGTCCACCACGGCGACGTAGCTAATGAGGCCGAAGATGACCGTGCTCACGACACTCAACACCTTCATCAACGCGCCCTGGGTCATGCCCGATGCCGCAGCGGCCACGCCGATGCCCCCGGAAAACACGAGAACGATGATGACGACGATGGCCATGCGGCCGAAAATCATGCCTTTGTGGCCCTTGGTGATTTGCCAGGATTCCTTAATGGGCGTAAAGGCGCCTTCTCGCCCGCGAATGCCGTCGATTCCGATGACGGCGCCTAAGGGCACCATGGCCAGAGAAAAGATGATCCCCGGCACAACGAGCAAGAGGAAAAAAACGACGGTGAGAATTTTTTGGATGATATAGGTGCCGATGGTGGAGCCGGCCTTGGCGTTAAAAAAGTAAAAGGCGTCGACAAATTCCGGATCCGTGCCGTAGCGGGCCATGCGATAGATCATAAGAATCAGCCCATAGCCCACGAGGCCCACGGCGATAAAGTAGATGATGTGAACGAGAAGGGATACGCCGGCCATGGTGCCGAAGTGAAATTCCGGCATAGGCATGGCGGGATTGGCCCCAGGCGTCATAAAGGCGTCGGTGCCCAGGCCCATCATGTCGAAAATTTGGGAAAATCCCGCGACGATGAAAAGATAAATAAGTAAACTGGGAAACATGGCCTTGTAAATATCCATGGTTGTTTTCTTCATAAGCAGCTCCTTTCGGATCTCGGTTGCGGTTTACGTTTCTTTATACCCAAAGAGGCAATAAATTTCACGCTTTTTACATAGGAACCCGCCGTTTGCCGTTGATTTTTCGAATGGCGGGCAGAGCCTGGGACACGAATTGCCCCGTGAGGATCAAAGCACAGCCCAGGATCTTCTTCGGATAAAAGACCTCGCCGGCGAAAAAATAGGCGGCGAAGGTACCGAAAAGAGATTCCGTGCTCATAATCAGGGCGCTCTCGTCGGGACTCGCGTCCCGTTGGGCGCCGTTTTGCAGATAAAACGCCACCACCGTGTTCAAAAGCACGATGTAGCCCATGGCCAAAAGGGTCTTGTGGGTCACGGGAGCGATGACCGTGCCTTCGCCGAAAATGAAAAAGAGCACGATGGACGCCACCCCCGCCACGAAAAGCTGCACCATGGTAAAGGCGATGGCGCTTTCAACTTTGGGCATGTAGTGGTCGATGCGTAAAATCTCTACAGTAAAAAGAATGGCCATAATAAAACTCAACACGTCGCCGCGGTTTAAAACCAGGGAGGGGCCCAGGGTCAAAAAGCCCACGCCGAATACGGTGAGAACCGCCGCCACAATAATGTTTTTTCCCGGGCGAATCCCGGCGATGAGAAAGCGCAAAAGGGGCACGAGCACCACGTAAATGACGAGAATAAAGGTCTGATTGGCCGGCGTCGTGTACCGTAAGCCTTCCATTTGAAAAGCCGTACTCGTCGCCAACAAAAAGCCCACTTCCGCCCCGCCGATGACCGTGGTCTTGTCGATCTTTTTTCTATCCTTGGGAAAGAGCAAACACAGGACAAGAGAGCCGACCAGAAAGCGCAGCACCATAATAAAATAAGCGTCGAAACTATCCATGGCGATCTTCGCCGCCACAAAGCAGCCGCCCCAGATCATGGCCAGGGCGAGGAGCATGAGATTGGCCCTCCCCTTTCGCGACAGGGCTCTAGTCATCCAACCAACTCTTCAATCGGTCCATCTCCTCCGCATCCGCCAAGCCGTAAATTACCGGCGTCACCGTGACAAAGTCTCGCTCCAGATAGTAGCGGTCCGTGCCCGGAGCGTGTTCCATGGTGCTTCGGCCCTTGAGAGACAGGCGGCGTTCCCCGTCGACTTCCTCTTCGAAGTAATAGTCGTAGGCATTGTCGCCGATTTCCGCCACGCGAAGGCCCTTTAATTCGTCTTCGTCTAAATAAGGCACATTGATGTTCAACACCATGGGTTTCGCCGAGGAGAGGAAGGGCTTCTTTACCTTGTCGAAAATCTTTTTCGCCACGGAGGCCGCCGTGTCGTAGCGGCACCGCCCCTTGACCCAGCGGGCGCTGACGGCCACGGAGGGAATCCCCAAAAGCACCCCTTCCATGGCGGCGCTCACCGTGCCGGAATAAATAATGTCCATGCCCGCGTTGTAGCCCGCGTTGCAGCCCGAGAAAATCACATCGGGCTTCCAGGGCACGATCTTGTCGAGCCCGGCCCGCACACAGTCCGCCGGCGTGCCGCTCACGCTGTAAGCTTCCACGTCGACCCCTTCGATTTCCACAGGCTTCACGATCAACGAATGCTTAATCGTAATGGCGTGGCTTTGGCCGGAATGCTCTTCCTCAGGCGCGATCACCACCACCTCGTGTTCCTCGGCCAACACCTTGGCCAGGGCCTGAATGCCCGGAGCAAAATACCCGTCGTCGTTGGTCAAAAGAATCTTCATAAGTCCTCCTTAGAGCTCGATGAAGCGGGAAGGCGCCTTGGCCTTGGCCACTTCCAAAATAAAATCCCTACCTTCGTAAATGGCGTGCTCCGCCAAAATTTCCCGGGTCGCCCGCGCCGCCAAGAGGGGCCGGTTGTTTTCCTCAGACAAATGAGCCAGCACCACGTACTCGCCCCGCTTCTCCAAGAGCCCCGTCAAAAGCTCCCCGCAGTGTTCATTGGACAAATGGCCCCGCGTCGATGCGATTCGATCCTTCAATATGCGGGGATAGGGCCCCGTTTGAAGCATCTCCGCGTCGTGATTGCTCTCGATGTAATAGAGATCGCTGCCGCTCATCTTCTCGAGCATGGATGTATTCACCCAGCCCGTGTCCGTGAGCACGGAAAGCTTCTTGCCCCCCGAGCGAATCACATAGCCCGTGCCCTCGGCGGCGTCGTGAAACAGCCCCATGGGCACAATGTCCATGTCCCCGTAGGAAAAAGGCTGCTGCGTTTGAAAGACGTGGCGCTTGTGATCGTCCACCCGCTTAATCGTCTTGGCCATGGCCATCCACGTGCTTTCATTGGCGAAGACATCCAGCCCATAGCGGCGGGCCAAAATCCCCACGCCCTTCACGTGATCGCTGTGCTCGTGGGTGACGAAAATGCCGTCCAGTTCCGACGGATCCACCCCCACGGCCCGCAAATTTTCCTCGATGGCCTTGCCGCTTAAGCCGGCGTCGATTAAAATCTTTTTTTCGTTCGTTTCTATATATTGGCAGTTGCCGCTGCTGCCACTGGCGATTGCACAAAATTTCATAGTTTCCTCCACAGCCTATTATAGCAAACTCTTCGCCCGGGAAAAGGGAGGAAACACATTCTTCTCGCGCACTCCACGGGAAATTTACAAAGCCCCGCAAAAAAATCCCCGAAACCGGAGGAGCTCCGACTTCGGGGAAAATTTAAATTATCTCGCGGCCCGCTTTTGTAAAATGGCGATCCATTTTTCGTTAGCGCGGTTAAGTTCATCTTGACCGCCACGGCGAATCAATTCGTGGCTGTTGGTGGCTTCCATAATGGGGAAATAAGCCCAATGGGCTTCGATCAAATCCTTAAATTGAATCATTTCCGAAAGATGGCTGCGGACGAAATCCTTGTCGGCAAAGCGGTCCAACATCTTGTTCGTAATGTTTACCACTTCCGCCCGGGTGATTTTGCGCTCCGGCTTAAAGCGGCCGTCGGGATAGCCCGTGACCCAGCCCTTGGCCGCCGCGGAGTCGATGGCGCCTTGGGCCCAGTGGCCTGCGGGCACGTCGAAGATGGAATTCGCCCGTTCCCACCACTTGAATCAAGCCGCCGGATTCTTGAACGTAAGATCCCTTGCCTGTATTAAAAGCGGAGTTATCAATGGTTAAATTCGATCCTTCCGAGGTAATGGCCCCGCCGGCCACGCCGACTGTGCCCTTCCCACTCCTCAACGTGAAACTAGAGTTGTTAACAGAGGCCTCGGAGCAGTCTTCAAACTTTATGCCGCCACCTGTATTGAAGGGTCCCAAAATAGTAAAGCGCGCGTTGTCGATCTTTGCTTTCGTTCGCGTCGCTTCGATGGCGCCCCCTTAGCGACCGCCATCTGTGACCGAGCTATCCAAGTGATTGTCTATGAAAGATGTACCGTCGATCGTCAGCGTCGAATCCTCGATCTTAATGGCGCCGCCTTCGGCAAACCTGTCTTTGGAGAAACCATCAGCCAATATTAATTTAGGACGATTCTTTGGGTCCCCGGAAATCGTCACATCCTTCTTTATCTCCAAGGTTTCCGTCACGATAATGTTGCCTGTAATCGTAATACTGCTATCACCTCTATTCACTGCGGCCTTTAATCCTGCAAAGTCACTGACCTCCGTCGCAGCGAAAACAGGGGTCTTGCCCAATACGAGGACCAGGGCCAAGACCACAAAGAAGATCCAACTTCTCTTTGCGTGCACCTTTTTCATACGCTCTCCTTCAATCCTAAATCAGTTTTCCATAAAATAAAAACAGGCAAAAGAAGCTATCTTATCAAAAGATAACATCTCTTGCCTGGACTATGCGGACCCCAAAAGGAGACAGACGGCGCTGACTGCCTGTTTCTTCGGAGAATTTTCCTAAACCCTTCATCTCCCACCGTCCTTTTCTATACCCTTCCTATCATATCAGGTGATGTGATAGTTTTCCATCGTTTTTATGGCATTTATCCATTTACAATTCTCTTGTTTTTCCTTGTTGAGGCCGCAAAAAAGGCACGGACCGCGGGGTCTGTGCCTTTCGTCTTATTTGCTTTGGGTAAAGATCTTCGCCATGTCTTTAAAGATGCGGATCGTGTCTTCGTATTCGTCGATTTCGATGTATTCGTCGATTTTATGGGCCATTTTCGTGAGGCCCGGACCGTAGACCACGAGGTCCACGTCCTGAGGCAGATGGATGTAGCGGGAGAGTTCGCAGGTGCCGATGAGGGGGCGAACCTGTATGTTTTTGTCTTTACCCGCTTCTTTCAGGGCGCGAATGAGGGCCGTGTCTTTTTTCGCCTCGGCGGCATCCAGCACTTGGTTCAGTTCCAGGGTGAGGGTGGCGTTGTCGGGATTTTCGTTGTTTTTATCCACGGCGGCTTGAAGGAGCTTGACAGCGCGGGCGGAGTCGTATTCCGGCACGGTGCGGGCGTTGCCTTTCATGACCACGTGATCGGGCACGGAGTTGAATTGTCGACCCCCTTCGATGACGGAAAAGACATTGAGTGTGGCGCCCAACTCGTCGTTGTGGTAGTCGGGATTGTTTGTAATTTCGTCGAATTGTTTCTGGGTGTTTTGAATAAATTCCGCCGCGGTCATAATGGCATTGATGCCAAGCTCGGGCATGGAGGAGTGGGCGGCTTTGCCTTGGCCGTGAATGGTGTACATGATGGAGCCTTTGGAGGCGAAGATGGCTTGGTTTTCGCCGTCGCGCTTGGTGGGCTCGGGGATGACGATGCCGTCGACCGTATCCAGGTAGCCGCCTTCCACCAAGTCCAGGGCGCCTTGCATGCCCACTTCTTCGCCGACGGTGCCGATAAACCAAATTTCTCCGGCGAAGTCCGCGCCTTCATCGGCGAGATCCAGCATCATGGCCAAAGCCGCCGCCACGCCGGCTTTCATATCGCAGGTGCCGCGGCCGTACATTTTGTTGCCTTCGATGACGCCTTCAAAGGGCGGATGGGTCCATCCATCCCCCGTTTCCACCACGTCCAGGTGGCCGGAGACGGCAAAGATTTTGCCGGGGCTGGTGCCTTTCAGCTTCACGAGTATATTATCCCGCCCGGGATAGGAGTTTACGATTTCTGTTTCGATGGTTTTATAGTCCTTAAAGAGCCCGGCGATGTAATTTGCCACTTCTTCTTCCCCGTCGTTTACCGAGGGGATTTGAATCAGTTCTTGTAAGATTTTTAGGTGTCGTTTCATGGCTGTCTCCTTTATTTTTCTGTTTTTCCGGCGAAGGGTTCGGCCTTTTTATGGGCGAGGAGCCACAGGAAGCCGGTGAGCAGGGCAAAGCCGACGTTGATGATCCATGCGATGTAGTAGCTGCCGGAGGCGTCGAAGATGTAGGATACGAGCAATGGACCGAAGGCCGCCCCCACTTGGGTGGCGGATTGCACGAAGCCGTAGGCCTCGCCGTACATGGCGCGCCCGTAAATGGAGGCGGTGACCAAGGGCGGAAGGACCGATCCCAGGGCCAGGCCGAATCCGAAGACCACGGCCACGAGCCAGGGCCCCCACGCAAAGGGCGCAAAGAGCATGGCCACAAAGCTCAAGGCCAAGGTGGCTGCGCCGAAGAAGAGGGCGTGGTAGATGCCGTATTTATCGGCGATGCGGCCTAAGAGGAGTTTCCCGAAAACGCCGAGAATGAGATAAATGGATACGACGGTGCCCGCCGTTTGAAAGCCCGCCGCATCTTGCAGTGCCGGCGGAAATTGCAGGGAGGCGCCGTTGGCCAGGCCGTTCATCATCGAGCCCAAAAGCAGGAAGATGAAGAAGCTACAGGACATGGACGCGGCGATGGAAAGGCCGACGTTTAAGGATTTGTTCGTATCCTTTGCGGGATCCGCGGGCAGGTCGTCGGATTCTTTGTAGCCGTAGGGCTTCATGCCCTTATCTTCCGGCTTAAGATAGATTAAGAAGACGCCGAAGATGACGGCCAGGGCCAGAATGATCATGGCGTAAACCCGGTACGACATGCGCCAGCCCACATTGGCGATGAGGCCGTTGACCAAGGGACTCAACAGGGCGCCGCCGGCGGAAATGCCGGAGACGGCGATGGAAGTGGCCAGGCCCTTTTTGTCCGAGAACCAGTTGTTAATAAGCATCATCATGGGAATTTGCGCCGTGGTAATGTAGGCGGCACCGACCACGAGGCCCAGGGCGTAAAATTGGTATTTGTTTTGCGCCAAGGAATACCCGAACACCGCCGCGGCAAAGGCGATGGCCGCCGCCGTCCAAATGCGCTTGAAATTATATTTCGTGAGAAACACGGAGACCACGGGCCCGAGGAAAATCCCCACGGCCTGGGTAATGGTGCCCGTAAAGGAAAAGGCCGTTCTGGAAAAGCCCAGATCTTCGGTGACGGCGATCTGCCAGGTGTTGGACAGGGAATTCACCACCGGCACATAGACCCCGAGGACCATCATAGCCACGATTAAAATAACCCAGGCGTAATGGAAGCCGCCTTCCTTATTCGATTCACGTTTCATAACTACCCCCCTCATTTTACATGTTCTTAATTATGCTCTGATGTATACCCGATATTTTTTTTAAAATCCTTTTTACTCGGAGAAAGGCTTTTATTTCACCTGATTTTCGTTTTAACGTCGATCCACGGGGTGCGGCATACATTATTTTTAATACATTGCGTTCGTTTTTCCATCTTTTCCCGCTCAATTTTGTCGTTTTCGCCTCGATAAATTCAGTGCTTTGTATAATTGTGCGGTAAATACCTTATACTTCTGCAATTTTTTATTTTTGCCTTGTAATAAATCCTTTTGTTTTATATATTAGAGGCGCTATGTTATTTAAAAAACTAAGTAAGGAGTGAAAACGTGTTATTCCAATTATTCGTCATGTTCGGGACGGCGCTTTTGGGCCAAGTGATTTCCGGCCTGCTGCCCTTTCCCTTCCCGAGTACGATTATCGCCGCCTTGATTTTATTCCTCTTGCTGGAATTCAAAATCGTCAAATTGGATCAATTAAAAGACGTGATCCACTTGTCCAACAAGTACTTAGCCATCGTGTTTATCCCCGTGGGCGTGGCCGTGATGGAATATTTCTCGGAATTTTCCATGGACGTATGGCTTAAAATCGTCGTGATTATCGTGATCTCTACCGGCGCCACCATGATGGTCACCGGAAAGGTGAGCGACGTGATTATCGCCCTGCAGGAAAAAGTGACAGGAGGAAAAAAAGATGCTTGATCTCATCACCCAAACCCCTTATTTCGGGCTGGTTCTTTCGATTCTGTTCTTTATTTTGTTTTCGAATCTCAGTACCCGCTTACATGCACCTATATTAAATCCCCTTTTGTTTTCCATTATCGCCATTATCCTGGTCCTTACCGTCTTCGACATACCCCTGGAAAATTACCAGGCCGGCGGCTCCATGATTCAAATGGTGATTTCCCCGGTGGAAACCATCGTCATCGGCGTGAGCCTTTACAAACAAAAAGACACCTTGGTTAAATACTTGGTGCCGGTCCTTGTATCGGTGACCGTGGGCTGCGTCTTTGTCGTGCTCTTTGTGGTGTTCTTGGGAAATGTGCTGGCCGTGCCCCAAGAGGTGGTTATGGCATCGATTCCGAAATCCGTCACCACCGCCATCGCCATGGAAATTTCCGGCAAAATGGGCTGGATTGTCTCCATTACCGTTCTGTTTGTCATCTTAACCGGCATCGTCGGCGCCGTGATCGCGCCCTACTGCATCAAGCTTGCCGGGATTAAAAGCCCTGTCTCCAAAGGGCTGGGTATCGGCACCGCCGCCCACGCCGTGGGCACCAGCTACGCCATCACCCTGGGGGAAGTGGAAGGCGCCATGAGCGGTTTAACCATCGGCCTTCACGCCATTATCGCCTCCGTGGTGATGCCCTTGTTGATTAATCTATTGGGCTTGTAAAAAAAGCGCCCGAAGGCGCGCTGAAAATCATGAATCGAGTGAGCGTGGGCGCACTCGATTTTTTATTGCGTTTTAAACTAGTTTTTTGCTTGTTTTTTTACGGCGATGCCACAGACAATGACCGCCAAAATAAAGAGAAGGGCCATGTACCGTAGATTGTCATAGCAGAATCCGTGATTCAGCATCAACTGAAAACCCCAAGGTGCAGGAAAGACTCGCCCTATTTTTTCCAAACCATCGGGAAGGAGCGAACCGGGAAACAGAATGCCCGACAGCATGATCGATGGCAAAAAAACCAGTTGCGCGACCATAGTCAATTTCGCTTGACTTTTTATGGTTAATCCTAAAACACTTCCTATGCTTAAAGACACGAGAATATAGATGGCCAAGGCAAGAAAGAAGGCCGGAAGATCCGAAGGCAAGGTCGCATCAAATAAAATCGGCGCAAGCATAACGATGGCGATCCCGGTAAGCAAGAGATGAAGAAAGGCTGAAACCAACGTGGTAATAAGGCCCAAGTATACGGGCACACCGTTTGCCTTGTACATTTTTTTAATATCGCTTCCGTAGGTCTCAATGAGCGACGGCGGCATGCCGATAAACGCCCCCATGGAAACACTCATGACGATCATGGATTGAATGAGGGTGTTTTCCATTTCCGGCATAACGGATGTAAAGATGCCGCCCATAAGGAGGAAAAATATCAACGGAACAATGTAACAGGCTACCAAGAGGGATTTGCTCCGCATATCCAACTTCCACTGCAAGGCGATGCCGTATAAAAAACCTCTCATTCTTCTTTCCCCCTTGCCATTTCGATGAAATGTTGTTCCAATGTTCCGCGATCGACTTTTATGTCCAAAAGATGGGTACCCTTTTTCTTTAAATCCTGAAGTAGGGAAATCAATGTATCTTCAACGGTGTCCGTCTCGTAGGTACTGTCGCCGTCTCGGGTTTTTATGTGGATGAGGTATTTTTTTCCAATGGTTTCTGTAAGTTCCGATACCGTGCCGCAGAAAGCGATCCGGCCGCGATTTAATATGGCCAAACGGTCGCATAACCTTTCAACCTCCGCCATATCGTGACTGGCCAAAACAATGGTCTTGCCACGTGCTTTCAGTCTACGAATCCGGTCGTGCAGTGAAACCCTGCCTTCCACATCCAGGCCCGCCGTGGGCTCGTCGAGAAAGAGTATGTCCGGGTCGCCGATCATGGCAAGGGCCAGGTGCAGCCGTCTTTTTTGTCCCGTGGACAATTGGCCGTATTGTTTTTTCTCCATATTCTGTATGCCCAACGCATCGAGGGTGGCCGGATCCAGTTTCGATCGGCTCCATGTTGAGAACAATCCGACGGCCTCCATGGGTTTTATATGGGCGGGCAGAGATGAAGACTGCAATTGTATGCCCATTTTGCCCTTCACGTCGATGGATCCGCCGTCGTAGCTTCTCAAGCCCTCGATGCACTCCAAAGCCGTGGTCTTTCCCGCGCCGTTTACGCCGAGGAGGGCGAAGGTTTCGCCCTCTTCGATATAAAAACTTAACCCGTTGAGCACTTGGTTCTTTCCGTAACTTTTCTTTAATCCACGAACGTCGATCGCACGATTCATTCTTTCACCCCATGCAACGGATCTTTCCCCGGCGTCGAAAAATAAATTTTCAGAGCCGGCTCCAGGTAGTCGTTTATCTTTTTTTGTCTTTCTTCCCAGGCATTGGTCGCCGTGTCGATGGTGCCGATCTCCATGAGTTTCGGGAGCATCGTCATATCGCCATTCGTAAATTCCATGATCAATTCCCAATACGCTTCCACAACCTCTTGACACCGCTCGCTTTCCGGAGGCACCTGCGCCTCTTGGAGGGCGAGGATCTCATCGCTTAAGCGATTCAAGCGATCCATAAACTTTAATCCGCTTTCTTTGTTAAAGCGATTGCGAATCTTATCGAGGGTCTCATCATCGAAGCGTTTGATAAGGGAGTATGAGTCGTTTTTCATTTGCAAATTCACAATGATGTCTGCATACTTTTTAAAATTGACCGTCTGCATTTGCAATACTTCTTCCCGCAACTGCTCGATTGATGTCAGAGAAGCCTTTAGCAACTCAATTTTCTCCCGTATACTATCCGCCTGATCCGCGAGAGCTGCAGCCACATCCTCCGGGGTCTCCAGAGAAATCAAGCGATGCTTAATGGCGTCTAATGAAAAACCCAAGGACTTTAAGGCCTTTATTTGATGGAGGCGAACAAGATCTTTGTCCGTATAAAGCCGCCTTCCGCCCTCACTTTCCGCAGAAGGAGATAATAGGCCCTCCTTGTCATAATACTGTAACGTCCGAACCGTTACGCCCATTTTCTTTGCCACCTCTCCCACCGTCATGAACTCCGGCGGTATGCTTCGATGTTTTGTCACGTCGATCGACCTCCTGTGCTTTACTATACATCATAACGTAGCGTCACAAACAAGACCCTGTAAGTGAAACACTGTATTTTCTTATCCACGCTCGAACCACTTCATGGCCACGCTTCAAAATTCAATTTACACAAATTTAACGAGCCACCGCCTCCGAAGGATGTATACTGGATTTATGTAATCCTTCGTAATTTGTGCAGGAGACGATCCATGAAACTTTTGATTCACGACATGATCGGCGCGGAGTGGAGCTTCGCCGCAGATAAGGTGATCGTAGCCGACGGCAGGTACGCGCCCTGCAAGGGCTGTTTTCACTGCTGGACGAAGCACCCGGCCCGCTGCGACTATAAGGATTCCCTCGAGGAAATTGCTCGAGTGCTCGGCGAGGCGGACACGCTGATAATCGTTACGAGAAATTGCTACGGCTCATATAGCCCCCAAGTGAAGATCCTTTTAGACCGGGCCATCGGCACCTCCACGCCCCTTTCCACCTATCGGGGCGGGAAGATGCACCACGGCCTGCGCTACGGCAAAAAAGACGTCTTTCTCGTTTCCGTCTACGGACCCGTGACGGAAAAGGAAAAGGCGACCTGGCGGCTTCTCGTCGCAAACAATGCCGTAAACGAGGGCTACCTTCGCCACCGAGTGGACTTTTTCCCCTCCTCGGACGATGTGAAGGAGGCGCTGACATGAAGACGGTCCTGCTCTGCGGCAGCCCGAAGAAGCGGCTGAGCGCGTCGGCCTTCCTCCTGAAACTTGCGGCTCTTTTTATTGGCGGCGAAAAAACTTTTGTGGCGATCCCCGCGGTCCCTTCCCGCTACGACCCTATTTTGGATGAGTTGAAAGGTGCGGACAATCTGCTCTTCGCCATGCCCCTTTATGTGGACGGCGTGCCCGGCCACGTCTTGGCCTTTTTGGAGGCGCTGGAGGCGTTCGCCAAGGAAGAAGATCTGCATCCACGCGTCTGGGTCGTCGTAAACAACGGCTTTATCGAAGGGCGGCAAAACGCGCCCTTCATGGCCATCATGGAAAATTTCTCCGCGGCCTGCAGCTTTTCCTTTATGGGCGGGCTGGGCATCGGCGGCGGCGTCATGCTCAACGTCATTCGAATCCTCTTGGCGGCGCAATTTTTCCTGATGCTCATCCTCATTTTTGCGGGCTACCTCGCCGAGGGGCGTTGGATCGTAAAAGAGCCCGCAGAAAACTTTCTTTTAAACCTGCTCATCAACGGCGCCCTGGCATCCGCCGCCCTTCTCGAGCTCATCTCCCTGGCGCGGCACATCCGCAGGCAAAAAGACTTCGGCACAAAATACACCCGCATCCTCCTGCCTGCCTTTGTCTTTATCGTCGTCGCCGATGTGTTCTTCTTTATCGCCTCCCTTCTTCAAGGCGGGTTATTTCGCGGCTGGCTCGCAAAGAAAAAGCCCACCGACGCCTATTTAAAGCGGAGGATGGACTGAATTGCAAATACGCAGTTTAAAATAGGCCGATTTAATACAAATACGCATTAAAAAAGGATAGGCCTGTGCCTATCCTTTGCTTCTCCCCTTATTCCCATTCTTCTTTTCTAAACGTCCGATATATCCAGAACCGTTCAAAATACTAGATTCTATTTTTTAGTGTATCACTAAATTCATCTAATTATAGGACGTTTTCAGATTTTTAGTCCCGTCCCAGTCCCAGTACCGGAGAAATATTGCTTTAATATAATATCTCTTAAGCTTGTTTATCAAGTTTTTAAATTAATGTCACTTCGAATTTACTTCATTTTTACTTTTTGCTTTGAGGGCTTAAATCTAAATATATTTCATGGTGATTATCCAGCCTATGGATATAAGATAAAAGATTTAGAAACCTAAAACGAGGAAATTTTGTTAAAGTATTTGGACTAAATATAAACATTGATAATAACTGAAAAGAACATAAAAATGCTCGTATTTTGTCTTCTAAGCTCTTAAAAGTAAAAGAAAAAGTAAAGGATCAAGATAAGGATAAAAAGTCTATATTAGGGCAAATAAAAAGCTTTAAGACAGATGACAAAGCTAAGTCAAATAAGAAAGAACATAGCAAAGGAACAGAGAGATAAATATCGGCAGTCTTCGGACTGCCTTTATTTTTTATATGTATATAGGCTGTATAATGACGTAATATGTGGAAACTGTAATATTGACGGAAAAATAAGATAATAGATTATAAAAGTATTGGAATCAATGTTTTATGGGGGTTACAAGAACTCTTATAAGTATTTTTTTAAGAATATGTTAAATGAATTTCAACAATAAATACTTAAGAAAAGTTTACTTGTAGTTGATAAAAATAGGATAAGTTAATTAATAGTTTCTTGACGGTTGATTAAGTAAAATCATATGATATATACAAATAAAGGGGGGTTAAAAAATGCCAGATATTATTAGAGAATACTTGCCGATACTTATACCTATTATTATTTTAGAAATTGCACTTATGATCTATTCATTAAGTCATGTTTTAAAACACGATAGATATAAATTTGGAAGCAGAACTATGTGGATTTTAATAGTTGTTTTTATTCAAATTATTGGACCTATCTTATACTTAACAATAGGTAGGGAGGACGAATAATGGAAGCGCTAAAAATTGACAATCTTCACAAATCTCTTGGTAAAAATACGATTATTAATGGATTATCCATGTCGATTCCTGAAAATACAATCTTTGGGTTTTTAGGCAAAAATGGTGCTGGAAAAACTACGACAATGAAAATGATTTTAGGATTCTTGAAAAAGGATGAAGGTTCCATTAAAGTCTTTGGAGAAGAAGTAAGTTTTGGTCAGTCAAAAACCAATCGATTTACAGGGTATCTTCCAGATGTTCCTGAATTTTACGGTTATATGACAGCAAAGGAATATCTGAATCTATGTGGGGCTATAACTGGTCTTAGCAAAAATGAAATTAAAAACAAGAGTGTGGAACTTTTAGAATTGGTGGGATTAAGAGATGTCAATAAAAGGATTAGCGGCTATTCTAGAGGCATGAAACAACGCTTGGGTATTGCCCAAGCCTTGTTAAATAGTCCCGAATTATTAATATGTGATGAACCCACTTCTGCCCTAGATCCACTTGGAAGAAAAGAGATATTGGACATTATATTAAAGATAAGAGACTCTACAACTGTTATTTTTTCCACACATATTTTATCAGATGTTGAAGCAATCTGTGATCATGTTGTGGTGCTTGATAAAGGGAAAAATGTACTGGAAGGTTCAATAGATGAACTTAAAAATATAAAGAGGAAAAACACAATTAAAATCAGATTTAAGTCGAAAGAAGAACTAAAGGCATTTAAGTCACTAGATAAATTTTCAAATCTGTTAACAAATGAAAAAGGAGATACTCTATACTTAACAGACGAAGACAATCAACTAAAAGACCTCGATATTTTATATGAGCTATATAAGTTAAACATATTTCCTGTAGAGTTAAAAATAGAAGAACCTACATTAGAAAATATTTTTCTGGAGGTGACGAAAGCATGAGGATATTTTTATCTCTTTTAAAGAAAGAAGCTATTGAAGGTACAAGGACTAAAAAAATGACTTCTACCTTTATCCTGTTCTTGTTTATTGGGTTAATAAGTCCTTTGACAGCTAAATTAACTCCCATGATACTTCAATCCATAGCGACAGGAAATATAGATATTAACGTAGCACCACCATCAGAAATTGATTCTTGGACACAATTCTTTAAAAATATTAGTCAGATAGGTATGTTTGGATTAGCCATTATATTAAGTACTCAAATGGCAAATGAATTCCAAAAGGGAACCTTGATTAACTTGTTATCTAAGGGTCTGCCAAGGTATCAAGTCGTGATATCGAAAATTTTTTATAATTTTATTTTGTGGTTTATTGCTTACTTTTGCTCATTTATACTAACTTATTTCTACACAAAGTACTTTTTCGGGATTTCATTTCCTATTAGAAATATACTTATGGCAGCCTTGCTTCCTTTTATATTTGGATTATTCTTAATATCGTTAGAGATATTAGCTGGAGTGATTTCAGGAAATGTTATAGGTACATTAATATTAACGACAGCTGGGATTGTAATTCAACTTATATTATCTATTCGAGATGAAATTGTTAAATACATGCCCATCGCATTGATAGGAAAGCCTGTGAACCTTATAAAAGGAATAGGATATGATGACTACTATGTACCGATTATTACGGGCAGTATTTTGCTTATACTGTGTATCGTAATTTCGATTGCTATAATAAACAAAAAACAAATCAGTTAGGAGGTAAAATAGAATGCTAAAAATTGGAGAAAATATTCTTCAGAAGCGAAAAGAAAGAGGCCTAACTCAGGAAGAATTAGCAGAATTCATGATGGTAACAAAGGCTTCCGTATCAAAATGGGAGACAGGTCAAAGCCATCCAGATATTTTACTTCTACCAAAACTTGCCACTTTCTTTAATATAAGTGTGGATGAATTAATAGGATATGACCCAGATTTATCTTCAACTCAAATACAAAAATTTTATATAGACTTAGAGAATCGTGTCACTGATACAGATATGGATAGTATCGTAAAAGATATAAAAATCAAAATAAAACAATACTATTCTTGCTTTGAACTACTATACTATATGGCTTTGTTTATTTTGAACCATTGTGATTTAGAAACTGATGATGTAAAGAAAGAGGAATATCTCGAATACGCAAATAATATATTAAAGAGAGTGTGTGAGGATTCGAAAGATTCTATACTTAAAGATAAATCACTGAGTTTAAGGGCAGCTTGCCTGATTAGTTTAGGGAAATCAGAAGAAGCACTAAATATTTTGCCATCTTCTGACATGCTATCTATATCTAAAGATTGTTTGGTGGCTTCAGCTTATTTAAAAACAAAGAAGGAAAATGAAGTAGATCAAAAACTACAAATAATGATTTATAAGAACGTAATTGATTTAATCACCCTTCTTATGATGAAGAGTAGTTTGCATAATGACGATTGGGCAGAAACATTGGAGAGAGTAGAGAATTTAATAGAAACTTTTAATCTTATTGAAATAAATATTTCTATCGTTTTAAATTTCTATTTATCCTTGGCGACCCATTATATTGAAGATAATAACCCAAAACTCGCTAGTCAATATGTAGAAAAATTACTCAGCCTGATAGTAGAAAACAAGGAAAAAGCCTTTAAGATAAGAGACGATGAGTATTTTAATCAAATAGGTGAATGGCTTGATGAAAATTTATTATTATCTACGAATCCAAATAGAAGTGACGATATGATTGTTCGCTTTTATATAGATGCAATAGCGAATAATGAAAACTTTAAAGGAATTATTTCTGATGGAAAGGTAAAATCATTAGTTGATAAGGTTAAGGAGATTTACTCTCTATAATTAAATAATACCATTAGATAAAAGATTGTAATTTTGTTTATCCATTCCTAAGTAATAGACTTTTACTTAAGTTTACACAACTTTAACAAGCTGTCAATTTTTCATAAAAATTTAGAGTTGATCTAATAGGAGGATTTTTGGCAATATGAAGAATGGTTAAAAATATATGAATACTGGTAGTATCCTTATCATGAATATATCAAAGGTTAGCTGAAATCGAAATATAGACGCTATATAATTAACGGAAGAGTAGATAATGAGCTAAAAATTCAAAATGATATTTGAAAAATAATATGATTTAAATACAATGAAAATCAGTTTCTTGGAACTGAAACTACATTTTTGCTAAAAGCATGATTAAATCGATTATGTTGAAAGATTAATAAGTTGAACACAAGAGAGGAGTATTTATGAAAGAAAAATTAAGTAAGAAGATTTTTTTACTAGGACTTGTAATATTTGTGATTTCTTGCCTACTTCCAGTAGATATATTTGAACGCTGCACAAGTCTAAGACCAACTGGGCTCACATCAATGTTTGTCTGCCCGATTATTGGACTAATAGGTTTAATAATTGGTGTAAAAGAAAAGGATAAGTTGTTTATGGCATTAAATATCCTTTTGATCTTATTACTTCCTATAGCAATGTTTGTAGGTCATCTAGTAGGATCTCTTTAAGTAAAATAATAAGTTTAGAGTAAAAATTTGTAAATAATCTTAAAAAAGCTATAGGCATATCCGCTTATAGCTTTTTATCTCTCCACTTCCTTTCCATAATAATTTTCATAGTTTTTCCTATACTGAACAAGGTCAGAAAATTGTTGTTTATTCAAAGAATACTCTTGCATGAGGGTGTTCTTTTTTTCTTGCAATTTATCGAGTTTGGTTAGTACTTCTTTTGTGTTTGGTAGTTTTTTATAGTTTTCTAAGATTTTTTAGCGGCTATTTTGTAGACGGAAAGTTCACTATAATATTCTTCTTCAAATTGCCTATCTTTAGGATTCTTGTTGTGGTATTTATATATTTCACGATACTTATTAATAGTATTTATATTTTCCATATCTTGGGATAAACTCTTCATCTCAGTTTCAATTTTCTTTATTTTATCTAATAAGTCTTGTCTATCATCAGCAGATTTTTTGATTAGATCATCGAGTTGAGTAATTGAATTAATTCCTTTATTTTCTAATAGAATGGAATGAAATGAGAAAAAAGCATTATAACGATGAGATAACAGACGAAGAATTTGAAGATTGGAAGTTATCTTACCCTAAAAAATCAAGATTTTTAAAATAAAAATATGTACGCAAAAAGACCGCAGTCTAAAAACTACGGTCTAATTTTTTGTCCAAATGTAAACCACTTGGAACTATTATTCAATTTATTCTTTTTTACTTCCAGTACCATTTAAGTACCAGTAGCCATTGTTCATTCTCTTTATAGCTTGTAATTAAGCCATTTTAGAAAATTTTGCTACTATTCCCATTCAATCGTTGCCGGGGGTTTCGAAGTAATATCGTACACAATGCGGTTGATGTGTTCCACTTCGTTGACGATTCTGACGCTCACTTTGTCCAGCACCTCGTAGGGGATGCGGGCCCAATCGGCGGTCATAAAGTCGGAGGTGGTGACGGCGCGCAATGCCAGGGTGTAGTCGTAGGTTCTGAAGTCGCCCATGACGCCGACGCTTCGGTTGTTGGTAAGGACGGCGAAGTATTGGTTGATGTCGTGATCCATGCCGGCTTTGGCGATTTCGTCGCGGAAGATGTAGTCGGCATCGCGCAGGATGTCGAGTTTTTCTTCGGTGATTTCGCCCATGACGCGAATGGCGAGGCCGGGTCCCGGGAAGGGTTGGCGCCAGACGAGTTTGGGATCGAGGCCGATGGCTTCGCCCAGTTGTCTGACCTCGTCTTTAAAGAGGTCTCTTAAAGGCTCGATAAGGTCTTTGAAGTCGACGACGGAAGGAAGGCCTCCGACGTTGTGGTGGCTTTTGATGACGGCGGCGTCTCCCGCCCCGCTTTCGATGACGTCGGGGTAGATGGTGCCTTGGGCCAAGAAATCGACGGCGCCGATTTTTCTGCCTTCGTCTTCGAAGACGCGGATGAATTCTTCGCCGATGATTTTCCTTTTTTGTTCGGGATCGGTGACGCCTTTTAAGCGCTTTAAGAAGCGGTCTTTTGCGTCGACGCGAATGAAGTGCATGTCGGTGTCTTTAAAGGCTTCTTCCACTTCGTCGCCTTCGTTTTTGCGCATGAGGCCGTGGTCGACGAAGATGCAGATGAGGTTTTCGCCGATGGCATCGACGAGGAGTTTGGCGCACACGGAGGAATCCACGCCGCCGGAGAGGGCGAGGAGGACTTTTTTGTCGCCGACTTTTTCTTGGATGGCGCGCTTGGCCTCGTTGGCGAAGTCGTGCATGTTCCAGTCCCCTTTGGCATGACATACTTTTTTCAGGAAGTTGTCGATGATTTCGTGACCGTTTTCGGTGTGGTTGACTTCGCCGTGGAACTGGATGGCGTAGATGTTTTTCTCTCTGTTTTCCATGGCGGCCACGGGGCAGCTGTCAGTGGAGGCCACGGTGCGGAAGCCTTCGGGAAGTTCTTTGACGTAGTCCACGTGGCTCATCCAAGTGGTTTGTTCCACATCCAGGCCGTCGAAGAGTTTCGATGCGGGATCCACCATGGTTTTGGTTTTGCCGAATTCCCGCTTGTCGGATTTGGTGACGGTGCCGCCCATGTTTTTGGCGATGAGTTGCATGCCGTAGCAGATGCCTAAAATGGGCAGGCCCATGTCCAGGATTTCCGGATCGATGTCCGGGCTCTTGGCGTCGTAGACGCTGTTGGGGCCGCCGGTAAAGATGAGGCCGATGGGCTTTTCTTTCTTAATGGCATCCAGGGCTTTTTTGTAGGGGACCACTTCCGCGTAGACGTTTTTTTCCCGCACGCGCCGCGTGATCAGTTGATTGTATTGACCACCGAAGTCGATGACCAGTATTTTTTCTCTTTCCATGGAAAACCTCCTTTTCGGCTTTTATTATAGCATATTCGGTTCGGGTCTTTTTCCCGATGGGTTTCATTGTTTTTTCAATTTTTCGATGAATGTATGGTATACTATGTTCAGTATATGTTTTTACATTGAATACAGGGGGGTGTTGTATGTCCGGAAAGTTTTCGGGACAAAAAATTCGTACCATGCGCAAGGCGCTTGGCATGAGTATTAAGGATCTGGCCGAGGCCTCGAATCTGTCCACGGGGCTGATCAGTCAAATCGAGCGGGATTTGGTCTCGCCCTCGGTAAACGCCATGTTGCGCATTGTGGATGCTTTACATACGACCATGGGGGAATTTTTCGAGGACGTGCCGTCGAAGAAGAAGCCCACGATTATCCACAGCGGCGAGCATAAGATGTTGGATGACGGCGCCACGGACCGCCGGGTGCGCCTTCTGTCGCCTGAAGGCCGCCGGGAGTACGCGGTGATGGAGATGCGTTTTGAAACGGCGGACAAAAAGGACGTATTGCCCACGACGGGCGACGAAGGCGAGGCCTTCGGCTTTATTAAGGCGGGTCGGCTCACGGTGATGGTGGACGATGTGGCCTATCCCGTGGAAGCGGGGGACAGCATCGCCTTCGACCGCGCCGCCAGATACGCGATGTTTAACGAGCACAAGGAGCCGTGTCTGTCCACGTGGGTGTTTCTGCCGCCGGCGGATTTGAAAAAACAGGGGTCATGAGATCCCTGTTTTTTTATGTCCAGGCTTCGAAAAAATCGCGGTAGTAGGACAGTTTCGTCATGTGTTTTGTTTCCACCCAGTTCATGATGGCGTCTTTGTCCAGGAAGATAAAGTCGTCGACCTCTTCCGGATCCAAGGTGATGTCTTCTTCCGCGAGTTCTTTTTCGACGCGGTAGATGTAGTAGTGGGCGGGAAATTCGGTGATGATTCGATCCAATACGAGTTCTTCTTCCCGAAGGAGGATGCCCATTTCTTCCTGCATTTCGCGGATCATGGCTTCCTCGGGCCCTTCGTCTTTGACGACGCTGCCGCAGGCGGTACAGGACCAGTAGCCCGGGAAGTTTTTCTTTTTCATGGAGCGCTTTTGCAGGATGTAGCGCCCGTCCGGGGTGCGGATCCAGGCTTCCACGACGCGGTGGTAGCGCCCTTCGGGGATGGGCTCGCCTCGGCGGAGCACGTCGCCTGTGGGCCGATTGGCTTTATCGTAGAGATCCCAAAGTTCGCTCACGCCATGGCTCGCTTTCCTGCGGCTTCCACGAATCCGTGGAACAAGGGGTGGATGTGGTTGGGCCGGGATTTAAATTCCGGATGGAATTGGCAGGCGACGAAGTAGCTGTCTTGATCCAACTCGATGACTTCCACCAGATCCAAATCTTCGTTGATTCCGGCGATGGCAAGCCCGGCTTTTCGCAGCATGCCTCTGAATTCGTTGTTGAATTCGTAGCGGTGGCGGTGGCGTTCCAAGATGTCCGGCTCTTTGTAGAGCTTGGCGGCGCGGCTGCCTTCGACGAGGTGGCAGGGGTAGTTGCCCAAGCGTTGGGTGCCGCCCATGTTTTCCACGCCCACTTGTGCTTCCATGAGGTCGATGACCGGGTAGGGGGTATTCACGTCGAATTCCGTGGAGTTGGCGTCTTTTAAGCCGGCGATGTTTCTCGCAATGTCGATGACGGCGATTTGCATTCCCAGGCAGATGCCGAAGTAGGGAATTTCATGTTCGCGGGCGTATTTCGAAGCGCGGATCATGCCTTCGATGCCCCGCTCGCCGAAGCCGCCGGGAACGATGATGCCGTGAACGTCTTTTAATGCAGCATCCAGCGCCGCATCGTCTACCAAATCTTCCGCGTCCACGTAGTCGATGGTGACCAGGCGGCCCATGTCGTAGCCCGCATCCAAGAGGGCTTGGGTGACGGAAAGGTAGGCGTCGTGGAGCTGGACGTATTTGCCTACGAGGGCGATGCGAATGGTGCCTTCGGCCTGTTTAAAGGCTTCCACCATGTTGCGCCAATGGTCGGCGATGAGGGCTTTGGGCTCCAGCTTCAGGTGGTTCATAATGATTTCGTCGAGGTTTTGTTCCCGGAACACATTGGGTAGTTCGTAGATCAAGTCCACGTGGCGGGATTCGATGACATTTTCTTTGGGCACGTCGCAGAAAAGGGAAATTTTGTTGCGAATGGAGGCGTCGATGGCGCCGTCGCTTCGCGTAATGATGATGTCCGCCTTGATTCCTTGGCTCATGAGTTGTTTAAAGCTGTGTTGGGTGGGCTTGGTCTTCAGCTCGTCGCTTCCCGGGATCACGGGGATGAGCACGGTGTGCACGAAGAGCACATCTTCCACGGCGCATTCCGAGTGGATTTGGCGAATGGCTTCGATAAAGGGAAGGCCTTCGATGTCGCCGACGGTGCCGCCGATTTCGGTGATGACCACATCGGCACCGGATTCTTTGCCGGCGCGGTAGATGGCGTGTTTGATTTCGTCGGTGACGTGGGGAATGACTTGCACGGTAGCGCCGTCGTAGTCGCCGCGGCGTTCTTTTTTAATGACGCGGGAGTAGATTTTTCCCGTGGTGACGGAGGCGGCTTTGGTGAGCTCTTCGTCGATAAAGCGTTCGTAGTGGCCCAAGTCCAGGTCCGTTTCCGCCCCGTCGGCGGTGACGAACACTTCCCCGTGTTGGTAGGGGCTCATGGTGCCGGGATCCACATTGAGGTAGGGATCGAATTTTTGCATAAACACGCTGAAGCCGCGATTTTTTAGTAAGCGGCCGATGCTCGCCGCGCTGATGCCTTTGCCGATGCCGGATACCACGCCGCCGGTTACAAATATATACTTCGTCATAATGCCTCCTAATTGAGTCCTGTGAAAATATCTTCGTAGGTGGGAATCATCCAGTGTTTTCTTGATATGCGACTTTCCAGTTCGTCGCAGATTTTGCGGATGTGGGGGAATTGGGTAATGACTTCTTTTTCGAAAAATTCCGCCCGTTCGTAGCCTTCCAAGGTCTTGGCCTTGGCGTAGGTGGCCTTTAATTTCTTGTGGCGCAAAAGCAGCTCTTCAAAGAGCACGTTTAATGTTTCCAGGCGCTCTTCCAGTGCCGGGTTGTTCAAACGGCCGGTGACGTTTAAAATGTCGTTCAGCTCCGCCACCACCGCCGGCTCCACGTCTTTCGAAAGCATGGTCATGAGGGTTCTCGCTTCCAAAAAGTCGTGAACGGACACGGATTCCAGGCCCACTTCGTAGATGGCCTCAACTTCGCTTTCGCTGAGCACGTCGTAGTCGCCGAAGATTTTGATTAAGTCCTTGTCCTTTAAGGCCTGAATGGCTTCGAAGAAGGTTTGGTAATGGGGCAGGCCCCGCCGCTCGGCTTCTTCCACCCAGGCTTGGGCGTAATTGTCTTTGTTGTAGAGAATCCGCTCGTGATCGCTTACGATTTCCGCGATGACCGTGTAGGCTTCTTTTCTCAAGGCCTCCTCATCTTCTGCAAAGGGCTCCAGACGCTCGGCGATTTTTCTCAGGCTGTGGCCCAAAGTCGTGTTAATGACAATATTTGCATCGGCCCCGGTCATGGAGGAGCCCACCATGCGGAATTCGAATTTGTTGCCCGTAAAGGCCAGGGGACTGGTGCGGTTGCGGTCGCTGGAATCCCTCGGCGTGTAGCCCAGGGAGTTGATCTTGATCTCCGGCGGCGCTTCGATTTTCGCGTGGTACTCTTCGTGAGCGATGTCTTTTAAAATCTCTTCCAGATCGTTTCCCAGGAAGATGGAAATAATCGAAGGGGGCGCTTCCAATCCGCCTAAGCGCCGATCGTTGGACGGCCCGCCCGATGCGATGCGGAACAGGGGCGCGTAGTCGTCGGCGGCTTCGATCATGGCCGCGAGGAATAAGAGGAAGGTGAGGTTTTCTTTGGGATTGTCCCCGGGATCAAAGACATTTTTGCCGTAATTGGTGGTGAGGGAATAATTGTTGTGCTTGCCGCTGCCGTTGACGCCGGCAAAGGGCTTTTCGTGGAGCAGACAGACCAGGTCGTAGTCGGTGGCGGTTTCCTTTAAGATGCTCATAATGAGCTGATTGTAGTCCACGGCGATGTTGGCATTTTCAAAGAGGGCCACGATTTCAAATTGGCAGGGGGCCACTTCGTTGTGCTCGGTCTTGGCGAAGATGCCCAGTTCCCAGAGTTTTTCGTTAACGGATTCGTAAAAGGCCATGACCCGCTTGGGAATGCCGCCCAGGTAGTGGTCGCCCATTTCCTGGCCCTTGGGGGCGCCGGCGCCGATCAAGGTGCGGCCGATGCTTTTTAAATCGCTCCGCTTGTCGTAGTGGCGCTTGTCGATAAGGAAAAATTCCTGCTCCAGGCCCACTTTCGGCTTCATGCGGTAGGTGTATTCCTCTTTTTCGAAGAGATTCACCACCCGGGAGCCGTGCTCGCTGATCAGGCCCATGGACGCGAGCAAGGGGCCTTTCTTGTCCAGCTTGTCTCCGTTAAAGGACACGAAGATCGTGGGGATGTATAAAATCCGGTCGATAATAAAGGAATTGGCCGTGGCGTCCCAATAGGTGTAGCCTCGGGCTTCGAAGGTGCTGCGCATGCCGCCGGTGGGAAAGGACGATCCGTCGCTTTCGCCGCGAATCAATTCCTTGCCGGAGAAGCGCTGAATCACGTCGTATTTGTCCGTGCGGTCCAAAAAGGCGTCGTGTTTTTTCGCCGTGAGGCCGTTTAGGGGCTGAAACCAGTGGCAGTAATGGGTAGCGCCCTTTTCCATCGCCCACTCCTTCATAGCGTGGGCGATGGCATCGGCGGTCTCCCGATCCAAAGGCGCCTCGTTCCTTATGGCGTTTTTCCATCGGTAGTAAATGGCGTGGGGCAATCTTTCCCGCATCATGCGCTTGTTAAACGCCATTTCCCCGAACTTTTTGTCTAGATCCATATTCCCTCCTAAAATAGAAAAAATTGGTTCTCTCGAAAGATAACCAATATAAAAAAACCTATGACCCTCGCGGTGCAAGGGGTGTTTTCTTTTATAATAGTAAAAGGAATTTTCAATGTCAAGAACCGATGGCGGAGGCCGGGAAAAAATATAAATTTTACCTCTCCATCACTTGACAAAGGGCCTCGTCCCTGTATAATGGATGTATTCAAAAACTTCGATGGAGAAAAGTACGTGGGGCTAAATCTCAGGGAGTCGAATTCACCGATTGAAAGATTCGACGATGGCTGCCCGCAGAATCCCGCTCCGGAGTTGTCCGCAAAACGGACCGCTTGTCCCGTTACGACATTGAGGATACCCGATGAGGGTATTGAATTTGGGTGGTACCACGGTTTTTCGTCCCTGAGAAACCGTGGTTTTTTTATTGGATTGAGGAGGCACACATTGGCTAAAGACAAGGAAAAATTTGTAAGAGAGATTACAGCCCGCGACGAAGATTTCGCTCAGTGGTACACCGACGTGGTATTAAAGGCGGAAATGGCGGACTACGCCCCCGTGAGAGGCTGCATGATTATTCGCCCCTACGGCTTCGCCGTGTGGGAGCGGATTAAGGAAGAAGCGGATAAGCGCTTCAAGGCCACGGGCCACAAAAACGCCTACTTCCCCATGCTGATTCCGGAACATTTGCTGCAAAAGGAAGTGGAACACTTCGACGGCTTCGCCCCGGAAGTTCTGTGGGTTACCCACGGCGGCGACGAAAAATTGGCGGAACGCCTGATCGTGCGCCCCACATCGGAGACGATTATTAACTCCATGTACTCCAAATGGGTGCAAACCTATCGGGACCTGCCGGTGTTAATTAACCAATGGTGCTCCGTCTTCCGCTGGGAAAAGACCACGCGCCCCTTCCTTCGCACGGTGGAATTTTTATGGCAAGAAGGCCACACGGTTCACGAAACCTACGAAGACGCTCAGGAAGAAACCCTGCGCATTCACGAAATTTATCGCCAAGTCATCGAAGATGAAATGGCCATTCCCGTTATCTTAGGCAAGAAGAGCGAATCGGAACGCTTCGCCGGCGCCGACGCCACCTACACCCTGGAAGCCATGATGCACGACGGCAAGGCACTGCAATCGGGCACGAGCCACAACTTGGGCCAAAATTTCGCGAAGATGTTCGACATTCAGTTCCAAGACAGGGAAGGCAAGCTCGCCACGGCCTGGACAACGAGCTGGGGCATTTCCACCCGCTTAATCGGCGGCCTCATCATGGTTCACGGCGACGACCGAGGCATGGTTATGCCGCCTCACGTGGCGCCGACGCAAGTGGTCATCGTGCCCATCGCCATGCACAAAGAAGGCGTCAAGGAAAAAGCCCAAGATCTCTACGACAGCCTGAAGAACCGCTTCACCGTGGAACTGGACGACCGGGAACAATACAGCCCGGGCTGGAAATTCAATCAATGGGAACTGAAGGGCGTGCCCTTGCGCGTGGAAATCGGCCCCAAGGACATCGAAAAGAACCAAGTGGTCTTCGTGCGTCGAGACACCAACGAAAAGATTTTCGTTCCCATGGAAGACCTGGCGGAGAAGATCGACGACATGCTTGAAACCATTCAAAAAGATATGTTTGAAGCGGCGAAAAAGCGCATGGAAGAAAATACCTTTACCGTCACCGACTACGACGACTTCAAGGAAAAAATGGCCGCAGGCAATCCCTTCCTAAAGGGCATGTGGTGCGGCGACGAAGATTGCGAAGCGGAAATTAAAGAAGAAACTACCGCCACCATTCGCTGCATTCCCTTCGAAGAAGAACACCTGGCAGACACCTGTGTCCACTGCGGCAAGCCCGCCAAGCACATGGTCTACTACGCAAAAGCGTATTAATCCCACAGAAAAAGCACTCGGACTCTACTCACCCGAGTGCTTTCGTTTTGCTCGAATTTAATTTTCCATTTTCTGTTTCTTCAACCCTTCCCGGTAGGCCTGCTTGCCGCGAATGTAGCGGCGCGCGCGCCGGAAGATGTCCACCGCCGCGGGAATCAAAAAGCCGATGGCCACGTAGCGGAAAGGCAATAGGGTCTGGGCGTAGCGGTCGAAGACGTAGGCGTAGGCGTACATGTAGACCTGGGCGAAGTAGGCGAAGAGCACGAAATAGGTTTCCGCCACGGTCCTTTTCGCGAGAAGCACCGCCACCGCCGCCGCCATGGCCAAGGTAAAGTCCAATTGCCGCAGATGGATGATGGGGTATCTCGTTTTGGGAATCACCTCGTCCCAGTAAAAGGTTTTGAAGAACATGCTCTTGGGCTTGAGCCACAGATAGCTTTTCAACATGGACTCCCGGTCGTCTTTCCACCAGTAGACCATGCGGGCCCGGGCCAATTTTTCGTCGGCGAGAAGCTCGAAGTAGCGCTT
This sequence comes from Peptoniphilaceae bacterium, assembly GCA_902363535.1. Lineage (GTDB taxonomy): Bacteria > Bacillota > Clostridia > Tissierellales > Peptoniphilaceae > Aedoeadaptatus > Aedoeadaptatus acetigenes. The sequence goes on from CABJAE010000013.1 coordinate 40,635, forward strand.
GTGCTTCGCCGCAAACTTGCCGTCACTGTTTTTCAAAAAGACGTGTTCTTCATACACCTCGTCCACAAACTTCCTGCGATCGAAAACATCTTCCGGCGGGTAGCCTTCTCCCTGAAAGGTGCCGAGAAGCAAGGGATTGCCGATGCCGTAGGTGGTGGGAATGAAGGCGCAGAAGTGTTTGTAATTGCGCACGCTCCAGGGAAGCATAAAGGCCAATAGGGCCACGAAGATCAGAAAGGCCTGGCCGTAGAGGCGGGTGGAGGGGTATTTCTTGATCCATAAGTAAGGCAGGGGCAGGAGAAAGAGGCAAAGGGCCTGGGCCTTGAGAAGAAAAGCCAAGTAGGCGCTTGTAGCCATAATGATGAAGCCCGCCCAATCTTTTCTGTTTCCCATGCGAATCACGCCGTAAAGGTAGAGGGTCACGAGAAAAAGATAGGGCGTCTCCGCCAGAATCAAATTGTCCTGCCAGGCGAAGTCCGGAGTAAAGTACATGAGCGTGGGAAGGACGGCGGCGTAAGTGGGGGCCTTTTCCCGAATGGCCAGGTACGTAAACCAGGCGGCCATGGTGCCCATAAAGCACCAGGCCACTTTCAGGGCGAGCCAAAGCCCGTGGCCCGTGCCGAAAATTTTCGCGAAAAGAGCGATAATCAGGGGAAGTCCGGGCATAATTTGAGCGCTCACCACGCCGTGCATGGTTAAGGTGGCGGTGCGGTACATGGTGATCCCCGCCTTCATGTAGCTTAAATCGTCGCTCTTCAGGCCATAGCTTGGCCCTAAATGGGACAACATCCACAACCGCTCAAAAAAAAGCAACCACACAATGGCAAGCATCACCCAATGGTTGCGAAAAAAATTGCCCCTTTGCCGAAACGAACCTTCCACCGGCCGCCCTCCTTTTCCATCTCTTAGATGTTCATCATACCACCTTTTAAGGAAGTATGGTAGAATAGGGTAGTCATTTTTACTTTTGAATATGAAAGAGGCGATACGTATCATGAAGCGTTATATTGGAACGACGACCCGAGGCATTCGACTGCCTATCGTAAAAAAGGGCGACGACTTAGTGGATGTGGTTTTTGATTCGGTGAAAAAAGCCATCGAATCGGAAGGCATCGAACCGAAAGACAGAGACATTATCTGTGTGACGGAATCCTTAGTCGCAAGAAGCCAAGGCAATTACGCCACGGTCGACGACATTGCCAAAGACGTGGCCGAAAAGTTTGACGGCCCCTTCGGCGTCGTTTTTCCGATCTTATCACGGAACCGCTTTTCCACGATCTTAAAAGGTCTGGCAAAGAGCGGCCGCAAGCTCCATATTTTATTGAGTTTTCCCTCCGACGAAGTGGGCAACCACTTAATGGACGAAAACAGACTTTACGGCACGGGCATCAATCCCTACCGCGATGTCATTACGGAAGCGGAGTATCGGGAACACTTCGGCGAAGAAGTGAAACACGAGTTCACCGGCATCGACTATGTGAAGCTCTACAAAGAAATCGCACCGAACAGCGAAATCTACTTCTCCAACGATCCCCGCACCATTCTCTCCTACACCAAGGACGTGTTGGTAGCAAGCATCCACACCCGCGAGCTCATTAAGCGGGAGTTGAAAGACAACGGCGGCAATCTCATTCTGGGTCTGGACGATATTTTGGCCCAAGAAAGCAGCGATCACGGCTACAACACCCAATACGGCCTTTTGGGCAGCAACATGGCCGGCCCGGAAATGATTAAGCTCTTCCCGAGAGACGGACAAATTTTCGTCGACGCCCTGCAAAAGCGCCTGAACGAACACTTCGACGCCCACTTCGAAGTCATGATCTACGGCGACGGCGCCTTTAAAGATCCCGTCGGAAAGATTTGGGAACTGGCCGACCCGGTCGTTTCCCCTGCCTACACCGACGGCTTGGAAGGCACGCCCAACGAGCTCAAGATGAAGTATCTTGCCGATACGGAATTAAAAGACCTGAGCACGGAAGAAATGGAAGCGGCCATTGTGGATCGGATCCACGAAAAAGACACGGATCTCTTAGGCAAGGACGAAACCTTGGGCACCACGCCCCGTCGTCTCACCGACCTTTTAGGTTCCCTCGCCGACTTAACCAGCGGCAGCGGCGACAAAGGCACGCCGGTAGTCATGGTTCAAGGCTACTTCGACAATTACGCAAATGACTGATCGTCTATAATGAAAGCCCCGAAGGTAGCTTCGGGGCTTTTTCTATGGACTGACTTTCTTTTATGACCTCACACGAAATAAAGCTGAAGACTTAAATCATCTGTTGAAAGAATATTTCTTTCATTTCCTTTATTGAGAGGCTTATCTTCCTTTTTACGAACAAAACAATCGAACATGTCTTTCTTGTTGATATTGAATATCGTTTATGATATTCTCTTCTCATCATTTTATTTTAGGAGGTTTTGATGAAACGAAGTCAACGTATTTTAGCCTATCTTTTAACTTTTATAATGGTTCTCTCTAGTGGCAGTCCCATAATTGCTGCCGCTTCTACCGAACCTGTTCGAAAAAAAATCAGTATGTCTATCGAACAAGCAACAGACGACGCCTATATTGATGCGCTCGTGCGATTAAAAGATGAAATCGATGCGCCGCAGATCAAACGGAAAGTCGCCCTTAGCTCCGGTGCACAATCGAAGGAGAAGCGAGAGCAAGCCGTGCGAAAAGAAATCGTTGAGGCCTCCGTCGCTCTCGCCGAAACATCTCAAAAAGATATCTTGGATCGTTTACATACACAAAAACAGCAAGGACTCGTCAAGTCATTCAAGTCCTTTTATATCGTAAACTGCATCCATGTGGTCGCCAAAAAATCTGTCCTAGTGGATTTAGCTGCACGAGATGATGTGGCTGAGGTCGTGGAAAACCAACCCATTCACCTAGAGCCCCCGGTTGAAAACGAACCGGAGAATGGTCGCATGCGCCGTTCCGCTACCTTACAAGAAGACAAGCCCCACGTCCCATGGAACCTAAAAGCCATCGGTGCCGATCGCGCCCAAAAAGCGGTCAAAGACAGTGACCAGGTGGTGACTGTTGCCATTATCGACTCCGGTGTGGACGGAACTCACCCCGCCATCGCCAAAAATTATCGAGGTCAAATTGCCGCCTTGGCACCCTATTCCTGGTACAATACGGTAACTAATAAAACCGGTGCAGATGAAAGTCCCTTTGATGATCGGGGCCACGGAACGCACGTTTGCGGAACGATTTTAGGAACGCGCGATGACGGTGCGCTCTTAGGTGTCGCCCCGAAGACAAAATGGATTGCGGTCAAGGTTTTTGATGCCAATGGCGAGACGGATAACGCCAAACTTTTAGCCGCAGGCGAGTGGATCCTCGCACCGAGAGATAAAAATGGCAATAAACGCCCCGATCTCGCTCCAGATGTGGTTAATAATTCATGGGGCGGCAATTCCCGCGACGGATTTTACCGCGATATCGTTAAAAAATGGCGCGACGCCGGTATTTTCCCTGTCTTTTCTGCAGGCAATGTCAGCGAATTCAACAACGGTGGCGATCATTCTATTGGAACGCCTGCCGCCTATCCGGAAGCCTACGCTGTGGGTGCCATTCGAAAGGATGAAAAAGTAGCAAAATTTTCTTTGCGCGGAAAGTCCGATTACACCAATAAGTGGAAACCTGATCTTGTCGCCCCCGGTGTGAATATTTTATCTACACTTCCGAATAATCGTTATGCCATCGAAACAGGAACGAGTATGGCAAGTCCTCACGTTTCCGGTGTCGTGGCTCTCATGCTCCAAGCTAATCGCGATTTAAGTGTGGACCAAATTGAAAAGATTCTAAATGAAACAGCCACGCCGTTAAAAGACGATGTCTACACAAAAACTCCCAACCACGGCTATGGCTACGGTAAAGTCAATGCCTTCAATGCTGTGGAATTGGCCAAATCGCAAAAAAAGGGTGCGGATATCGATACCCACACAATGGGTCAATTTACCGGACGACTGCTCGCACGAGGGGAAGACGGGGAGAAGCCTGTCGTCGAACACCATCCCATGAACACAATTTTTACTACCTATCAGACCACGTTTGATGCAAACGCGCGAGACAATGCCGGCATTGAATCGGTCAAATTGCATTTAGATGTTGGTGAGGGTTTCAAATCTTACCCCCTGGAACTGAAAAAAGGCAATCGCATAGACGGGTATTACTCGTTGCATCTGCCTCCCTCTCTCTTCAAAGGCTCCGGCGGTACTTATTTTATCGAGGCCACCGATGTGAATGGTCAAAAGACAAAAACAGAAGCCGTGACTTTCTCCATAAAATCCGGCATCTCCATTGGCTATGTTCAAGACTTTGAAAAAGATTGCTCGGGATTTGAATTTGGCGGCGAATCAAATTTATGGAAATGGGGTGCACTAGATCCGGCACAACCAAATCATAAAATGATCGGTACGGGATCTTACCATCACAATTTAAAAGGCGACACCATCGCCGTGATGCCGCCCATCGATTTAACGCAGGAAAAAGAAAATGCGATTTTACGGTTTAGACACCGGTACGACTTAGGCAATAGCGAACATGCTTGGTTCGATCAAGCCGAAGTATGGATTGCTGAAGTCGACGAAACGAGCGACGTGGACAATTTGAATTGGCAGCGGAAGCGTACCTTCCAAAATCATTCTCAAGGCTGGGTTGATGAATCCATCGACCTATCTGCATATAAAGGCAAAAAAATCTGCGTCATGTTAGGTCTTCGTGGGAATGGCGAATATAAGACGGAAGGCGTCGGTTGGCTGATCGATGACATCTCCATCGAGAAGTCTCCGGAAAAAACACCGCAAACACCAAGTGAATCCATCAACCTTCGCAATAAGCGAGACGGAAAAATCAGCTACACCTTTTCGCCTGTAAAAGACGAAGACATTACCGCCTATACCCTGTATCGGTCCAATGCCCCGGACGGCCCCTTCACAGCGATTCTCACTGTCAATAAAGGCGATACAACACACGGCTTCGGCAAATACAGCATCACGCTCACCGACACGCCGTTGCCTCAGAAAGGTACGTACTACTATTATGCCGTCTCTAAAATCGGCAATATCGAAAGTGCTCCTTCCAAGATTCTCTCCCATACCTTTACGGAAGGAAGGGTTGTAAAACACTTTGATTTTGAAGAGAGTCAAGAAGGTTTTACCACCGGAAACAACGGGACCGAAGCTTGGGACTACGGGGTCCTCACCTACGGCGATCCCTTCAGTACCAACTATAAAAAACCCATTTCCAAACAATCCTTCGGGAAAAATCCCGGCCCCGGTATGTGGGCGACGGGCATGGATACCTATCGCAAGTCAAATCAGCGGTATGAACTTCTCTCTCCTGCCATGGACTTGTCCAGCCTAAACGATGCAACGCTTTACTATCAAAATTGGTTTGGATCCTCCGGCAAACGAGGTGCGGATGAATACGACACCTATGACAACGATGTTGGGGAAATCTACGTTTCAAAAGACGGCGGGAAACAGTGGACAAAAATCTTCACCTTAGATGCAAATGCCTTAGATGCCCAGGGCATCAAGCACTGTTGGTTCACCCAAGGCGTATCCATTCCATCGGACTTCCTTACATCGCAATTCCGAATGAAATTTGTCCTTATATCCGGAAGTGACACGCCGACCCTCTCACCGGAACAATGTGGCGGTTGGTATATAGACGATGTTTCCATTCATAGTAACGATCGTGTTTCAGCTACACAGACTCGAACGGCATTGCCCTTCCGCTTGCAGCAGATGCATCCCGCCACATTGCCAAATGAGCAAAAAAATACGGATATCATCCCCTTGGTGGGCACCCTCTCTATCGAAGAAACAGGCGTACAAGTCACCAGTGAAATGGGAAGCGGCCACTTTACCCTAAACCATCCTGCGGGGAAATATACCGCCGTCGCATACGCGGAAGGTTATGCACCCAAGAGAGTTCCCGTTACCATTGAAAACGGAAAAGTCTTGACACAAGATATCTATCTGGATAAAGCCACCGCTCTTTCCTTACAGGTTCAAGCACTAAATGAAAAGCAAGAATCCGTAAATATCCGCGCCAGTGTTTATAAAGACGGGCAATCCGAAGTCCTGGCGGAAAAAGAAGGTAAAAACCTTCAATTTGATGCACTTCTTCCCGGCGATTATGAGCTGATCATCAACGCTCAAGGCTATTACACGTACAGGAAGAAGCTGCATCTTCAAAAAGATGAAACCCTCTCCCTCTCCTTAAAACCCGCGGAAAATACATCAGAATTGGTCGTCGGATATGACCGCGACGTCGCCTTGGAGCTGGCCGGGCAAGATTTAAAAGATAGAGCCTTTGCCAATCGTATAGACAACGACCGTCCTCTTCAAGTAAAGTCCGTCCACTATTATCTAACGAAATTAAAAGATGCCGATCTTTCGAACAGTCGCTACCGTATTTCCATTTACGACAAAAACGATAGAGACGGACTCCCCGGCCCCGTGCTCTTTACAAAAGAGCTGACCTTCGAAAAGGAAGGCTGGAATACCCTCGATCTGGATCACGTCTATGTCGACGGACCCTTCTACGTTGCATTTACCAAATTAACAGGCGACATAGCCTTGGGGATGGATAATAAAACGGCGGGGAATACTTCTGTCCAAATGTTTAATCATGCTTGGAATGAGCCTGAAACGGCGGGCATGTATATGATAAAAGCGACGGTATCCGGCCTAAAAGACAAAATGCCGGAAAAATGTAGTGTTTCCTTCGATGCAAACGGTGGAAAGGGAAGCATGGATGCCATTTCAATAGAAAAAGGAAAAAGTTATGTATTGCCTCCTTGTCGCTTTACGCCACCTGATGGAAAAGTCTTCGATGCTTGGCGTATAATCGATGCGACTATGCAACCGGGATCGACGGTGGTTGTGTCCAAAGATATGCGCATCAAGGCACTCTGGAAAGATCAAACTCTTACGCCTACACCCACACCTACACCCACACCTACGCCCACACCTACACCTACGCCCACACCTACACCTACACCTACACCTACACCTACGCCCACACCTACACCTACGCCTACGCCCACACCTACACCGAACCCTATGCCGAACCCTTCACCTTTCTACCAAGGCCAAATTCTGCTCCCTGCGTTGACAGATGAGGAGAACGGAAAGGATTATGCAAACCATTGGGCAAAAACGGCCATCGATTATTGTCTTACCAAGGCCTATTTCAAAAATATCGCTCTGGAAAAAACCTTTGACCCGGAAAAACCAATCACTCGTGCGGAGTTTGTCACCGTCCTCGCCCGATATGCGAACATCCCTGAAGGTCCTGCACGTTCCGGTTTTAACGACGTGGATGACGATCAATATTACGCCTGCTTTATTTCTTGGGCGCGGCAAAATCAAATTATCTACGGTCGAGGAAACAATATGTTTGCCCCGAACGCCAATATTACCCGCGCCGAGATGGCGACAATCATTCACCGCATGTCCGTCGTCTTAAATCTGAAGTATGATACCGATAAATTGATTGTGCCTTATCGCGACCAATCATCTATTCCCGACTGGGCGCAAGATTCCGTTCGAGCCATGACGCAATTGGGTATTGTTCAAGGTGACGATCTGCATCGTTTCAATCCCAAGGGAAGCTTTAAGCGATGCGAGCTGGCTCAAATTATCTATAATTTTTCTCACACGCAAAAACCTTAACCTCAAAAAAAGTCCCTATCCATCAAACTAACGGGTAGGGGCTTTTTCCATACTCAGAATTAAAAAGGATGGTAGCGCAGGGAAATATCGAAGCGGGTGGATTTTTTCAGCACGGTGCGGGGGCGGGAGAAGGCCTCGTAGCTCCACTTGCCGTGGTAAGCGCCCATGCCCGAGGGCCCGATGCCGCCGAAGGGCGCCTTGTTCGACGCCAGGTGCATGAGGTTGTCGTTGATACACACGCCGCCGCTGTCCACGGCGCGGATGGCGCGGCGAATAAAACCTTCATCTTTTGAGAAGAGATAAAGGGCAAGGGGCTTGTCTTTTTCACTCAATTCGCGAAAGAGGGCCTCTTCCGATTCGTAGGCGATCACGGGCAGAAGGGGTCCGAAGATTTCTTCCTCGAGCAAGCGCCCCTGTGGATTTTCCACGACGCAGGGAAAGACGTGGAGGCTCTCGTCGTAGAAAATGCGGGCGTGTTTCGTGCGAATGTCCCCTTCTTCTGCCAGTTCCTTCATGCGGGCGTAGCGGCCCCGGTGGTTCATGCGCACGGTTTCGTTAATAAAGTAATCTTCCGTGGGAAAGGCTTCCTCAAAGGCATCCAGCAGTCCGTCGATCAGGGCTTCTTTTTGCGACGCGTGGACGTAGACCGTATCCGGCGCCACGCAGGTCTGCCCAGCGTTCATGGTCTTGCCGAAGGCGATGCGCTTCGCCGCCATGGGGATATCGGCGGTCTCGTCGACGATGACCGGGCTCTTGCCCCCGAGCTCCAAGACGACAGGCGAGGGGTGGGCCGCCGCCTGTTTCATGACCGAGCGGCCCACGTCGCTATTGCCGGTGAAAAACACCTTGTCGAAGGGCTCCGACAACAGGGCTTTCGCCGCCTCTTCCTCGCCGAAGACGAAGGACACGAGGCCTTCGTCCAGCACGCTGCCTGAGAGGGCCTCGAGCACCTTTCCCGTCTCGGGCGCAAATTCCGAGGGCTTCACCACCACGGCGTTTCCCGCGGCAATGGCTCCCACCACGGGCAGAAGGCTCAGCTGAAAGGGATAGTTCCAGGGGCTGATGACGAGCACCGCCCCGTAGGGTTCTCTGCGAATGGAAAGCCTCCCCGGCAGTTGGACCGCGCCGGGAAGGGGACGCAACGTGCGGCCGTAGCGATTCAAGTGGCGAATCATGTGGCGGATCTCTGCTTTTACGAGATAGATTTCCGTGAGAAAGGCTTCTCTGGAAGACTTGTTTAAATCCGCCTTTAAGGCGGCGTCGATGGCTCCGCGAAAGGCGTCGATGCCTTTGAGCAGGGCGTAGAGTTGTTTCTTTCTATAAAGGACGGGCCGGGTCTTTCCCGAGCAGTAAAAATCCCGGGCCGTGATGTATGCGTCGTGACTGTTCATTGTTTCACCTCTTTTCTGATTCATACCCTTCGCAATAAAAAAACCGCCGATGTGGCGGCGGCTTTACTTCAGCTGTTCGTTCATTTTTTCCACAAGGCGCTTTTCCTTAAAGTAGATGGCGATCCAAATGAGGATGTAGCTTGCAACGAAACCGAGGCCGGAATAAAGGGCCGAGGTCGGGTTCGAGAACCACTTCAGGTAAAATCCCACGAACAGAAAGTAGACGAGGATGATGAGAAAGTGCAGGCCCTGCATCAGGTAGAAGGCGCCCTTCCTGTTGCCGAAAAATTCGCCGCAAAGATAGGACACGAGGCCGAAGCCGCCGTAGCAGAAACACTGAATGATTTTCGCATAACCGGGAGCGATAGTATCGACAAATTCCGGTACGCCCACAATGTTCATGCCCATCCCGATGGAGATAAAGGCTTCGATAAGGGCGCCGATGCCCACGCCGGCCAAAAACGAGACGAACGCATTTCTTACAATTTTCATAAGACACCTCCTAGAGTCCCAGGGCTTCTTTAAAGCCCCGCAGGTTTCGCCGAGACACATAGACCACGTCGCCGTTTTTCATTTCCACGGCGATGGTTCCCGTAAAGCTCAGGTCCAGTTTCTTCACATAATCCAAATTAATCACATCGGATCGGGACACGCGGAGAAAGCGGTGGGCCCTGAGGCGCTCTTCGCAGGCGGAAAGGCTCAGCCTGAGGCGATAAATCTCCCCGCCCGCCACGGCGTAGACGGATTTGTCTTGGGCGTAAATCCGCAGGATATCGCCGTAGTCCATGAGAAAGACTTCATCGCCTTTTTGTCCCACGATCTTTTCGATGCCCACGGCGGTGAGGGCATCGCGAATCTTTTCCACTTCTTCCGTCACGGCCTTGGTATAAATCTTCACCTGTGGCCGCTCACAGGTCTCGTCCAAAATTATTTCGACCTTCATGTCGCACCTCCTATGCTTAGAGTAAATGACGGGGCGAATAATTGCCGCTGTTTTCCGACAGGCGGTGTATTTTTCCTTCCGAGCGGTACAAAAAACGGCACCCGCAGGTGCCGCAATTTATATTTCCATGATGCCGTTGGCCACGAAAAGCCGTGTTATGCCGAGAATTTTTTCCGCGTCGATGACGATGCAGTCTCCCTCCACTTGGGTGTAGTAGGGGTAGTAAATGGCCACGCCGCGATCTTCGCATTTTTTGTAGACGACGGGATCTTTCTTCGGCAGGCCTTTGGACACGGTGGCGCTCATGACATCGGCCACGCCACAACAGGCCATGTCCGGCGTGTCCACGGAGACGGCGGTGAGGTTTTTCTTTTTCACATAGGCCATGGCGGCGTCGGTTAAGCGGGCGCTTGTAGCTTTCATGGTGATCCTTTCTGTTACGCGATTTTTTTCTTCAAAAACTTAATGGCCACGATCTTTTTGATGTCCTTCACTTCCTTTAAGCCCAAGAGATCCAGAGTAAAGAAGTAGAGAAGGGCCGAAAGCCCAACGGTGAGAGTGAAGTGAAGGAGTTTGATGCCGTTGCCCACATTGCCTAAAAGGGCGATGCCGCCGAAATAGAAGTAGTAGGCGAAGGCCCCCATAATGACCGAGGCGATAACGGTTTTTATGGTGATCTTTACGTAGCTCCGCATGCCGATGTGGCCGATTTTTTTCCTCAGCATGGTAAAGGACACCCAGGTGACCACGGTTTGTGCGATGGACACGGAAAGGGCCAGGCCGTTGATGCCCATGGTGCGCACCAAAATCAGATTGCAGCCCACGTTAAAGAGCACATTGACCACGCCGAGGTAGAAGGGCGTCTTCGTGTCTTCCAAACTGTAAAAGACCCGGTTCTGCACATTGTTTACGGAAATGGACACGAGGGCCAAGGTGTAGAAACGGAGGCAGATCGCCGTGGCGTCGGCGTCGGCCTGGGTGAAGACCCCCCGCATAAAGGCCAGCTCCACAATGGGCTGAGCCAAAACGATGAGCCCGGCCATGGCGGGAATGGTGATGAGGAGCACGGAGCGCACGGAACCGTTCATGATCCGCTTGCCCTTTTCCATTTCTCCTTCGTCGAAGGCCTTACTCATGGCGGGATAGATGACCGAGGTTATGGCCGTAATAAAGATCCCGATAACCAACACGTTCAGCTTGTTGGCATAATCCAGGCGGCTCATGGAGCCGGAGGCGAGGCCGGAGGCCAGGGCCCGGTTGACCAAGGTGTTGATGTTATTGACGCTGACCGTAATAATGGCCGGGATGGCCAAGAGCAGGGTCTGTTTCGTGTGCTCGTCTTTTAAATCCAGCATGGGCTGAAAGCGGTAGCCCACTCGGTGGGAGCCGTACCAAACGCAGATGTATTCCGCCACCACGGCGAGGACGGAGACGATGGTCAGCCCGTAGATGCCGAATTTCGTGGAGAAGATCATAAGGTAGGCCAGATACACCAAGTTCAGCCAAATCGGCACCGATGCGGCGATGCCGAAGCGGTTGTGAAAGTGCAAATAGCCGGTGAATATCCCCTCGTAGGCGGAAAAAACGATGACGGGCATGCCCAATTGAATGAGCTGCACCGTGAGGGCCTTCGTCCGCGGATCGAAGCGCGGGCCCACGAGCATGGTCAAAAGGGGCGCCCCCACAATGCCTAAAATCATGATTAAAATCGTAAGCAGACTTACGATTGAAAAGATATTGTTGGTAAATTTATGCTTGCCTTCTTCGCCGTATCTGGAATAGACTGACTGCAAGCTCGGGATAAAGACGGTGCTGATCCCCATGACGATGTACATACTCACCGTCGATGTAGCCGATTGGGCGGCGACGAACGCGTCTTTTTCAAAACCCGCCCCGAATATGGCGGCCACCATGGACTCACGGACGAAACCCATCATTTTTCCGATAAGGGAAAATAAGATGATGAGCACCGTGGATTTTGCGATGGATGTCTTCTTCATACTGCCTCCTTACAAAGCTACATTATACCAAATAGAGGAGTGAGGAACTCAAAAGTTTTCCAAAGATCTGTGGTAAAATGAGAGAAAAGGAGCGATGTATGAGAAAATGGATCATCGGCGCCCTCCTTCTCCTTCTGGTGACGGCCGCGGGCCTGAAAATCTATGCCGCAAAAACCGAAGCGGATCTAATTCACCAGGTAAGTCTAGATGAGATGCGGCGCGAGGAAAGACAGGAAGCGCGGAAAAAAGAAGCGGCGAAGAAAATTCCGCCGAAGGAAATAAAAAAAGAAATGCCGCAGGCCGCCGCAGAAACACCGGCCGAAAAGGCAAGTGAGGCGCAGCCGCAGGTTCCTGCAGGCACGGGCCCCATCGTGGCCATCGACGCCGGCCACCAGGCCCACGGCAATCCCGAAAAAGAAACCATCGCCCCCTCGTCCAATCAAATGAAGGCGAAGGTAGCTGACGGCACCCGAGGCGTGGCCACGGGCATAGGCGAATACGAATTTAATTTGAATTTCAGCCGCTGTTTAAAGCAGAAGCTGGAATCGGCGGGCTACCGCGTGGTCATGATTCGCGATTCCAACGACGTGAATCTTTCCAATCAGGAGCGGGCGGCCATCGCCAACGCCTCGGGTGCTGAGGTGTATTTGAGGATTCACGCCAACGGCGGGCCCAAGGCGGTCGCGGGCATCGAGACCTACTACCCGTCGAAAAACAATCCCGACGTGGGCCATTTAAGCGACGCCTCCATGCGCCTGTCGGAGCTGATTTTAAGCGAAATGGCCGCCGCCACTTCGGCGAAGCCCCGAGGCGCCATCGCAAGAGACGATTTAACGGGCACCAATTTCGCCCAAATGCCCACGAGCCTCATCGAGTGCGGCTACATGTCCAATCCCGAAGAAGACAAAAAACTCAACGATCCGAGCTACCAAGAGGCCATGGCCATTGGCATATTGCGGGCCCTGGATCGCTATTTTAAAAGCTAAGGAGCGACTATGTTTACCATTCACAATTTTACCGACAACGACGACATTCGCATCGTGGAAGAAAAAGGACCCTTTCAGGTGCTGGAATACAAGCGGGACCTTTCCGTGCGCAGGGAAGAGGCCATGGAGGCCTACTTCGCCTCGCAAATGAACGTAAGAAAGAGGCAGGTGTACTGCGATCTTTCCAAGGGCGATGTCACCGTCCAACCCGGCGCCATGCAGTGGATGCTCGGGGACGTGAAGGCCACCACGGGAATCAAGGGCGCCAAAGACTTTTTCGGCAAGGCCGTAAAGGGCGGCCTCTCCGGCGAAAGCGCCATTAAGCCGGAATACACCGGTACGGGCAGGCTTTGCCTCGAGCCCACGGATGTGTACATTCTTCTGGAAGACCTCACCGATTGGAACGGCGCCATCATTTTAAAAGACGGCCTCTTTATGGCCTGTGACGGAAAACTCGAACAAAAAATCGTGGCCCGCACCAATGTGTCCTCCGCTTTCGGCGGCATGGGTCTGTTTAATCTGAGCTTAAAGGGCGAAGGCGTCGTGTGCCTGGAATCCCCCGTGCCGAGAGAAGAGCTCATCGTCATCGATCTCGTGGACGATGTGCTGAAGATCGACGGCAATTTGGCCCTGGCCTGGTCCAACAGCTTGGAATTTACCGTGGAGCGAAGCGGCAAGAGCTTGGTCGGCTCCGCGGCAAGCGGCGAAGGCCTGGTCAACGCCTATCGCGGCACGGGGCGGGTGATTATGGCCCCGGTGAAGGACGTGCGCCGACAATTGCAAAGCGATGTGAAAAACGATTGACGCCACGTAAAAAGCCTCCGATAAATTTCGGAGGCTTCTTTTATTTGTAAAGTAAATAAGTTTCTCTCTGGGCCTTAAAGGCGTTCACGTCTTTTTCGTAGGCCTTCACGATGGTTTCGGGAGACGCACCGGCCCTGAAGAGGCGGGCGATTTCTTCCGATCCCTGGACGAGATAGAACATGGAGTAGGGCTTTTTGCAGGCGGGCACGTTGATGGGCCGCATTTGATTGGCCACGGCCAGGGTGTAGATCCCCGTGCGGGCCGGATTAAATGTGTGCCAGTCCGTGACCTTGAGGCGCACGCCGCCCCTTTTGCCTTTCGGCGCGGGAGTGAAGGTGACGCCGGGCAGATTCGCCCCGTTGAGCCTTCGGGCGTATTCATTGGAATTGATGTTTCTGCCGCCGACCCAGCGGAAGTATTCCCCTTGGCCGATGCCGGTTTCCTCGCCGCTTCCCGTGGCCATGTACAAAAAGGCGCTTTCCAAATTGGGAATGTTCGGGCTCGTTTGGGCAAAGGGCAAGCCCGTGTCTTGCCAAACCATGCTCCGTGTCCAGTTCTTCATGGGTACGACGGTAAGGTCGGCGCCGATTTCCCGATTAAAGAACTGCCCCAATTCTCCGGCGGTCATGCCGTGGGCCATGGGCATTTTGTCGATGCCCACAAAGGATTTGAAGCGGGTTTCTCTCAGGAATCCTTCCACGATTTCCCCGCCCAGGGGATTGGGCCGGTCCAAAACCACGATGGGAATGTTGTTTTCCTTCGCCGCGACCATGGCGTTTTGCAAAGTGGAAATGTAGGTGTAGGTACGCGAACCGATGTCCTGCATGTCGTAGACCAAAACGTCTACGCCCTTAAGCATGTCCCGAGAGGGCTTTCTCGTCGGGCCGTAGAGGCTGTAGACGGGCAGATTCATCTTCGCATCGAAGTAGCTCGGCACATAGGCCCCGGCGGTTTGCTTGCCGTCGAGCCCGTGTTCCGGGCTGTAGAGAGCCACGAGTTTCGCATTGGAATAGGCCTTGATCTTTTCCGCTACGGGAACGCCGGCGGCGTCCACCCCCGTTTGATTGGTAATGAGGCCCACCCGCTTGTTGTCGATTAATTGATTGTACTCCGTAAAGAGCCGCTCGTTACCTAAAATGACGCGGCCTGTGGGCTCGACAGGCGTCGGTTTCGGCGCGGGAGCCGGCCCTTTTGTGGTGATCACCGCTTCGTTTCGCGCCTTGTCATAGCTTACGTCGAAGCCTAAAATCACGCCCATGCTTCTCAGGCGGAAGTAGTTGTAGCCGCGAACATTAAAGGCATTTTCCACGAGTTCCGCGGGATGCTCCCCGATGACCGTGAGCCTCATTTGTTGCGAGACGCCACGCTCCACGGCGCCGCCGGTTTGATCGCCGGGGATGGGAGTGTAGGTCTTCGTGCAGTCCACGACGATCTCTTTGTTGTCGCCCTTAAGATCGAAGTCCACCTTGCCCCTTAAGGCCTGCGCCAAATCCCGGAGGCGGTAGTAATTGTAGCCGCCTACATTGTAGCCCCTGAGGTCTGTGAGTTCGCCGTTGATGCGAAGGGCTTGAGGGCTTTTCACCGCCCGCACCCCTTGGGCGTGGGCCGCCGTAGGCAACAGCATGGCAAAAATAAGTAAAAAAACGCTGAGTTTGAAAAATTTCTTCATGTCCTCTCCTTTCTCTCTCTATTATAATTCATGACGGAGAAAAATCCCCCGGAACTTTGCGATGACATGGATTTGACACAATGAAAAAACCTCCGCAATCGCGGAGGCCTCTTACTCTTCGTTTTGTTGTCGGCAGGGCGGCAGTTCTTTTCTGCGAATGGCTTTCACATCCTCCGACTCGTTGAGCAATTTGTTGATGTTTTCCATGCTCTTTAAGAGAAAGCGCATGTCCCCGTCTGTGAGGTAGTCGCCCAATTTGTTTATAAAGGGCGCCACGATGCCGCGAAATTCCCCGATGTAGTCCTCACCCTGTTTCGTGAGGTAGATATTCACGATACGGCTGTCCGCCTCCGAGCGCTTGCGGTAGACGAAGCCTTTTTCCTCAAGCACGGTGCAGATCTTGGAAATATTTCCGTGGTCCCGGCGCAGGGACTTGGCGATGGAGCGAATGGATGTGTCTTCCAAGGCGTCCACCTGGCCCATGACGAGAAATTGCAATTGTGTCAGTTCATAGGTTTTAGAAAAGTAGTCCGTTAAGGCGATTTTTGTATCCGACGCGTCCTTGATTAAATTCCAATAGGACCATAAAAATTCTCTGGATTCCATATGTGCCTCCTCGTGTCCTTTAACGTCGTCAGCCCGAAAGAGATTGTTTCTAATCTTTTCCTAATTATAAGTAGTTATTCAGATTATACCACATAACCCGCCGTTTAAATATAATTTTTGTTTTTTCTTTTCGTTTTTTCTATATTTCTATCGTTTTTTAGTCTGTTTTATAAAAAAACAGAGCCGCGCGAGGCGGCTCAAATTATTTTTCCAGAATGTTTTTTAAGGTGTACCAGGGAAGCACGGCGCATTTCACCCGGGCGGGCAATTTGGAAATGCCCTCGAATGCCATGGCGTCTTCCAATGCGTCTTCTTCCTCTTCCGTGAGGGAGACGCCTTTGATCATGCCGATAAAGGTGTCGGCCAGGTGCACGGCTTCATCTCGCGTCTTTCCACGCACCGTGTCGATCATAATGGAGGTGGACGCTTGGGAGATGGCGCAGCCTTCGCCTGTGTAGGACAGGTCTTTCAGCACGTCGCCGTCCAGTTTGATCTGCAGAGTGATTTCGTCGCCGCAGCTCGGGTTGTGGCCCAGCTCTTTAAAGTCCGGGTTTTCTAAATCCCCTTTGTTGTGCTGCGAGCGGGACTCTTCCATAATGAGCGTGGTGTAAATATCATCGAGTGCCAAGACCCATCAACCTCCTTACTTCGTCGAGATTCTTAATAAAGTAGTCCACTTCTTCGATGGTGTTGTAGACGGCAAAGCTTGCCCGGCAGGAGAAGTGAATGCCGAAGCTTCTGTGCAGGGGTTGAGCGCAGTGGTGGCCGCTGCGAATGGCGATGCCCTTGGAATCCAAAATGGATGCCACGTCGTGGGGATGGACGTCTTTAAAGTTAAAGGTAATGAGTCCGCCTCTCGGATTGGTGGGGCGGGAGAGAATGGTAATGTCGTCCATTTGGCTCATGGCATCGTAGGCGTAGTCCACGAGGTAGCTTTCGTATTCGTGGATCTTGTCGAGACCGATGGCGTTTAAATAGTCGATGGCCACGGGAAGGCTCGATGCGGCGCCGACGTCTTGGGTGCCGGCTTCAAAGCGCCCGGGGGCCTTCAGGAAGGTGGAATGATCTTCGTAGACGTACTCGATCATGTCGCCGCCGTACATATAGGGCTTCATGGCGTTTAAATTGTCGAGCTTGCCGTAGAGGACCCCTGCGCCCATGGCCGCCAGCATTTTGTGGCCGCTGAAGACGTAGAAGTCGCAGTCCAGATCCTTCACATCCACAGGCATGTGAGGAGCCGCTTGGGCGCCGTCAACCACGGCCTTGGCGTCGGGGCTTACTTTTCTCAAATAAGCGATCATGCTCTTTACATCGGGCATGGTTCCCAAAACATTGGAAGATTGGGTAATGGCCAATAGCTTGGTCTTGGCCGTGATCTTTTCTTCGATTTCTTTTTTCGGAATCTCTTTGTTTTCGTCGATGTAGAGATACACAAGTTTCGCGCCGGTTTTTTCCGCCACGTATTGCCAGGTGACGAGATTGGCGTGGTGTTCCATAATGGACAGGACGATTTCGTCGCCTTCTTTGAGGTTTTCAAGGCCCCAGCAGTAGGCGAGGAGGTTGAGCCCTTCCGTGGCATTTCTGGTAAATACGATTTCTTCCACGCTATTTGCCCCGATAAAGTTTTTCACCGCTTCCCGGGCGCCTTCGTAGACTTCCGTGGCCGCCATGGACAGGCGGTGGGCGCCGCGGTGGGGCCCGCCGTTTTCATAACTGTAATAACGGTTCATGGCTTCGATGACTTGTCTCGGTTTTTGCGTCGTGGCTGCCGAATCTAAATAGACCAGCGGTTTTTCTTTCGTAGACAGTTCCAGGAAGGGAAAGTCTTTGCGGATTTCTCTGATTTCACTACTTTGCAACATGATGGCGCCTCCCCATAATCCGTTCCAATTCCTCGTAAATGGCCTTGCGTTCGTCTTCGTAAATCACCGCGTCGATGACCGGTGCGAATTTCGCGTCGATAATCATGCGCTCCGCCGTCTCTGTATCGAAGCCGCGGGTGAGGAAGTAGTAGAGCATGTCCTGATCCAATTTTCCGGCGCTGGCGGCGTGGTTGCCTTCCACGTCGTCTTCGTGGCTCAACAGGGCCGGCACAGAAAGGCTTCGGGCCGTGGAATCCAGGAGAATGGCAAATTCCTCTTCGTTGCCCCGGCTGTGTTTGGATCCTTCCAAAAAGTCGATGCGGCTCTTAAATACCTTATAGGCATTGTCCATAAGGGCACCGTCCACGACGAGGTTCGAGGTGGTATCGATTCCTTCGTGAATCATGTCGTAAACCAAATCGTAAGATTGGCCGCCTTTTCCGAGATAGATGGATTGAATATTGCCGAGGGCGTTTTCGCCCTTCAAATAGCATTTCACATTGCTGGTTTCATCGCCGTCTCCCATGTGGAAGATGTAGCAATCAAGTTTCGCTCCTTCTTCGACGATGGCGCCGAGAGAAAGGTAGTTGGCCACTTCGCTCGCGTCCATGTTGACGAAATATAAGCGGGCTACTGCCTTTTTCTTTACGTGAATGCGCACGAGGGCGGAGCGATAGCCGCCTGTCTTTTTCGATGCGAAATAACCGTTAAAGTGGGCATTTTCCGCTACATCGAAATCTAAGGTTACGATTTCGTCCCCGTCGCCGTCCAGTCTGTTGACGCCGAGATCTTTCGTGCACGTAATATTATATCGCTTGGCGATCGTGGAGTTCATGTCATGATGTTCCACCATTTCTTTGCTGATGCCGTAATCGTAATTTTTAAAGACTTCGGCAGCGGAAGCTTGTTCGTCGCCTTTTATCTCGCTTCCTTCAACTTCTACTTCATTTACATTTAAATAGGAGTAGGTTTTATAATCTAATATATTTCCCTTGTGTGCCTTCATTAGCCGATGCTCCCTTCTAATTCCAAGGAGATGAGGTTGTTCATCTCGACGGCGTATTCCAGGGGCAGTTCCTTGGCGATGGGATCGGCGAAGCCCCGAACCACCGTGGCCCGCGCTTCTTCCTCGGGAATACCGCGGGTCATAAGGTAGAAGATGACCTCGTCGGAAATGCGGCCGATTTTTGCCTCGTGACCGAAGTCCACGTCCCGGTTGTTAATGTCGATGGCGGGAATCGTGTCCTGACGACTCAAATCATCGAGCATGAGGGATTCGCAGGAGACGGTGGATTTCGTGTGCTTGGCGTCGTCCGCCACTTTTACGAGCCCGCGGTAGACGCCGATGCCGCCGCCCTTGGAAATGGATTTCGATTGAATGGAGCTCTTGGTGTCGTTGGCCGCGTGAATAACTTGGGCGCCGGTGTCGATGTTTTGTCCGGCCCCGGCGAAGCTGATGCCGGTGTATTCGTTTTGCGCGCCGTCTCCTGCCAGGACGCTCATGGGATAGAGCATGCTCACCTTGGAGCCGAAGGAGCCGGAGACCCATTGGATCTTGCCGTTTTTGCCCACGATGGCCCGCTTGGTGTTTAAGTTGTACATGTTTCTCGACCAGTTTTCGATGGTGGAGTAGCGCAGGGTGGCGTCGTCTTTGACGAAGAGCTCAACGGCCCCGGCGTGCAGGTTCAATGCGTTGTATTTCGGTGCGGAGCAGCCTTCGATAAAGTGGCACTTGGCGCCTTTTTCGATGATGATAAGGGTGTGCTCGAATTGACCGGCCCCCGGGGCGTTTAAGCGGAAGTAGGACTGCAGAGGCACGTCCACATCCACGCCTTCGGGGACGTAGACGAAGCTGCCGCCGCTCCATACGGCGTAGTGCAGGGCGGCGTATTTGTGCAAACTCGGGTTAATGCACTTGCCGAAGTATTCCTTCACGATGTCTTCGTATTCGTGGAGGCCCGTTTCGAAGTCCGTGTAAATAACCCCTTGGTCCAACAGGTGTTGTTGAATGCTGTGGTAGACTACTTCCGAGTCGTATTGGGCGCCGACGCCTGAGAGCATGGCTTCTTTTTCCGCCTCGGGAATGCCCAGCTTGTCGAAGGTGCTGCGGATTTCTTCCGGCACGTCGTTCCAGTCGGCGGCCAAATCCGCGTCGGGACGAATGTAGGTGATGACCTTGTCCATGTCCACTTCCGACAGATCCGGTCCCCAGCTCGGGTTTTCCTTTTCGTTAAATATCTTTAAGGCTTCCAGACGCTTTTCAAGCATCCAGGCCGGTTCGTTTTTTTCGGCGGAAATTTGGCGCACGATGGATTCGTTTAAGCCCTGTTCCGTCTTTTTTCGATAGGTGAAGGGATTTCTCTCGTCGTAAATCCCCCGGTCCATGTCTTGAATTTCTGTCTTCTTACGCATGTTGCTCATCCTTAATCCAGCCGAAGCCTTCTTCTTCGATGCGGTCGATGATTTCGTCGCCGCCTTCGGTGACGATGCGGCCGTTGTTAATGACGTGAACGAAATCCGGGTGGATTTCCTTCAGAATTTCTCTATGGTGCGTAATAATAATGGCGGATTTTTCGCCGTCCAAATATTCCTTTAAGCCACGGCTCACGGTGGCGACGGCATCCACGTCGAGACCCGAGTCCGTTTCGTCCAAGATGGCGAGCTTGGGATCGAGCATTAAGAGTTGAAGGATTTCCGTCTTTTTCCGTTCCCCGCCGGAGAAGCCCACATTTAAATAGCGGCTTGCGTATTCCGGCTTCATGTCCAGAAGTTCCATTTTCTTTTCCAGGGCCTTTTTAAACTTCACGATGGAGGTCTTTTCGCCGCGAGCCAGAAGGGCTTGGCGAATAAAGTTTTCCACGCTGATCCCCGGAATTTCGTAGGGGGTTTGGAAGCTTAAATACAAGCCGCGACGGGCGCGCTTGTCCGTGGATTCGTCGGAGACATCTTCCCCTTCGAAGTAAATCTTGCCTTCGGTCATGGTGTAGGCGGGGTTGGCCATAATCACATTGGCCAGGGTGGATTTCCCGCTGCCGTTGGGGCCCATAATGACGTGAACTTCGCCTTTGTTGACCTCCAGGTTCATGCCTTTTAATATTTCTTTTTCACCTGCAGAGGCGCGCACGCCTTCTACTTTTAATAATGCATTCATCTATTCAAACATCCTCCTATATCCGATTATTTCTGTATGATATCCTTTTTAACTATAACATGCTTAGGAAATCCCGTCAATATAGACCTTTCGAGCCTTTTTGTTATAATAGCTTCATGTGTATTTCGAGAAAAATTTTAAACTGGTACGCCCCCAAGGATCGCGGGCTGCCCTGGCGAAAAACGAAGGATCCCTACGCCACTTGGGTCTCTGAAATTATGCTTCAGCAAACCCAGTCGGCGACGGTGATTCCATATTACGAGCGCTTTATGGCGGCCTTTCCCACGGCGAAGGATTTGGCCGCGGCGGAGGAGGAGGCTCTTCTAAAGCATTGGCAGGGCCTCGGGTACTACCGCCGGGCGAAGCATTTAATGGCGGCGGCAAAGATCGTGGCCCGGGATGGGATGCCCGAAGACTTTGAGGGCTTAAAGGCCCTTCCTGGCATCGGCGATTACACGGCGGCGGCCATTGCATCCATCGCCTACGGCGAGGCGGTGGCGGCGGTGGACGGGAATTTACTTCGCATCTTCAGCCGCCTCTATATGATCGATGAGATGATCGACAAGGCGGCGGGAAAGCGGCGGATCTTTGAGCTCGCCAATGAGGCCATTTCCCGGGATCGGCCCGGGGATTTTAATCAGGCCATGATGGATCTCGGGAGCAAGATCTGCACGCCCACCTCCCCGGCCTGCGGCGATTGCCCTCTTCAGGGTGATTGTATGGCCTATCATGCAAACTGCGCCGAAGACTACCCGAGAAGGACGCCGAAGAAGAAGCAGAAAGAAGAGGATGTGACGGTGCTTCTTATCGATCTCGGGGGCCGCTTTTTAATCGAGAAGCGCACCGGCGGACTCTTGGCATCCATGTGGGGCTTTCCCATGGCAGAGGGCCACATTCGGCCGGAGGATGTGATGAAGCGACTGGCAGAGGCGGATTTCGTCGCGAAAAAACCGGAGAAGGTGGCCGAATACCGCCACGTCTTCAGCCACCGCATATGGAATGTGTGGGTTTATTACGCGCCGGTGGAGGCTCTGTTTGCCGCGGAGGGCGACCGCACCTGGGCCACAAAAGAAGCGCTGAAAAATACGTACGCCGTACCGTCGGCCTTTTCGCCGGCACTGGAGGTTATTTATGGAATGGATTGAATCCTACGAACCGAAAAATGAAAAAGAAGCCGAAGACAGGGAGCATCTGCTGCGCCTGGATCCCTCCCTTATCGCCACGAACCGCGCGGCGCCCTACCACTACACCACCTCGTCCATGGTGGTGGATTTCGAGGCGGATAAGCTCTTAATGATCTATCATCCGATCTACAAATCCTTCTCCTGGCCCGGCGGCCACGTGGAAGAAGGGGAGGCGCTCTTTTACTCGGCCCTTCGTGAGCTTTACGAGGAGACGGGGATTCTTTATGTAAAGCCCCTCTCAGGAGGGCCTCTGGCCATGGAGCTTATGCCCGTGGCGGCCCACCTGCGAAAGGGGGAGCCCGTGGACAGCCACTTCCACATTAATTTTTGCTACGGCTTTGTGGGCCACGAAGACGACACTTTGCTCGAGGTGAAGGACAATCGCAAGTGGGTGCCTATAAGGGAACTGGATACCTTCGTATCGGAAGCCCATATGCTTCCTCTGTACAAGGATTTAATCGAAAGAATGCGAGGGATTTATGAAGGATAAGACCTGGTCCGAATCCCTGCTCTTCGCCACCTTTCTCACCTTGGCCGGCGGCCTGCAAGACGGCTACTCCTACGCCCTTCGGGGAAAAGTCTTCGTCAACGCCCTCACGGGCAATGTGGTACTTATGGCCTTTAACTTGGCCGAGGGAAATTTTCCTGCCATGCTCCGCTACTTTATTCAAATCGCATCCTTCGCCCTCGGAGTCTATGTCTCCGGACGCGTGGCATTCTCTCAAAAAAGGCGCATAGGCCTGCACTTTAAGCAGCGCATTCTGGCTACGGAGATCGCGATTCTCGTCGTGGTAGGCTTTCTCTCCGGGGAGCTTGACAGTGTAGCAAACAGCATGATGGCCTTCTCCTGCGGCATGCAGGTGAACACCTTCAGAAAATTCGCAGACATTAACGCCGCCACCACCATGTGCGTGGGCAATGTGCGCACGATCATGCACAATTTGGCGGGCTACCACCACACGAAGGGCGCCGTCCACAAGGAGACGAGCCGCACCGTGCTCTTTATCGTAGGCATCTTTTTCGTCGGCGCCTTAATCGGCGGCCTGTGCTTTTCTCTCATGGGCCTGAAGACCATTTGGCTCTCGGCGATCTTTCTCGCCGTATCATTTATTATTCTTCACATGGATCCCGCCATTCGTACCTAATGGAATTTTTCCCCTTGAATTGTCAAGTCAAGTGCAACTCTACTGAATGGTAAACCTCATAAGGCGTTTTCCAGTTTAAACATTTACGCGGGCGACGATTGATCTCTTCTATTTTCGCTTCAATGTAGCTATCCGATTGGTCAAT
>CABJAE010000014.1 GCA_902363535.1 Peptoniphilaceae bacterium
CCCCGGCCATCGCCAAAACCCTCCTTGAAAAAGACATCCTGCCCGTCTTCCCCTACACCCGGCCCAAACACAAACCGGCCCTCGACGACCCCTACTACAAACGCGACTTCGTCTACGACGCCTACTACGACTGTTACCTCTGCCCGGAAGAAAACATCCTCCCCTACAGCACCACGACACGTGAAGGCTACCGCGAATACAAAAGCAATCCAAAAATCTGCAAAAACTGTCCTACCCTTCACCGTTGCACTGCCAGTAAAAACCATCAAAAAATCGTCACTCGCCACCTCTGGCAAGACGCCCTGGACATCGCGGAAGACTACCGCTACACCACCCAAGGAAAAGCAGAATACAAACAACGAAAAGAAACCATCGAACGGCAATTCGGCAGCGCGAAAGAATACCATGGCCTACGTTACACCAACCAGCGTGGACGAAAGAAAATGGACCTGAAAGCGGTGCTGACCTTTGCATGCATGAACATGAAAAAACTGGCACTAATGATGGATCGAAAAGAGCGGGACGGAGGAGGCGACGGCCCTTCTTTTACTGATTTATGGAGAAAATGGATTGACAACATAAAAAAGAGACAAACCCCGAGATTTATTCGGAGTTTGTCTGCAGTCTGAAACGAGCTTCGGCTCGTTTTTTTCGTGGAACAAAACAATCGCCCGGAAGGCGGGAGGCGATAAATTTGACAAGAAGAGGGGAGGATGAATGCAAATGTCTTCGGGCTATGATATAATTGTAACCATAAAAACGTTTCCGCAAGGAAATCGCACGATAGGAGGAATAATTGAATGAAAGAATATAACACGAGGGAAGTCCGTAACTTGGCCCTGGTCGGGCACAGCGGATCGGGCAAGACCAACTTAACAGAAGCGCTCCTGTACCAATCCGGTGCCACGAAACAAATCGGCCACGTGGATCAAAAAAATACCCTTTCGGACTTCTCTAAAGAAGAAAAAGAACGGGGAACATCCATCGGCACGAGCATTATTCCTATCGAATGGCGAAAGATGAAATTAAATATAATCGACACGCCCGGTTACATGGACTTCATTAGCGAAGCCATGGGCGCCTTAAGAGCGGCCGAAGCGGCGCTGATGATTATCGACGCCACCGCCGGCGTACAAGTCGGCTCGGAAAGAATGTGGAAATACACGGAAGAAATCGGCTTGCCGCGAATTATTTTCGTGAACAAGATCGACGGAGAAAACGTTAATTTCCGCGCCTTAATGGAACAAATCGAAAGCCTCTTCGGTAAGAAAGTTATTCCCTTCTCCGTCCCCATCGGCGAAGGCGAAGATTTTGTCGGCGTAACCGACGTTATTTTCCAAAAAGGCTTTGAATACAAAAACGCCGCTCCGGAAGAAGTGGAATTAAATCACGATCAAGTGAAAGCCACGGAGCGTATGTACGAAGAAATCGCCGAAGTCGTCGCCGAAAGCGACGAAGTCCTTATGGACAAATACTTCAGCGGCGAAAAATTTACCCGCGACGAATTGCTCCGCGGTGTCACCGCCGCGCTCATTAACGGCGACGCCGTGCCCCTCTTGGTCGGCAGTGCGGAAAAAGGCATCGGCATCGACATTCTCTTAAATACCATCGTCAACTACATGCCCTCACCCGACGACGAACGGGCCCACACCGGCTTCCGCTACGAATCCGGCGAAGAACACACCATTTCCGACGACGAAGCCTTCTCTGCCGTCGTATTTAAAACCATTACCGACCCCTATGTCGGAAAAATTTCCATTTACAAAGTGTTGAGCGGCACCATGACCAAGGACACGGCCCTCTTCAACAGCTCCCAAGATGCGGACGAAAAGAACACCGGTCCCTTTATTATTCGAGGCAAGGAACAAATCCCCGTGGACGTCATCCATGCCGGGGACATCGGCGCCATTTCGAAACTGAGCGTCACCAAAACCGGCGACACCCTTTGCGACAAGGCCCACAATGTGGTTTACAAGCGCGTAAAAATGCCGCAACCGGTTTACTTCTATGCCATTGAAGCGGCATCGAAAAACGACGAAGAAAAGCTCACCACGTCCCTTCGCAAACTTCAAGACGAAGACCCGGGCATCGTGATCAATCGCAACGCCGAAACGAAGCAAATGACCATCGGCGGCCAAGGGAATGTCCACCTGGACGTTATCTTAGATAAATTGAAGAACACCTTCGGCGTCGAAGTGAAGAAAGTGCCCTTTATCGTGCCTTACAGAGAAACAATTCGCGGCACGGCCTCGGTTCAAGGGAAACACAAGAAACAATCCGGCGGCGCAGGCCAATACGGCGACGTATGGATTCGCTTCGAACCCTCCGACGAAGATTTCGTCTTCGACGAAGAAGTCTTCGGCGGCAGCGTGCCGAGAAACTACTTCCCCGCCGTTGAAAAAGGCTTGGAAGAATCCATGGAAAAAGGCGTCCTCGCCGGCTTCCCCGTCACCGGCGTCAAGGCCGTGCTCTACGACGGCAGCTACCACGACGTGGACTCCAACGAAGTCAGCTTTAAGATGGCGGCATCCATCGCCTTTAAGAAGGGGATTGCCGAAGCGAAACCCGTGCTCTTAGAGCCCATTATGGCCGTTGAAGTGGCCGTGCCCGACGAATACATGGGCGATGTTATGGGCGACATGAATAAGCGCCGTGGAAGAATCCTCGGGATGGACCAACAACCCGGCGGCGGTCAATTGATTATGGCCGAAGCACCGCAAGCGGAAATGTACGAATACGCCATCGATCTTCGGGCCATGACCCAAGGTCGCGGTTCCTTCACCATGGAATTCGTTCGCTACGAAGACGTGCCCGCACAACTGGCGGAAGAAATCATCGAAAAGGCAAACAAAGAATAAAGCAAAAAGGCATCTGAAATGTACTGACCCCCAAAAGTTGGACTAAGAAAACCAATCTTTGGGGGTCACTTTAGTTTGTGGCGTGTTTTTGCGTTGAGCAAGAGCAAATTCTTTGCCGAAAGGCGAGGAATCCACTTTAACTTTAGATCAATCATCAAACATCGGAAGACGGCTCCAATGATGTTCGGACAAAAGTTAGGTGAAATTTCCTTTTCAATTCAGTATGATTAAAATAGAGACGAATGGACGTGAGGAGGAAGCCGTGAATCGATTTTTGCCGTATAAAAAACCGATCTTGCTTTGGAGCCATAGCCTAACCCAGCTGGCCCTTTATTGGTTTTATTTAGTTGCCGTAAAAAAAGGTGGCGGCAGCTTTCATATCGTCGCCTTAATCGGTCTTTTTACGCTCACGAATTTTATCTCTTTCTTTATTCTGTTGGAGGAGAGAGAAAAAAATTACGTTTATCGGGTTTGTACCACTCTACTTTTGATTCCCCTTTATTTTATCTCGGAAGATTTCATTGTCGCGTATCTGGTCAATGACATTCTTCTTCGTTACTTTTTTGTTCTTCAGCTGATTTTTTCCTATATGGACATTGTCTTGGAAGGACACTTTCGTTTCAGACCTTTTCGTCTTATTACACTCCTCGCTTTTTTAGCGATCTTTCTTCTATCGACCTTTTCCTCTCTAAAGGTCAACTTTCTATACATGGGGATCTATTTTATCTTTTGTTTGTTTCCCCTTCTCTTTTTCCTCGTCAAAAAAAATGAAATTCAGGGGCGGGGCCTTTACAGTTACCGCATTATGGTGTCGACTGCGGTCTTTTTGGTCTTGTATTTATGGGGCAGTTTCTATCTTTCTTCTCTATGGAATTATTTTGAGAATTTCGAAGAATTTTACATAATGGCCGTCTTGGCCGCCGTCTTAATCTATTTGTTAATAAAAGCGTGCCGTTTATCGATCAAAGCCTTTGTCCCGTTTTTTAAAGAGTGGGCGAAGTTTTGCTTTGTGCTTTTTCTCATTCTTTTTATCGTCAACGGTTTACCAAGGAATTTTACCGAAATCTTCTTTCTCTCCCTTTACTTGAGCGCGTTTTTCGTCATGGTCTCCAATTACTTCAATTACCGCGACTTGAGCCGGGAAGAGATAGGTAATCTCTTGAGCAGGGGAAGGGAAAATCTCCTGTTGGATAAGTATGCGCGCCTCTATTCCGAGAAAAACACTCGCTTTCTTCACGACATGATTTTGCAGGACATAATTCTCGTGCAGAAGCTGGTTCAAAAGGCTCCGCCTTTTTCAGAGAGGGAGCAAGTTCTGGAAATTCTCTCCAACGACATTAAAAAAATTCGCCAAGAATTGAATGCCTATGACCCGATCTTAAGTCCTAGAGTAAGCTTAAATAATAATTACTATGGACTTATTAAGGATTTGGAAGACAGGTATCAAAACTGCGGCATTTTAATTGACTTCACTTGCTCCGAGGATTTTTTCGTGCCCGGTCCCTACGACCGTTTTCTGTATAAAACCCTTTACGAGTTGGTGAGCAATCTTTTTAAACACGGAAAGGGCGATTACGTGGAAATTCATTTGGAGGAAAACCAAAAGGAGATTCATCTTTCTATGACAAATTACGGCGATTACTTGGAGGAAGGTGCGGGTCGGAGCACCGGCTTGAAATTGTTGGATTTCGAAACCAAACGGCTGGACGGAGTATTTCGGGTAGAAGAGGGCCGAGAAGGGGAGGAAAAGTACCTGGCCTTTTATGTGAATGTACCGATTAAGAAGGAGCGGATCTATGAAGATTATGTTAATCGAAGATCATAAAATGCTGGCCCAATGCCTGAAGATGGATTTAGAATCCGGCGGGGACATCCGTGTGGATATTCCGGAGAAAATGAAAGACATAAAAGACAAATTACAAGAAGTAACCTACGATCTTTTGCTTATAGACATTAATCTGGACGGCTTGGCGAAGGGAGAAAACGGTCTGAAGTTAAGCGAAGCGTTGATACGGGATTTCGGTGTGAAAGTGTTGATTTTATCGGGCTATAATCTGGATTTTTACCGGGAAAAGGCCATGGATATGGGCTGTATGGGTTTTATTTCGAAAGAAGAGTCGACCCAAAGTCTTTTAGCGAAGATACGAGGGGTTTGCTTGGAGAACAAAAGGTATTTTTCTTCTAAGAACCATCTTCAGGAAAAGCTCACGGAAAATGAATTAAAAATTCTCCGGCTCTATGCCTTGGGAAAATCACGAAAAGAAGTCGCAAAAGAAGCCTATATGTCAACCTCTTCTCTGGCCGTTTTATTAAATCGCATTTACGGCAAGTTGAACGTAAAGAATTATCAAGAAATGGTACAAAAAGCCAGAGAAATCGGCTATATAGACCCCTTTTAAGAAGAAGCGCCACAAGCCTTCTTCTTTTTTGTGAAAAGTTCGGACAAAAGTTAACTGTGACCGAGGTGTAAATTGCCTATAATCAATAGAAAAGGAGATGGAAGATGATGAACAAGAAAAAAGTGGTTTTAGGAATTTTTGTGGTTTTAGTCGTACTGGCCTCGGCGTTGTATCTAAAAAAAGAATCCACTTATTCCATGGTGCAGGATCAAAGGAAAAGTGAAGATAGCCAAGGCAAAACACAGGACGGTCCCGATGAGAGAAGCCCGCAAGACATTGCTGCGGACAAAAAGATTGCCAAGCAACGGGCGAAGAACAGAAAGGACTGGATCGAAAAAGGTATGTCCGGTTCGGTGACCAGAGGCGGCGATGTCGTTCTCGGGCCGACCGGGGAGGACAGAAGTCTCGATCTATTTATCGAATTGGATCAAGCGGTGTCAAATTACATTAAATCAAAACCGGACATCTATCCTGCAAGGGAAGAGGGACACGAGAATGATCACGACGCTGAGTTTGTCTTTGCGCCGACGGTGGATTACCGAATTGATGAGATGATTGGTACTATCCCTGCGGAAGCGCGAAAAGGACCGATTCAAGGTCTTAAGAATGACGAACTCTTTGTCTATGAAGCCAGGCGGCTGGACGGGTCCTATGACGAACTTCTCCTAGCCAAGCCTCATGGCGAGAAGGAATGGAAGGTGGTCTTTACCGGTTCTTACTACGACTTGAAAAAGGCGGTTCAATAAGGGCAAAAAACGAAAAAATTCTTTTGAAGAGCAGAAATAGGACGGCCGGTGTTAGTAAAAAGGGGGAGAAGTCGATGTTTGCTGTCGTAAAACTGGAATTTAAAAAAATAGCGACCAAGAACAATGCCCTGATTGCGTGCCTGTTTTTGTTGATTTGTGTGGCCAAGATTCTTCCCTATAGCCAATCCCTGGACATGGTCTTAGAGGGAGGAAAATTTGGCTCCGGCCTTTCCTATTGGAAATTGATGAAAGAAGAAGGGATTAAATACGACGGCCTTTTAACCGAAGAGCAAATGAAAAAGGTCCAGACCCTTTACAACCAAAGCAAAGAAAAAGACTATGTGGAAGGCGCACGAACGGAAGAAAAAGAGTTGGGCTTGAAGCTGATTTATCCCTTCCAGTGGCTCGCGCAAAGTTTGAATTTTCCGAAAGATATTGAAATCCAAGACTTTTCAATTCATATGAGCGACCAAGGGATTGAAAATTTTTACCAAGATCGCTTAAAGGCAATCGGTTCATGGGCGCGCACCTCGTATCGGTCCTACGACCGGTCGGAGGTTGAAAGCATTCTTCGCCAAGCCGGAGAAGTGAAAACGCCTCTTTACTACGCTTACAACGAAGGCTGGCGCTACATGGGCGACGCCCTGCACATGACTTTTTATATTTTTTTAATCTACTTGGCCCTCGCCCTGTCTTCCTTAACGTCGGCCGACGAAGCGCAGGGATTTACTGAAATGGATGTGCACGCGAAGAATGGGCGCCTTTCCCTCTACTTAGCCAAGGTAAGGTCGGCAGAATTATTTGCAGGACTCGCGTACCTCGCTTATTTGTTTTTTTTGCTTCTCTACCACGGAATGATTTATTCCCTTCACGGAGCCGATGCCTCCATCGAATTTTATGCCGGACCGGCGATTTTCAACCTCACTACTTGGCAAGGGTATTTTCTGGAAGCCTTATCCGGTTTTGCCGCCGTTCTCGTGGTGGTCAATATCATTCTCTTATTCTCCCTGGTCTTTCGCAAGTCGAAAGTCTCCCTGCTCGTCTTGGTGCTCGCCTTTGTTTGGCTTGAGAAGTGGGCGGATTCGCCGCAGTCTTGGGCGAATACTCTGGCCTACTTTACGCCGCAAAACTTTGTGCGAGGTAATTTCTCCGCGTCCAAGCTTCTTGTCCTTCAAAACCACGTCTATCCCTTTACGGCGATGGCCTGCTTTCTGTCTTTGATTTACGTTGCGAGTAGCCGAATTTTGGCCATGCCGATAATGAACCGCTATTACTTAAAAGGAGGAGAGGGCAAATGAAGTTTTTACTGGAAGTCAATAGAAAAAGAATGCTTCCCTTTCCCTACCTTCCGGCCCTCTGTCTGTTTTTGTTGCTTTCGTCGATCTGCCTTATCAAGGCGGAACAGATGAGGTATCTTCAAGAGAGCTTGCACGTGGAAATTTCTGACGGTACGGAATACCGCTACCTGATGGCGGAGAACTGGTACAACGATAAAAAAGTGGAGAATTTAATCGCAAAGTACGACTTGCCTCAAGAAAACTTGGTCAAAGAGAACATTTCCATTAATGAGTTTTTGCCGGTGGAGAGTATAAATGACGCTCTGCTTCAAGGAGACAAGCAGCCGTCACAAGGCTTTTTCGAGTATCGAATGAATCTGATAAAAAAGGCAGGCCAAGCTCAAGGAGCGAAGCCAATGGATCGGCTACTTATCGGTTATTGTGAAGGTTGGAAAGTTCTCCTCCGTAACTTCGATAAGATTTTTTACGCCGTCGCCTTGGCCTTGCTTTTTCTCCTCGTTCCCGTAATGAAAGAAGACGAGCGGTTCAAAACGAAGGACATGGTGGAAGCCACCCTTTACGGGAAGAAAAAACTCTTTCAGGCTCGGCTGATCAACGGTTTGGAAATTGGCGTCTTCACCTATGTGGGCGGCGTGGCTCTGTTTTCTCTTTTGGTTTTGTTTATTTACGGAAGCGACGGCCGAGACCTTTTCATTCAAAATTCAAGGGAATTTTTCCTCTTTCCTATTCAGGTAACCTATCTTCAGTACTTTAGCTATAAATTTTTAAACGGCCTCGCACTGACCATTTGTCTAGTCTTTCTTTTTCTTTTTTTAGGCGATCGAATCAAAGACGTCAAGGTCTCCTTTTCCCTTGTTCTGGCCTATGTGTCCATTCATTTCTTGCTTCAATCCCTGTGGACGTCTCCCGCTACCGGGAAATTCCTTTTCCTCTCTCCATTGGCTTTAATAAATATTGAAGGTCTTTGCGCTCGCGTATCTTCTCCGGGGCTTGAAGGTTGTTATTTGCTTTCACTGATCATCCCCATGGTTTACGGGGCGCTCTTATGGATCGGGTTGTGGCTGGGGAAAAGGAAGTCGTTTGGTTAAGCATAAGGAGCGCTGATTATGTTAAAAATTGAAAGCTTAAGCAAAAAATTTGGAAAGAAAGAAGCTCTTTCGGATGTGAACATGGAACTGGATTCCGGAATTTATGGGCTTTTAGGGGACAACGGCGCCGGCAAGTCTACCTTGATGCGGTTATTGGTCGGCGTAGATACGCCGACGAGGGGCCATATCCTCTACGAGGGAGAGGATATTTCTCAGTTGAAGGGGAAGTATCGTGGTCTTTTAGGTTACATGCCCCAGGAATTCGCGGTTTTTCCCGGCTTTACGGCCGGTGAGTTTCTAACCTATATGGGCGCATTAAAGGGATTAAGTAAAAGGGAATTGAAGGAAAAAATCCCCCGGGTTCTCGATTTTGTAAACCTTCAGGATGTGAAGGACAAAAAAGTATCGACTTTTTCCGGTGGAATGAAGCGGCGAGTCGGCATCGCTCAAGCCTTACTCAACGATCCGAAAATCCTTATTTTAGATGAACCGACGGCCGGTTTGGATCCCGGCGAACGCATTCGATTTTCAAACATTTTGTCCAATATGTCCAAAGACAAGATCATTCTTTTTTCAACCCATATTATTTCCGACATTGAAGCCATTACAAAAAACATTATTATTTTAAACGACGGAAAAATCAGGGCCAAAACCACGTCGGATAAGTTAATCGAAAAAATGGAGGGCCTTGTGTTTGAGGTGACGATTCCATTTTCGGAATTGGCAGCTTATGAAAAAAAGATTCAAATTATTCGGATGCGTTATGAAGGGGAGTATTTAAAAATTCGCTACACAGGCAGCACCTTGGAAGGCGCCCGTCCCGTCCAAGCGAATCTTGAAGACTACTATATTCTTCATCGTAACGAAGTTATTTAGGCACAGCATCCATGAAAAAGGACCTGCGGTTGAACTGACCCAAAATAATCTTAAAAACCTGGGGTGGGAGATAAACAATGAAATCCGCATAGAACTAATGTTATGTAAAACAAGATCGAGCAAGCGAAATGCTTGCTCGATTAAGTCCAACTTTATGGGGTCACCCAGAAAGGGTGCCTTTACATATGTTTTCCGCGAGTGTAAAATAATTTCATGAAACGATATTTACTCTTATTTTACGACGTGAGCCGCTTTTTTATTTTTTCAAACGTATTAAGTGAATCGGACAAACTTTGGGTTCGGATTCTTTGCTCCATCTTGTTGGTGGCATCGGCCTATGATTTTATCGACCATGTGAAAGAGGTATTTCGCCATGAACAAGCTTAAATCCACCATAAAAAAGGCGGCGCTGGCCTTTGCCCTGGCGGGCCTCGCTGGCTTTCTCATTGTGGCCCTGACAAAGACCGCCTACCCGGATCCCCTTTTTGTTTGGCTCACCCGCATCTCCATGCCGGCGATTTTTATCAGCCTGGGTCTTTATGTCGTGTACTGGCTTATGGAGCTGGTCGATCTCGCAAAGAAGAAGGAATGGGGGCTCGTGGCCGGGCAGTTGCTTATCGGCGTTCTCATTTGTATCTTTATTTTAAGAAAAATAAGATAAGACCTCATCGAAAGATGAGGCCTTTTTCATTACCGTCCGTTGAAATTTAATTGAAAAAAGGGCGGATACTCGCCGCCTTCCGTGAAGGCCAAAACGGCCCTTCGCGCCACGGGATAGGCCAGATTCATGAGCTCTTTCATGACAGGATTGGTGATGTAAATGGAATCCTCATAGCCTTCGGGGTTTAAAAGCATGCCGCCGAAGGCCTCGTCCACGCCGATTGCCTTCAGGAGCTTGTGTTTGCGGCGGTAGCTTTTTAAATCATCCACGTGGAAAAATTGCTGGCCCATGCGAAACGAGGCCAGGGCTCGATGCACGTCGTGGCGGTCCATGCCGAAGGCCTTGTAGGCGCGAGCGGCGTCATCTGCCACATGGGCGGGGGAGGGCAGGAGATCTCGGCAGAGAAAGACCGTGGGATCGTAGCCTTCTTCTTCTAAAATCACCCGGTCGAAATCCCGCTCCAAGGTGACGTGGTCGATGGAAATTTTCTCCTCCACGCGGTCGATGTAGGGATGAACCGTCATGTCCAGTGAAAAATGGGTTAAGAAGCCGAAAAAGTAGGCCCAAGTCGGGGAGAGGACGGGCCCCTTGCGGGTCCAATCGGCGTTTTTTTCGATAAAATCCGACAGGGGCTTAGAATGAATTTTTGCTCCGATCTCATGTTTTTTCGAGGTCAGGTAGTAAAAGAAAATGTCCGGCCCCTGGGCGCCGAGATAGTAATGCTCGGGGTAGGCGGCGATAATATCCCGGGCCTTTTCGGGCAAGGCGGGTAAGAGGCGTTCGGCAAAAAAATAATGGGTAACGAGACTCGACATAACAACTCCTTTCGAGCTTTGGTATACTATAAGCGGAGGTATCAATGGAACAACAATACAACGATTTTATAAACAGCCTGACAGGCGATTACGTAGAGGATTTAAATGCCATCTACGACGAAGTACAAAAGCTTTCCCTGGCAGGGGAAGGGGAACTGGCTGAAAAACTTTTAAGCTATGGACAAAAACTCATGGCCGAGCACCGTGGAGAAGACGGGGATTACCGTAGTCTGAAACAAGACGGCGCCGGCATCGATAAGTTTTATACCCTATTGGACGCGGTTTTCGCCAAAACATTGGACGAAGACATGGAAGGGGCCAAGGAATTTATCGACCGCATGGTGGAAGAAGTGGACTTTTTACGAACGGCTCTGGAAGCCTTGGACAGCGGGGAAAAATTTTACTCCTTCCAGTCCATGGTGGAAGAAGTGATCTGCCGTATAGAGCGAGACGGCGATCGTCTGCCCATTTTAGGGCCTGAGATTGATATGTGGCTTACCCTGCGCGGCGGCGTGGCGGCGGAATTAAAGGACTACGACGGTGCCCGCAACTATTTGGAAAAAGCCTTGGCGGTGAATCCCATGTCCACGGCCAATTACCTGACCTTGTCGAAAGTGGCGCGCCAGGAAGGGGACATGGAAGGGGCGAAGGCGTACAATCAACAGGCCTTCGAATCGTCCTATCTGGCATCGGATTTTTCCCAATGCTTCTCCAACGAGGGTTACTTCCTCTTTAAGGAAAACAAGCCTTCCCTCGCCCTCGCCATGAGCATGATCGCCAAGGATTACGATCCGGACAACGACGCAGCCGAGGGAAATCTCATTATGATCGGCCAGCGCTTCGGCGATCCGGAGCCCGCATCGAAAGAGGCTTTTTTAAATTACCTGAAAGCGCGCAACATCAAGGGCGCACCGGATCCGGACCGAGTTGAAACTTTAAAGCGGGTGGCCGAAAAAGCGGAGGAAGAAGGCAATATCGACTTCGCCATGGAAATCTACATTAATCTCGACGCCATCTTAAAGGACGAGGCCATTCACAAAAAAATTCACGAACTGGCCGCTCATTACGAAAGAGATGGGGAAGAGGATCACTGCTGCGATCACGATCACGACGATTGCTGCGGCCACGATCACGATCACGACGATTGCTGCGGCCACCATCACGAGTAAAGAAATCCACACAAATTTATTAGAAGCACAAAGAAGCAGCCGATCGCTCGACTGCTTCTTTCATTGGATTTCAAATCGAAATCGTATTAATTTTTGCTCTTGATGTATTTATCGATCCCTTCGGCAGCGTGTTTGCCTGCGCCCATGGCCAGGATAACCGTGGCGGCACCGGTAACGGCGTCGCCGCCGGCAAAGACATCTTCAACGGAGCTTTGGCCTTCTTCGGTAATAATGATGCCTTGCTTCTTGTTGGTTTCGATGTCCGGGTTGGTGCCGGTAATCAAGGGGTTCGGGTTGGTACCCAAAGCCATAATGACCGTGTCCACTTCGACGTCGAAGTCTTCGCCTTCCTTGGGAACGGGGCGGCGACGGCCCGATTCATCGGGTTCGCCGAGTTCCATGGGGCGAAGGGTCATGGTCGTAACCCAACCGTCTTCATCGGCGTGGATTTCAACGGGAGAGGTAAGGAAGTGGAATTCAATTCCTTCTTCTTTGGCGTGGTGAACTTCTTCGGCACGTGCGGGAAGTTCAGCTTCCGTACGACGGTAGACGACGGTTACGTCGGCGCCTAAACGCTTGGCGACGCGGGCGGCGTCCATTGCCACGTTCCCGCCACCGATAACGGCGGTCTTGCGACCGGCGATAATGGGCGTGTCGTAGCCTGCTTCGTAAGCGTGCATCAGGTTGGTACGGGTTAAGAACTCGTTGGCACTGAAGACGCCGTTGAAGTTTTCGCCGGGAATGTCCATAAAGCGGGGAAGACCGGCGCCGGTACCTAAGAATATGGCTTCGTAGCCTTCGTCGCGAATGGCTTCCAAGGACATGGTGCGGCCGACGATGGTGTTGGTTTCAAACTTAACGCCTAAGTCTTTTAATTTGTCTACTTCGCTGGCAACGACGGTGTCGGGGAGACGGAATTGGGGAATCCCGTAAACCAATACGCCGCCGGGTTGTTGCAGAGATTCGAAGACGGTGACGTCGTAACCTTTTTTCAAAAGTTCGCCGGCAACGGTAATCCCTGCGGGGCCTGCACCGACGACGGCAACTTTGTGGCCGTTGGACGGTTCGGGTTGAATGGTTTGAATGTTGTTTTCACGAGCGTAATCCGCTGCGTAGCGTTCCAATTTACCGATGCTGACGGCGTCGCCTTTATTGGCCAAGACACAGTATTTTTCGCATTGGCTTTCTTGGGGGCATACGCGACCGCAAACGGCGGGAAGTGCCGTGTGCTTGGAAAGTTCCATGGCAGCGCCCTTGGGATTGTCTTCGGCGATTTCGTGAACGAAAGCGGGAATGTTGACGGAAACCGGGCAGCCCTTCACACATTGGGGGCTCTTGCAGTTTAAGCAACGTTTTGCTTCTTGGACAGCTTCTTCATGATTGTAGCCGTAGCAAACTTCTTCGAAATTTTTATTCCGTTTATTGGGATCTTGTTCCCGTACGGGCACTCTAGTAAAGCGATCCATTAGGCATTCCTCCAGACTTGTTGACCCTTTGTCTTTTCCACGTTCATGTATTGTTTTTGACGCTTCATAGCCAAGTCGAAGTCCACTTTGTGGCCGTCAAATTCCGGACCGTGGACGCAGGCGAATTTCGTTTCGCCGTCGATGTTGACACGGCAAGCGCCGCACATGCCGGTTCCGTCGACCATAATCGGGTTTAAGGAAACGATGGTGTGCAGATCGTATTTCTTCGTGGTGAGGCAAACGAACTTCATCATGATCATGGGGCCGATGGCGACACATGTATCGTAGGATTTGCCTTCGTTTTCGATAAGGTCGTCGATTTTTGCGGTAACCATGCCGTTGAAGCCGTAGGAACCGTCGTCGGTGGTGACGTAAAGCGTGCAGTCCAGATCTTTGAATTCTTCTTCGTAAATGACGGCCTCTTTGTTCTTGAAGCCGATGATGACATCGCAGTGGATGCCGCGTTCAGACAGGTAACGGACTTGCGGATAGACCGGAGCGGCACCGATGCCGCCGCCGACAAATAAGTACTTTTGTTTTTTCAATTCTTCGTCGCTCAATTCGGTGAAATCCGAAGGAACGCCTAAGGGGCCGACGAAGTCTTTTAATTCGTCGCCTTGTTCTTTCTGGGACAATTTCGTCGTCGACGGACCGGATGCTTGGACAACTAAGTCGACCCAGCCTTCTTCGCGATCGTAGTTGGCGATGGTTAGCGGCACGCGTTCGGCGCGTTCATCGGCGATAACGATAACGAATTGGCCCGGTTGAGCGGCGACGGCGACTCGCGGCGCGTGAATGCGTAGCAAAAATACATTGGGCGCGAGATTTCTCTTTTCTAAAATTTTAAACATACTACCCTCCCTATAATGTTGTACGTCCATTATAATAAATAGTTAGAAAAATATCAACTTGTGAAATCTTTTTTCCGCGAGCGTTTGCCTCTTGATCGGGGGGCGAAAATAGCGTAAACTGTGATACATTAATGAAATAGAGAAGGCAAAGGAGACGACGATGCAATTTTATTCTACTCGCGACAAGACTCGGGTCGTAACGGCGAAAGAGGCTATTTTCAGGGGTCCGGCCGATGACGGCGGCCTCTTTGTTGCAGACCGAATTCCCAAAATCGACTTGAATCAATACATGGATTATTCCTACGAAGCTTTGGCGGCGGAAGTGCTCCATTTATTTTTTGAGGATTTTTCTAAAAACGATTTACTCGACTGGTCCCGGAAGGCCTACGGCTCTTTTTCCGGCGAGGAACCGGTGGGTTATTTCGATTTAGACACCATCACCGTGGCGGAATTATTCCACGGGCCCACGGCGGCCTTTAAGGACTTTGCCCTTCAAATGCTTCCCTACCTCATGGCCGCATCGGCGGAGGGAAGAAAGGTGCGGATTTTAACGGCCACCAGCGGCGACACGGGCAAGGCAGCCTTGGCGGGCTTTCAAGATGTAGAAAACACGGATATCTTCGTCTTTTATCCCGCCCACGGCGTCAGCACCATGCAGCGGCGTCAAATGTCCACCCAGCGGGGAAATAATGTTTACGTCTACGGCATCGAGGGCAATTTCGACGACGCTCAGCGCACGGTAAAAGAAATTTTCAGAGACGACGATCTGAGAGAGGCCTCGCGACGTTCGGGCATCGAATTTTCTTCGGCCAACTCCATTAATATCGGCCGGCTCGTGCCCCAAGTGGTGTATTATCTCTATTCCTACTTGGCATTGGTGCGCAGAAACATCATTGCCATGGGCGATGCCATCGACATTTGCGTGCCTACGGGAAATTTCGGCAATATTTTAGCTGCCATGTACGCCAAGGAAATGGGCATGCCCGTGGGGCGGTTTATTTGCGCCTCCAATAAAAACCACGTGCTCACGGATTTTATTACCACCGGCGTCTACGATAAGAATCGGGATTTCTACAAGACCACCTCGCCTTCCATGGATATTCTCGTGGCGAGCAATATCGAGCGCTATTTGCATTTGGTTTTAAAGAAAGATTACAAAGTGCGGGAGAAAATGGAATCCTTGAATGCCACGGGCCGCTTCGAGATTCCCATGGACGTGATCAATCGCTCGAAGCTCGTGGGCTATTGGTCCACGGACGCGGAAGGGGAAGCGCGGATCAGGGAAGTCTTCGATCGCTTCGGCTACGTCATGGATCCCCACACGGCGGTGGCTTACGACGGGGCGAAGAAACACGGCTCCGCCAATCACGTCCTGGTCATGGCCACGGCGAGCCCTTATAAATTCCCCGACACGGTGGCGGATGCTCTGGGAATCGAAGGGGATGGAGACGTAGATCTTTTGAAAAAAATCGAAGACGCGACCGGCGTTTCTTGCCCGAGGCCTTTAAGGTCGGTCTTCGACCTGCCCGAGCGCTTTAATAAAAGCATTACGGTGGAAGAAATGAAAGAAGTGGTGAAGGAGGGATTTCATGATTAAACTGCGTGTACCGGCGACGACGGCCAATATGGGGCCGGGCTTCGACGTCATCGGCCTGGCTTTGGATTTATACAACACCTTTACATTTGCCCTGGACGGCGGCGACTGCGACAAAGAGAGCATGATTTATGAGGCGGCGAAAGTGGTCTTCGACAAGGCCGGCGCCTCCATGGAGAAATTCAGCTACCGAGTGGATGCGGATATTCCCATCGCCCGGGGCCTGGGCAGCAGCGCCACCTGCATCGTCGGCGGCATGGTGGGGGCAAATGAATTGCTCGGCGCGCCCTTCGCCCAAGATGAAATTTTAAAAATGGCATCGGATTTCGAAGGGCACCCGGACAATGTGGCCCCGGCCCTTTTAGGCGGCTGCGTCATCAGTTTACCCGCAGGCGACGGCGTGGTTTACAGAAAAATTAACAACATCGACAACTTCGCCACCATCGCGGCCTTCCCGGACTTCGACCTGTCCACGGCCAAGGCGCGGGCGGCCCTTCCCAAGTCGCTCTCCTATGCCGATACGGTGTCGAACATCGGCCACATGGGCTTTTTGATTCACGGCTTGGAAACGGCGGACACGGAAGCCCTGTTCTTCGGCTTGGAAGACAAGATTCACGAGCCCTACCGCAGCAAGCTCATCGCCGGCTACGACGTGATGAAGACCCTGGAAGAGGATCACAAGGGCCGCGTCCTCATTAGCGGCGCCGGGCCAACCCTGTTGTTTGTCACGGAAAAATCCGCAGACCTCGAGGCGATTAAAAGGGATTGGGAAAAAATTTCCGAGCCCCTTGACGCCGCCTGGGACATTCGGATTCTCCACATTACCACCACCGGCGTGGAAATTTTAGAAAATGCGTAAAAAATGAGCCCTCGGAATTTTCCGGGGGCTTCCTATTACAGTATTTTCTTTTGGATGGCGATTAAAAAGCTTTCCATGATCGGATTCATTTGCGTGCGGGGCACATTGACCTGCACGTGGTACATATTGCCCGAGCCTTCATGATCGCCTTTCAAATGATCCATGATTTCTTTTAAATCCACCGGCACATCGGCGCTTCGAAGGACGTGAATTTGGGCTTCGTTGCCGTTGGGAATGCCGTAGATCTGTACGGTCTTCGATTTTTTCTGAATGGCGTTGGACAGGTATTTAAAGCTTTTAAAATTAATGTTTTCCAGAGTGGTGTAAATATAGCCCACGCCTTCCACGGTGCGGCGCTTGGCCATAAATTCTTGCACCTGTTCCAGACCGATGGTTTCTTCCAGGGAGTCGATTTTCTTCTTTTGTTCGTCAATTTTGCCCTGGAGTTTTTTCACCGCCTGCCAAATGCCCTGCGTGGTGCTTTCCTTCAGGTACATGGACAGATTTTTCGTCAGATAACGATGGTTTCTGTAATCGTCCAAGGCGCTTTTGCCGCAGACGAAGGTAAGCTTCAGGCCTTCTTCCTCTTTTTCGATTTTTTGAATGGCGAAGAGGGCCACCTCGCCGGTGTTTTTCAAGAGAGGTCCCACGCTGTAAACTTTGTCTACGGAGGGGATGGTGACCTCGCCCTTTTCTTCTTGAATCGGAAGATTGGATTCGATAAGATGATTGACGTAGTTCTCTATTTTTTCAAGAGACATAAAGCCGATGTCCTCGGCGTCGACGACGAGATAGCATACCTCTTCCGTGGAGCCGGAAAGGACCTTGGCGTGGAGAAGTTTTTCCAAAGCGCCGGCAAAGAGAATGCGGGCGATGTTGTTTTGCATGGATTGCAGGCGGCGGGGCCAGTCGATGGCGAGCTCCGCTTCCTCGCCGCTTTTTGCCGCGGGCATTTTGCATTGAATGCGGCCGCCTTCCGCGGTGTAGTCCACGGCTTCGCCGTCGATGGTGATTTTATCGCCGGCGTAGTAGCCTTCCACCGGCGGGGCCACGATGCTGTCTTCCAACAAGAAGTAATCAAAGCCTTTACTTTTTACGGTGTCGGGAACGGTGATTTTCATGGATTTACGGTAGGGTTCCCTAAGATACAGGGCCATAGGCGCCTCCTTTTGTTTTATTCGCGTTTTCCTTATTTTATCATATCTTTCGGTTTTTCGAGAGCGGGTGGTTATGAAACAGTTATGGTTTATCTTGTGCCTGGCACTTGCCGGGGGCTGCTTTTTTGCGGAGCGCGCGCCCCTTTTCTTTATTGCGCCTGTTTTGATCCTCGCCGCCTTTTGTTTTTTACTGTGGGGAAAGAAAGCGAATGCACTCTATCCCGCGGCAGCTCTCGCCGCGTTTGTCTTTGCCTCGGCCGGCCTTCATTCCGTGGAGGCGCCTCCTGTGCGGGCCGCGGTGCGGGGCGTGGTTATGGCGTCGAAGGAAAATTACTACGATTTAAGGCTCGGCCCCTTTAAAAAGGTGCGGGTTTTTTCCGAGGCGAATCCCGCCATGGGCGAGCGGATGGCCGTGCGGGGGCTTACGATGAAGCCGGAAGTGCCGAGAAATCCCGGCGGCTTCGACGGACGCCATTACGCATTATCCCACGGAA
This sequence comes from Peptoniphilaceae bacterium, assembly GCA_902363535.1. Lineage (GTDB taxonomy): Bacteria > Bacillota > Clostridia > Tissierellales > Peptoniphilaceae > Aedoeadaptatus > Aedoeadaptatus acetigenes. The sequence continues at coordinate 18,332 of CABJAE010000014.1, forward strand.
TTAAAGCCACCCTGCGACCCACGAAGGAAGAAATGCTTCCCGAAAGGGGAGGGGCCATCGAAAAGATCTACGCCTGCCGCGGCCGGTTCAGAAAAAAAGGCGCGGCCATTTGCGAAAATTATTTTCCGCCGAAAGAGGCGAAACTTTTATCCGCCATGCTCTTCGGAAACGACGCCGACTGGGAGGGGCTTGAAGATTTTCGCACCCTGAATGTGATTCATATTTTGTCCATTTCGGGTTTACATATCGGGCTTATTCTGGCTCTGATGTCCGGGGCTTTAAAGAAGCTCACCGTACCCTACGACCTGCGGAAGATTTCCGTCCACGGGCTTTTGCTCGCGTACCTTTTTCTCACGGGCTTTCCCGTAGGCGGCATGCGGGTGTGGCTGTCCCTCTTGTTTACGGATGCGGGGAAGCGGCTGTGGCGGCCGGTGGATCCCAACTACGCCCTGGGCTTCAGCGCCGCCATATTTCTCTTGGTCAATCCCTTTTACATTTACCGATTGGGCTTTTTGTTCAGCTTTTTCTCCGTCTACGGCATATTAAATTTCTACCCGAAATTGCCCATCCTCGGATCGGAAAGGGGAAAGGTTGCACAGGCCCTGGGCGTGAGTGTGGCCGTGAGCCTCGCCATCGCGCCCCTTCTCCTGTTTACCTCCGGGAGCATTTCGATGATGGGCCTTATCGCCAATGTGGTGCTTCTGCCACTTGCCGCGGCGATTTTGTACGGGGCCGTGGCCGTGTCCCTTTTGTCTTTTCTCTTTCCGCCGGTGGCGGCGGGGGCGGCCGTCGTGACCCGATGGATTTTTCTGCCCTTTCTTTTTCTCACAAAGCACATGGCCCACGCGCCTTTCAATTGGGTGCTGCCGAGCTTTTCCGTCCTCGAGGCCTGCGCTTATTACCTGATCCTTCACTTCGCCATGCACTTTCCCATGAGGCGCCTGAATTTAAGGGCGGGCAGGCTCTTGATTCTTCAGGCCGTGATTGTCGGCATCCTTGTTCTCGCTTGGGGCCACCGGACGCGGCCCGATCTTTCCGTGACCCAGCTCTACGTGGGGCAAGGGGACTGTGCCTATGTTGAGGCGAAAAATTTTCGCGGTCTCATCGACACGGGCGGCAGCCGCTTCGGCGCCGATCCCACGGCCCGCTACGTGGAGCCCTTCTTGCGGAAATGCGGCGTGGGTGCCCTGGACGCCGTGTTCCTTTCCCACTACGACGCGGATCACGCCGGCGGTGTGAACACCTTGGCGAAAAACCACAAAATCAAACACATTTTCGCCCCGGCGCCGGGAAGCGACGAAGATGTAGCCATGTACGAGGAAATTCAAGACAATGCCGGCGCCGTCGAGCCCATCGAGGGGACATTTGCCATGAAGGATTGGGATTTGAGGGTCTTTCCCCCTTACGGAAAGGAAGACAACGCCCTGTCCATGGTGATGGAGCTTTCCTCCAAGGGGCAGAGGATGCTCTTTCTCGGCGATTTGCCCGCGCAGCAGGAGAAAGTGCTTCTTTCGGATCTTCGCCACAGCGAGAGCATTGTGAAGCTCGCCCACCACGGATCGAAGACATCAAGCTGCGACGAGTTTTTGGAAGCCACACGGCCTCGCTTGGCCCTTATTTCCGCGGGCGAGAACAATTCCTACGGCCATCCCCACAAGGCGGTCCTTCAGCGCTTACAGAACCACGACATTCCTTATTTAGAGACGAAAAACGGCGCCATTACTATGGATTTTAAAGACGGGAAAGTTTTTGTGTCCGTCTATAAACCGCGGAAATTTTCCGTAGGGCAAAGTATCTTTTTTGCCGCCTGCGTGGTAGGCTTAATGGGTATGGTCGATGTGGGCGCAACGTATTTTAAGAAAAGAGAGCGATTATGGAATCAGTGGATTACAGCGGAGCCTATCTTCTCCACGGGCCGGAAAAATTCGGTATGGAAGAGAAGCGCAGACAAATAGAAAAGCGGTATTTGGATCCCGCCACCAAGGATTTAAATTACGACGTGGCATCGGGGGATGTGGGAGAAATTTTGGCCAAGGCCAACACCCTGCCCTTCATGTCGGAAAAGCGCATCGTCGTCGTAAAAGACGCGGGGCTTTTGGCGAGCGATCCGGCCTTCGATCGCTTCCTGGAGGGGGTTTTTGAAATCCCGGCCTCCACGATTCTTCTTTTAATGGAGACACAGACGCCTGTAAAGAAGAATCAAAAGCTCTACAAGCGCTTCGACAAGGCCCATCGGGTCATCGCCATGGAGCGACTCACCGGGCAGGTGCTCAGGCGCTTTCTCGCCGGCTATTTGGCGAAGCAAAATCGCCGCATTCGCCCGGAGGTGCTGGAGCATTTTATCCGCCTCTCCGGCTACGGCGACAGGCAATTTACAGGAGACCTCGAGGGCCTGGTGAACACATTGGATCAAATCGCAAGCGTTTCGGAAGGGGAAGTGACCATGGAGGCGGTGGACGCCTTTTTGGATCCCTTTTCCGCGGAGACCATCTTCGATCTTCTCGCCGCCATCGCGAGAAAAGACGGGGCTGCGATTTTAAATCTTTTGGACGAATTCGAAGTGAAAGAAGAGCCCGCCGGGCGCATTCTCTACATGATCGCACGGCAAACGGGCAATCTCCTCTACTACAAAACCATGAAAGAGACGGGAAGAAGTGACGGAGAGATTTTTCGCTTTATGGGCGTAAAGCCCTACGAAGGCAAAAAAATAGCCGCCCAAAGCGGCGCTTATACGAAGGCGCAGCTCGGGCGGCATTACCGATACATTCTGGACGAGGAGCTTCGCATGAAGAGCACCTCCGCTTCGGATCGGGACGTGCTTCAGACCCTGCTTCTTTCCATGTTGCGGGACAATTAAATAAGGGCAATAAAAAAACTGAAAACAACTGTTTTCAGTTTTTCTCTTAGTTGGCGCGATTTAACTTTTTGGTCAAACGGCTCATGCGACGATCGGCCGCGTTTTTATGAATAACATTCTTGGATGCCGCTCTCTTGAGTTTTTTGTCGACAGCGCGGAGGAGATCTCTCGCTTCGTCGATATCACCTTTGTCAAGCGCTTCTTCGAACTTGCGAATGGACGTCTTAATGCCGGTTTTAACGGATTTATTGCGCAAGGTTTCTTTCTTCGTTCTGTCGATACGCTTAATTGCGGATTTAATATTTGCCATGATTCACCTCCGACTGTGATTTTATCCCTTTGGATACCTTAACTTGTAGAATTTTACCACATGGTTCGGCCTTTTGCAAGAAAGGCTTCGGGGAAGTTTACAAAAGATGTAGAAAACTCGGGTTTGTGGTAAAATGAATAGTCAGATTCAAGAAAGGGGAACATTTTGAAGCGAAAAGGAAAATCGTCTTCCACGGCGGTAGAAATGATAAAAATAGTAATTATGGCGGTGGTATTGGCCGTAGTCATCCGCCACTTCATCTTTAACACGACCATGGTCATCGGCCAAAGCATGGAACCGACACTGCACGAAAGGGAACGCATGATCTGCTTGGTCTTTCCCAATTACTTCTCTGATCCCAAGCGGGGCGACATCGTGATTATCGACGCGCCGGACGAGTCGGGGAAAGAATACGTGAAGCGCGTCGTCGGCCTGCCCGGGGATCACATTCAAATCGAAGAGGGCAAGGTCTTCGTCAACGGCGTGGCCTTAAAGGAAAACTACATCCATCCCGGCGTATCCACGGGGATTTATCAGGACAAGGCCTGGGATATAAAAGAAGGCGAATTTTTCGTCATGGGAGACAATCGCCAACAGGGCATGTCCATCGACAGCCGCTACTTCGGTCCGGTGGAAAAGAAGCACGTAAGGTCACGGGCGGCTCTGCGTTACTATCCCTTTTCGAAATTTACTGTATTTAGCCATTAACGGACGCATAAAGGAGGTACTATGACCGATCGTCAAAAAAACATTCGTAATTTCTCCATTATCGCCCATATCGATCACGGAAAGAGCACCTTGGCCGACCGACTCATCGAAAAGACCGGCATGCTTACGGAGCGGGAAATGGACTCCCAGGTGCTGGACTCCATGGCGCTGGAAAAAGAGCGGGGCATTACCATTAAGCTCAAGGCCGTGCGCCTGGTCCACGAGAGGGACGGGGAAGAATATATTTTAAATCTCATCGACACTCCGGGCCACGTGGACTTTAACTACGAGGTGTCCCGCTCCTTGGCCGCCTGTGAAGGGGCGCTGTTGGTCGTGGACTCTACCCAAGGGGTGGAGGCACAGACCTTGGCCAATGTGTACTTAGCAATGGATCAGGATTTGGAAATGGTGCCGGTCATCAACAAGATCGACCTGCCCTCGGCCCGCGTGGATGAAGTAAAAAAAGAAATCGAGGACATCGTCGCTCTGGACACGGAGCATGCGCCTTTAATCAGCGCGAAAAACGGCGTGGGCATCGACGATGTACTGGACGCCATTATCGACGAGATTCCCGCGCCGACCGGGGATGCGAATGCGCCACTAAAGGCGTTGATCTTCGATTCCATTTACGACAGCTACCGGGGCGTGGTTTGCTACGTGCGGATTTTCGACGGCAAAGTAAAGGCAGGGGACCGCATTAAAATGTGGGCCACGGAAAAAGAATTTGAAGTGGTGGAAGTGGGCGTCAATGCCAACGGAAGCATTCCTCTCAAGGAACTTTCCGCAGGCGATGTCGGCTACATTACGGCCAGCATTAAAAACGTAAAAGAAGCTCGGGTCGGCGACACGATCTACGATCCGGCCAATCCGCCGAAGGAAGCCCTGCCCGGCTACAAAAAAGTCGTGCCCATGGTCTACTCCGGCATCTATCCCGCGGAAGGGGAATCCTACACCGACGTGCGCGACGCTCTGGAAAAGCTCCAGGTCAACGACGCGGCCCTGGTATTCGATGCGGAAACTTCCGTGGCCTTGGGCTTCGGCTTCCGCTGCGGCTTTTTGGGCCTTCTTCACATGGAAATCATTCAAGAGCGGCTGGAGCGGGAATTTAATCTGGATATTATTACCACGGCGCCTTCGGTTATCTACCGGGTGCACACCGTGGACGGGGAGATGGAAGAGATTCAAAATCCGTCGAACCTTCCCGATCCCACGGCCATCGAATACATGGAAGAACCCTTTGTGCGGGCGGAAATTATGTCGCCCACGGACTACGTCGGCACCATTATGGAGCTCTGCCAAGAGCGCAGAGGCCGCTACATCAGCATGGACTATTTGGAAGAGACCCGCGTGGTCATCACCTACGAGTTGCCCTTAAACGAAGTCATTTACGATTTCTTCGACGCCTTAAAGAGCAAGACAAGGGGCTACGCCTCCTACGACTACGAGCTCATCGGCTACGAACAGGGCGACTTGGTGAAAATGGATATTCTCATCAACGGGGAATTGGTGGATGCCTTCTCCCTTATCGTCCATAAGGAAAAGGCCTACGAGCGGGGCAGAAAAATTTGCGAGCGCCTCACCGGCGTCATTCCCCGCCATCAATTTGCCGTGCCCATTCAGGCGGCCATCGGCTCCAAGATCATCGCCAGAGAAACCATTCGCGCCGTGAGAAAAGACGTACTGGCCAAGTGCTACGGCGGCGACATTTCTCGGAAGCGAAAACTCTTGGAAAAACAAAAGGAAGGGAAGAAGCGCATGCGCTCCATCGGCAATGTGGAAGTGCCTCAAGAAGCCTTCCTCGCCGTCCTCAAATACGACGAAGACAAATAAGAAAGGCGGACCTGGAAGGGTCCGTTTTTTGGAGGTTTTATGAAAAAGTCCCCGGGCATTTACATTCACGTGCCCTTTTGCGAAAAAAAGTGCGACTACTGCGATTTCTACTCCCTGCCGAAAAAGGGCGAGGCGGATTTCGACGACTACGCGGAAAATCTCCTGAGAGAGATCGCGCTCTATGAAGATGCCATGGGCGTCGGCGTAAGCACGGTGTTTTTCGGCGGCGGCACGCCCTCCCTTATCGGCACGGCGCGCCTCGTGAAAATCATGGAGAAGCTGCGCCCTTTTCTAAATGAAGGGGCGGAGATCACCATGGAGGGAAATCCCGAAAGCGTCCTTCGCCTCGACGTGGCCGCCTTAATCGATGCGGGCTTTAATCGCTTCAGCATGGGGGTACAGAGCGCGTCGGATAGGCTGCTCAACATCATGGGCCGCATTCACGACAGGAAAACCGCCGAGGACGCCTTTTACCATTTAAGAGAGGGCGGGGCGAAAAACATTAATCTGGACTTCATCTCCTCCGTTCCTTCGGAGACCATGGAGGATGTGGCGGCGAGCCTCGCCATGATCGAGGCCCTGAATCCGGAACACGTGAGCCTTTACAGCTTAATCGTGGAGCCGGACACGGCCTTTTATCGCCGCTACGGAGAGATGATGGAGGAAAGAGACGAGGCGGATCGCATCCACGTTCACGCCTACGAAAAAGGCCTCGCCGCTTTGGGTTACAAGCAGTACGAAATCTCCAATTTCGAAAAAGGCGGCTGCAAGTGCGCCCACAATTTAAATTACTGGCACTTAGGCGAATACATCGGCCTTGGTCCCGGGGCAAGCGGCCATTTAAACGGCAGGCGGTACAGAAATGTACAAAACCTTTCCGCCTACAACGAGGCCCTTCGCGAAGGCCGCGCGCCTATTGAAGAGGAAGAAGTGCTCTCGCCCGTGGATCGGGACAACGAGTACACCATGCTCGGCCTCCGACTCAATGAGGGCATTGCCATGGATGCCCTCATGCCTTCGGGGGCGCGTTTTGACACGCTCTATAAGGAAGCCATCGAAAAAAATGTGAACGACGGCCTCCTCACCATAACAAACGGCCGCGTGGCCTTAACGCGAAAGGGACGCGACCTGGCCAATCGGGTGGAAGTGGATTTCTTCCGCTTATAAAAATGAGTTCCCTTGAAGATGAGAGAAAGAAAAAACACGGAGCCATTCATGTGAATGAAACGATGCTTCGAAAGGGAAGGCAACAAGCACTTTACATCAGCGTAACGGAGAAAAACTTGAGAATAGTTTTGAAAATTATACTTTTTCCTGTATCTATATTTTTATCAGTGACAAACAGCCTTTATAAAATTTGTACACGGCATTGGAACAACAATACTTTATATTTTGATGCTTTTTTGTATCATAGGTGCAATAGCATGTTTTGTTCAAAGAGATACAACAACATGTATACGGGCGTTAATTATTGGTTTCTTGGTTAGTCCATATGGATTGCAACTATTAGCAGCAGTTGCTATTAGAGCAATTGAGGGAATGAATGAAAGAATAAAACAAATTAGAATTTGTGGAGATAATGAGTATGAAAAAATTTAACAAGATTAGTGTGGTCTCGTTACTTATTCTAATCTTATCATTTACTGTTGTTAGGTATGCCGTATTCGGAATACACGGAATGAAACAATTGCCACTTGTACTAGGCTTACTTATCGCTGTAGAGTTGATAGTCCTCTGTTTCACTAAAGTTAAAATAGTACCTCTTATCTCTGCGATTTCATATCCACTCGGCTTTGCTATTGGGTGTTTGTTCCAAATAAGTGGATTAGATGCTGGCGGTGGAGCAACAAATAATCTGTGGATTATTTGGATAGGTACCATTTTTGTAATGAACATTATTGCTGTTTTCGCAGAATTGATAAATAGAAAGAAAGCCAAGCAACAGTAAGTTTGCGTTCGTGTGATTGTTAGAACAGCCTAATAAATCCCAGTTTTTAGCACTAACAATCCACCTAAATAGATTTAAGATCTAGTGTCTGTAAGCATTGATATTACTTCATGAGAACAAAACGCCATATTTTATACATTTTAACGGCACAGCCGCTTAGGGTATGGAACTCATACTCAGGGGTACGAAAAATAGGTATGGGGGTACGAAAACAATTCGATAGGACAAATAGCATCACGATCATATAAAACCAGGCCTTCTTCTGGTCATAATTATTGACGTAAAAATATTTCTCTTGACAAATAGCAACAGCTGGGTGTAATGTTTAGATAACTTAGTTATCTAAACAAGAACTATTTTTGATGGGAGGATCTATGACTACAGGTAATTTTGAAGAAACTCATGCCAACATACTAAAAAGTGGTCTGGATGCCTTCTTGGAGGAAGGCTATGAAAAAGCAAATATGAGAAGAATTTGTAAATCAGCTGGCGTGACAACAGGAGCTTTCTATAAGCATTTTACAGATAAGGAAGATTTGTTTGCAAAGTTGGTAGAGCCTTTAGCAGATAAGATCAATGAAATTTATAACTACTACGAAAAAGAAAGTTTTTCCACCTACGGCACGGAGTTTCCCGTTCCCAAAGAAAAAATCTTAAAAGTTCTTGAACTCAAACAAGAAGGGACGCTTAAAAGTGTTGAGTTTTTCTATGCGCATAAAGATATCTTTGAGCTTCTTATTTTTAAATCCTATGGCACAAAGTATGAGCATTTCTTAGATAAACTCATCGAAATTGAGGATCGTAATGACTGGTCGATTTTAGAGATGATCCATGGGAAAGAAAACGCGGATTCCATCATGACCAAGCAAAGTGTCCATATCATCAATCATGCATTTTTCAACGCCATCTCTGAACTCGTTGTACACGCACTCGATAAAGAACAGCTTCTCAGTATGACAAAGACGATGTCTAATTTTTTCAATGCGGGTTGGGAAAAGTACCGCAGCCCGTAGCTCTATATTTTTTTATCTAAGAGATAACTTAGTTATCTAATTTGCTTTATATGTGATCACGAGGAGGTAAAAACATGAAAAAACAAAGTCCCATAAAGCGTCTGTGGGAACTGGCTGCTAGTCAGCACGCCGGACTAAAACTCTCTGTGAGTCTTGCGGTACTTGGAGTTTTAGGTGGTATCGTTCCCTACGTGGCTGCGGGGCAGGTTCTGACAAACTTATTTAATGGTGTGACAGACTTCAGTGCTTATATGAAAGCCTGTGTTGTCGGCCTTTTAGGCTACGCCGTGAAATCCGTTCTATATTCACTGTCGCTTTCCGTTTCCCATAAAGCCACTTTTGAACTTTTACAGGAACTGCGCGAAAAAATGCTGCACAAGCTTCCAAAACTCCCGCTGGGGAAAGTAACAGCGACACCCAGCGGTGAATGGAAGCAGCTCATTGTAGATCAGGTGGAAAGTTTGGAGCGTCCGGTTGCTCATCTTATTCCGGAAATGACGGCAAATATGGTGGGGCCGCTCTGTATTTTGATTTATCTCATTGTACTGGACTGGCGCATGGCACTGTTATCTTTGGTATCCATCCCGATCGGAATGTTTTTTATGAGTATCATTATGAAAAGCTACGGCAAGCAATATGCCGGCTCGGTCCAGGTTGGCGCTCAGATGAATGCCGCTATAGCGGAATATGCCGGAGGCATTGAAGTTATTAAAGCTTTCAATCAAGGAGAGAGCAGCTATCACAAGTTTTCTGAGAAAATTCTCGCAAATGCCCAATACTACTATGACTGGATGAAAAGCGTTCAGTTCTTAATGTCGCTGTCTAAATCGATACTTCCTACAACGCTGCTTGCTGTTTTGCCGGCAGGATATCTTTTTTATCAAAGTGGAAGTTTGGACGGAGGCACATTTCTGACGACGGTGATCCTCTCTTTCTCCCTTTCGGGTCTTTTGATGGCTGCCATGAATTTTGTGGATAGTTTGGCTCGGGTGGGAACGGTTGTCGGTCAGATTGATGCGCTCTTAGTTGCCGAAGAGCAACAGCATGAAAAACACCCGGTATCGTTCAACAAACACGACATTGTTCTCGATCATGTTTCTTTTTCCTATGAATCCGGTGAAGATGCCAAAGAAATTATTCATGATGTTTCTTTAAGCATAAAAGACGGGAGCTTTAATGCATTTGTAGGTCCATCCGGCGGCGGCAAATCGACCTTAGCAAAACTGATAGCCGGCTATTGGGATGTGGAAAAAGGAAGCATCGCTATCGGTGGTATCAATGCGAAAAAGGTTCCCTTAGAACAACTCTATAACAGCGTTTCCTTTGTATCTCAGGATAATTTTCTCTTTAACGAAAGCATTCGCAACAACATTCGCATGGGTTGCTTGAGTGCTACGGATGAAGACGTGGAGCACATTGCGAAGCTCTCAGGCTGTCATGACTTTATTGAGAATCTGGAAAACGGTTATGACACGATTGTAGGAGAAGGAGGCACTCATCTTTCCGGAGGTGAGCGTCAGCGGATTTCTATTGCGCGCGCCATGCTTAAAGATGCCCCGATTGTCATTTTCGACGAAGCAACAGCATACATTGATCCCGAGAATGAAGTGCTGATGCAGCAAGCACTGGGACAACTTGTTGCGGGGAAGACCGTTATCTCAATCGCTCATAGACTTTCCACCATCACGGAAGCCGATCAAATCTTCGTCATAGAAGAAGGAAAAATCGAAAATCATGGCACACATCAAGAGCTGCTTGAAAAGTCAAAGCTCTATCAAAGTATGTGGTTTGCTCATGTAGGCGCGAAAGGAGGCAAATAATATGTTGAACGCACTGAAAAAAATAGGACATTTTGCCGGAGAGGAACAGGGCAATATTAGAAAGTCCATCGCCGTTTCCTTTCTTTTTGCCATTTTCTATATGTTTCAAATTGGTGCTGTTTACTTTGTCATCTTAGGGATGCTGGGAAAAGATACCGGCATAAACCCTGCTCTTTTGGCACTCCTTTTTCTCCTTATTAGCATCTTCGGACGTGCTCTTACCAACTACTTTGCTCAGCTCGAGCAAACGCATGCCGGCTACTTCATGGTGGCTCGGCAGAGACTTGCGGTCGCAAACAAAATGAAGACCGTGCCTATGGGCTATTTTGATGAAGCAAACACCGGCAATATTGTAGGAACGCTTACTACGGTTCTCGGTGATGTAGAAAACACAGCTCCTGTTGTGCTGATCAATATCATGGGAGGCTTTCTCAATGCTTTTGTGTTTACTTTAATAACCTTGATCTGGGATTGGCGTATCGGTCTCATCGTTATTGTCGGTACACTGATTTATTTGTGGGTTACCTCGGCGATGGAGAAAAAGACGGCACATCTTGCACCGAAACGCCAAGAAGCGCAAGCAGAACTGGTGGAAGCCGTTCTTGAACAGATTAAGGGAATGTCCATTATTAAATCCTTTAATCTGACAGGGAAAGGCGATAAAAAGGTTCATGCGGCAATTCGTCGTAACAAGAAGACCAACCTTGCTATTGAAAAAATGTTTACGCCTTACAATATGGCCCAGGATTTGGTGCTAAAGCTCTTTAGCATTTTGATTATCGTTGTAGCTATTTACCTTTACGTGCAAGGAACTATGCTTCCGGAAAATGCTCTGATGTCCGTTATCATTTCCTTTATGATTTTTGCCCAGATTGATTCCGCCGGTTCATCTATGGCTGTTTTGCGTGTGGTATCCAGTTCTATTGATCAGGTAGAAAACCTAAAACAGATGCCGGTTATGGATATTCATGGTGAAGACATCCGTCCGAAAAAAGCCTCCATAAAGGTAGAAAATATTGACTTTTCGTATGGAAGCAAAGAAATTTTGCATGATGTAAGCTTTACCGTTCCGGCAAAAACAACCACGGCTATCGTAGGCCCTTCTGGATCCGGGAAAACAACGGTTTGTAATTTAATTGCCCGTTTCTGGGATGTCAATGCAGGAAGCATCAAAATTGGAGGACATGATATTCGGGACTATACGTTGACCTCTTTGATGGATCAGATCTCTATGGTGTTCCAAAGCGTCTATTTGTTCCAAGACACCATTGAAAACAATATCAAATTTGGAAACATGAATGCCACGCATGAAGAAGTCGTCCAAGCTGCTCAAAAAGCAGCTTGCCATGATTTTATCATGAGTCTGCCGGAAGGCTATAAAACGGTAATCGGAGAAGGCGGTGCATCTCTTTCCGGTGGTGAAAAACAGCGTATCTCTATTGCAAGAGCCATCCTCAAAGATGCGCCCATCATCATATTCGATGAAGCAACAGCCAATGTCGATCCGGAAAACGAAGATAAGCTTCAGCAGGCTATGAACAGCTTAATGAAAGATAAAACCATCATTATGATTGCTCATCGCTTGAAAACAGTTGAAAACGCCGATCAAATTTTAGTGATTGATGAAGGCAAAGTAGTGGCGAGTGGCACACATAACGAACTTTCCGCCAAAGACGGTATTTATTCCAGGTTCCTTCAGGCTCGGAAAACGGCTGAGTCTTGGAAGATATAAAAAGCATTTAAGGAGGATTTTATGAAACTTAAAAATGTGGTACAAATTGCAGTGCTTGGAGTCATTGGCTTTGTTCTGGCTATGGGCATCGGTATGCTGACGGGACTTTTAGGCGTGGTTTCACTTTATGTATCCGCAGGATTTGGCGCTTTCTTTGTCGCACCGGTCTATGTCATCATGGCACGCAAGGTGCAAAAGCGAGGTGCATCGTTTCTCTTTTGGCTGATTATCGGTCTCTTATACATTGCAATGGGCTATTGGATTGCGACGCCGATTTGTGTTGTTGCCGGTATCATAGCTGAACTGATTGTAGGTGATTACAGCAATAAAAACCGTATTGCCATGGCTTTCAGCGCATCAATGTTTATTTACGCCATGCATCCGATTCTATTTGTTGTGTTGTTGGGTGCCGAAAACATTGCACGCTTTGTCAGCAGCATGAGTTTAGAGCAAGCGCAAATGATGGTGGCCAGCTATACCGGAAATGTAATAGTGATTTGCGTTTTGGTAAACATTGTTTTGGAGCTTATCGCCGGCCGCTTCGGGCTTTTCATCAATAACAAGTTTTTCGAAAAGAATAGTAAACAAAGCAGGCTTAGCTGATGATAAAGGAATCAGCTCTAAAGAAAAAGGAGGAAGGACAGCTGCATCCGTTTACGCTCTTCGTGCTTACGATTCTGGTGTCCTTCCAGGTCTTTTTTGGCAATCAAACGGTCTATTGGGCTGTGCTTGTTCTGACGTTGTTGATTGCTTTAAATGCCTCGACAGGTCTCTTTTTTAGACAGATTATTGTTTTTTCCGTTTCCTATGGCATGATGTATCTTTTGGCCTTCGCTGATTTGGGATATGTCACAGGCATTTTTATAGGACTTTTTGCACTCATTGTCCGTTTCATACCGATCTTTAATATTGGCATTGTATTGATTCTTACCAGCCCATCGAAAATCTTAGCCTGTTTTCGCAAGCTTCATATGCCCAACACCGTTAGTGTAGCCATGATTGCAGCTTTGCGTTTTATGGATGAAATTGGCCTGCGCTTGCTTGAGATTCGAAACGGTATGAAAATCCGCGGTTTTCATGCTTCACTTTTGCACCCTATCCGTACTTTTGAGCTGTACTTTGTTCCTTTGGTATATAAGTGTCTGCATGTCAGCGAAACGCTCGTCTCTTCAATTATTGCCAAAGGTATCGAGTATGAAGGAGAAAAAACCAGTTATTATGATATGCGCTTTAAATTCGCAGATGGCATCAGCCTGTTTGCCGGCGTGGCGCTTTTGGGAGTTGCACTATGGACATCATGAAAGTCAATATTGAGCGATTCACCTATCAAGGTGCAGAGAAGGCATCTTTGCATGATATTCATTTTATGATTACCGAAGGAGAACTCATCGTGCTCACCGGTAATTCCGGCTGTGGAAAGACCACGCTCACCAGAGTGCTAAACGGTCTTATACCAGAACAGTATGAAGGAACACTGGATGGTAAAGTCACATTATTGGGTCAAAACCTGCATGATTTTAAGACGGGTACCTTGGCTAAGGTCATCGGCAACGTATTTCAAAATCCATCAGATCAATTCTTTACCCGCAAGGCAGAAGATGAGGTCGCTCTTGTCGGAGAGAACCTCGGCATGCCGCGAGAAAAACTGAAAGAGCGAGTAAAAAAAGCTTTTGAATGCATGAACATTCCTCATCTCATGGATAAAAATTTGAATGAGCTTTCTGGCGGCGAAAAGCAGCGGGTAGCTATTGCTTCCACCTTAGTTTATGACACAAAGCTTATTTTCTTTGATGAACCTTCGGCATCACTTGATCAAGAAGGGATCCGCGATTTGCAAAACATCCTGAAATTGCTTAAAGCGTCAGGTAAAACCATCGTCATCGCCGAACACCGACTGTATTTTTTGAAAGAACTCTACGATAAGCTTTATGTCATGAAAGACGGAACTTTTATCAAAGAGTTTGATGCCGGAGAACTTAAGACTTCCGATTGCAAAGACTTCGGGCTTCGGACAATCGATTTTTCCGCACTTGTTCCGCACAACACGACAAAGACAGGTGAGCGTGTTTTTTCTGCGAAGGATGTTCATGTCTCTGTAGACAAAAACGAACTCATCTCGAATTTATCCTTTGACTTACATTCCGATGAAATCATGGGGATTGTCGGCACAAATGGTATCGGAAAAAGCAGTTTAGGTCGTGTTCTCTGCGGACTTGCCGGCAAGAAGCAAGATATTTCATGGGGAAAAACTCAGCGAGAACGGCTGAAGAATGCCTACTACATGATGCAGGATGCAGATTATCAGCTGTTTTTTGATACCGTAGAAAACGAGGCGCTCGCGAACGGCAAAAAAATAAGCGATGCTTATTTGGCAGAGGTCTCTTGGATCATTAAGCATATTGATCTTTGGAATAAACGCAGCGAGCATCCGCAAAACTTATCCGGCGGGCAAAAGCAAAGGCTGGCTCTCGCCAATGCTTTTTTGAGTGAAAAGCAAATTCTTATTTTGGATGAGCCGACCAGCGGTTTGGATTACATGCACATGGATAAAATCGCCGAGCTTATCTTTGAACTTGCCAAAGGTCGCCCGACAATGATTATTACACATGACATCGAACTATTACTGAAAGTCTGCCGGACGGTCCTTCTGATCAAACAAGATGGATATGAGAAATTTGATTTACAGACGGCAGAATATCATAAGCTCATTTCTTATTTTGAGCAGATGATGAAATAACGGCGGCTAAGAGCAAATCTCGCTGCCGTTTCTGAAGGTTATGCAGATATCTTCTTTGCTGAATGCCGTGATGTGATTTACGAGGGCGCAGAAGCTTTGTGCATTGAATGCTTGCAGAAGCGTATCTTGTTTTTGCAGCTGTTTCAGGCAAAATTTGACATCGGCTTTGGTCGCGTGCATCTTTTTGAGCTTTCCTTCGACCTTCGCTAAGGCCGCCTGTTTTTCATCGTAGAAGCGTTTCGGATCTTCATACTTTGCTTGGTACTCTCTCTGGTCTTGCGGAATGGCAGCATTTTGGCGGATAAGGTCTTCAATTATCTTGGCACAGATATCCATCTCGCTTTTTAACTTTGTTTTTTTGCATTCCAAAGCATGAGTATTATAAACGCTTCCGACAATTTCATGAAAGATTAAGAAGCATCCATGAAACATGGAAGCATGGTGCGTAGCGTCTTCCTATGAGAGAGAACAAAAATGACCACATCAGGGTAAAAGAATGCCCTGGTGTGGTCGTTTTGTTTTGAAATCACTTAAACCTGCCGCCGGCAATTAAAAAGTCCCGATCCGGCGAACATCAAAGCTTTAGATTATTTTACTAATTCCTGAATGGAGCCTTCGAAAGGAGAATCTTTTTTATTTTTAGCAATCGCCCTTGACAAGTGCTAAAACCGTGGTATACTTAAACCATAAGCGATTGGCACTCAATAAGCACAAGTGCTAATATGGAAAGGAGGTTATGTTGGACAAGAGAAAGACAGATATTTTAAACCTAATTATCGAGTCCTACATCGCCTCCCCGGTGCCCGTAGGCAGTCGCACCATTTCGAAATCCCCGACCCTCGCCGTATCCTCGGCGACCATACGGAACGAAATGAGCGATTTGGAAGCCTTGGGCCTTTTAGAAAAGCCCCACACTTCCGCCGGGCGCATTCCGTCCGAAGGCGCTTATCGATTTTATGTAGACGAATTGATTCCCGAGATCGATTCTCCGAAATCCCTCGTGACCCATTTCGAGGAGGCCATGCCCATGGAGCTCTACGGCTCTGAGGATTTTTATTCCACCGCCGTGGAAGCCCTGGCCGATCACACGGAAAACTTGGCGCTGATGATGGTGCCGAGAAAAAGCGATCGAAGGCTGAAGTATTTGGACTTAATTCCCGTGAACGACCACATGGTCATGCTACTCATCGTCGGCGACCGCGGTGTCGTCGTCAAACGCATGATCGACTTAGGTTTCGGCGTCGACGAAGAAGAGCTGCGCTACGTCGCAGGCGTCCTATCCGATGCCTTCGTGGGCACGCCCTTCGATGCCATCGACGGAGTGAAATTCGTTCTCTCCGGAGAACTCGTGCGCTACGAATCCTTCGTCCTTCAAATCACTGAGATCCTCTCCCGCGTCATCCACGCGGTGGAAGAGGTGGACGTGGTCATAAGCGGCGTGGGCCATTTGTTTCGCTACGAAGAATTTCAAGATCCGGGGCGCATGAAATCCATGCTGGATTACGTCCGGGACAAGGCGAATCTATTGCGGCTTTTTCATCCCCTGCCGAGCGACGAAGCCATTCGCTTTCGCATCGGCTCGGAGAACACGGAAAAGAGCATGCAGAACAACAGTTTAATTAGTCGTATCTATCCCATGAACGGCACGGATTGGGGCGCAATCGCCTTAATCGGTCCCGTGCGGATGAACTATAGAAAGTCGGCGAATTCCCTCATGGCATTTACCGACGCACTGTCGAGGCGACTTGGGAAAAGAACGTTGAGGTGAGAAGTGGTAGTAAATAATAACGACATGCCGAAGGACATGGATCCGACGGAAGAAGAAATGAAACAAACCGAAGAGACCGAAGCGACCGAAGCAACTGAAAATGAAGTGGCGGAAGATGCGTCGGAAAAAGACGAGCGCATCGCGGAGCTGGAAGAACGCTATCTGCGCCTGCAGGCGGATTACAGCAATTTCCGCCGGCGCAGCGGCGAAGAAAAGCAGCAAATGCATCTCTTGGGCATGGGAAAATTGGCCCTGGACATTCTGCCCATTCTGGACAATTTCGAACGGGCGCTGGCCACAGACGATGTGAAAGACGAAAAGTTTTACGAAGGCATGAAGATGATCGCCGATCAGTTCCGAGACGAACTGGCGAAAAACGACATCGTGGAAATCGACGCGCTGAACGCGCCCTTCGACCCGAATCTGCATCACGCCGTCATGATCGAAGAAAAAGAAGGCGTCGAAGCCGATGTGGTCATCGACGTTTTGCAAAAGGGCTACAAACTGAAAGACCGCGTCATTCGACCGGCCATGGTGAAGGTCTCAAAATAATATAGATTAACAAAGGTACACTTAGAAAACACGTACATTCAGGAGGAAATGAATATGGCAAAAATTATTGGTATTGACTTAGGTACAACGAACTCCGCCGTCGCAGTTATGGAAGGCGGCCAATCGACGATTATCCCCAACATCGAAGGCAACCGGACCACCCCGTCCATCGTGGCTTTCACCAAAGACGGCGAACGCCTCGTCGGCGAAACGGCGAAGCGCCAAGCCATTACGAACCCGGACAGAACCGTGGCATCCATTAAGCGCCACATGGGCAGCGATCACAAGGTCACCATCGACGGCAAAGATTACTCGCCTCAAGAAATCTCGGCCATGATTTTACAAAAATTAAAATCCGACGCCGAAAGTTATTTAGGTGAAACCATTACCGAAGCGGTCATCACCGTGCCGGCCTACTTTACCGACGCCCAACGTCAAGCGACGAAAGACGCCGGACGCATCGCCGGACTCGATGTCAAACGTATCGTAAACGAACCCACGGCAGCTGCCCTCGCTTACGGCGAAGATAAGGACACGGACTCCAGCATGGTTATGATTTACGACTTAGGCGGCGGTACGTTCGACGTGTCCATTTTGGAACTTTCCGATGGCGTCTTCGAAGTACAATCCACGCGAGGCAACAATAAATTAGGCGGCGACGACTTCGACGAAAAGATCATCGACTGGATCGCCGACAGCTTCAAGAAAGAAAACGGCGTCGACTTAAAGGCCGACCGCATGAGCTTGCAACGCTTGAAAGAAGCGGCAGAAAAGGCGAAGAAAGAACTTTCTTCCACCATGAGCACCAACATTAACCTGCCCTTCATTACCGCCACGGCAGAAGGCCCCTTGCACTTGAACATGGACCTTTCCCGCGCGAAATTCGACGAATTGACCGCAGACCTCGTCAAGAAAACCGAAGGCCCGGTAAAGGAAGCCTTAAAAGACGCCAACCTTTCCGCATCGGACATCGACAAAGTCTTGTTGGTCGGCGGTTCCACCCGTATCCCCGCCGTACAAAACTTGGTTAAGACCTTGATCGGCAAGGATCCCCAAAAAGACATCAACCCGGACGAATGTGTCGCATTAGGCGCCGCCATTCAAGCCGGCGTATTGAGCGGCGATGTAAAGGACTTGCTCCTCTTAGACGTCACGCCCCTTTCCTTAGGGATCGAAACCATGGGCAATGTCACCACCCGCTTAATCGAACGCAACACCACCATCCCCACGAAGAAGAGCCAAACCTTCACCACGGCTGCCGACAATCAAACCAGCGTCGACATTCACGTGCTTCAAGGGGAACGTCAAATGGCACAAGACAATGTGACTTTGGGTCGCTTCCAATTAGACGGCATCGCACCGGCGCGTAGAGGCGTACCGCAAATCGAAGTCACCTTCGACATCGACGCCAACGGCATCGTCAATGTCAGCGCCAAGGACTTAGGCACCGGAAAAGAACAACACATTACCATTACCTCTTCCACCAACTTGTCGGAAGATGAAATCAAGGAAAAAGTTCGCGAAGCCGAAGTCCACGCCGAAGAAGACAAGAAGAAGAAAGAAGCCATCGAAATTAAAAACAACGCCGACTCCGTCATCTACGCGTCCGAAAACGCGCTGAAAGATGTGGACGGCAAGATTTCCGATGAAGACAAGAAAAAAGTTGAAGACGCCATCGAAGACTTGAAGAGCGTCAAAGATACGGACGATATCGACGCCATCAAGGCCAAGACCGAAGCCCTTCAAACAGCTTTCCAATCGGTATCGGAAGAACTTTATAAACAAGCCCAAGCGCAAGCAAATGAACAAGGTGAAGAAGCGAAAGCCGACGACGACGTAGTCGATGCCGATTACGAAGTTGTCGACGACGAAGACGATAAGTAATGACTTGGGTAAAAAGGGCACTTCGGTGCTCTTTTTTTGTTTTAGAATCTTTTAAAGTCGCGGGAGATAGGATATGATAATACTATTTGAGCGAAGAGAAAGAGATGGTGTCTATGAGAGATTTTTACGAGATTTTAGAGATCGAGCGCACCGCCACGGCGGCGGAAATTAAAAAAGCATACAGAAAAAAAGCGAAGCAATACCACCCGGATTTGCACCCGGGAGACGAAGAGGCGGAGCATAAATTTAAAGAAGTCAATCTCGCCTACGAAGTGTTAAGCGACGAAACCAAGCGTAGCACCTACGACGTCTACGGCGAAGAGGGCATTAAAAACGACTACGCCTCCGGCGGTTTCTCCGGCGGCTTCGGCGATATTTTCGGCGACCTCTTCGACATGTTCGGCGGCGGCTTCGGCGCGAATTTTTCCGGCGGAAATCAGGCCAAGGCTCCGCGGGACGGCGCCCACATCCGCTACGATATTAATCTGACCTTTAAGGAAGCGGTATTCGGCACGGAAAAAGACATTCAGATCCGTCGCACGGAAAATTGCTCCCACTGCCACGGCACAGGCGCCGAGGACGAGACGAAGATTCACACCTGCGAAACCTGCGGCGGCAGCGGCCAAGTGCGCCAGTCCACCGCATCGGCTTTCGGCCGCTTTATGCGCGTGGTGCCCTGTGACACCTGCGGCGGCACGGGCACCGTTATCGAAGAACCCTGCAAGCACTGCAAGGGCAGCGGCAAAGAGACGGTCAACAAAAAGCTTCACCTGCGCATTCCCGCAGGCGTCGACGATCAAAGCATTATGACCATGGCCGGCGAAGGCCACGCCGGCGACAACGGCGGCCAGGCGGGCACGGTGTATGTGTACCTTCACGTAGAAGAAGACGACATCTTTACGCGAAGAGGCAATAATTTATACGTAGACATTCCCATTCGCTACGAAGACGCCGTCTTAGGCGGCACCATCAAAGTGCCTACCTTAAAAGAAATCATCGACTACGACATTCCCGCCGGCACCCAAAGTGGCAAAGATTTCCGCATCCAAGGGGAAGGCGTGCCCTTTTTGCGCAGAAAAGGCGCCGGGGATCTGATCTTTACCGTGAAAATCCTCGTGCCGACGAAAGTTTCCGCCGAAGAGCGGGAGCTTTTGGAACAACTGCGCAGCGAGGTGGGCAACAAAAAGACCGAGCAGGAAAAGGGATTTTTACAAAAACTAAAGGACTTTTTTGAATGACAATGTACCACATGCTGAAACTCAGCGGCGAACGGTCGCGGCAAGAAGAAGGAGAGATGTTTCTTCAGTCCATGGACGTGGACAGCTATGAAGTGATCTCCGCCGACGCCATCGACAATTTAAAAGACGGCGCCTTTATTTGGGACTGCATCGACGAGGACCTTGTTCAGGCTCCGACGGACAGATTTGAGCTGAAGGCCTATTTCGATGCCGAAGAAACGGCTGCCATGGAAAAAATCGCGGCGGCGGCAGAGGCGAAGGGCTTTTCCGTGGAAATTGAAGCCGTGGCGGATCAGGACTGGGCCAACGATTGGAAGCGCTACTTTCATCCCATCGCCGTCGACGAAGGGCTTTCCATCGTGCCGACTTGGGAAGATTACCATGCCCGTGACGGCGAAAAAATTCTGTGGCTGGATCCGGGCATGGCCTTCGGAAGCGGCAATCACGCCACGAGCTTTCTCTGCTCCCGCTACCTGAGACGCTACGTGAAGGAAGGGGATAGGGTCATCGACATCGGTTGCGGAAGCGGGATCTTATCTCTCGTTGCCGCCATCTCCGGTGCGGAGAAGGTCATCGCCGGGGATCTGGATCCCCAGTGTATCGAGGCCACGAAGGAAAACGCGGCGAAGAATCAATTGGAAGATAAAATCGATGTGCGTCTCGGCGACCTCTTTCAGGTGGTGAAAGAAGAGGCAGACGTGGTGGTGAGCAATATTTTCGCCGAAGTGATCATCGGCATGGCAAAGGACGTGTACCGCCACGTGAAGCCCGAGGGCATTTACATCGCCTCGGGAATATTAAAAGAAAAGCTCGAGGACGTAAAGGCGGCCTTAGTGAAAGAAGGCTTCGGGATTCTCGAGACCGAAACGAAGGGCGATTGGTCGGCTGTCGCGGCGAGGCGAATAAAATGAGGCATTTCTTTGTAGACGAGAAGCCCGTCGTCGGCGAGCGTGCGATTTTGCGTGAAGAAGACAGGGATCACCTGCTTCGGGTCCTGCGAGCCAAGGAAGGGGACGTTCTTCAAATCGCATGGAACGAAAGCCTCTTTCGGGGAACCCTCGAGATCATCGGCGGCGAGGCCTTCGTGCGCGTGGAAGAGGCCGTAGAGGAAAAAGCTGTTTCTACGGAGCTTTTCCTGGCTCAGGGCGTGGGAAAAAATCAGAAGACGGAGACCGTGTTGAAACACGCCACGGAATGCGGCATCGACGGTTTTATTCCCCTGCAAATGGATCGCTCCGTTTCCAATCTCACGAAGAAGTATGATGGGAAGAAGGCCCGCTTCGAAAAAATTGCCGAAGAAGCGGCGAAGCAATCCAATCGACGCCGTGTGCCCCTTGTCGGCGATTTGCTCACCGTGGACGGGCTCATCGCCGCGGCCGGTCCCGAGAATTTGCTCCTCGTCTGCTACGAAGGCGAGGCGGCCGTGGAAATCGAAGACGCGTCTCTCGACTCGGCGAAAAAAATCTATGTCATCATCGGGCCGGAGGGGGGCTTTTCCGACAGGGAAGTGGCCCTCTTGCATAATGCGAAGGCCCAATTTATTACCATGGGCGAGCGGATCCTGCGCACGGAAACGGCGGGAATCGTGGCATCTTATGTCATCAAGCGGAAAATAGAAAGGGGGCCTCATGCGGCGATTTAAAACCTATACACTGGGCTGCAAAGTCAATCAATATGAAACGGAAGCCGTGGAAGAAATGCTGGAAAGAGAGGGCTACGGTCACGACGCATCCATGGACGTGGATCTCGCGATCATCAATACCTGCACGGTGACCAACGAAAGCGACCGAAAGAGCCGCCAGATTATTCGCCGCCACAAGCGGGAAAACCCCAACTGCAAAGTGGTGGTCATCGGCTGCTACGCCCAGGTTTCCGCCGAGGAAGTGGCGAAGATCGACGGCGTGGATTTGGTGCTGGGCACGAAAGATCGCGCCGCCCTGCCCGGCTACGTGGAGGCGCTCTTTCAGGGAGCGGATCAAATCGTCCACGTCGAGGCCCACGAGCAAGGGGAGGACTTCGAGCATTTAGAAATTAAAGAAATCGAAGATCACACACGGGCTTATATGAAAGTGCAGGACGGCTGCAATCAGTACTGCGCCTACTGCATTATTCCCTACGCCCGGGGCTTTATCCGCTCTCGGGACATGGACGACGCATTGATAGAAGCGAAGCGCTTGGCCGCAAGCGGCTTTAAAGAAATCGTCCTGACGGGGATCCACGTGGGCAGCTACGGAAAAGATCTTTCCGAAGACGTGACCCTTGTGGATCTCATCGAGGCCATGGATGAAGTGGAAGGGATCGAGCGGATTCGCCTCTCCTCCATCGAGCCCATGACCATGACCGACGACTTTTTGAACCGCGTGGCCAAGCTGAAGCGCTTTATGCCTCATTTCCACCTGTCTCTGCAAAGCGGCGCAGAAAAAACTCTGCGGGAGATGAATCGCAACTACACCCCGGAAGAATATCGGGACACGGTGCGGCGCATACGGCGCGTGTTTCCCGATGCCGGGCTCACCACCGATGTCATTGTAGGCTTTCCCGGCGAAAGTGAAGAAGATTTCGAGGAGAGCTTGGATTTCGTCGAGGAAATGGGCTTTTCCCGTCTCCACGTCTTTCCTTACAGCATCAGGAAAAACACGCCGGCCGCCCGCAGGAAAGATCAAATCCCCGGCCCGGTGAAAAAAGAGCGGGCCGCCCGCATGATCGCTCTCGGAGACAAACTGGCCGCGGATTTCGTAAAAGACAGAATCGGCAAGACCTATCCCGTGCTCTTTGAAGAGAAAAAAGACGACAAAAATTACGGCTACACTCCCAACTACATTTACCTGTCCGTAGAGGGAAAAGAAGATCTGAGAAACACTCTTGAATATGTTACAATTGAGGGAGAAAGAGGCGGTGAAATCACCGGCCGAATCAGAAAGGAGCATGCGAATGGATTGTCTATTTTGTAAGATCATCGAAGGCGAAATTCCTTCCCAATGCTTGTACGAAGATGACAAGGTCTACGTCTTTAAAGACATTGAACCTCAGGCGCCGGTACACTTCTTGGTGATTCCGAAAAAACACATCGACTCCCTCGATGCCATGGAAGACGAAGACAGCGAACTCATCGGCTACGTGTTTAAAAAGATTCGCGACTTGGCAAGGGAAGAAGGCCTCGAAAACGGCTACCGCGTCGTACACAATATCGGCGAAGACGGCGGCCAGTCGGTAAAACACATGCACTTCCACGTTTTAGGCGGAAGAAGCCTGCAATGGCCACCGGGTTAAATCATTGAAAAACCTTAGGATTTGTTGAATTCCCCTTTCGAAACGTGTATAATAGTTAAGAATTTAGCCGAAAAGGCTATTCACTCTTTTCAAAAAGAGGGGAGGGGAAATCATGTCGGAAATCCGCGTTGGAGAAAACGAGTCTTTAGAATCTGCCTTAAAAAGATTTAAAAGACAATGTGCTTCCAGTGGTGTTTTGAAAGAAGTTCGCAAACGCGAACACTACGAAAAACCCAGTGTAAAGCGTAAGAAAAAATCTGAGGAAGCACGCAGAAAAAAACGTAAATACTAATTGAGAAGGTGTTATTTTGTCTTTAAAAGAAACCTTAATGCAGGATTTAAAAACTGCAATGAAGACGAAGGATAAGAGAGCGAAAGATACGATCACCATGGTGCGCGCCGCGATTAAACAAAAAGAAGTGGACGAACGCGTCGAACTGGACGACGAAGGCGTACTCAAAGTGCTGTCCAAGGAAATCAAGGAACGCCGGGGAAGCATCGAAGAATTCGAAAAAGCCGGCCGCGACGATTTGGTCGAAAGCACGAAGGCGGAAATCGACGTTCTCATGAAATACATGCCCGAACAATTATCGGAAGAAGAGCTCGAGAAGTTGATTCGCCAAGTGATGGAAGAAAACAACATCACGGAGAAAAAACAAATGGGTCTTCTCATGAAAAACATTATGCCGAAAGTGCAAGGTCGCGCCGACGGCAAGGCGGTTAACGCAATCGTCAATCGCATTTTAAATTAAAGTAACCCGGAGAGCCTCTCCGGGTTACTTTCGATTACGCATAATTTCCTCGGGTATAAATATATGGGGAGGTGTGGGCATGAAACTTTTTTTAACGTCGCTTGTTTCTCTTTTCGCGGCGACGCCGGTTTACGCGGCGGGCCCCGGCGCCGACCTTCTGCCCTGGCTCAGATCGGCCTTGGTCATCGTGGGCCTGGCGAGTTTTACCTACGCCCTTTTTTCCAAAGAATTTTCAAAAAGTTGGATCTTCGGCGCGGCCGCCATGCTGATCTACTTCATCACGGGAATCTTCGGCGGCGCGGCGTCGGTTATCACCCTGCTTTTGTTTTTGGCGAGCGGCGTTCTCGTCCTCGTGGAGGCCATCGTGCCGGGATTCGGCATCGCCGGCATCAGCGGCATCGCTTTGTTTTTTATCTCCCTCGCTCTGGCCATGGACAACGGCGTGCAGGCCATGCTCACTTTTTTCCTTTCCGCCGTCGTCGTGCTCTTAATGGCCCGGGGGCTGTGGGAAAAAGGCGAGAGCCTGCCCATGGTGAAGCGCCTCATGGGGCAAGATACACCTAAAAGGGAAAAGCTCATGCCGTGGAAAGTGGGGGACGTGGGCCTTTCAAGAACGCAGTTGCGCCCGGAAGGGATCGGGGAATTTAACGGCGAGGAAGTCACCGTGCGCTCCACCGGCCCCTTAATCGAAGGCCACCGCAAAATCGAGATTGTGTCCGTTCGCGGGCGCACCATTTCCGTGAGAGAGGTGGACTGATTTCGCTCCGCCTCTTTCGATGAATGTACTTATAAGAAAAACGCAGCAGAAATAATTGATTTATCAGAGGAGGGATTCCAATGGGACTCGGTACTATTTTCGGCGCAATCATCGCCTTTGTCATCGTCGTCTTTTTACTCGTCGTACTCACCATGGTGCCCATCGGTTTGTGGGTGACGGCCTTTTTCTCCGGCGTAAAAGTGCGGATGAGCGACCTCATCGGCATGCGCCTGCGCCGCGTAAAACCCCGTCGAATCGTAAACCCTATGATCAAGGCCACGAAAGCCGGCATGGGCTTAAACATCGGCTCTGTCGAAGGTCACTACCTGGCCGGGGGCAATGTGGACGCCGTTGTTGATGCGCTCATCGCCGCCCAACGGGCCGACATAGAATTGAATTTTGAAGAGGCCGCCGCCATCGACTTGGCGGGCAGAGACGTTTTGGAAGCGGTGCAAGTGAGCGTCAATCCGAAAGTGATCGAGACGCCGAAGATTTCCGCCGTGGCCCAAGACGGCATCGAAGTCTTGGTCATCGCCAAAGTGACCGTGCGGGCCAATATCGACCGCCTCGTCGGCGGGGCCGGTGAAGAAACCATTATCGCCCGGGTCGGCGAAGGCATCGTCACCACCGTGGGCTCGTCGAGAACCTACAAGGAAGTGTTGGAAAACCCGGATAATATTTCTCGCGTGGTCCTCGAAAAGGGATTGGATTCGGGCACGGCCTACGAAATTTTATCCATCGACATCGCCGACGTGGACGTGGCGCGAAACATCGGTGCCCGTCTGCAAACGGACCAAGCGGAAGCGGACAAGCGCATCGCCGAAGCGAAGGCATCGGAACGCCGCTCCATGGCCATCGCCAGGGAACAGGAAATGCGCGCCGAAGTGGAAGCCATGCGCGCCCGCGTCGTGGAAGCTCAATCGGAAGTGCCCAGGGCTTTAGCGGAAGCATTGAAGTCCGGAAATCTTTCCGTGGGCGGTTACTACGAGCTTGAAAACCTAAAGAGCGACACGGCCATGCGGGAAGCCATCGCCGGCGGAGACAAAAAGAAAATCGACGAGGCAAGTGAATGAACAGCCTCCTTCCCATTCTCCTCATCGCGCTCTTCGGTCTGATTAAAAGCCGTATGGAAGAAAGCAGCGGCACGGAGGCGAAGAAGAAATCCCATGGCGTGGGGCTGCCCGATGAGATGCAGCAGGCCATAAAACAATTTCAGGGAACAAAGGAAAAAACGGGAAGAGGTAATGGCCGGGAGGCGGATTACAAGGATCTGCCCATCGAGGTGCAGCGGGCCATAAAAAGTTTTCAACAACCCGAGGCAAAGGCAGCGAAAAAAGAAACCCGCGCTCGGGAAAAAGAGCGGCTGAAAAAGAAACGGCAAATGGATGACGCGGCATTAAAGCAGGCCACGGAAGCGGCCCTTGCCGCCGATCGTGCCAAAGAAGAGGCTCCCGTCGCGCCCCAAGCGGCAGAGCCGGAGGCCGCAAAGCCCTCGCCATTTGCCGCCATCGAAAAATTCGACGAGGCCTACCGGCCGTTTATTTACAGCGAAGTATTCAACAAACCCAAGTGTAAACGTAAGTAAAGGAGACGTTTTTGCAAGATCAATTAGCTATCGGCATCAGTGAACCCAAGGTGTTAAAGGAATTATTCGGTCATTTAGACGAACATACGAAAATGATCGAGGAGGCTTTTTCCGTGACCATTCGCCAGGAAGACGACGGCCTCACGGTAAAAGGGGAAGAGGGCCCGGTGAAACAGGCGGGCATCGTCCTTGAAAATTTAATCGAAGCCATCCACAAGCAAAAGCGCGTGGACAAAAAAGACGTGGCATACAGCATCGACCTGGTACAGGCGGGCATCGAAGACAGCTTCACCTCCCTCCTGGACGACGTCATCGTCTACACGGAAATGGGCCGGCCCATTCGCCCGAAAACCTTGGGGCAGAAGCGTTACTTAGATGCCATCAGAAGTCACGACGTGGTCTTCGGCATCGGTCCCGCCGGCACGGGAAAGACCTACATCGCCATGGCCAACGCGGTGAAGGCCTTTAAGGAAAAAGAAGTCAACCGCATCATCCTCACGCGCCCCGCCGTGGAGGCCGGCGAAAGCTTGGGCTTTTTGCCCGGGGATTTGCAGATGAAAGTGGATCCCTACCTTCGCCCCCTCTACGACGCCCTTTTCGAAATTCTGGGCCAAGACGCCTTTCAAAAGTATTTGGAAAAAGGCCTTATCGAAGTGGCGCCCTTGGCCTACATGCGCGGGCGCACCTTGGACAATGCCTACGTCATATTAGACGAGGCGCAAAACTCCACCAACGAGCAGATGAAAATGTTTCTGACCAGGCTGGGCTACGGCTCCAAGGCCATTATCACCGGGGACGTGACCCAAATCGACTTGCCTCGGGGCAAGCAATCGGGCCTGAAGAGCGTGCTTAAAATCTTGGACGGCGTCAAGGGCATCGAGATCATTCGCCTGGGCCGAAACGACATCGTGCGCCATCCCTTGGTGCAACGGATCATCGACGCCTACGACCGCTTCGATCGGGAAAAGGAAAAACAGGCTGAAGAATCGAAAAGCAAAGACGGTAAAGACAACAAGGACCAAAAGGGGAAGGGCCATGACCGAACTTAGCCTCTATATGGACGATCGGCAAGAGACCATCGCCTTGTCGGAAGAAGA
Organism: Peptoniphilaceae bacterium; assembly: GCA_902363535.1. Taxonomy (GTDB): domain Bacteria; phylum Bacillota; class Clostridia; order Tissierellales; family Peptoniphilaceae; genus Aedoeadaptatus; species Aedoeadaptatus acetigenes. The sequence continues at coordinate 46,190 of CABJAE010000014.1, forward strand.
CAGGGCTTTAATTCAATCCCTTATTTCTTTCGTCGTTCCGAAAATCGCCGAAGAGGCACAGGTGGAAGTCTCCGTGAGCTTCGTGGAAGACGAGGAGATCCGCGCCCTAAATCGAGATTTTCGCGGCGTGGACAAGGTGACAGATGTGTTGAGTTTTCCCATGGACGAGGTCTACGGCGACTTTAGGAACCTGGGCGATGTAATAATCAACACCGCCAAGGTGAAGGAGCAGGCCGAGGAATTCGGCCACGGCTACCGCCGGGAGCTCACCTACCTTACGGTACACAGCCTGCTCCACTTAGTAGGCTACGATCACGAGGAGGCCGAGGAAAAGGCGGCCATGCGCGCCAGGGAAGAGGCGCTCCTCGCGGCATTCGAAGGGGAAGAAAATGAAGCGCGGTAACTTTATCAAATCATTTAACTTTGCCGTACAGGGCATCATCAGCTCCATTCATTCGGAGCGAAACATGAAATTTCATTACGCGGCGGCGCTGGGGGTTATCGCCTTCAGCCTTTTGTTTAATCTGTCCCGCATCGAATTTATCGCCCTGCTCTTCGCCGTCACCTTCGTCATCGTCTCGGAGCTTTTCAACACGGCCATCGAGCGCACCGTGGACATGGTGACCCAGGAATACCACCCCATGGCGAAACTCGTCAAAGACATCAGCGCCGGCGCCGTCTTGCTCGCAGGGATCAATGCGGCGGTGACGGGCTACTTGCTCTTTTTCGACCGGATCATTTCCTTTACCGATGTGGTCTTGGTTCGAATTAAAAACTCCGGGCCCCACCTGACCTTCGTGGCCATTATTATCGTCTTGATCTTGACCGTGGGCGCGAAGCTTTACAAGCGGGAACACGGGGGAAGCTACTTTCAAGGCGGCGCCGTCAGCGGCCATTCCGCCCTGGCCTTTTGCATGGCGGCCTCCATTACCTTTATTTCCATGAACGGATTTATCGCGGCTCTCGCCTTCGGCCTGGCCTTTCTCGTGGCGGAAAGCCGCATCGAAGGGGAAATACATAAGCCCATGGAAACCGTGGCGGGTGCCGTCTTAGGCATCGCCGTCGCCGTTATTATTTTTGTTTGGATGGGATAAAATGAACCGAAAAGAAATAATTCAAAAACTAATCGCCGCGGCAAAGGCGGCGCAGAAATCCGCCTACGTGCCCTACTCGAACTACGCCGTGGGCGCAGCCCTTCTCGCCGATGACGGCAAGATCTATACCGGCTGCAATATCGAAAACGCCTCCTTTACCCCCACGGTCTGCGCCGAGCGGGTGGCCGTCTTTAAAGCAATCAGCGAAGGGGCAAAGCAGGTGGAAATCATCGCCGTGGTGGCGGGCGAGGACATGGGCTATCCCTGCGGCGTGTGCCGCCAGGTGCTCCGAGAATTCGGAAAAAATGCCACAGTCGTCGTGGCGAAAGACGAAGAAAACTACCACGTTCACACACTGGACGAGCTCTTGCCCCACAGCTTCGGGCCGGAAAATGTAAAAGGAGATGTCGATGCATAAATCAGGATTTGTCAGCGTCGTGGGACGCCCCAATGTGGGAAAAAGCACGCTGTTAAACAGAATACTTAAGGAAAAACTGTCCATCACTTCAAACAAGGCCCAAACCACGAGAAATAAAATCACCATGATCCACACCGACGATCGGGGCCAAATTATTTTTCTCGACACGCCGGGGATTCAATCGCCGAAAAACAAATTAGGCGACTACATGTTAAAGACCAGCGTCTCCTCCATGGAAGGGGTGGACGTGATTCTCATGGTGGTGGACATGAGCGACTACCTGGGCCCGAAGGATCAAATGATTCTCGATGCCATGGAAAAAGAAGGGCGGGACATTCCGGCGATTTTAGTCATTAACAAAGTGGATGTGGCGCCGAGAGACGAAGTGCTTCCCATTATCGCGAAATTTGCCGCCATGAACCGCTTCGAAGACATCGTCCCCGTCTCCGCCTTAAACGACGAAAACGTGGATCATCTGGTGGACGTGATCTTCGAGCATTTGCCGGAAGGCCCCCAATATTTCCCCGAAGACATGATCACCGATCAGCCGGAGAAATTTATCGTCGCCGAATTGATTCGGGAAAAAGGCCTCTTCTATCTACGAGACGAAGTGCCCCACGGTTTGGCCGTGTCCGTGGACTCCATGAAAGAAGTGGAAGGAAAAGACCACATGGACATTCAGGCCACCATTTACGTGGAGCGGGATTCCCACAAGGGTATTATTATCGGCAAAAACGGTCAAATGCTGAAGCGCATCGGCACGGAGGCGCGAAAAGAAATCGAAGCCTTCTTAGGCGAACACGTGAACCTGCGCCTCTGGGTAAAGGTGAGCAAAAACTGGCGGGAAAAAGACGAGAAGGTCAAGGCTTTTGGCTACAAAGCGGATTGAGTGTCAGGGCGTGGTCCTCGCCGCCACGGCCTACGGCGAAAGCGACAAGATCATTCGCCTCTACACGGAGCGGGCGGGGAAGCTTTCCGTCTTGGTGAAGGGGGCCAAATCCCGCCGCTCCGCCACCGTGGCATTAAGCGAGCCCTTCACCTTCGGTCTCTATCGCCTCAGTGCGGGCAAGAGCTTTTACTACTTAAACAGCGGAAAAATCCTCCAGGCCAATATGGGCCTGAGAAACAATTACGACAACATGATCTACGCCTCCGCCCTGGTGGAGATCGTGGACAAAAGCAGCATGGAAGATGAGGGAACGGCGCGAATCTTTTCCTTAATACGAAAAGCCCTTCACGAACTTTCCTTAACGGAGGCGCCTCTTGCGGTGTTTCTCGGCTTCTTGATCAAGTATTTAAGCTTTATGGGCTACCGGCCCATGTTGCCCGAATCCGACGAAGGAAGCTACGTTTTTCTCTCCAACGCAGGCGCCGTCGAGGCCGAGGGGGCCGCCGGGGGAGAGCCTTTGGACGGGCGGGATATTTACACTTTGCGCCATTTGCTATATACTTCTTTAGATAAGATAAATTTGGAAGATGTGGATAAAACCACCTTGGAAAAAATTTATCGATTGCTGAAAGTCTACACCGTGGTCAATTTACAACTGGACAACATACAATCTCTACAGTTGAGGATGTAGAGGGGAGGAAGAAATGCATTTTCAAGGAATGATACAGAAACTACAAGAGTACTGGAACGATCAAGGCTGCACGGTACTGGAAGCCTACGACACGGAAAAAGGGGCCGGCACCATGAGCCCCCATACCTTTATGCGCACCTTGGGTCCCGAACCCTGGCGCACGGTTTACGTCGAGCCCTCCAGGCGGCCGGCGGACGGTCGTTACGGCGACAACCCGAACCGCCTCTACCAACACCATCAACTGCAGGTTATTTTAAAACCCTCGCCGGAAGATGTGCAGGAACTTTACTTAAAGAGCCTGGAAGTTTTGGGCATCGATCCCTTAAAACACGACATTCGCTTCGTGGAAGACAACTGGGAATCCCCGACACTGGGCGCCTGGGGCCTGGGCTGGGAAGTTTGGCTCGACGGCATGGAAATCACCCAGTTTACCTACTTCCAACAAGTGGGCGGCATTAACTGCGATTTGGAAAGTGCCGAGCTCACCTACGGTTTGGAACGGATCGCCATGTATCTGCAAGATGTGGACACGGTCTACGACATCGACTGGAACGGCCACATTAAATACGGCGACATCTTTAAAAAAGCCGAGTACGAACACTCCAAATACAGTTTTGAAATCGCCGACATCGACCTGCTCAAGCAATTATTCGATATGTACGAAAAAGAAGCGAGCCGCGTCCTGGATCTGGATCTGGTCCTGCCGGGCTACGACTTCGTATTGAAGTGTTCACATACCTTTAACCTACTGGATGCTCGAGGCGCCATTTCCGTTTCCCAACGGGCGTCGTATATTTCCAGGGTTCGGAACTTGGCTCGCCTGTCGGCGCAAAAATATATTCAACAAAGAGAAGCCATGGGCTACCCACTTATTAAGAACGGGGAGGACGATCATGAGTAATCAAGACAATATCTATTTAATCGAAGTAGGCGTGGAGGAGTTGCCTTCTTCCTACATTCGAAATGCCTTAAACGCCTTTAAGGATTTAGTGGAAACGGCGCTGAATGAAGCAAACTTAGGTTTCGATCACATCGACGCCTACGCTACGCCCCGCCGCTTGAGCCTCATGATTCACGGCATCGATGACACCCAAGGCGATATCGAAGATTGGGTCAAGGGCCCGGCAAAGAAAATCGCCTACAAAGAAGACGGCTCCGTCAACAAGCCCCTGGAAGGCTTTATGCGCAGCCAAAACGTCACGGAAGCGGATCTCGAAGTCCGCGAACTGAAGGGCAACGAATACATCTACGCCCACATTCACAAAGCCGGCGAGCCGGCGGAAGTGATTTTGGCGGAAATTATTCCCAATGCCATTCACCACATTCCCTTCCCGAAAAACATGCGCTGGGGCGGAAAAAACCTGCGCTTCGCACGACCCATTCGCTGGATTCTCTCCATGATGAACGACCGCGTCGTACCCTTTGATTTAGAAGGCATCACCCTGTCCAATGTGACCCGCGGCCACCGCTTCTTGGGCAGCAGCCACATCGAAATCAAGGACGTACGCGAGTACGAAGAAGCCTTGGAGAAAAATTTCGTCATCCTGGATCAGGACAAGCGAAAAGAATCCATTCTCTATCAAATCAACCACATGGCCAAATCCAACGGCGGCGAAATCCGAAGAGACGACGATCTTTTGGAAGAACTCACCTTTATCGTGGAATACCCCACGGCGGTTTTGGGCAATGTACAGGAAAAATTCCTCTCCCTTCCCGACGTGGTCATTACGACACCCATGCGGGAACACCTGCGCTACACGCCGGTTTACAGCCCGGAAGGGGATTTGCTTCCCTACTTCATCACCATTCGTAACGGCAACGAAGAATACGCCGATGTCGTAGCCGAAGGCAACGAAAAAGTATTGGAAGCTCGATTGGAAGACGCCCGCTTCTTCTTCGACAACGACAGAGAAAAGCCTTTGGAAGATTATGTAAGCCAATTGGGCGGCATCGTCTTCCAGGAAAAATTGGGAACCATGGCGGACAAGACAGGACGCATTTCCGATCTCGTGGCCCGAATCGGCGAAATTTTAGCCGTCGGCGACAAGACCGTGGAATCGGCCAAGCGCGCCTGCTACCTTTCCAAGGCCGACCTCATGACCAATATGGTTCAGGAATTTACGGAGCTTGAAGGCATTATCGGAAGCATTTACGCCAAGCTCGACGGCGAAGAATCTGTCGTATCCGACGCCATTCGCGAACAATACATGCCCGTAGCCAGCGGCGCGGATCTTCCGGAATCTACCACCGGCACCATCGTGTCTTTGGCGGACAAATTCGACACGATCTGCGGCCTCTTTGCCATCGGCGAAGTGCCCACCGGAAGCCAAGACCCCTTTGCCCTTCGCAGAAAGGCCATCGGTATCTTGCGCATGATCAACGAAAAACACTGGGAATTAAGCCTGAGCGACTGCATCGACGCCTCCCTGTTCTCCTTCGTGGATTCCATGGGGCTGGTCTTCGACAAAGAAGAAGTGCGCAAGCAAATTCTGAAATTCTTCCGTGGCCGCATCGACACCATGTTGGACGCCGACGGCATTCGCTACGACATTATTCAGGCATTAAATGACATCGACGGCGAAGACAGCCTGCGCGTCTTTGAAAAGGCACAAGCCATGCAAAACTTCTTCACAGGCGGCGACCGGAAATCCTTCCTGGAAGCCGTAACCCGGGTGGAAAACATCGCCTCGAAAAACGAACCGAAGGATAAAACGATCGACGAAGCCATTTTAACGGAAGAAGAGCGGGCCCTTTACGACAAGGTCCTGGCAGTGGAAGCGGAACTCGACGAAGCATACAGAAAACGGGACGACGCAAGGTATTTGGCGCTGTTGGATTCCTTAACCGACGCCATTCACCTGTACTTCGACCGCGTCATGATCATGGCGGAAGACGAAGGCCTCAGAAACAATCGCCTGGCTTTGATTCAACGAATCGACGCCTTGGTACAACGGGAGTTTAACGGAAACCAAATCGTCGAAGGGTAGGTGCCCGGTGAAACTGAGTAAACGGCAAGAGCAAATCATTCAAATCGTTCGAGAAGAAGGGCCCATTACCGGCGACGACATCGCGGGAATTTTGGACCTGGCCAGGGGCACCATACGCAACGATTTAAGCGTGCTCACCATGCTCGGCTATCTGGACGCCAGGCCCAAGGTGGGCTACTACTACAAGGGCGATCCCACGAATCTTGAAATGCGCAAAATTTTAGACGGCATTCACGTGGAAGAGATCATGAGCGTGCCCGCGGTTCTCGACGAAAAGGCCAGCGTCTACGACGGCATCTGCGCCGTTTTTCTCGAAAACATCGGTACCATCTTCATTACCCGCCAGGGTTTTCTCGTGGGATGCGTGTCCCGAAAAGACCTGCTCCGCTCGGCCATCGGCCAAGTGGATCTTGAAAAGACGCCCCTTTCCATGATCATGACCCGCATGCCCAATATTATTTCCATTGGGCCGAAGGATTCCGTTTACACAGCCGCCCAAGCCATCGATCAATGGGAGATCGACGCCCTGCCCGTGGTGGTAGGGGAGGAGCAGCTGAAAGTTGTGGGCCGCTTGACGAAGACGAATATTAACCGCTTAGTTGTAGAATTAGGGGGAGACGATGAATCTTGATTCCGTACGCGACGACTCGAAACTGATGGTCTACGTCATTAGTGACAGCATCGGTGAAACCGGCGAGTTAATCGCCAAGGCCTCGGTAAAACAATTCGACACGAAGGATTTCGCCATTAAGCGCTACCCCTATACCAACAGCGTGGAACAGGTAAAGCCCTTGCTCGAAGAAGCTGCGGCCCAAAAGCGGGCACTGGTTGTCTACACGAATGTGGACACGGAAACCCGCGCCTACATTAAGAGAAAAGAAAAGGAATTAAACCTGGCCATGGTGGACGTGATGGGCCCGCCCATGGACAAGCTGGAAACTCTTTTGGGCTATGAGCCCATGCGTCAGCCGGGCTTGATCCGTCGCTTGGACGAAAACTACTTTAAAAAAGTGGAGTCCATCGAATTTGCCGTGCAATACGACGACGGCAAGGATCCCCGCGGCGTGGTGAAGGCGGACATCGTCCTCGTCGGCGTGAGCCGCACCTCCAAGACGCCCCTGTCCATGTACTTGGCCAACAAGCTTTACAAAGTGGCCAATGTGCCCTTGGTGCCGGAAGTGCCCGTGCCCAAGGAAGTCTACGAAAAAGACAAGCGCAGGCTCTTCGGCCTCATCGCCAATTCGGAAAAACTCTACACCATCCGGGAAGAGCGGCTCCGGGCGCTTGGATTAAATTCCTCGGCGAAGTATGCCAATGTGGACCGCATCAAAGAAGAAGTGGATTACTCCGTGCAGATCATGAAAGACATCGGCTGCACCATTATCGACGTGTCCAACAAAGCCATTGAAGAGACGGCGGAAATCATTAACGATTACATGATTTCCCGATTTTAGGAGGGCCTATGCTTCAGCGAGAGCGATGGGAAAAAGTTGAAGAGGCGATTTTAGACGAACGGGCCGCACACGCCGCCCGTTCCAAGGGCCGCAGAATGCCGGAGCCCGAGTGCGACATGCGCACCTGTTTTCAACGAGATAGAGACAGGATCATTCACTCCAAGGCCTTTCGCCGCCTGAAACACAAGACCCACGTCTTTATCGCACCGGAGGGAGACCATTACCGCACTCGCCTCACCCACACCTTGGAAGTGGCGCAGATCGCCCGCACCATGGCCCGGGGCCTTCGACTGAACGAAGATCTGGTGGAGGCCATCGCCTTGGGCCACGACTTGGGCCACACCCCCTTCGGCCACTCCGGAGAAGCGGTGTTGAAGCAATTGCACCCGGGTGGCTTCGATCACGCCGCCCACAGTTTGCGTGTGGTGGATCTCTTGGAATCGAAAGGGGATCGGCCGGGGCTGAATCTCACCTGGGAAGTGCGGGACGGGATCTTGCACCATTCCAAAGAGCAGGCCGTGAATCCGGCCCACACCTTGGAAGGGCAGATCATTAAATTTGCCGACCGCATCGCCTATTTAAATCACGACATCGACGATTCCATTCGCGCCGGCGTTCTCTCCATGGATGCCATCCCGAAAGACATCGTCGACACGTTGGGGGCGAGCCATTCCGATCGCATTACCTGCATGGTAAAGAGCGTCATCGAGGCAAGTGAAGGGACGGATGAAATCACCATGGATCCCGCCATTTACGCAGCCATGTCGGATCTGCGCAACTTTATGTTTCAGCGGGTGTATTTCAATCCCACGGTGAAGAGCGAAGACGGGAAGGTGGAGCGGCTTATTCGGGATCTCTACGCCTATTTCATGGAACAGGTCGAGGCGATTCCCGAAGCCCATGTGGCTTTCTCCAAGGCCCACGGCATGAGCCGAGCGGATATGGTCACCGACTACATCGCCGGCATGACCGATCGCTTCGCCATTAATGTGTGGAAGGAACTTTACGTGCCCAAGGATTGGCACAGTTTGTAGAAAGCAGGTGGCAATATGGCTTCGATCATCGACGATGAAATTATTCAGCGGGTAAAAGAAGAGAGCGATATTGTCGAGTGGATCGGTCGATACACAAAACTTGAGAAAAAAGGAAGAAATTACATGGGTCTTTGTCCTTTTCATACGGAAAAGACCCCTTCTTTTTCTGTGCAGCCGGATAAGGGCTACTACCACTGTTTCGGTTGCGGCGCCGGCGGCGATATAATCAAATTTCTCATGGAAAAAGAGGGCCTGGGCTTTATCGAAGCCGTGGAGAAATTGGCGGAAGACCTTCACATCGACTTAAAGCCTTCCTTCAGAGACACGGAGGCGGAAAAAAAGCGGGCCCGCATGGTGGCCATGAACCGGGAGGCGGCCCTTTACTACATGGAAATTTTGAGCCGCAATCCCCACAGCCTGAACTATTTAAAAAACCGCGGCATCGCAAGAGACATGATCATGGCCTTCGGCCTGGGTTTCGCCCCTGCCGGCGGCGATCAACTCTTGGGCCACATGAAGGAGAAGGGCTACGAGGAAAAAGAGCTCTTCGACGCGAACCTTCTCTCCTACAATGAGGAGAAAAACCATTACTACGATCGCTTCAGAAACCGCCTGATCTTTCCCATTATCGACAGAAAATCCCGCGTCGTGGGCTTCGGCGGCCGGGTTCTCGACGACAGCTTGCCGAAATACTTAAACTCCTCGGACACCCTGCTCTACAAAAAGAGCCGGGAGCTCTACGGATTAAATCGCGTCATGAAAGTATCGGATCGCTCACGGATTCTTTTGGTGGAAGGCTATATGGACGTGATCTCCCTTCACGCGGCGGGGATCGGCTACGCCGTGGCGAGTTTGGGCACTTCCCTCACCCGAGAGCAGGCCCGGGTGATTAAGCGCTACGGCAAACAGGTCTTTATCTGCTACGACGGCGACAATGCCGGGCTTCAGGCCACGAACAGGGCCATCGACATCTTGGCTGCGGAAGACATTCGCCCGCGCATCGTCGTGCTGGAAGGGGGAAAAGATCCCGACGAATACATTCGGGACTACGGAAAAATCGCCTTTGAAGGCAAGCTGAACCGGGGCCTTTCCTCCATCGAGTTTCAGGTACAAAATCTGGAAAAAAATTTTCAACTTGAAGACGCCGCTTCCCTCTCGGAATTTTTAAAAGGCGTCACGGCCATTTTGTCGAAGGTGAAAAGCCCGGTGGAGCGGGACGTCTTCGCGAAGAAATTCGCCGAGACCTATGGCGTACGCCCCGAATCCTTCGAAGGAGAAATCCGCCGGGGCAATCTGAATCGGCCAAAGAAAGCGGCGACAACGCCTCAGTCGGATCCCATGGAAAGCTTGTGGCTCAGTCTCTTGCAGTACGGCCTGGAAGACAAAGATTTTTTCGCCATTATCGAAGCGAAGGATCAGTGGAAATTTGTGGCAGGAGAAAGCTGGGGCCTCATGTTTACCACCATGGCGGATCTCTACAAAGAGGACCTTCCGCAGAAGGAGCGCAAGGGGCAATTTTTCGATGCCTATCCGGAGATGAAAGACCGTTTTTATCGCCTCACAAAGGGTATGGATCTAATACAGGGTGAAGCCATCGTCGGCGAGCTGATCGACCGCATTTATGCCGAAGGGCTCAGGCTTCGCAGTCAGAAATTACTACACGATATAGAACATATGGAACAGGCCCATGAGGCGGACGAGAATCAAAGTCTGCCCGAGAAATTATATGAACTCAACGAAATAAACCGACGTTTACAGGAAGTAGAAAAGGGGACGAATCATAGATGACGAACAGTATGGATCACAAGGATCAACTCCACCAATTTGACGAACACATTTTGGAAAAAGATCCGGCCATTGAAAAGTTATTTAAAAAAGGCGTCAAGCACGGCAGTTTAACGGCAAAAGAAGTCATCGATGCGCTCGATGACGTGGATTTATCCAGCGATGAAATGGACGACATCTATGCGGAGTTTGAAGATCTCGACGTGGAAATTTTAAAAGACGACGAGGAAAAAAAGCATAAGGCGACGAAAAAGAAGAAAGAACCCACGGAAGTCAAAGGCGGCAGCGTGGACGATCCCGTGCGCATGTATTTAAAAGAGATCGGAAAGATTCCCCTCTTGGAGCCCGACGAAGAAGTGGCCATTGCCAAGCGCATGGAAGAAGGCGACGAGCTGGCCAAGCAGGAATTGGCCGAAGCGAATTTGCGTCTCGTGGTAAGTATCGCCAAGCGCTACGTGGGCCGAGGCATGAGCTTTTTGGATTTAATTCAAGAAGGCAATTTGGGTCTCATGAAGGCCGTAGACAAATTCGATTATAAAAAGGGCTTTAAATTCTCCACCTACGCCACTTGGTGGATTCGCCAAGCCATTACGCGTGCCATTGCCGATCAGGCGCGGACCATTCGTATTCCCGTGCACATGGTGGAAACCATCAATAAATTGGTGCGGGTACAACGGCAATTGGTGCAAGATTTGGGCCGGGATCCGCAACCGGAAGAAATCGCCGAAGAAATGGGCATTACCGTGGACAAGGTGCGTGAAATTCAAAAGATCGCCCAAGAGCCCGTGAGCCTGGAGACGCCCATCGGCGAAGAAGAGGATTCCCACTTAGGCGACTTTATTCCCGACGACGACATCCTCTCTCCTCAAGAGGCGGCCACCTTTATTCTCCTGAAGGAACAATTAGGCGACGTCCTCACCACCTTGACGGAAAGAGAAAAACAAGTGCTCACCCTGCGCTTCGGCTTGGAAGACGGTCGCGCCCGCACATTGGAAGAAGTGGGCAAGGAATTTGACGTGACCCGGGAGCGGATTCGTCAAATCGAAGCCAAGGCATTGAGAAAGCTGCGCCACCCGAGCCGCAGCAAGAAACTGAAAGACTTTTTGGAATGATTGAATCGTCGAAGCGGCTTACGGCCGTCTTTCATATGACCCCGGCGGTTCACTGTGTGGGAGATATAGGCTGCGACCACGGCTATATCTCCCACGCCCTTTTAGAGACAAACAGAGCCGAGAAAGTCATCGCTACGGACATTTCCGCCCCGAGCTTAAACAAGGCGGCTACACTTCTGACAGGGGCCTTTTGCGGCCGTTTCGAAACCCGCTTGGGCGACGGCTTTGCTCCCATCGCCGAGGGAGAAATTCAAGGAGCCATTATTATGGGCATGGGCGGCCAATTAATCGCCGACATTTTGGCCCGGGGAAAAGACGTGGTGAATTCTCTGGATTGGTGCATCGTTCAGCCCATGCAGGGGGCGGAGGACCTCTTCGATTACTTGAACAGATCGGGCTTTGAATTAATGGAATCAGATCTCGTGGAAGAGCGGGGCAAATTTTATCCCCTCATGAAAATCGCAGCCGGCGGAAGCGATGTTTTTTCCTGGGAAGATTTTATTCATTGCGACGACTTTCTGCCCATGGCGGAAAAAGAAAAAGCCCGCCTCGAAGGCGTGGCCCGCGCCGTGGAAGTGAGCGGCAAAAAGGATTTAATCGACAAGGTGAAAAGGGACGTGGAAAGATGGGAGGCATACATTGAACTGTGTAGAAATCATCAATAATTTGCGCAAATGGGCGCCGGAAGAGCTTCAGGAGCCCTGGGACGCCAGCGGTTGGCAGATTAAGCTTGCGGATCGCGACGTGACGAATGTGGTGGTGGCCATGGACGTGGTGCCGGAGGTGGTGGATCTCGCGACGGAAGTCGGCGCGGAATTGATTTTAACCCACCATCCCTTTCTTTTCGGCGGCCTTTCCAATGTGGCGGAAGAGACGACGAAAGGCGCCATGGTGGTGGATTTAATTCGCCGCGGCATTTCCGTCTACTCCGCCCACACCAATATGGACAAGGCCAAGGGCGGCGTAAATGATCAGTGGATCGACAAGCTCGGGCTTAAAAATGTCCGCGTCTTATCGGAAGAAGACGAGCTGGGAATCATCGGCGAAAACAACATGAGCCTCACCGATCTCAAGGCCGTCTTTGAAGCCGAAGCCATCGACAATGTGCGGGGCTACGGCAAAAAGAAAGAGGCGGTGGACACCATCGCCTTCGTCGGCGGAAGCGGCGCCGATTACATCGACGAGGCGGCCCTTCAAGGCGCCGATGTGCTCATCACCGGGGATGTAAAGCACCACGACGGCCAACACGCCGCGGAAATCGGCCTCATGGTACTGGACATCGGCCATTTCCACAGCGAAAAGGCCATCTTAATGGCCATGGCGGAGTGGGTGGAAGAAATTTCCGGCGCCAGTGCCCACGTGGTGATGAATTCCCCCTTCGTCTTTGAAATCTGAAACCGAATATGGTAAAATAATTCGTCGAGTACGTCAGTTAACTGCGCGTAGCGAGGAAAGTCCGTGCTCCACAGAGCGAGAATGCCGGATAACGTCCGGTGGGGGCGACCCCAAGGCTAGTGCAACAGAGAGATACCGCCTGCAAAGGTAAGGGTGGAAAGGCGAGGTAAGAGCTCACCAGCGCACAGGCGACTGTGCGGCTATGTAAACCCCATTCGGAGCAAGACCAAAGAGGGAAAAAGGCGGCTGCTCGTCGTCTCCGGTAGGTAGGTCGCTAGAGCTTTCCGGCGACGGAAAGACCAGACAGATAGTTAACCGATACAAAACACGGCTTATAGACGTAGTCGACGAAAGCGGGGGAGACCCCGCTTTTTTAGTGCAAAAATTATGAAAAGACTGATACAATAAATACGTGAATGAATGAACAGAAGAAAAGGAATGCTGATGAAAACAATTCGACTCTTTTTATTGGCGGCGCTACTCATTTTAACGGGCTGTGAAGCCGAAGGGCCGCCGCAGAAAGAAAAAAAGATGGTGCCCACGGAGGTGAGCCTCGTCGCCTTCGGGGATTACATGATGCACCGGCCCCAGATCAACGCAGCGAGGCGGGGCGAGGGCTTTGATTTTACCGAGGACTTTCGCTACGTGAAGCCCTTTATCGACGATGCCGACATTGCCATGATCAATTTGGAAACCACCTTAACCGACGGGGCGAAGGGCTATACCACCTTTCCCATGTTTGCAACGCCCATAGAAATAGCACGGGACTTGAAGGCCGTGGGCTTCGACGTGGTGTCCACGGCCAACAATCACGCCTACGACACCTTCGGGCCCGGTGTGGAGAATACCTACCGCGCCCTCGCCGAGGCGGGCATGGATGTGGTGGGTACCGGCGAGGAGGAAGCGAAGCCCCTCATCAAAACCGTGAACGCCATCAAAATCGGCTTTCTCTCCTACACCTACGGCCTCAACGGAAACGACGGGGTGATGAAAAACAGCGACAAGCCCCACGCCGTGGCCATCTATTCCGAAGAAAAGGTGGACGAGGACATGGCCGCATTAAAGGCGCAAGGCGTCGATGCCGTCGTCTGCTTTATGCATTGGGGCGAGGAGTACACGAAGGCGCCGACGGCCGCGCAGAAAAAGCAGGCGGCCTATTTGGCGGAAAAAGGCGTGGATATTATTTTCGGAAGCCATCCCCACGTGCCTCTCGCCATCGATAACATCGCGCGGGGCGACAAACACACCTTCGTCGCCTACTCCATGGGCAATTTCGTCTCCAATCAGCGGCGCGAGTACATGAATATGAGCCGCGTGGAGACGGGGCAAATGGTGCGGGCGCGCCTCAGAAAAGACGAGATGGGCACGAAAGTCGTGGCCTTTCAGCCCGACGCCCTCTACGTGGACAAACATTGGGGTGAGCATCTGTACTTCCACGTGCTTCCCGCGGAGGCCGTATTGAGCGGTGAAATTCCCTGCCCGAGGCGCGATCAAGTGAGAGGGCGGCTGGAAGAGACCGTGAAGGCCCACAGGGAACGTATCAATCCCGATTTGATTTTATCGGTGTGTAACGACAAGAACGATTAAAGGACACGAAAACAGACGTAGCAAAAAAACTGAAAGGAATACAATGAAACGACTCAATCGCGTGGCGGCATTTATACTCATCGTCGCCATCCTTCTTACGCCGGGAGCGGCCTTTGCCGCAACTGCGCCGACCATCAGCGCCCAAGGGGCCATCGTTATGGACTACGATACGGGGCAGGTGCTCTACGAAAAAAACGCGGATACGCCCCGTTCCGCCGCCTCCATGACAAAGGTCATGACCGCCTACATCGTCCTCGACGCCCTGCGCACCGGCGAAGCTACATGGGACACGGTGATCCCCATTTCCGACAATGCCCGCAACCAGTCCCCTTGGGACAAGACGGACTTCGCCGAAACGGAGCGCCTCGGCGATTTGTTTGAACCCTACTTGATTCGCAGCAACAATCAAATGGGCATCGCCATCGGAGAATACTTCGGCGGCGGAAGCGAGGCCACCTTTGCCGAGCGGATGAACGAAAAGGCGAGATTACTCGGCATCGACGCCTACTACACCGAGGCCAACGGCCTGAAGCCCAATCGCGTCACCCCCAGGGCACAGGCCCTTTTGACCCGCGCCATTATCAGCGACTACCCGGAGATATTAAACACCACCTCGAAACATCAGACAAAATATAAAAGCGAAATCTATCGCTCCACCAATCAGTTCTATCGAAAATTTCGTCGCTTTAAGGGAATCAACGGATTTAAAACGGGCACGGCGTCCTACTCCGGCCAATGCCTCACGGCAACCTACACGAAAAAAGGCCGCCGGTTGATTTCCGTGGTCATGGGATCCAAGGGAACTGACGGGCGCTACCACGACACCATGGTTCTATTGAATTACGCCATGAGCCGCTACATGACCTCTCCCTGGGCGAAGGATGTGCCGAGCCGGGCGAACCACGCAGGAATCAACACCGCCGCCTACCGCGGCCTTACGAGCTTTCAAGGCAGAGAGGCCATGAACCGCGGCGAGTTTACCCTCTTAATGGGCCTCGCCCTTCGCCTACCTATGACGGAAGCAGGCGGTGGCTTTCCCGACGTGGCTGCCGATGCCTACTACGCCAAAGCCGTGGCGGCGGCGAAAAATGCCGGGCTCATCGACGGCTACGAAGACGGCAGCTTCCGCCCCGAACGCTTAATCAGCCGGGAAGAAATGGCGAAGATCCTTTTCGTCGCCATGAAATACGACGTCACATTTTACGATTTGCCCTTTACGGACGCGGCGGCCATCGGCCCCGTCTTCCGGCCTGCTGTGGCAAATTTGACGGCGCGGGGGATTCTACACGGCAAGGACGGAAACCGATTCGATCCCAAGGGCACGGCGAGCAGAGAAGAAGCAACCCAAATGATGCTGAATTTAAAAAGCCAATTGAATTAAAATAATTAAAAAATAAATGATAAAACATAGATGATAAAGCCCTCACCGCGGAAAGAAAGCGGAAGAGGGCTTTTTCATTTACAAAATAAAATTCACGACCTATCGACGGAAGGAAACTATTCATTTCGATTGAAATTTAGGAATAAACGGAAGATGGCACGACGTAAAAATCGTCGAGAAAAAAACAAATGATAAAATACGAAAGTAGTACTTGATAATTATTATCGTAATAGTTATAATCAGAAATTGAGAGATGATAGTGTACATGGCAACTTTGAAATAGGTCTGCTATGGAAAAATACATAGAGTTTGACCTTCCTCAAAGACGCCATTTTGTTTTTAAATGAAGGAGGAAGAATGAAACAGAAAGAGCAATGCCCTCGTTACGGCATGCGAAAATTATCGGTCGGTTTTGTCTCATGCCTTTTAGGCTTTACCTTAATTGCCGGGTTTATTCCGGGCAAATCCTATGCTTCCGGCGCGGGCGGAAATGATCTGTCGGCGGCAAAGCGCAATGGAACCGTGGTCGAATACCGCTTGACGAGCCATCACGGCAAGCATGACAAAGTCGATGCGAAATCTTCGGCAACGTCAAACGAAGACGTGCAAAGAAAATCGGTAGAATATGACAGGGAAAAAGCAAGAATCAAATGGAAAGCATTAAAACACGAAATAAGCGATATTGACGGCCTGTGGATCAACGGAAACCAATACACAAAAGGCAGAAAAAAAGACAAACTCCATCGGGGACAGTATTACTACGATAAAGGAAAAGTTTACATAAACCCTGGACTCCGAAAGGGCGACGTAGTCAATCTGAAAATCAAGGGAAAGGACAATGGATTTAAGTATGACGGACGTAATTTAAACGCCATTAAGGATAAAGACCTATTTCCTCTTAGGACACCCAATCCAATAAAAGTCGGCGATCCCAACGCGCTGACGAAAGCGGAAAAACAAGAAATAATCAGACAAGTAAAGCAGCTGAATCCCCATGCAGAGAAATTTGAATATAACGGCAAGTATTTGATCTTATATTATCCGGACGGCAGTCGATGGGGCATTCGACTGGCAACGATTCTGGTGAAAGATGAATCGAAAGCGAGTGAAAAAGAGTTAGTCAAGGCGAAAGAAGAAGCCAAGGCCACCGTTGATCAGTTGGATGAGCTGAGCAAGGACGAAAAGACCGATGCAAAAACATCCATCGATCAAGCCGCTGACAAAGAGGCCATCGACAAGATTGTCAATGGAGCCAAGCAAACCAATAACGAACGTGCACAGGCAAAAAAAGAGTTAGCCAAGGCGAAAGAAGAAGCCAAGGCCACCGTTGATCAGTTGGATGAGCTGAGCAAGGACGAAAAGACCAATACGAAAGCATCCATCGACCAAGCCGGTGACAAAGAGGCCATCGACAAGATTGTCAATGAAGCCACGAAAACCAATAACGAACGTGCACAGGTCAAAAAAGAGTTAGCCAAGGCGAAAGAAGAAGCCAAGGCCACCG
>CABJAE010000015.1 GCA_902363535.1 Peptoniphilaceae bacterium
CGTCGTTCCGCTCGATCAATGGAAGAGAAATAAGCGGCTAAATCCTTGCCGTAGCGCGTCGGAAGAATATCGATGATTCGATGGGCCTCTCCATCGGCCAAGGTGGTTTGGTACTTGCTTCCGCCGCTATCGCCCTTAAACTCGTCGATGCAAAAGACGCGAGGCAGCCGTTGACGGGGCACAAACAAACAAGCGACGATGCGGAAAATGCTCGTCGTTGAGATCCCCACCTCCTTAGCCAGCTCTGACACGGATCGGATATCCCGGAAGGCGTCCACCACATAAGCGATTAAGCGCTTTGTCATCTGTTTGCCCTTGGCGGCAAAGGAAAGAGGTGCCTCAAAGCGCGCGCCGCAATCCTTGCAATCATAGCGCGTCTTCTTGACGCGAAGAAACACGTGCTTTCGGCGCATCGGTGCGTCTCGAAGCACTTGCTCCCGGTGATCGTGGACCCAGGCGTGGGATGAGCCACAGTGAGGACAAACCCGATCGTGGACGGGTTTGCAGTCAATGGTAATGTGGCTTCTTTCTTCTGAAACACCGGTGACCTCGACATCTTGGATTCCTAAAAGTAATGTGGTAATATTGTTTTGCACTTGTTTGACCCCCTTTATTATTTTGTGGTGATTTAATTTTAGGCGATAGGGAAAACAAGTGCTATCTTTTTGCACCTTGAATTGTCAAGTCAAGTGCAACTCTACTGAATGGTAAACCTCATAAGGCGTTTTCCAGTTTAAACATTTACGCGGGCGACGATTGATCTCTTCTATTTTCGCTTCAATGTAGCTATCCGACTGGTCAATATCTTTTGTTTTTGGAAAGTATTCTCTCAATAGTCCATTTGTATTCTCGTTGGTTCCTCTTTGCCATGGGTGATGGGGCAACGGAAAATAGAATTCTACGAGAGAAAGTTGCTGTGAAATTTCTGGATGTTTTGAAAATTCTTTCCCTCTATCGGGCGTGATGCTTTGAAGGGGTTCATCTTTCAACAGTTCAATCATGGCTTGCTTAACACATTGGGCGTTCTTCTTTGGAATTTTCCGACAAAGTAGGTAGCGACTTTTCCTGTCAGTCAATGTGAGTAGACAGGCCCTGCCAGTTTTACCTGCCACCGTATCCGCTTCCCAGTCGCCTAAGCGCTGTCTTTTTTCAGCCGCATCCGGTCGTTCGGATATGGGATTGGTGATTGGGATTTTACCGCGTTTTTCTTCATAGGACTTGGTATGCCTTGTTTTTCCGCGATGTCTTAATTTTCTAATACATCCTCTATTGCCCCTAGAGAGATTCGGCTCGTCAAAAAGGCCGGAATAAATGGCTCGATAGATTGTAGTGAAGCTAATGCTATAAACACTCTCTTCGTATTTTAATCGGGCAGCGATCTGTTCCGGAGACCACTGATGCTCTAAGAATAGAGACTTTACCTTTTGGAAAAGGACGGCATCGTCTAACTTCTTTTGGGGACGACATGCTTTTCTTCTAGTGGTGTAAAGTGCCTGTGCATCACAAGGTAAATAACTACCTTGTAAAGAGTTTCTCTTTAACTCACGGCAAATTGACGACTTGTTGCGTCCTAATTTGATGGCTATCTCAGATTGATTTAAGCCGATATCCATATAATGCTTTAGCAACTCACGCTCTTTTAGTGTAAAATGAGAATAATGATTCATCGTTCCTCCTGGTTGATTGGTTTTCGTCGACATAATTTTACCAGAAAACGGTGAATCATTTTTTGTTGCACTTAGATTGTAAATTCAAGACACAAAAAAAGGAAGGGTGAATCGGATGATTCTCCCTCCCTTTGTCATCACTCTGAAACGAGCCGAAGCTCGTTTCTCTCGTTTATTCTTTTCGCAACAGGGCGCGGATTTGCTCGCTCGTCCATCCGAAGGCGCCGCCGGAGTGGATGAAGAGGATATTTTCTTTTTCCTCCCAACGGCCGTTCAGGATTTCAGAAACCGTGCCGTACATGGCTTTTCCCGTGTAGACGGGATCCAAAATAATGCCCGTTTGGGAGACGAAGTCCCAAATAAATTCCAGCTCTTCCTCTCGGCTCAAGGCGTAGCCCCTGCCAACGTAGTCGTCGATGACCGTTGCCTCGACGGCGAGATTTGTGCCCTTTAATTCGTTCATCTCGGAGGCGATGCGGGGAAGCAATTTCTCCTCGATGACGAAGGCCGGCGCGGCGACGGAGAAGCCGATAATTTCTTTTTTCGATTCGCGAAGGGCATTCCCGTAGGCGAGCCCCGCAAGCATCCCGGCGCTTCCTGCCACGCAGACAATCGCATCGAAGGTGATGCCCATGTCTTTTTCCTGGGCGAGAATTTCATCGAAGCAGTCCACGTAGCCGAAGCTGCCGAGGCCGTTAGAGCCACCCATGGGAATAATCATGGTATTTTTTCCCTCCCCGTCCAGTTCCTCTTTCCACGCGCCCATCACTTCGTCGCGACGGGCGTCGTATTCTTCTTGGCTGATAAAGCGCACCTCGGCACCGGCCAGGCGATCCAAGAAGAGATTTCCTTCATCGGGGGCGTCTTCGGGCCCCACCAAAAGCAGGTGGCACTGAAAGCCCAATCGGGCGCAGGCCATGGCCGTGGCCCGGGCGTGGTTGCTTCCCACGGCGCCGGTGGTAATGATGTCCGTGGCTCCCTCGTCCAGGGCCTGTTGAAGCAAGTATTCCAGTTTTCTGATTTTATTTCCCGTCACGGATACGCCGGTCATGTCGTCTCGTTTTACAAATAGATTCACCGGCAGATCCGCATCCATCAGCTGCACCTGTTCGATGCGCGTCGGCGTATTGGCTAAAGATAATTTTTTCATTGAACACCTCAATAAGACAATCCATCTTCTCTATCGGCTCGACGAAGCACGTGCCAGGCGCCCTTTTCGTAGGCGCAGATGCCGAGTCCCATGCTCGCGGCAATGGGCCGGGACCAGAAATCCTTCACCGCCACCCCTTCCACGACATGGTAGAGGGCCCGTATGCTCACGCCGTGGCCGACGATAAGCACATGCTCATGGCCCGATTGCTCGAGCCGCCCGATGAAGGCGCGAAGCTTATCGTAGAGATCGTAAAAATCCATAAAGCCTTCGCGATGATAGGTTTCCGGTGCCTTTAAATAGGCTTGGGCCAGGGGATCGGTCAGTATGTCTTTAAAGAGCATCCCTTCCCAAGGGCCCAAGGGCAATTCCCGCAGTGCCTCTTCTTCTATTATGGGCACGGAGCGGAATTTTAGCAAGCCTTCGGCCGTTTTCCGCGCCCTGGGAAGATCCGAGGTGTAGCAGCAATCGAAGGGCACGGAGGCGAGGCGCACCGCCATGGCGGCCATGGCCTCTTCTCCCTCCCGGGTAATGGGCGAATCCATCTGCCCCTGAATCCGGTCCTCTCTGTTCCACTCCGTTTCGGCGTGGCGCAGAATATAGAACTTCATGCCTTAGATGCGTTCGAGGACGAAGGCGATGGTGCCGTCGTTTAAGTCGGTTTTCTTCGCATCCACGGATTTCAGTTCCATGGATTCCGCCAAGGTTTCTTCCATGATTTGTTCTTTCGCCTCTTCCAAAGCGGCCTTTACGTCGCCCTCGGCGTCGTAGGCGATGGCGATGTGGTCGGTAACTTCGTAGTCGTTGGCTTTTCTTTGTTTCTGAACCTTGGAGATAAATTCACGGACGTAGCCTTCGGCGATTAATTCCTCGGTGAGTTCCGTATCCAGGATGACAAAGAGATTGTCTTCCATGCAGACGTCGAAGCCTTCTTTCGAGGAAATATCCACGAGGACGTCAGCCAAGCTCACTTCCGTATCTTCGCCGTTTAGGTTCATGGTGATGCTACCCTTTTTCAGCTCGTCGTAAAGGGCCTTTGCATCGCTTGCGGCTAGATTCTTTTGGAAGTCCTTGATCTTGGGACCGAACTTTCTGCCCACTTCTTGGAAGTTGGGCTTTAAGCTGTAAGTCATGTATTCGGTCAGGTCGTCGGAGAAGACGAGCTCTTTCACATTGAGCTCTTCTTTAATCAAATCGGTAAGATCGCCGATAATGGGTTTTAAGTCCCCGTCCACCAAGACTTCGCCCAGCGGTTGACGCACTTTGATCTTGGCGTTTTCCCGACCGGCGCGGCCCAAGGTAACCAATTGACGGACAATGGCCATTTTTTCTTCCAGCTTTTCGTCGATGGCCATCTCATCCACGGTGGGATAATCCGTTAAGTGGACGCTTTCGCCGCCGTCGAGGGTTTGGTAAAATTCTTCGGCGATAAAGGGCGCGAAGGGGGCGATCATTTTTGCGATGCCGAGAAGAATGTCGTAGGTCGTCTTAAAGACCGCGTCCCGAGACGGCGTGTCCGCTTCGTCCCAGAAGCGGCGTCTGTTTCTGCGGATGTACCAGTTGGACAGATCTTCCGCCACGAAATCCTGAATGTCGCGAACCACTTTGGTCACTTCGTGAATTTCCATGTTTTCGATGACGGATTTCAAGAGGCTGTTGTATTTGGAGAGCATCCAGCGGTCGATTTCGTCGTAGGTGACGTCGGTGATTTCTCTGGGATCCACGTCGTTAATATTGGCGTACATGGTAAAGAAATTGTGGATGTTTCTCAGGGAGCGGAAGAATTTTCCGTTGACTTCCCGAAGGCCGTCTTCGTCGAATTTCGTCGGCGTCCACGGCGGGGAAACGTACATGAGGTACCAGCGCACGGCATCGGCGCCGTATTCTTCAAAGAGTTCTGTGGGCGATACGGTGTTGCCGCGGGATTTACTCATCTTCTTGCCGTCTTTATCCAAGATCAGGTCGTTGACCAGAACGCTCTTGTAGGGCGCCTTGCCGGTCATGTAGGTGGAGATGGCCAAGAGGGAGTAGAACCAGCCGCGGGTTTGGTCGATGCCTTCGCTGATGAAATCGGCGGGGAACAACGTGTCGAAGTCCTCTTTGTGTTCAAAGGGATAGTGCCATTGGGCGAAGGGCATGGCCCCGGAGTCGAACCAGCAGTCGATGACGTCGGTTTCTCTTTCCATGGCGCCGCCGCATTCGCACCTGAGATGCACATCGTCTACATAGGGGCGGTGCAGCTCGATGGTTTCGTCGATGTCTTCAATGGATTCTTCCACCAATTGCTTGATGCTTCCGATGCTGCGGAGCTTGCCGCAATCCGGGCAGCGCCAGATCGGGAAGGGCGTGCCCCAGTATCTGGACCGGGAGATGGCCCAGTCGTTTAAGTTTTCAAGCCAGTTGCCGAAGCGCTTTTCGCCGACGAAATCCGGGTACCAATCGACGCCGTTGTTGTTTTTCACCAATTGATCTTTCATCTTGGTGACTTCGATGTACCAGGAGGGGTGGGCGTAGTAGATTAAGGGCGTCTTGCAGCGCCAGCAGTGGGGATAGTTGTGGACGATGGTTTCCTTGCTGAAGACTTTGTCCTGCATTTTCAGGTAGTCGATGATTTCTTCGTTGACACTGTGGACGAATTGGCCCTTCCACTGGGTTTCGGTGAAGTTGCCGTCGTCGTCCACGGGTTTTACGAAGGCCAGGTCGTTTCTGCGGCCCGTTTGATAGTCGTCTTCCCCGAAGGCC
This sequence comes from Peptoniphilaceae bacterium, assembly GCA_902363535.1. Taxonomy (GTDB): domain Bacteria; phylum Bacillota; class Clostridia; order Tissierellales; family Peptoniphilaceae; genus Aedoeadaptatus; species Aedoeadaptatus acetigenes. Next base: position 5,560 of record CABJAE010000015.1, read on the forward strand.
GGCGCCGTGTGCACGATGCCCGTGCCGTCTTCCGTGGTGACGTAATCGGCGAGGACCACGACAAAGGCGTTGCCGTCCACGTGAATTTGGTCGATGAGTTGTTCGTAGCGGCGGCCTTCCAAATCCTTGCCTTTGAGCACATCGATGACTTCGTATTCATCTTTCAGCACCTTGTCCAAAAGGTTTTTCGCCAGGTAATAGACATTGCCGTCGGCGTATTTTACTTTCGCGTAATCCACATCGGGATGCACGGCCAGTGCCACGTTAGAAGGCACGGTCCAGGGCGTGGTGGTCCACGCCAGGAAGTAGGCATCTTCGTCCACGGCCTTGAATTTCATGGTAATGGTAGGCGTCTTGTCTTCCTGATAGCCTTGGGCCACTTCGTGGGATGCGAGGCCGGTGCCGCAGCGGGGGCAGTAGGGTAGGATCTTGTGGCCTTCGTAGATAAGGCCGTCGTTAAACATTTTATCTAAAATGTGCCAGACACTTTCGATGTAGGTGTTGTTCAGGGTGATGTAGGGATCGTCCAGATCCACCAAATAGCCCATGCGGGCGGTCATCTTCCGCCACAAGCCTTCGTATTCGAAGACCGATTCCCGGCACTTCTTATTGAACTTTTCGATGCCGTATTTTTCGATGTCTTGTTTATTGTGAAGGTCCAGCTTCTTTTCCACTTCGATTTCCACGGGCAGACCGTGGGTATCCCAGCCGGCTTTTCGGTTCACCCGATAGCCCTGCATGGTCTTATAGCGGCAAGTCAAGTCCTTTAAGGTTCTCGCCATGACGTGGTGAATGCCCGGTTTGCCGTTGGCCGTCGGCGGCCCTTCGTAAAAAATAAAATCGTCCTTGCCTTCTCGGATTTCCACGGACCGCTTCAACAGATCCATGTCTTGCCAGAAGTCGACGATGCGTTTTTCACGCACGTCGGCGATATCTTGGGACAGTGTTTTAAACTTTGCCATAATTCTCTCCTTTTTCAAATAATCTATAAAAAAAGCCCCTCCGTCGGTTGACGAAGGGACGCTTTTATACGCGGTACCACCCTACTTATAGGATTCTATCACTCAAAGCCTTAACGCGGCGAACGACCCGTAGGGTTCTAAGGAAGGTGATGCGACTTTCACTGTAATGGCACGTCTCAGCTTCTGTGCCTCTCTGTGAATAGGGAGTAAAAGTCTTCGGCTTCTATTAATCGATAAAATTTGTAATTGTCATGTCCTTGAGACGGCTCACGATGTCTTCTTGCAGGCCGTAAATGCTGTGGTGAAATTTGCATCCCTGAATTTCTTCGGAATTGAACCGATTGCAGTAAGGGTCGTTTGCATGCATACAGCGGCTTAACTCGATGGGACCGTCAATGGCCAAAATAATATCGTAGAGCGAAATGGATTCAGCCGGACGGTTCAGGCTGTAGCCGCCTTTGGCGCCGCGCCGTGACTTGGTCAGCCCGGCAATATTCAACTTTCGCAAGATACGCAAAGTAAACCTGGAAGGTACGCCCATGGCCTCGGCAATGGTCGGTGCACCAACCACTTGGCCTTCGTTCGCCGCCAAATGGGCAATAATACGAAAGGCGTAGTCAATTTCCTGTGTCAGCTTCACAATGTCACATCCTCCTTTTATGATCAGGTACGATATTATACCATGTTTATATTTTTCGGTAAAGCGTAAAAGCGACCGTGTTCGCGATTAAATAATTTTACTAAAGTGCTGCTTTTATCTAAAACCACATCGTCCAGGCGCAGGGGCGCGCCTTTTTTTACAGGTCGGGCCAATTTCGTTTCGCCGACGATAAGCCCGATGGGAAGCAGATTTTCTTCGTAGGCCCGCTCGGCCTCTACCAAGGTGCCGTAGCAGGTGGCGGATCCGATGCCTTCAATGGCTTCTCCCGCTTCCATGTCTTTCTTCGCCACGGCCACGGTGTGGGCCACATAACCTACCTCCGGTGCAATGGTGGCTTCATTATACATAACAGCTCTTGCTATTGTCAAAGGAGTTTCGATATTTGTCAGGTGATAGGGCCGATAAAAAATATAATTGGGCCCGTCGCCCATGGACAAATAGGGCATTTCCCGCCGAATCATCGGCTCGTCGCTTTCCACGGAGACGAAGACGCCGGGGGCGATGCCGTGAACGAAATTGACCGTGCCGGGACGGTTCATCTCCCCGCCTAAATCTTTCGTGCGAAGTTTTTTGCTTAAATCATTTATGGTGGCGTGCATGCCCACGCAACCGCCTTCATCGGGCAAGAGCCCCGTGGCGTTCGCCACGGCATTGAGCTCGACCATGGTGTTGGTGGCGTCCACAAAGGAGGTAAGCATGCGGGGGCTGATGCCTTTTTTCTCCGCCTCGGCTTTTAATGCCTCCGGCGTGGCCTCCACATTCATGGGATTGTTTTTTCCCTTGCCGGCAGCGACGACGCGAAAACCTAAAAATATCGCGAAATTATACAGCTCCATAATGGCGCCGGGCTCATCTCCCGCCGTGCCCGTGTAGCACAGGCCCTTTTCTTTCGCCTTTTCCAAGAAATAGGGCCCGAGGAGCACGTCGCATTCCACATTGAAGCTGATAATGTGCTTGCCGGCCTCCAGTCCGTTTTCGTTGATGCAGGCGCCGGCTTCCGTGTTGCCGGTGCAGTCGCAAATGGCATCCACCTCGTCCAGTCGCCAGGCCAGGGAATTGTCCGTGGTAAGGATCATCTTCCCTTCTTCCAGAAGGGCCTCCGCCTCATCTTTATCGCGGGTAAAGGCGTAAGCATCTTCGTTTAAGCCTACCTCTTTCGCCTTGTCTAAAAGGCCTTCTTCTCGTCTCGACGACCAGAGGATCACGTCTATATTATGAATTGTTTTTAATTGTGCAACCAATCCCGATCCCATTAAGCCGGCGCCGACGACGGCGACGCGAATGGGACCGCGTTTAGACAAATCTTCTCGTAGTTTCATGTTTGTCCTCCCATCATTCTTTAGAATTATAGCATACATTATCGATGGACGTAGAGCGAGTGGGACCGATGCGCACGAATCTTAACGCTATTTTTGATTTTCACCGCCCGCTTCGGGTATGAATCATTGGAATAGGAGTGAATTTATGAACGAAAAGTATACATTAATCGAAAAGCGAACCATCGACGAATTACACGGCGAGGTTTCTCTTTTAAAACACAATCGTACGGGGGCGGAAATCCTCCTTATCGACAATCATAACCACAACAAAACCTTCTCCATCGGCTTTAAAACGCCGCCGGAAGATTCCACCGGCGTCGCCCACATCGTGGAGCACTCCACCCTGTCGGGATCGCGAAAATACAAGACGAAGGAGCCCTTTATGGACATGGTGGCATCCAGCGTGCAGACTTTTTTAAATGCCATGACCTATCCGGACAAGACCCTCTACCCCATCAGCTCGCGAAATGAAAAGGACTTTAATCAGCTGATGGACGTGTATCTGGACGCAGTCTTTTATCCGGCCATGAAGGAAAATCCCAAGATCTTTTACCAGGAAGGCTGGCATCCGGAGATTCAAGAAGACCGCCTCGTGGCAAACGGCGTGGTCTTTAACGAGATGAAGGGCGTCTACTCCGATCCCAACAATCGCATCAGCGACATGATTCGGGAAAAGCTCCACCCGACGGGCACCTATTCCCACGATTCCGGCGGCAATCCGAAAAACATTCCCGAGCTCACCTACGACGCCTTTTTGGACTTCCATTCGCGCTACTATCATCCCTCCAACAGCTACATTCTCCTGGCCGGGGACCTAGATTTCGACGAGCGCCTGGATTATTTAAACAGGGAATATTTAAGCCGCTTCGATTCCGAGGATCCCGACTCGGCCATTCAAGGCCACGCTTTCTACGACGAGGCGCAGGAATTTCAAGCCACCTATGATTTAAGCGAGGAAGAAGATCCCGCGGGGAAAAATTACTTCGCCTTCGCCCTCACCGCCAAGGTGGATCCCACGCCGGAGGATCTCTTGTTGCGCAATTTCTTCCAGGAACTGTTGATCGAATCGGAAAACGGCCTCTTGAAAAAGCCTCTGCAGGCGGCGGGCATCGGAGAAGACGTGTATTCGGAACTTTCCGTCACAAACACCTGGGACTTTGCCGTGGTGGCCTACCGCGCAGAGGAAAATCGCTACGAGGAATTTAAATCCATCGTCACGGATACCTTGGCCCGCCTCGCCGACGAGGGCATCGACGAAGATGTGCTTGAAGCGACGCTGGAGAAATTTGAATTTACCGTGCGAAGAGGCGGCGGTAGCCACGCCGATTTAATCTCCTACATCGGCGCCTTAAACACCTGGCTCTATGGCCAAAGCCCCCTGGACGGCTTGGAGCTCTTGCCTCTTTTGAAAAAGCTCCGTGAAAAAATCGGCACGGACTATTACCAAGAAAAGATCCGGGAATTTTTCCTCGAGCCCACCCACCGCTTCTTCATGAACGTGGCGCCGGAGAAGGGCAAGCAAAAAAAGGAAGAAGACGCCCTGGCCGCAAAACAAAAAGCGGATCTCGCCGCATTGTCCGATGAAGAGAAAAAAGACATCGAAAACTTGGTCGAGGCGCTCAGAGCCTATCAAACGGCACCGGATTCCGCCGAGGCCAAGGCCACGATTCCGAAGCTCGACTTAAAGGATCTGGCAGACGGAATTACGGAGATTCCCCGCACCGTCACCGAAACCTGCGGCGTGACCACGACGAAAAACCCCTTAAACACCAACGGCATCGTCTACACGAATCTGGCCTTCGACATGGGCCATTTGTCGGAAGAGGAATTGGCCTATGCCTCCCTCTTAGGGGAAGTCTTTACGAAAGTGGCCACGGAAAACTACGACGAGGCGGCCCTGGAAACGGAAATCTTCCTTTCAGGCGGCGGCTTCACCTTCGACACGCCGGTTGAAGAAACAAACGACGGCTACAAACCCTACTTCTTTATCTCCACCGGCGCCCTGCCGAGGCAACTGGAAAGGGGCTACGCCGTGTTGGATGAAATCCTCACGAAGAGCCGCTTAACGGACGCCAACAGGCTCAAGACGATTTTAGAGGGACTCAAGGCGGACATCGCCAACACTCTCCTGCAATCGGGCCACCTCATCGTGTCCAATCGCGTTCGCACCCACTTCAGCGAGAGCGCCTATGTAGACGACATCATGAACGGCCTTTCCTTCTTCGACTTCGTCTGCGACTTGGTGGATGAAAAAGATTACGATGCCGCCGGGAAAAAACTTCAACGCGTGGCGGAAAAATTATTCGCGAAAGATCGCCTCACGGCCAATCTCATCGCCGAAGAAGACGATCTGCCCGCCGCTGAAAAAGCCATTGCGCCCTTCTTAGCGTCCTTTAAAGATCTCGGCGCCGAAGATTATGCCGTGGCCTTTCAGCCGGAAAAGGTGCGGGAAGCCTTTACCTTAAACTCTCAGGTCAACTACATCGCCAAGGGCGGCAATTTTAAGGCCCTGAACAAAGCGTACAGCGGCGATATGGCGGTCCTCGCCAATGTGATCAGCAATCTCTATTTGCACCGGGAAATTCGTGCCAAGGGCGGCGCCTACGGTGCCGGCATTCGCATCGCAAAGAGCGGCAATGTGGCCACCTACTCCTACCGCGATCCCCACGTCGCCCAAACCATCGCAGCCTACGACGGCATGGGGGATTTTCTCCGCGCCCTGGAGCTTTCCGATCGCGATTTAGCCGATATGATTATCGGGGTGATGAATACCTTTGATCCCCACATGGCCCCGGCCGCCTACGGCATCTTGGACTTTAAACGCTTCTTAAACGGCACGAGCAAGGAAGAGCTGGAGGCCCTTCGAAATCAGGCTCTGGCCACCACGGTGGAGGACCTAAGAGGCTACGGCGACATGCTGGACGCCTTAATGGCGGAAGAGCAAATGGTCGCCATGGGATCCGAGGCCGCATTAAAAGAAACAAATGCCTTCGATCGCTACGAAAGTTTAAACCGATAGAAAAACGCTCGAATCGAGTGATTCAAAATCGGACTTTATTGAGCAAGCACATCGCTTGCTCAATTTTTTTGCATCAATTTCCTCCATGCCTTTTTCCATAGAAAAAAGCATCCGGTTTCCCGAATGCTTTTCCTCTACTTCTCTTCGTTTAAGGCCTCCGAGGCTTCCTCGGAAAGATCGTCTTTTTCGATGCGCTCGCCGGTTCCCAGGGGATCGTCGGTGAGGCTTCCGCCGTTAAAGAGAATTTCGAATTCCTTGCCGCTAATGGTTTCCCGATCCAGAAGGGCATCGGAAACGCGAAGCAAGGTGTCCATATTTTCTTTTAAGAGACCCTTCGCCTTGTTGTAGGCGTCGCCGACAAAGCGGCGCATTTCTTCGTCGATTTCGGCGGCCACTTCCTCGGAATAATCCTTGGTGTGGCTCATGTCCCGGGCGACGAAAACCGAATCGGAATCGCTGCCGTAGGTTAATGTGCCGATCTTTTCGCTCATGCCGTAGGTGGTGACCATTTCCCGGGCGAGTTTCGTGGCCCGCTCGATGTCGTTGGAGGCGCCGGTGGAAATGTCGCCGAGGACCAAATCCTCCGCCACTCGTCCCCCTAAGAGGCTCACCAATTCATTTTGCATTTCCGTTTTCGTCGTGAAATGCATAATGTCGTCGTCGGGCAAAAAGGCCGTAAAGCCGCCGGCGCGCCCGCGGGGAATGATGGTGATCATGTGCACCGAATCGTAGCCCGGGAGCATTCTGGAGACCACAGCGTGGCCCGCCTCGTGTACCGCCGTGAGCTTGCGCTCCTTCTCTTTAATGACGGCGCTGGATTTTTCCGGACCGGCCACCACTTTAATACTGGCTTCGTTGACGATGGCCATGGGGATCTTCCTGAGATTTTCCCGAGCCGCCAAAAGCGCCGACTCGTTCATGAGATTTTCCAGATCCGCCGGGGTAAAGCCCGCAGTGCGCTTGGCCACCACGGTCATGTCCACGTCATCGGCCAGGGGCTTTTTCTTGCCGTGGAGCTCTAAAATTTCTTTTCGCGCCCGCACGTCGGGAAGGCCCACGTAAATCTGGCGGTCGAAGCGACCGGGACGCAAGAGGGCCGGGTCCAAAATGTCGGCGCGGTTGGTTGCCGCCATGACGATGACCCCTTCGTTGGTGCCGAAGCCGTCCATTTCAACGAGGAGTTGATTCAGCGTCTGTTCCCGCTCGTCGTGGCCACCGCCGAGGCCCGCGCCCCGTCTGCGTCCCACGGCGTCGATTTCATCGATAAAAATAATGCAGGGCGCGTTGTTTTTGGCCGTTTCAAAGAGATCCCGCACGCGGCTCGCGCCGACGCCTACATACATTTCAACGAAGTCGGAACCGCTCATAATATAAAAAGGCACTTTCGCCTCGCCGGCCACGGATTTGGAGAGATAGGTCTTCCCCGTTCCCGGCGGGCCCACGAGGAGCACGCCTTTAGGAATCCTGGCGCCCATGGAGACGAATTTATTGGGGCTCTTTAAGAAATCCACGATTTCCGAGAGCTCTTCTTTTTCTTCTTTCAGACCCGCCACGTCTTTAAAGGTGATCTTTTTCGTCTCTTCGTCGTCCATGACCCGGGCCTTGCTCTTGCCGAAATTCATCATTCGGCCGCCGGCGCCCTGTTGGGAGCGCATAAAGCTGAAGAACAAATAGCCCATAAAGAGCATGACCAAAAATGTGGGCAGAAAACTGGCGATGGTGGGTCCTTGGGGATTGGCCGGCGTGGAGGACAAAGCGATCTCGCCCTTTTCGACGGGCCCCTTCAAGTATTGTTCGTAAAAAGAGTCGCCGATGACCGGAGGAATATTCGTCCGGACGACGTCTTTATTTTTCTTGGTAACCAGAGCTTCCGAACCTTTTAAGTCGATGGATTTTACCTGATTCTTTTGAACCATTTCCACGAGCTTCGTGTAACTGATCTCTTCCGTCGAACGTTGAGACGGATTCATAAAGTAGATGCCGAAAATCAGCATGCCGAGAAGCACGAGATAAAAGGCTACGCCGCTCCATTTTCTATTCAATCGTACAAACCTCCTTTTCTATCGTACCTTTCAGTATATCATAATTTTGCCTCTTATTTCTCGTATACTTCCGGCTTTAATACGCCGACATAGGGCAGATTTCTGTATTTTTCCGCGAAGTCGATGCCGTAGCCCACGACGAATTTATCCGCCACTTCGTAGCCTACATAATCCACATTCACCGCCCGCTCTCTGCGAGAAGGCTTGGTGAGCAAGGTGGCGATGGCGACTTTTTTCACGCCGCGGCTTTCCATGACTTTCGTTAAATAGCTCAGAGTGAGCCCCGTGTCCACAATATCTTCCACGATTAAGACGGATTTGCCTTCCACTGTGGTGGAGAGGTCTTTTAAAATGCGCACCTCGCCGCTGGAGGTGGTGGATGTGCCGTAGCTGGAGACGTCCATAAAGTCGATTTCCATGGGAAGGTCGATGGCCTGAATCAAATCCGCCATAAAGGCGAAGGCGCCTTTTAAAATGCCGATGACGATTAAACTTTCGCCGCGAAAATCTTCCGTGACGGCCTTGCCGATGCGCTCAACCGCCGCCATAATCTCTTCCTTCGACACCAATACTTCTGCTACATCTCGTTCAATGGAATCCACGCGAGTTTCTGCCATGATTTTTCCTCCTGCCTTTCAGCTTTTCTGAGTCCCACGACCCATACCACTTCCCCCGCCTCCGTGACGATGGGCCAGCGGTCGCGCCGTCTGCGATCGATCTTTGCGTCGATAAATACATCTTTTACTTTCTTGCGGCCCACTTTCAGGCGAATCACATCTCCGGGCCGCCTCGTGCGAATCACGACGGCGGAAGGATCCTTGACGTAAATAAAATCGTCTCCCTCGCCCAGGTAAAAGCGATGGCCCATAAATTCCGCCCGGCTCTCCTTTAAGGCCACCTCGCCTTCGCTCGGTCCTTCCTCTTCGGGAACAAAAAAAGCGATGCCGCCGTAGGTTTTTTCCACGCGCAGCCCGGGAAGGTCCAACCCCTTTCCCGTCTGCGCCTGCTCCAATTCGTCGATGGCGGCGATGTGGTCGTAGCCCATGTTTTTCACGTGACCCTTTACTTTTTCGACGGCCAGGCGAAAGGCCCGGCGGCGCAGAGCATCGGGAACGCGAAACACGTCGCTCGCGAGGGTGACGATTCCCTTCTCTTCCGCCCCAAGGGCCTCATAGATTTTTTCCGCCTCCTTCGCCAAATAGCTTTCGTCTTCTTCCGCCATGGTCCGAAACGACGCCATGGCGCGGCGAAAGGCCGGGTTAATGGCCTCCGCCTCGGGGACGATTGAAAGGCGCACCCGATTTCTCGTATAGGTGGGCTCCAGATTGGTCTCGTCCACCACATAGGGAATGTTTTTTTCGGCGAGGGCCGATAAGATTTCTTCTTTCGTCACGGCGAGGAGGGGGCGAAAGAGATCCCCTTCCAGCACCTTCATGCCTTCCATGCCCTTTAGGCCCGTACCCCGAATCAATCTGAGAAGCATGGTCTCCACCTGATCGTCCAGGTGGTGGGCCAGGGCGATGCGCCCGCCCGGTGCCTTGTTGCGGCGAAAGAAATCATAGCGCAATTCGCGCCCGGCCTCTTCCGTGCCCAATTTGTTTTCTCGGGCGTAGGTAAGCACATCGGCCCGCTCAGTGATGAGGGGCACGTCCCAGCGGTTGCAAATATCCATTGCAAAGGCCATGTCCCTGTCCGCCGTCGCCCTGAGTCCGTGATGCAAATGGGCCGCCTTTAAATCGAAGGGGCAATGCTTTTTATACTCCTTCAGGAGATAGAGTAGATACACGGAATCCGGCCCGCCGGAGAAGGCCGCGAGGACACTCGTGTTTTCACGGATGATGCCGCCAAATAGATCTTCCACAAAGGCCTCCGTTCAAAAAAAGAGCGTCGCTCGGCGACGCATACTTTATCTTCTCTTGGTCTTACCCTGTCTTACATTTCGACGCTGCTTGGCGCTTTCAATCTTTTCATTGCTGACCTTCATGAATTTGCTCAACATGTCGTCGAAGCTGGACGCATCGGATCTATGGACTTCTCTGTTTAGTTGAACCGCCTGGGGAAGGGGCTTTTGTTGTTCAGATTTCGGTTGGGCCTGCTTCATGCTCAGGGCGATTTTTCCGCCGTCTTCGATGGAGAGCACCTTGACCTTGACTTTTTGCCCCTTGGACAAATGATCCGAGACTTCCTTGACGTATTCATCGGAAATTTCCGAAATATGTACCAGTCCGTTGTGATCCTCGTCGAGTTGTACGAATGCGCCGAATTTCACGATGCCCGTGACCACGCCTTCTAAAATAGCTCCTACTTCAATTGCCATAGATTACCTTGTATCCTCCTCGTTTATACTTTTTGTGCGATCTTTTTCCTTGTCCACGTAAATCACTTCCCGGGGCTTAACCATGCCCAGATCTTCTCGGGCCACTTTTTCCGCAAATTCCAAGCTGTCGCTGTTTCGAATGGCCGCGCCCGTTTCCTTGATTTCTCTCGTGCGGGTTTCGATCTTCGTTCGATTTTCCCGTACAATGGCTTCTTTTTGGCGAGTTTCCTTCCACGTTCCGAAACTGATAAACACACAAAGGACGGCCACGGCGATAATCGCCAAGCGGGCCGTTTTGACGGGAACTCTGTGAATTTTTCTTTCCTTTGCCATGCACTCACCTCGATACTATTAGTATCGCATGTTTCGGCGATCTTTTCAATCGTCGAAAAGAATTTCGTAGAGATCTTCGGCGCCTTTTTTCTGAACATTGTCCTTAATGTCTAAAACGCGCAGCTTTTGGCTGCGGTTGCCGAATTGCACCGCGACGATGTCGCCCACGGCCACTTCGTCGCCGGCCTTGGCGGTCTTGCCGTTAATGGTGACGCGGCCGCCGTCGCAGGCTTCCTTGGCCACGGTGCGGCGCTTGATGATTCGTGCGTTTTTCAAATACTTGTCGATGCGCATGCCTTCTCCTTTAAAAAAAGGGCCCTTTAGGGCCCGTGGATTATTTGTTGACCGATTCTTTTAATGCCTTGCCTGCGCGGAAGACCGGAGCCTTCGATGCGGGAATCTTAATGACTTCTTCCGGATTTCTCGGGTTTCTGCCTTCGCGGGCTTTGCGATCGCGCACTTCAAAGGTACCGAAGCCGACTAATTGCACTTTGTCGCCTTCTGCCAAGCTTTCTTCGATGGTGGACAAGAAAGCGTTTAATGCGTTTTCAGCGTCTTTTTTGGATAAGTTGCTCTTTTCAGCAATATTGGAAATAAGTTCAGATTTGTTCATCATAGCCTCCTAAAGATTTTTATTTTCGTCGCCTTCATGGGAAAGGGCGTCGGTGAGTCGGCCCAAGGCCGCAGCCAAGGTGCTCTCCGCGTCGATTCCCGCATGTTCGGCATCGATCAACAGTTTTATAAGTCCTTCGACGATTCGGCGGCTGTCTTCGTCCATGCCCTCGAAGGCCTCGGAATGCAGTGCATCCTCCGGCAAACGGGCCACGGTTTTTTGCCCCCGCATCAGGGCCGGCAAGCCCTCGTAGTGGCGAAGTTTTTCTCCCAAACTTTGACTGCCCCGCTCTTTCGATTTCATGCCCTCCCAATCACTCGCACCGCCTTGAAAGACGTGGGGGTGACGGCGGATCATTTTTTCCACCAGGGCTTCGGTGAGGCTCGCCAAAGTAAATGTGCCTTCTTGCGCCGCCAATTCGGCGTGAAAAATGACTTGAAACAGGACATCGCCCAGTTCTTCTTCCATGGCGAAATCGTCCTTGCAGTCGATGGCATAGGCCGCTTCGTAGGCTTCTTCGATTAAATGGGCCTTCATGCTCTCGTGGGTTTGTTCTCCGTCCCAGGGACAGCCCTCGGGGCCGCGAAGCCGTCGAATCAACCGTACGACATCCCTTACATCTTTGTACGCCTCCGTGGCGGGAATATACAGGCTGGTTTCGTAGCCGTAATCGTCGAAGCGATCCAGCATGTACACGGGCCGCTTCTCCCTGAAGGCTTTCGCTTCGTGTCCGGCGTGGGAGAGGACGAAGACCTCGTGCTCGTCGCCGTAAAGCTCGGACAGCGCCAGCTTCAACTCCCGCACGATCCGTTGATTGTACACTTGGGTCACGATGGTGTCCACGTGCACGTCCAGATCCAGATCCGTAAAGTCGTCGCCGTTAATGATTTTCAGGCCGTCGATGGGATCTTTCTTTACCGCCGCCAGTACCGGCTCGATAAAGCTCAATCCGTCGACGATGTCGATGCTCGGGTCCTTTTCCAAAAGATAGACCACCGTCTTTTCCGCAATCAAGGGATGGCCGGGAACAAAATAGGTAATGTCCTCGCCCTTCGAAGCCTCCATGAGGTCATCGGCGATGGTCCGGTAGATGGCGTCGAAATCATCCAGGGATTCGTAGAGGTAATCGTAGCTTTTGTAAGGAATGTGGTGGGAGCGAAAATACGCGACTGCGTCGTGTGCTTCCGTCCTGAGAAATTTTTTCGACTCGTCGTGAATGGCCTCCAAGGCTTTTACCGTAAGGTCCTTTTCATTGGTCGGACCGAGACCGACAATTCGTAATTTTCCCATGACGTCCCCCTTTTACCTTTGTTATTGTACTATTCACGGCGGCCTTTGTCTAGTTAAAAAAGGATTTTTTAGCCCAATGAAGCCATTTATAGGCCCTTTTCCTTCTTCGTTTCCGGAAGGCAAATAAAAAACAGCCCGGTCCTGAGACAGGCTGTTTCTTTCGTGGATTGATTTACTTCTTTTCTTCCTTTGCGTCCTTGGCATTGCCTTTGGCTTGTTCATTTTGTGCCTTGGCATTTTCACCTTGTGCCTTGTCGGCGGGCGCTTCGTCTTTTTTCGCCGGTTCTACGGGAATGTCTTTCGCCGTGTTGACCGTGCGTTTTACTTTGGCTTTTTTCTCGAGCTTGTCGTTGTATTCCTTGAACTTTTCTTGAATGACCGCTTCTTTCACGGCGTCTTTGGCGCCCTTGAAGTCGTTGGAAATTTTTTCAAGCTTAATAATGTGGAAGCCGAATTGAGTCTTCACGGGATCGGAAATTTCGCCGGGCTTCATGGAGAATACTTTTTCGTCGAATTCCTTTACCATTTGGCCGGGAGAGAATTGACCCAGGGAGCCGCCGTTTTGTGCGCTTCCCGTGTCCAAGCTCTTTTCCTTGGCAAGTTTCGCAAAGTCGGCGCCGCCGTCCAATTCTTTTTTAATGGCGTCGGCTTCTTCTTTGGTCTTAACCAAAATGTGGCTGGCTTCGGCGGTTTTAAATTCGTCTTTGTGGCCGTCGTAGTACTTTTTCAGTTCTTCTTCCGTCGGTTCCAATTCCTTCAGCATTTTTTCTTGGTATTGTTGCATGAGAAGGTTGGTCTTCATGTATTCTCTCATTTGATCGGCGGTTAAGTTGTTTTCTTTCAAGGCGTCTTGTAATTTTTCTTCGCCGCCGTACATATCGACCATTTTCTTGTATTCTGCATCCACGTCTTTGTCCGTGATCTTAATGCCCTTTTCTTCGGCATCTTGTTTGTAGATTTCGAAGCGAACCATATTGTCCAGGGTGTTTTGACGCATGATTTCGCCCATGGTTTGTTTGCCGTCGGGGCTCTTTTGCATGAGGAAATCTTCCCCGTATTGAGCCATGGCTTGTTGGGCCTGCATCTTGTATTCCCGTTCGTAATCTTCGATGGTGATGGGCTTGCCGTTTACCGTGGCGGCGACATCTTTTTTGCCGCAACCGGTTAAGAGAACCGTCGCCGCCAAGCAGACGACGCCGATTTTTTTCATCGTGTTTTTAATAGTCATAAACATCCTTTCCTTACTTTTAAAATCTCCATTTCATTATAACAAGTAACTAGGCCTTTCGTGTGTGCGATTTGTGTATTTTCATAAGATCCAGGACTTTTTCTACATCGTCCAGGGCATTTTTCTCCGCCGAGAGGCGAATGCTGTATTCCCCGGCCATGGAAAAGACCAATCGCTTGCCGAAGACGCTGGTGAGTTCGTTTAAGAGGGACAGATCGAGTTCGTAGCCTTCGACGAAGTGGAAGCTGTACTCGTCGCCCTTTTGTTGAATGGTTTCCACTTTGAGGGTGGAGGCCAGGTGGCGAATCTTGGAGAGGTGCACCAGCTGAAGAACGGCCTTCGGCGGGTCGCCGAAGCGGTCGATGAGCTCGTCGATCACATCCCGCTCGTCCTCGTCGTCGGTGATGACGGCGATCTTTCTATACATTTCCATGCGCTGGGTCTCGTCTTTAATGTAGCTTTTGGGGATGTAGGAATCGATTAACACGTCCAGGGCGGTGTCCACCTCTTCCGCGTCCTCTTCGCCTTTCGCCCGACGCACGGCCTGTTTCAAAAACTTAATGTAGAGATCGTAGCCGATGGCGTTCATGTGGCCGTGTTGACTCTCCCCTAAAATATTTCCCGATCCGCGGATCTCCAAATCCCGCATGGCGATTTTGTAGCCGCTGCCGAATTCGGTAAACTCGCGAATGGCGGCGAGGCGCTTTTCCGCCACTTCGGAAATGCCCGCATCCCGCTTGTAGGTAAAGTACGCGTAGGCGATGCGATTGCTCCTGCCAATGCGCCCCCGCAGTTGGTAGAGTTGAGAGAGCCCGAGGCGATTGGCCTCCCACACGATCATGGTGTTGGCATTGGAGACGTCCATGCCCGTTTCGATAATGGTGGAGCAGAGAAGCACGTCGATGTCCCGATTGTAAAACCGGAGCATGGTGTTTTCCAGCTCCCGCTCGCTCATTTGGCCGTTGGCCATGGCGAAGCGGGCCTCGGGCACCAAGTCCTGTAAGTCGCCGAGCATTTTTTCCATGGTGCGCACCCGATTGTAGACGAAGTAGATCTGTCCGCCTCGGTCCAGCTCCTTTAATATGGCTTCGCGAATCATCATGGGATTGTATTCCACCACGTAAGTTTGCACCGGGAAGCGCTCCCGGGGCGGCTCGTCGATGACGGACATGTCCCGAATGCCCGCGAGGGACATTTGCAGAGTCCTCGGGATGGGCGTCGCCGTCAGGGTCAAGGTGTCCACGCTTTCTTTTAAAAGCTTGAGACGCTCCTTGTGCCGCACGCCGAAGCGCTGCTCCTCGTCGATAATCAAAAGGCCCAGGTCCTTAAACTTTACGTCTTTGGACAGGAGGCGATGGGTGCCCACCACAATGTCCACGGCGCCGATCCTCAGTCGCTCCAGATCCTCTTCCTGTTCTTTTTTCGAACGGAAGCGGGAGAGGATCGCCAGGTCCACGGGGAAATTGGCAAAGCGCTCCCGCATGGTGTTGTAGTGCTGCTGGGCGAGAATGGTCGTGGGCACGAGAAAGGCCACTTGCTTGCCGTCCAACACCGCCTTGAAGGCCGCGCGAAGGGCCACTTCGGTCTTGCCGTAGCCTACGTCGGCACAGAGCAGGCGGTCCATGGGCTTGGCCTCTTCCATGTCCTTTTTAATTTCTTCCGTGGCTTCCAATTGGCCGTCGGTTTCTTCGTATTGAAAGGCCGCTTCGAAATCCTTCTGCCATGGCTGATCTTCGGTAAAGGCGTAGCCCGCCACGTCTTCACGCTTGGCGTAGAGGCGAATCAAATCCTCTGCCATTTCTTCCACGCTGCGCTTGGCTTTGGCCTTGGTGTTTTTCCAGGTTTGGGTGTTGAGGCGATTGATCTTCACCGGCGCGTCGTCGGAGGCGATGTAGCGGTGAATCAAAGCCATTTGATCCATGGGCAAAAAGAGCTTGTCGCCCCCTTGGTAAAAGAGGCTGATGTAGTCCCGCCGTATGCCCTGCACCTCCAGATTGGTGGTGCCCATAAATTTTCCGATGCCGTGCATTTCGTGAACCACGTAATCGCCTACGGAAAGGCTGCCCAAGTCGATGACGTCTTTTTTCTTGCGCCGCCGCTTTCTTTTTTTCGTTTCGCCGAAAATTTCCGTGGCATTTAAGAGGACGAAGCGCACTTCTTCCATCTCGAAGCCGCCGTGGACGTGACCGGAATCAAATTGTATCACCCCGGGCATTAAGACATCCTTAAGAGGCGCGGGCGCAAAGCCCATGTCCCGCACCGTGTCCTCCAACCGGCGGGTCTTCTCCTCGCTGCCGCCTAAGAGGACGACGGCGTAGTCTCTGTCCAGGTAGCGCTGAATTTCTTCTTTGAAGTAGCGCATGCGGCCGCCGAAACTTGTGACGGTCTTCACATTGAAATTGGCAATGCGCTTCAGCTGATAATTTCCCGGAGCGCGGACGATGTGGCTGGAGATAATTACATCCCGTGCCGTCAAGTCCCCCTCGATGACGTCGTAGTCAATTTGTATGCTTAAATGGGACTTTAACAGCTCCCCTGCCTCGGCCAAATCGCTCAGGGTGTCGACGAGAGAAAGCTCCTGCTTCTCAGCCACTTCCCTCATGCGGCGCGGCTCGTCGACAAAAATCAACGGCGATTCCTTAAAGTAGTCGACGACAGAAGCCCGCTCTTTTTCGGGAATGTAGGGAAGCAAAAGATCCGTGTGGGACAAAAAGGCGCGATCTTTCAGCTGCTCCACAAGGGGCATGAATTTTTCTTCCGCCCGATCTTGGGAGACGCGGCTCAGTTTTTTTATTTTCTTCAGATCTTTTTCGATGGCGGCGGCTACGCTGTCTTTAAGGGCGTCGTCGAAAATAACATCGTGGACGGGAAAGATCTCCGCCACATCCACGTCCTCCACGGAACGCTGGGTCTCAGGATCGAAGCGGCGTATGGAATCCACCTCTACGTCGAAAAGCTCCACTCGATAGGGGTAATCTTGGGGCGTAAAAATGTCGATGATGCCGCCGCGAATGGAAAATTGGCCCATGCCCTCGACGAAATCCACGCGCTTGTAGCCCGATGCCAAAAGCTTTTCCACGAGGGCGTCGGTATCTATCATATCCTCTACCGCCAGGGAAAAGGCCGCAGATTTTAAATAGGCCGGCTTCAGGAAAATGCCGCCTAAGGCCTCCGGCGTGGTGACCACAATCTTCGCCCGGCCGTCCAGCATGGCCTGAAGGGTTTTCAATCGGGCGCTTAAAAGCTCGTTGCTTCCCGCGTCCCGCTGAAAGAAAAACAGTTCCCGAGCCTGGAGCTGAAAGACGCCATCCTCGGCGTAGTAAGACAAGTCTTCCGCCAATCGCTTCGCCCGAGCCACGTCGTAGGTCATCAGAAGCACGGGCCTCTCTTGATCCCTGCGGATCGTATCCACGACAGGGGCGATGGCCGCCTCCGCCAAGCCGTAGCAGCCGATGGGAAATTCGCCCTCCCTCAGGCCGTCTGACACTTGTCGAAAGGAGGGATCTTTTGAAAAAAGCTCATTGTAAATACGCGTCATTTTGCCTCCTAAAAAGCAGCCCCTTGGAGCTGCTTTCTACTTTCCGTTATAGGTATTCATGGCGGCATCGAGCCCCTCTTTTATAAACAAAAGCGTGGCATCCTTCGCCTTTTCGATGGTTTCGTCCATGATTTTTTCCTCACCCCCGGAAAAGGTGCTGAGGACGAAATCGGCCAAGTCCATGTGGGGATTTTTCTTTCCCACGGCGATTTTCAGTCGGGGAAATTGATCCGATTGCACTTGGTAAATAATGGACTTCAGCCCGTTGTGGGTGCCGGCACTGCCGGATTTACGAAGCCGAATGGTGCCGAAGGCGATGTCGATGTCGTCCACCAAGACCAGCACATCTTCCGGCGCGATTTTAAAGTAATCCATACAGGCCCTCACCGATTGGCCGGACTCGTTCATGTAGGTGGTGGGCTTTAAAAGACGCACCTTCTTTCCAAAGGCGCGCCCTTCCCCGTAAAGGCCTTTAAATTTAATGGAGCTTACGGGGATGTTTAAAGCGTCTGAAATGGCGTCCACGGCCATAAAGCCCACATTGTGTCTGGTGTTTTTGTAGCGATCCCCCGGGTTTCCTAAACCGACGATAAGCATTTTACACTTCTTCGAAGATCTTGCTGATGGAGCGGTCGGTATTTACCCGCGTAATGGCGTTGGCGAGAATCGGTGCCACGGACACGATGTCGATCTTGTCGATGTGTTTTTCCGCCGGCAAGTCGATGGTGTCGGTAATGACGAAGCGTTCCATAACGGAATTGTCGATGCGTTCGATGGCCGGTCCCGAAAGCACGCCGTGGGTGGCGCAGCCATAGACTTTCTTGGCGCCGTATTTTTTCAGGGCGTCGGCAGCTTTGCAGACCGTGCCCGCCGTGTCGATAATATCGTCCACGAGAATGCAGTCTTTGCCTTCGATGGAACCGATGACGTTCATTACCACGTTTTCGTTGGCCTTGGGCCGTCTCTTTTCGATAATGGCAATGGGGGCGCCGTTGATTTCTTCGGCAAATTTACGGGTGCGGGTGACGCCGCCCAAGTCGGGACTGACGGCGACAATATTGGATGTGTCGATGTGTTCTTTAAAGTATTTTGCCAAATAGGGAACGGCGGTTAAGTGATCGACGGGAATGTCGAAGTAGCCTTGAATTTGACCGGCGTGCAGGTCCATGCAGATGACGCGATCCGCGCCGCTTACGGTCATTAAATTGGCCACGAGTTTCGCCGTAATCGGTTCTCTTGCCCGCACTTTTCTGTCTTGACGGGCGTAGCCGTAATAGGGCACGACGGCGTTGATACGGCCGGCGGAGGCACGCTTTAAGGCGTCGATTAAAATCAAAAGTTCCATTAAATGGTCGTTTACCGGACCCGAGGTGGGTTGAATGACGAATACATCTCTGCCCCGCACGGAATCCATGATGTCGATGGAGATTTCCCCGTCGGAGAATTGCTTGACCTCGCAGGCGCTCTGTTCGATGCCCAGAATCTTACAGATTTTCTCCACCAAGGGCTGGTTGGAATTGCCCGCAATAACGACGACTTCACCGTGATTCTTCATACTAGCTGTCCTTTCTCCGGTTCCAACCGGGAATCATTCTCTGTTCACTTCTCTCTACTGCCAAACTTCCGTCTTCCACATTTTTCGACACCGTGCTTCCGGCGGCGATAAAGGCGCCTTCGCCGATGGCGATGGGAGCCACCAAATTGACATTGGAGCCGATAAAGGCATTGTCGCCGATGGTGGTGCGAAATTTTTCCTTGCCGTTGTAGTTGCAAAAGATCACGCCGCAACTGATGTTGACATTTTCTCCCACGTCGCCGTCGCCGATGTAGGCCAAGTGGCCCGCCTTGGTGCCTTTTCCGATGTGGGAATTTTTCACTTCCACGAAATTGCCGATGTGCACATTTTCTTCCAATACGCAGTTGGGGCGCAGGTGGGCGTAGGGCCCCATGGTGACGCCCGAGCCCACGACGGATTTTTCGACCACGGATGAGTCGATGACGGCGCCGTCTGCAACGGTGCTGTCCACGATGCGGCTCGCGCCTTGAATGACGCAGGCTTCGCCGATGGTGGTCTCACCTACCAGGTGGATGCTCGGCCCTAAAATCGTGTCGCGACCGATCTTGACGCCGCTGTCGATTAAGGTCGATGCGTCGTCGAGGAAGGTGACGCCGTTTTCCATGTGGTACTTGTTGATCCTGCGGCGCATGATTTTTTCACAGGCGGCAAGTTGCACGCGGGAATTGACGCCGAGCATTTCCTCTTCGTCGCAAATGGTAAATCCGCCGACTTTCTTTCCGTCGTCTTTGAGCATTTGGATCACATCGGTTAAGTAAAGTTCGCTCTGATTGTTGTTGGAGCTTAGATTGCCGATGTTTTCTTTCAAGGCCCGGCCGGTAAAGGCAAAGATGCCCGTGTTTACTTCCGTAATGGCTTTTTCTTTGTCCGTGGCGTCTTTTTCTTCCACGATGCCCGCGATGGTGGAATCTTGGTCCCGAATGATACGACCGTAGCCGAAGGGATCGCTGACTACGGCGGTTAACACGCAGGCGTCGAAGTCATGGCTTTCCACATAAGCTCTGAATCTGGCGATGGTCTCTTCTTTAAAAAGGGGCGTGTCGCCGGTTAAAATATAGACCTTGTCCTCGTCGGAAAATTCGTCCATGGCACAGTAGACGGCGTAGCCCGTGCCGTAGGGAACACCTTCGCCCATGGTCTGCTCGATAAACGTGAGCGGCGCGTCTTTAAAATAGTCCATGACGTCGGCCTTTTTGTGTCCGACGATGACCACGGTTTTGTCCATGGCATTGGCGATGCAGTTGTCCACCACATAACTTAATATGGCTTTTCCCGCAACTTTATGCAGCACCTTGGGCATGTCGGATTTCATCCGCGTGCCTTCGCCTGCCGCTAAAATAATTGATACATTCACACTTACACCTCACTCGTAATCCTTCTGGGAACTATTATATCGAACACGGCAACATCTCACAACATTTCTTCCCATAAAGAAACGGCGAGCGCTCGGCTCACCGCTTCGTATTTATATTTATTTTGCAAACCGACTCGTTCGCTTCTTAAAAATCGACTTTGTCCAATATGCCCTTGGCTTCGGCGATGACCAGGCCGTAATTGGTGACGGGGACGTTTTTTTCACAGGCCTTGGCCACCCGGGCCTGCACCACGGGCCGCTGAAACATGCAGCTGCCGCACATAATGATCAAATCGTAATCGCCGACAGTTTCCGGGAAACTCAATCCCCGGGTAAAGTCTACGGTGATCTCCTCGCCCAAGCGCTTTCTGAGCATGGCGGGGATTTTGACCCGGCCAATGTCTTCTTCCTTGGGCGCGTGGGTGCAGGCCTCCGCCATAAGGATCTTCGCATCGGGCGGCAAGCTGCGCAAGGTCTTCGCTCCCTGAACCATAATGTCGATGTCGCCCTTGGCGCGAGCGAACAAGATGGAAAAGGACGTGATCTTGGATTCCGCCGGCTTTTTCTTATACACTTCCGAAAAAACTTGGGAGTCGGTGACGATCCAATCCGGCGCCTCGGCCAGTTTTTCGATGGCCCCGTCCATGGTGTCCAAATCGCAAATCGTGGCGGTAAGGCCCTTATCGATGACTTCTCTCAAGGCCTGTACTTGGGGCAAGATCAACCGCCCCTTCGGCGCCGATTCGTCTTGAGGCATAACGAAGAGCAGGTGTTCTCCCATGTCCATGCCGTCGAAAAGGCCCGGGGCCTTCTTTTTTTCCTTGAAGAGGGCCGTAAGGGAATTTAAAATTTCATTCCGCTCGGGAAAGGGGCGATTGAGTTTTAATACGGGCAGATCTTTTTTCGCCAAAGGCTCCAGAATATCGTCGCCCACCTCGCCGATTAAAATGGCACCGTCGATTTCATCCACCACTTTCATGGTGCGTGCCACCCGCGCTTCGCCGAGCTCCGTTTCATCGGCGGTGCCCGCCGTGTCGATAAAGGTCACCGGCCCCAGACCGTCCACTTCCATGTTCTTATACACCGGATCCGTGGTGGTGCCCGGCTTCGACGAAACCATGGAGGTGGTTTGCTCCGTAAGCAGATTCATTAAAGTGCTTTTTCCGCTGTTGGTCTTTCCGAAAATGGCGATGTGCAGCCGAAGTCCTCTTTGCGTTTCCATATCAGAACCTAAAGTCCCGTTCGCCGCCTTGAATGCGCTTCACGTATTCAGCGGCTTTTTCCCGCAGATCGTCCCGTTCCACATCCTTTAAGAAGTCGTGGATCTTTTCTTCGCCTAATTGGCGGGTATCGTCGGCGGCGTAGTCGGAGAGGTATTCCTGCAGGGTCATAATGGCGTTTGGCTGACAGAATTTGGCGATTTGGAAGCTCTTCACTTCTTCCATAAAGGTTTCGCCGGTGCGTCCCGCCCGATAGCAGGCCGTGCAGAAACTGGGCAGATAGCCTAAGTCCAGGAGCCAGTGGATGACTTCATCGAGGCTGCGGCAGTCGTCGGTGTCGAATTGGGCGGAGTTGTCTTCCTCTCTCGATTCGTCGTAGCCGCCGACAGAGGTTTTGGAGCCGCCGCTAATTTGGGATACGCCCAGTTCCAGAGCCTTTTTGCGCATTTCCTGACTTTCCCGCGTGGAGATAATCATGCCCGTGTAGGGAACGGCCACGCGAATCAAGGCGATAATGTCTTCGAAAATTTCATCGGGCACGCCGTTTTCAAATTCGTCGGGGTCGATGTCGTCAGCGGGGCGAATCCGGGGCACGGAAATGGTGTGGGGTCCCACGCCCTTGTAAGCTTCCAAGTGTTCCGCGTGCATTAATTGGCCCACGAAGTCGTAGGGATAATTGTTCAGGCCGTACAAGACGCCGAGGCCCACGTCGTCGATGCCCCCTTCCATGGCGCGGTCCATGGCTTCCGTGTGGTAGGCCCAGTTGGATTTCGGTCCCGTCGGGTGCAGGGCTTCGTAATTTTCCTTGTGGTAAGTTTCTTGGAACAAAATGTAGGTGCCGATTTCCGCTTCTTTCAGCTTTCTGTAATTTTCCACGGTGGTGGCCGCGATGTTTACATTGACGCGGCGAATGGCGCCGTTTTTGTGCTTAATGGAGTAAATGGTCTTGATGCTTTCCAAGACGTATTCGATGGGATTGTTCACCGGATCTTCGCCGAGCTCCAGTGCCAGGCGCTTGTGGCCCAAGTCTTGAAGGGCGATAACTTCCTTTTCGATTTGTTCCTGCGTAAGCTTGACTCGGTCCAAGTTTTTGTTTTTGTAGTGGTAGGGGCAGTAGACGCAGCCGTTGACGCAGTAGTTGGATAGATACAAGGGCGCGAAAAGCACGATGCGATTGCCGTAGTATTTCTTTTTAATGTCTCTCGCCAATTGACGGAAGGATTCCCGAATGTCATCCAGCTCCGACATTAAAAGAACCGCCGCTTCCCGGTGGTCCAGGCCCTCCATCTTCCGGCCTTTTTCTAAAATCGCCTCTTGCATTTCGCGGTTTGTGCGATTGGCGTTGGCCTCTTCCAGCGTGGCCATAATTTCGTCGTGATTGATAAATTCCTCTGCCTTTGCAGACATTTTATTGTACATTGTGGTTCTCCCTTCCCGTAAAATCTCCTCGACTCATAACAATTTCATAACCCAATTGGGCAATTTGCTCTTTTAAATCCCTTAAGTTTTCCGCCGCTTCCAAGGCAAAGGCCGCCTTGTTGTCGTATAGGGCGTAGCTTTTTCGCACCCTGGGCGGCGACAGATTGGGCATAAACACATTGGCCCCGGCTAAAATGCCTCGGTTGCGTCCGTCTTCGGCCAAGGTCTGCATGGCGGTGGTAGACGGAATGTTTGCCGTGGGAAAAAGCAAGCGCAAAATGGCGATACACATGGCCGTCAGCTCCACGCTGCCGTTTTCGAAATCGCGAAAGGGCGTGGCGTGGTGGCGCACATAGGGCCCGATGCCGATCATGGCCGGTTGAAATTCTTGGAGGAACATAAAGTCCTCCACCAAATTATCAATGGTCTGATAAGGGCTGCCCACCATAAAGCCGCTTCCCACCTGGTAGCCCAAGGCCTTTAAGTCCATCAGGCACTTCATCCGCTTTTGCTGATCCATTTCTTTCGGATGCAGCTTCTTGTAATGGGCGGGATCGTAGGTTTCGTGGCGCAACAAAAAGCGGTCGGCGCCGGCTTCTTTTAATCGGGCGTAGCTTTCCATGCTCCGCTCGCCGACGGAGAGGGTAATGGCGCAGCTCGGCTGAATCTTTTTGATTCGCCGCACCCAATCCGCCAAGCGCTCGTCGGTAAAGTAGGCGTCTTCGCCTCCTTGGAGGACGAAGGTTTGAAATCCAGCCTCGGCACCGACGGCCACAGCCGACTCCAGCTCTTCGGGGGTGATTCGGTAGCGCTCGACCTCGTCGTTGTCCCGGCGAATGCCGCAGTAGTAGCAATTGTTATGGCAATGATTTGTAAATTCAATTAAACCGCGCACGTAAATCTTTTTGTGGAAGTGCAGGTCGGTGATGGCTCGCGCCTTTTCAAAGACCGCCTCTTCCACCGCCTCGCGGTTTTCGAGTAAATAGCGTATGTCGTCTCTCTCCAGGCCTCGGCCTTCATCTACTTTTCTGAATATTCCCTGAATCATAGATCCCCGGCCAAGGTGGTTCGTACAGTGACGTCCTCCAGCATGCCCAGTTTTCCCGACAGGGCGTTTATTTTATCTTGTTTGCCGTCGACGACGACACTGATGAGTGACAATCCGCGTTTCGGGTAGGGAATGCCCAATCGTCCTACGATAATGTCCCGCTCCTCGTGTAAGAGATCGTTGATCCTCTTAATGGTTTCACCGGAGCCGGTCTCGACGATAATGGCGATAATTCCCAATTTTTCGTTCATAGACACCTCCTACCTCTTCCCCAAGGGCGAACCTTTCGGAAAAGGAACTCTTTCTACTTCTTACTTTCTTCATTTTAGCACAGCGGGGGCGATTCGCCACCCTGCGAGGAGAATTTTAGATATTTTTTTCACCAATTCACTTCTTCTCCCGTTATCGGCAAGAAAAAAGAGCCGGTCCCCCGACTCTTTTACAAGATTTTCAAGACTTAAAAAATCATTTGGTTCACGCCGATACCGTCGTTGAACTTTCGGTCGATGGCGCCTTTAATCGGGCGAATGAAAATTTCCGCCGTCACGGAAATCACCGCCAATTGCAAGTGGCCGCCGAAGACGCGGCCTTCCGTGTTCCCCAAATTAACGTGGGCATGGAGGTAAGGCGCGCCGTCTTTTCTCGAAAGATTTCCAATCAATGAGGTGAGCTCAAAGGGCTCTTTCAACGGAATGTCGTTGTATTTTTTCGCCTTCGTGTCCATAATTCCGATGACTACGTCGTCGGTGGCGCCAAGGCCTGTCACCGTAGCCGCCTGAATGTCTTCTTTTTCCGCCAAAGCCAAAATGCTTTCGCAAATTTCGTCGCCGGGATCCAAGCGCAGGGCGATTATGCCGTCTTCGTAAACTTTGTAATCCATGGTTCTTCTCCTTTACTTATTCCGCTTGTAGGGAATCCCGTTGGCGCTGGGGCCTCGGGCTTCGCCGACAAAGACGACCATGGCGAACATGGTAATCACATAGGGAAGCATGTTCAACAAATCCGGCGCCACCGTCAAGGACGTGGAGCCCAAGAAGATGACCAGACCTTCCGCCGCGCCGAACAAGAGGCAGGCCAAAAGCGTGGTGTGGGGTTTCCAGCCGCCGAAAATCACCGCCGCCAAAGCGATAAAGCCTTGACCGGAGATCAGGGTTTCCCGGAAATTGGCAACCACGGCGAGGGATAAACTGGCGCCGCCGAGGCCGGCTAAAAAGCCAGAAGTCAAGACGCCGATGTATTTGATTTTATAGACGTCCACGCCCAAGGTTTCCGCCGCGTGAGGGTGCTCACCGACGGAGCGAATCCTGAGGCCCAATTTCGTCTTGTAGAGGATGAAGTAAACCAATGCCACGACGACAAAGGCGATGTAGACCGTAATGTATTGGCCGAAAATAATGTCGGGAGCGCTCCCCGCGGGGAAGACATTGCTTAAAACCCGCGGCATTTTATTTTTCAGCGGAATGGGCTTGGTCATGGCCGCGCCGTCGAAAAACATGCGGGCGAGAAATATCGCAAGGCCCGGCCCGAGTAGGTTCAGTGCCGTCCCGCTGACCACGTGGTCGGCGCCGAAGTGGATGGTGGCGATGCCGTGCAAAAGGGCGATGCCCATGCCGCCGAGGCCGGCGCAGAGAAAAGCGATCCAGGGATTGCCTACATAGTAGCCCACGGTGGCGCCGACAACGGCACCGATGGTCATCATGCCTTCCAAGCCGATGTTGACGACGCCGGTGTTTTCACTGACGACGCCGCCCATGGCCGTGTAGATTAAAGGAGCGGCGTAGAGGAGCGTAATGCCTAAGATGCCGGCAAAGCCCATGATAAAATTATCCAATTTGTTCCCCTCCTTTTTCTTTCTTCGATGCAAAGCGCGTGCGAATCCAATCCATAAATTGCGGCATGGCGATAAACAAGACGATAATTCCGATGACGATATTAATGACTTCCGACGGGGTCTTCAACGCGGAGTTGAGTTTGCCGCCGCCGTAGCTTAAGGCCGCGAACAGTATCCCCGAAGGGATGCAGGCAATGGGATGGTTGGCCGCGATTAAGGACACGGCGATGCCGTTAAAGCCGTAGCCCTGTTGGGCCGCCAAAAGGCCGATGTTTTGCGACACGCCTAAAACCTGTACCGCACCGGCCAGGCCCGCCAGGCCGCCGGAAATGGCCATGGAGATCATGGTGTTCTTTTTAATGTCGATGCCGCCGTATTCCGCCGCGAAGCGGTTGAAGCCCACGGCTTTCAGTTGATAGCCCAAGGTGGTTTTTTTCAAAATAAACCAGGCCAGGACGGCGACGATAATGGCGATGAAAATCCCCCAGTGAATGGGCGGATTCAAGATGCCGCGGAGAAATTCGTTGTTCTTCAACACGGCGCGCCCGGCCTCGGAGCGCTTCCACTCGTTTAAAATGCGGATGCTCGCCGAGGGCTGAATATTAAATGAATAGTTGCTGTCGGGCTTTCTCAAGAAAGCTTTGGTGAGCATGTAGTTGCTCAAGTAAAAGGCAACCCAGTTCAACATAATGGACGAGATAACTTCGTTGACGCCGCGCTTCGCCTTAAACAGGCCCACGAGACCGCCCCACAGAGCGCCGAATACAATGCCGACCAAGAGGGCCACGATGCCGTGAATCACCGGCGGCAAGTGAAGTACCACCCCGGCGATGACTGCGGCGAGGCTGCCCATAATGAACTGGCCTTCCGCGCCGATGTTAAAGATCCCCGTTTGAAAGGCGAAGGCCACGGCGATCCCCGTTAAAATAATGGGGACGGCTTCCACAATGGTCCAAGAGATGAACTTCGGCTTGCCGAAAGCGCCTAAAATCATGACCTTGTAGGCCTCCAGAGGATTGACTCCGACCAGGGCGAAGATCACGGCCCCGACGACCAAGCCCAAGAGGATGGACATGCCGGTATAATATAGCATTTTTTTATTCACTGTCCACACCTCCCGCCATGTAGTAGCCCAGTTCCTTTTGATCCGCTTCCCCTTCGTTGAAGGTCTTTGTAATGGCCCCTTCGTAAATAATGCCGATGCGATCGGACAGGCTCATAACCTCGTCGAGTTCGAAGCTCACCAAGAGCACGGCGCGGCCTTTGTCCCGCTGTTGCACCAAAAATTGGTGAATGTTTTCGATGGCGCCGACGTCCAGGCCCCGGGTGGGCTGGGCGGCGATTAACACATCGGGATCGTCGTCGATTTCCCTCGCGAGAATGACCTTTTGTTGGTTACCGCCGGAAAGATCGCCGGCCAAATAGCGGCTCTTTCTCGGGCGAATGTCAAAGGATTCCATTAACTTATCCGCGTGGGCGGTAATGGCCCCTTCCTGCAGAATGCCCTTGGAAGAGTAGGGGGCTTCGCCGTAGCTGTGAAGCACCATGTTTTCCGCCACGGTAAATTCCTGCACCAGGCCACGCTTGTTTCGGTCTTCGGGAATATTGTTCATGCCCGCCTCGCGAATGGCTTTCGGCGTGGCATTGGTGACATCTATTCCTTCGATGATCACTTTGCCCGCTTCGATTTTTCTGAGACCCGTAATGGCTTCTAAAAATTCGCTTTGGCCGTTGCCGTCTACGCCGGCGACGCCGAAAATTTCGCCTTTTCTGACGTCTAAATTCAGTCCCTTCACCACTTCCACGCCACGCACGTCTTTGACGTGAAGGTTTTCGATGTGAAGGGCCACATCCCCGGCTTCCACGGGTTTTTTATTGACATTAAATTTGATGGCCCGTCCCACCATCATTTCGGCGAGATCGGCCTCCGTGGTGTTTGCCACATCCACCGTGTCGATGCGCTGTCCGCGGCGAATAATCGTACATTTTTCCGCCAGAGCTTTAATTTCTTTCAGCTTGTGCGTAATGATGATGATGCTCTTGCCTTCGGCGGCCAGGGCCTTAATAATGGCGATGAGCTCGTCGATTTCCTGGGGCGTTAAAACCGCCGTGGGCTCGTCGAAAATTAAAATCTCCGCATCGCGATAGAGGGCCTTCAGGATTTCCACCCGTTGCTGCATACCTACGGAAATATCTTCGATCTTGGCATCCGGATCAATTTTTAATCCGTAGCGATTGGAAAGCTCTACCACTTTTTCACGGGCGATTTTCTTGTCCAAAACCGCGCCCTTTGTGGGCTCTTCTCCTAAGATAATGTTTTCCACCACGGTAAAGGGTTGAAAGAGCATAAAGTGTTGATGCACCATGCCCAGGCCCTTTCCGATAGCGTCTTTCGGCCCCTGAAAATCCACGACTTCCCCGTTGATCTTCACTTCGCCGAAAGTCGGCTTGTACAGGCCGTACAATACATTCATCAGCGTGCTCTTGCCGGCGCCGTTTTCGCCGAGCAAGGCGTGAATTTCGCCTTTTTCCACGACGAGATCGATGCCGTCATTGGCCTTGAAATCGCCGAATAATTTCGTTATCCCGCGCATCTCTACTGCCGGCGCGAGTTTCTTTTCAACCATCCTTTTCCCCCTTCATCTATTGGCTTCATTATACACTATCGGCAGTCGCTTTTAAAAGGCATAAAAAAAGAGGGCCGAGCCCTCTTTTTCGCGATCAAATTTATTTTGCTTCAAAGTTTTTGTAATCTTCTGCCGTTGCCGGAACCTTGATTTCGCCCTTAACGATTTTTTCTTTAATCGTCTTGATCTTGTCGAGGATTTCCGGTTTAACGTTCTTGTCGCTGGTGGGAGCGATGTCGACGGTGTCGCCGTCTTTAAGACCGTAGCTCAGATTTTGGCCGCCGGGGAAGTCTTCGCCCTTGGACATGCTTTCGAGCACTTTGTAAACGGCACTGTCGGCACGTTTCATAGCCGAAGTGAGTACATTGTCGGGAGCGATGTCGTTTTGGTCGCGGTCCACGCCGATGACCCATTTGTCTTGGTCTTTGGCTGCTTCGATGACGCCGTCGCCTGCGCCGCCGGATGCGTGGAAGATAACGTCGCAACCTTGTTGATACATATTGGTTGCAATGCTCTTGCCCTTGGCTGCGTCGGAGAATTTACCGACGTATTGGCTAACCACTTCGACCTTTTGGCCTTTTTCTTTGGCCGCTTGATCGACACCGGCCTTGTAGCCGTATTCAAAGACTTGAATAACCGTGGATTCTTGACCGCCGACAAAACCGACTTTGTTGGTTTCGGTGGTAAGACCGGCAATGTAGCCGACGAGGAAGGACGGTTCTTCCGCTTTAAATTGAATGCCTGCCAAGTTGTCCGGTGCGTTTTCGTAGGTGTAGTCTACGATTAAGAATTGTACGTCGGGATTGGCTTCTGCCGCTTCCAGCATGGCGTCGCCTAAGTTGAAGCCGGCGGCGACGATGACGTCGTTTCCTGCTTCAAGCAAGGTTTCGATATTGGGCGCGTAGTCGTTGGCTTCTTTGGATTCTTGGTAGGATACCTCGAAACCGAAGTCGTCGTGGACTTTTTGCAGACCTTCCCATACACCTTGGTTAAAGGATTGGTCGTTGATGCCGCCTTCGTCGGTTACGAAACCGACTTTTAATTTTTCGCCGTCTTTTTTGTCGCCGGCGTCGGCAGCTGCATTGTTGGCAGCTTTGTTATCGTTAGCTGCTTTGTCGTTGGATGCGCCGCCGCATGCCGTAAGCACGAAAATGGACAGCATCATCACTGCAAGTAGTAGCGATCTTTTTTTCATAATTTCCCCCTTTATTTGATCTGACTTCATTATAATATGCTTCATACAAAAATTCAACGAGAGAAGGTTTTCCGAAAAAAAGAGCGCACCGCGAGGTACGCTCATCTCTCCTATAAATAGAATCCTTTGGGTACGGCGAAGATGTAGGTGGCCAGCACAAAGACGATTAGGGCCATCCCCAGGCCTTGTCTGAAGTCGAGTGCTTTTAATTTCAAATTGCTCCTGGTCATGAGCTTAAAGAGCAGGTAGGCGACAAAGGCCGCCACGGGCATGGCGATAAAAATGCCTCCGTTGGTCGGCGCCTTCAAGCGAAGGGCAGGGGCGGCAAAGGCAAAGAGCACCATGGCGCCGTAAACCACGGGATAAAGTTTCCGTCGATCCAAAAGGAGAATCACAAGGCCCGCGACTACGGAAAGAATCGTGAGGACGGTGGCCACGGTTTTTACCGCATGGGCTCTTCCCATAACCCCTTGATCCATGAGTTCCAAGGTGTTGATGTAGACGCCGGACTGTGTTTTTGTCGACGTTTCCGGGTGCAGGCCCTTGTCTTCGATGCCCAGGGCGTCGGAGAATTTATCCACCTTCCCGTTGGTCAAGAAGACGCCGATGTCGGCCATGGTTCGCCCCGTATAGGACACCACCGTGGCGGGATCGGTGACCACGGTAAAGGCGTAGTCTTCCACCTCTTCACTTAAGGGGATGCGCATTTCCGATGCGGGTTGGAACGTGAGCTTCTCCTTTCCCAGCACGGTATTCATCTGCAGATTGTCGTAGACCGCGCCGTTGATCTTGTCGTATTCGCCTTTGAGCTTCACCTTGCTCTTGGAGCCGTTGGCGCCTTTGGGCAGATACACGTTTCGAACAGGCACGCCCAAGAGGCGCACGCTGGTATCTTTTCCCTGATATTGGAATTTCACATCGTAGCGATACAAGATCTTCGGCCCCTTTTCAATGCGGCGAGTCACTTGCAGATTGTCGATGCGCGTGGGATCGTCGAAGATCAATCCGTCGAAAGCGGCATTTTTTTCCTCTTCCGACGACAAATCCACTTTGTCCATCATCAGGGGTGTGAACGTAAGTAGAAAGCACAATAATAAAAAAACAACAAATAGAATTCCATTTTTCAATTGTTTCTGCATGGTCATCCCCCTTATGCGTACTGATTTTTTCTTATCATACCATATACTTTCGCAATTATCACCGATAAATTGAAAAACCTTTTCACGAAAAGGCAGCTATGCTATACTAAAAGCGGAGGTTGACATGACGATAGAAAAAAGCAAATTCTTAAATATACTGAAAGCGACTGACTACCTGGCCATGCTCACCATGATCGTATTGGCCTTTATCCATCCCTTCTTTCCCGTTTACAACGAAGCGGGCAAGCTCATGGAAAACGCGGCACTCCTTCGCATCGCCGTGGTGATCGCGGTGCTGTTTGTCGGCGTGCCGATTTTCAGTAAGGAAATCACCGCCATTCGTAAAAACAAAAAGCCCTACGACTTAAAAAAGAAAAACAGCACGGTTTTTTTGCCTAAGGTAAATTTCTTTTTGGCGTCTCTCTTCGCCGTGGCCACCGTCGTCTTCGTACCTATGGCCATCGTGCACTACGCCGACAAGGGCCCGCAGTGGCAAGCATTTTATGCCGTCTTCTATGTGTTCGTCTACATCGGCATCGGCTCTCGCCTGCAACTGAAACCGGCCCTTATCCCGCAAAAGAAAATAAAATCCTGATCAAAGAAAAAAGCTCGGCCGTCGCCGAGCTTCGTCCCCGAAAGGGGATTTTTTTATTCTTTTTCCGATTTGAAGGGATAGGCTCCGTCCAGAGCTTCTTCGATGGGCGCGTGGGCTTCCACCAATTTGCGGAAGGTGCCCATGGCGCTCGTGTCGCCGTAGAGAACGGCGCCGGTGACTTTGCCGTCCGTTGCGTAGAGGCGATGGTGAATGTCGCCGTCGTCGTAGAAATAGACGTCGCCTTCGCCGATTTTACCCGCGGAGAAGATTTGGATCGTGTCTAAATCCAATTTCGTGTGGGCCTTCGGGTTTTCGTAGGTTCCGTCGCCGCCGGCCATGTTGGCGCCGGCCACTTTGCCCATGGCGCGGGAGGCGGGCCAAATACCCATGACGCGGCCTTCCACTTCCGCCACGTCCCCTGCAGCCCATACATTGGCCTTGTTGGTCATGAGGTGGCTGTCTACGATGACGCCTTTGTTGACTTCAAGGCCCGTATCCTTAAACAGTTCCGTATTGGGGCGCACGCCTGCGGAGATCAGCACCATGTCGAAGTCCGCCGCCGTGCCGTCGTCGAATTCGATGCCCCGCACCTCGTCTTCGCCGATAAAGGCCTTGGTGCTCTTTTCGGTAAAGACCATAAAGCCCAAATCTTTCATTTCTTCGTTGAGCATCATGCCCAGCTCACGGTCCAATTGCTTGGAGAGCAGGTATTCGCTGCGGTTAATAATGGCGACGACGTGGCCGCTTTTTTTCAGGCTGTTTGCCGCTTCGAGACCGAGAAGGCCGCCGCCGATGACGGCGATGTGTTTCGTCTCTTTGAAGCCCTTAATATAGTTTTGAATAGTCATGAGATCGTCCCAGTTTCTCAAGGTAAAGATGCCCTTTAATTCATTATTTTTAAAGGGTGGCACGCTGGAGTGGCTGCCGTTTGCCAAGAGGATTTTTTCCCCTTGAATTTTTTCGCCGCCGGCCAAGGTAACGGTCATGGCATCGAAATCCACGGACACGACTTCGGCGCCCAGCTTCACGTCCAGGGCGAGTTTTTCTTCCCAGCCTTCTTTATCTAAATAGGGAATCTCGGGTGCGTCGTCCCCTAATAGTGCCGTGAGTTGAATCCGAAAATAGGGGCGTACTTTCTCGTTTCCCAAAAGAAGGATGCTTCCTTCCTTGTCGTGTTTTCGAATCTCTTTGGCCGCCGTGACGCCGGCGATGCCTGCGCCCACGATCAAGTAATTATATGTTTTCAATCGATTTGTCCTCCTTTATTCACTGCCGGCTTACCTTGCCGTGACTTCCGTCCATATTCTATCATAAACTTCTACAAAATCGTGTAGGTCCCGATATACCTCCAAAGGGGGCAGTCTGTCCAAATCCGGATAGGCCACGGGATCTTCCCTGAGTTCCTCGGGCAAGAGGGCGATGGCTTCGGGAATGGGCGTAGCATAACCCACATTGTGCTCCGCGTTTTTCGCGGCGATGTCCGGGCGGGACATGAAATTGATAAAAGCCATGGCTCCCTTCGGATTTTTCGATTGCTTCGGAATCGCAAAGGAATCGTACCATATATTTGTACCCTCTTTCGGGATAATGTATTCCAGGGATTTATTTTCTTGGCGCATCATGGCCGCATCCCCGGAGTACATGACGGATAAAGACGCGTCGCCCTGGCTCATCACATCTCGCCCCTCGTCGGCCAGGTAGGCGTAGACCAGGGGTTTTTGCGCGATTAAGACTTCCTTCGCCTCTTCCAGCTCCTTCATGGAGCGGCTGTTCATGGAGTAGCCCAAATATTTCAGGGCAATGGCGATGGAATCCCGCTGGGAGTTGTACATGATGATTTCGTTTTTATACTTTTTGTCCCACAGGGCGCTCCAGGAATCGATGGGCTCTTTCACGTAATCGGTGTTTACCACGATGCCCAGTGTTCCCCAGAAATAGGGCACGCTGTATTTGTTCCCGGGATCGTAATCCATGTTTAAAATCCGCTTGTCCAGCTTTTTCATATTGGGGATTTGATCGTAGTCCAAGGGCAGGAGCATGTCTTCGCGAATCATGCGCTCGATCATGTATTCCGAGGGCACGATGACGTCGTAGGGATCGTTGGATTTTTTCAGCTTCACGTACAGGTCTTCGTTGGAGGCGAAGGTGTCGTAGATCACCTTGATCCCCGTTTCTTTTTCGAATTGGCGTATCGTGTCCATGTCCACGTAATCGCCCCAGTTGTAGACGTGAATGGTTTCTTTCTCGTCCCCTGCTTTGCCGCAGGCCGTAAGAAACAGAATCGAAATTAAAAGAAGAATGGATAATCGCTTCATATTACACCTCAAAATCCACCAGATCGATGTCCCGCTTGTTCAGAAGGAGCAAGAGGGCCAGCACGGCCACAAAGAGCAGGGTGGACAATGCGTTCATGGAGGGATTGATCCCGGTTTTCGCCATGGAGTACAAGGTGATGGAAAGATTGCTCACGCCCTGACCCGTGGTAAAAAATGAAATAATGAAATCGTCGATGGACAGGGTGAAGGCCATGAGTGCGCCGGTGGCGATGCCCGGTTTGATTTGGGGCACGATGACGTAGCGCAGCACTTCCGACGTCTTGGCGCCCAAGTCGTAGGCCGCCTCCACGATGTTGTTGTCCAGCTGATCCAATTTCGGCAAAACAGAGAGAATCACATAGGGCAGACAGAAGACGATATGGGACAGGATCATGGTGAGTAGGCCCTGCTCCATGGCCAAAAAGCCGAAGAGGCTCATAAGGGCCACGGCGGTGACGATGTCGGGGTTTAAGACGGGGAGGTAGTTGATGTTTAAAATCACGGCCTGGCTGCGCTTGGAAAAGGCGCGGATGCCGATGGCGGAGAGGGTGCCCACCACGGTGGATATGACCGTGGCCACGATGGCCACCAAGACCGTGGTGTAAAAGCTTTTTAAGATAATGGGATCGGAAAACAGATCCGTGTACCAGTGAGTGGTAAAGCCCGCCCACACGCCGCGAAGTTTCGTGTCGTTGAAGCTGAAGACGATGAGCACGGCAATGGGCAGATACAAAAACAAAAGCATGAGGCCCAAATAGGCGTTTCTGATTTTATTTCCCACGGCTGCCTCCTTTCGGCCGCTTCTCGCCGACGAGGCGGAAGACAAATAACATGACGATCAAAATAACGATAAGCACCACGGCAATGGCGGAGCCGAAGGCCCAATTGCCCGTGAGCCTGAATTGCTGCTCGATAATATTGCCCACGAGATAATACTTGTTTCCCCCGAGCAGGGAGGAAATGACGAAGGTGGACAGGGCCGGAATAAAGCACATTAAAATGCCGCTGTAAATGCCCGGCAAAGACAGGGGCAAGGTGACTTTCAAAAAGGCCGTGGCCGGACTCGCCCCCAAATCCTGCGCCGCTTCCAGATAGGAGCGGTCCATTTTCTGTAAAATCGTGTAAATGGGAAGCACCATAAAGGGAAGGAAATTATAGATCATCCCCATTAAAATGGCGCCCTGATTGTACATCATGTCGAAGGGGCCCAGGCCGATGAGGTGAAAGGCTTTGTTTAAGACGCCGTTTCGCCCGAGGAGGGTGATCCACGCGTAGGTTCTCAAGAGAAAATTCATCCACATAGGAATGACGAAGAGGAGAATCAACATGGAGCTCGTCTTGGGCTTGGTGCTCGCAATGGCGTAGGCCGCCGGATAGCCCACCAAGAGACAGGCCGCCGTGGACAAAGTGGCCAAGACCACGGAGCGCCACAAAATCCTCAGGTAAAGGGGCTGAAAGAAACGGGCGAATTGCTCCGTGGAAAAGCGGTAATCCCCCATGCTCATGTTTCCGGCGCCGTTAAAGCTCATAAATACAACCAAGATCAGGGGCAGAACGATAAATAAAATGGCCCAGAAAATATAGGCCGATGCGTAACGCCTCATGCCTCGTCCTCCATAACGTGGAAATTATCCGGCTCCACGTAAATGCCCACCACCGCGCCGGGCTCCCGCGCCACGGTAGACTGTACCTTCCACTTCTCGCCGTAGACGTCCAGAATCATTTCGTAGTGCACGCCTTTAAACACAATGGATGTAACCGTGCCCTGAAGGAGATCGTCGCGGCCGGCTTTCAGTTCCACATCTTCCGGCCGTATGACGATTTGCACCGGCGCATTTTCTTCGAAGCCCTCATCCACGCACTGAAATTCCCTGCCGTAAAAAGAAATCAATTTGTCCTTTACGAAGCGGCCCCGAATAATATTGCTTTCGCCGATAAAATTGGCCACGAAGGCATTTTCCGGCTCGTTGTAAATGTCCGTGGGCGTGCCGATTTGTTGAATGGCGCCGTCTCGCATGACCACCACCGTGTCGCTCATGCTCAGGGCCTCTTCCTGATCGTGGGTAACGTAGATAAAGGTAATGCCTACCTGCTCCTGAATCCGCTTCAGCTCAAACTGCATCTGCTTTCTGAGCTTCAAATCCAGGGCGCCCAAAGGTTCGTCTAGGAGAAGAATCTTCGGATCGTTGACCAGGGCGCGGGCGATGGCGATGCGCTGTTGTTGGCCCCCGGAGAGAGACTGAATGTTTCGCTTGGCTACCTGTGGCAGATTCACCAATTCCAGCATTTCCGTCACGCGGCTGTCGATGGTGGATTTCGGCAATTTCTTCAGCTTTAAGCCGAAGGCCACATTGTCGTAGACATTTAAATGCGGAAACAGGGCGTATTTTTGAAAAACCGTGTTCACCGGCCGCTCGTAGTGTTTGATGCGGAGCATGTCTTTGCCATGAAAGAGAAGCTCCCCCTCGTCGGGGGTCTCGAAGCCCGCGATGATCCTCAATAGCGTGGTCTTTCCGCAGCCGCTGGGACCGAGAAGGGTCAAAAACTCACCGTCTCTCACGCTTAAATCGATGCCGTCGAGCACCTGCGTATCGTCGAAGGATTTCTTCATGTTTTTAATTTCAATTAACTGCATCCCCTGTCACCTCCTAAAAATTCGGCGGGTTACTCACCCAAAGGACTGTCGCTTCCTCGGATGAAAGGTTCCTGAAAAAACAGGGCGCATCCCCCGGCGCGTAAATCGTATCTTTTTCTTCCACGGAAAATACGTCGTCACCTCGGCAGAAATCCAATCGCCCGGAGAGGACGTAGGCGAAAAATTCGCCCTCAAATGGACCGAGAACTTTCGACGAACCCATGGGCGCGATGCGCCACAAAGTGGGTTCCATGGAATTTTTCTGGGCGTTGGGCACGATGTAATCCACGCCGTAGCCCGCGACCTCGTCATCAAAAGTAAAGGCGTCTTCTTCGGAAAAGACGATTTGCATTTCCTCTTCGTCCTTAAAAAAAGCCTCCGGCGAGACGCCCAATGCTTCCAATATGTCCATAAATGTCGCCACAGAAGGGCTGGTGAGGTCCCGCTCCACCTGGGAAATAAATCCCTTGGTGAGCTCGCTTCGTTGGGCCAGCTCCTCTTGGGTAAGTTGCTGCACCTGCCTCAGGCGACGAATTTTTTGTCCGATGCTCATAATCACCACTAAACTTTAATCTTAATTTACTAAACAATAATCGTATTATAAACGCCCTTTTCGCCTCGGTCAATAGATTCGCCCAATAAAAAAGCCCGCAACGCTGCGGGCAATTTCTTTTACTTGTTTTCGCTGTATGCTTTGGCGATGGCCGCGCCCAATTTCGTGTTGTTGTAAACGAGGGCGATGTTCGCTTCCAAACTGCTGCCGCCGGTAACTTCCAGCACCCGTTGGAGCAGGAACGGCGTAGAGGCTTTGCCGAAGATGCCTTCTTTTTCCGCATCGGCCAAGGCTTTTTCGATGGCGGCGTTAATGGTATCTTCGTCCATGGCGTCGGCTTCGGGAATGGGATTGGCCACGACGATGCCGCCGTCGATGCCTAAATCCCATTTCGTCTTCATAAGCTTTGCAATGGCTGTGGGGTCATCGTAGCGGTAGTCCAGTTTGTGGCCGCTTCGGCGGGTAAAGAAGGCGGGCATTTCTTCCGTTTCGTAGCCGATGACCGGCACGCCGAAGGTTTCCAAATATTCCAAGGTAAGGCCGATGTCCAAAATGGATTTGCAGCCGGCGCAGACCACGGCGATGTCCGTGTTCGCAATTTCCTGAAGATCGCGGGAGATGTCCATGGTGGTTTCCGCGCCGCGGTGCACGCCGCCGATGCCGCCGGTGACGAGAATGGGAATGCCTGCGAGGCGCGCCGTCAAGACCGAGGTGGCCACGGTGGTGGCGCCGTTTTTCCCTTCGGCGACGATGTGGGCGTAGTCTCTCGTAGAGCTCTTCACGATGTCGTCGGAGGTGGCCATAAATTCGATTTCTTCTTCGGAAAGGCCCACCTTAATGCGGCCGCCGATAATGGCCGTCGTGGCCGGGGTGACGCCGGCGTCTCTCAAAATGGCTTCGCAGTGTTTGGCCATTTCAACATTTTTCGGATAGGGCATGCCGTGGGAGATAATGGTGGATTCCAGTGCCACCACGGGCTTGTTTTCATCCAATGCCTTTTGTACTTCCGGGGCGATGTCCATGTACTGCTTCAAATTAGTTTCTTTCATAATGAATCTCCTTTTTCTCTTTTTCCCATTCTTTTGCATCAAAGAAAGGAAGTTCACTTTGATCGCTCTTCAGCACCATGCGCGATGCGGCCATGGCGCCGACGACGGCATGGTCAATCGTCTTACCCTTCGCCATCTCTGCCGTCAACATGGCGCAAAAGGCATCCCCGGCGCCGGTGGCTCCCCGAATGGTCATGGGACTGGTGGTGTAGTGGAGCATTTCCTCGTCCTTAAACAAGTAGGCTCCGTCGGCTCCCGCCGTAATCACCACATACTCCACGCCCATGCTTCGTAAAGCGGCGCCCTGAGTGGCGACATCGTCGCTTCCCCGGCCGCTTAATACCTGCGCTTCCAGAACGTTACATTTTAACACATGAATGCGATTAAGAAAAGAGGCAAATTTCTTTACCTTCACGGCGCTTACCCCGTCCACCACGGCCTTCATGTTCCAGGAGAAAATTTCCGCCAAGGTGTCTTCCCGCAAATTGGCATCCACCACGACGTAATCCGCCGCCTCGGCCAATTGGCGGCGCGCTTTTATTTTCTCGGGGCTCAGCTTTTCCATGACCGCCATGTCGTTGACTGCCGCGTGCATTTCCCCTTCTTGATCCAAGAGCACCAGGTAGCTGCCCGTTGACGCCCCTTCGAAGGTAAAAGCGTGATCGAAGGATAATTTTTCCGGCGCCCTCGCCAGGATCATGGCCTTCTTGTCGTCGTCGCCGAAAGCCGTAATGAGCGCCGTCTCGATGCCCAAGCGGGCGATGGTGGCGGCGATGTTTCGTCCCACGCCGCCGGGACTTAACTCCACGGCCCCGGGATTGGAGTCGTAAAGATCCAAATGCTCGTAGGGCCTTCCGCTAATATCCACATTGCAGCCGCCGAAGACCGCAACTTTTTTCTCACTCATTTTCTCCCCCTTTCGCCGCGATTTTGTATCCGCTTAAAACAGGCGCGGCACAGCGGTTCGTAGCTTTCCGTGGCGCCGATGACCACACGGCCTCCTTCCCCCGACGTGCGGTGGCTCACCCAGGCGTCGCTGCCGCAGTGGGCGCAGACGGCGTGGTGCTTTTCCACGTAATCGGCCACGGCCATGATTTCCTTCACGATCTCAAAGGGATGGGCCTCGTAATCCATGTCCAGCCCCGCGCAGACCACGGTCTTACCCTCGTCTAAAAGGGTGTCGAAGGCCGCGAGAATTTCATCGGTCGCGCCGCCTAAAAACTGCACTTCGTCGATGGCCACCACGTCGGCCCTGTGCTCCGCCGCCGCCTCAAGCACACCGGCGATGTCTTCCACCACCACGGCCTCAAGCGACGTGTTGTCGTGGCTCGTTATGGCAGAGTGAATGAAGCGGGTATCCAGCGTGGGCTTCAAGACCAGCGTGTTGTAGCCGGCGATGCGAAAGCGCTTCACTTCCCGCTCCAAGCTCGATGTCTTTCCCGAAAACATGCTCCCCGTGTGCAAAATTAATCGTCCCCTGTACTGATGCATTTCTTCCTCCTTAGAAGAAAATTATAACACAAATTTTACCGATTAAATCACCGTTCGCCTCCCCTCTTTTCTTGCAATCCCGCGCCCCGTACTATATTCTAATAATGGAAAATCGTTCGCAATTAAAGGAGGTTCTATGCTTCAAATACAGCATTTAATTAAATATTACGGCAAGAAACAAATTCTTCACGACGTGAGTTTTGAATTGGACCCCGGAGACATTTGCGCCTTTATCGGATCCAACGGCGCCGGGAAAACCACCACCATCAAATCCGCCTTAGG
The DNA here is from genome assembly GCA_902363535.1 of Peptoniphilaceae bacterium. GTDB lineage: Bacteria > Bacillota > Clostridia > Tissierellales > Peptoniphilaceae > Aedoeadaptatus > Aedoeadaptatus acetigenes. The sequence continues at coordinate 45,211 of CABJAE010000015.1, forward strand.
ACTCATTCCCTTTGACGGCGGAAAGATTCTCATCGGCGACCACGACATCGAAAAGGAACCTCTGGAAGCGAAAAAACTTTACAGCTACGTGCCGGACAATCCGGAGCTCTATAAATTCATGCGGGGCATCGAGTACTTAAATTTCATCGCCGACATGTTTGAGCTGGATTACGAAACCCGCAGAGACCGCATCGAATACTACGCCGACCTCTTCGCCATTCGCGATCGCTTGGGCGAGTCCATCGACAATTACAGCCACGGCATGCAGCAAAAGCTGGCTCTCATCGCCGCTTTGATCCACGATCCCAAGCTCATCGTCTTGGACGAACCCTTTGTGGGCCTGGATCCCATGGCCACGAAATCCATTCGGGAAACCTTTAAGAAAATGGCGGCGGAAAAGGGCACGACGATTCTCTTCTCCACCCACGTCTTGGAAGTGGCGGAAAAGTTGTGCAACAAGGTGGCCATTATTCGCGAAGGCCATTTGGTCTTTTTCGGTCCCACGGAAGAGGTGCTTCAAAAGGGCAGCTTGGAAGATCTGTTCATGGAAAGGATGCAAAGCCATGAACAAGCTTAGGCTTTTAAACCGACTGGAAAGAAAGCGCACCTTTAATCAATTCACCCAGGGGAAAAAGAAAAAGGCCTTCGGCATTTTAATCTATCTCCTTTCCCTTTGGGGCTACTTTTGGATCGGCGGGCTCTTGCCCATCTTCGCCTCCATGGCGATTTTGGATTCGAAAGGCGAGGCCGGCGCCTTTTCCGTGTCGGTTGTATTAAACGATGCGGGGACTCTTTCCTCTATGGACGTCATGGCCCTCGCGTTTTTTCTCGCCAGCGCCATCATCGCCTTTATTCAAATTCGAAATATCTACTTCAACGACTTTGACCAATCCACATTGTGGAGCCTGCCCGTGGACACGCGGCTCATCCTTATTTCAAAAAACACGGGCCCGGCCGTGTTCAGTCTTCCCTTGGTCTTGGCCTTTACCCTACCCTCCATGATTCTTACTTACGTGGCCACGGGCTCTTTGATTAAGGCCATCCTCGTCCTCGTCGTATTTTTTTGCGCCAATCAGTTAGGCGAATGCCTGGGCTGCTTTCTGCGCATTTTCTCGGCAAAAGGCGGAAGTCGCCTTCAATTGTCAAAGGGCGTGAAGAGCTTTTTCGGCTTTCTCCTCTTCGTCGTCTTTATGGTGGGCTTTTACACGGAGCTGGCACGGGACTTTAAAGACCTCGTCGTCTTCATGGGCTTTTACAATCGCCTGCCCGCGGCGGCACGGCCCGTATCCTTCGCCCTGAATCATCATTTGTGGCTTATCCTCGTCTTTGTTCTTTTGACAGGGATCATATACTACGCCTTTCTTAACTACATGGCGAAACATTTTTTTACCATCGGGGAAAGCTTGGCCCCTCGCGGCACGGTGAAGGCAGTGAAAGGCGGCGACTACAAGGTGCGCAGAAAATATGCCGCCCTCATTCGAAAAGAACGGCAGCTCTTTTTCTCCAACAGCGCCGTGGCCTTTAACAGCTTTTTCGGCACGGTGCTCCCGGTAATTCTCGCGGCCATTCTCTTCGTGCCCGCCGTGAAAGAAATGTTTCTCGGCTTTTTAGAAAGCCAGTCCTTCGTCTCCCCGGACGCGGCGATCTTTTTGATTCTCATCGGCCTCGCCGGCATGATGAACCTAGCGGGCTTCGGCTTTTCTCTGGAAGGCGCGAGTGCATATAACACCTACACCCTGCCTTTAAAGGGGCAGTCGGTTTTTCTCGGGAAGCTTTTTATGGCCGCAAGCCTTATCGCTCCCGCCTATATCATTGCCTGGCTGCTCCTCATTATAAACTTACGGCCCGACCTCGTGTATTGGCCCTTTTATCTCTTCGGCCCCTTGGCCTACGCCCTTTTCATCAACGGCATCTCCCTGTTCTTCGACTGGAAATTCGCCAATTACGATTGGACCAATCCCCAAGAGCTGGCGAAAAATTCAAAACAATCCTTTTTCTCCGGCCTGGGAAGCCTTTTGGTCAGCTTCGCCATTTTACTCATCGGCGTCGGCGTCATGACCAAGGCGCCCCTCGTCTACGCCGCCCTGCTCACTCTTATTTTTGTGGCAGGAAACATCATTCTTTATTTCCTCACCCGAGACATCACTGTCTACCATCAATAGAAAGAAGCAATCATGAGCGAAAAAAGTGCATCCGTACTCCTGGCCGCCGTTATCATCGCCCGGGCCACGAGCTACTACTTTATTAAAATCGGCATGGAGGGCCTTGACGTGTTTAATCTCTTGGCCGTCCGCTTCTTCGTCGCCGTCCTCCTCCTGACCCTTTTGTTTCACAAGCGGCTTTATCCCATGACAAAGAGCACCCTTCTTCACGGCACGATTTTAGGCGTGGTCTTTTTCGCCGTCATGGCCTTTGAGTTTATGGCCTTAAAAACATCCCCCTCTTCCACCGTGTCCTTTTTGGAAAACACCTCCATCATTCTCGTGCCACTCTTAGTCGCCCTCATTACACGCACCCTGCCGAAGAAGTCCGCCATTTTCGGCGCGGTGATCACTATTATAGGCGTAGGCTTTTTAACTTACACCCCGGGCAGGATCGCCCTGACCCGCGGCGAAATCTTCGCCCTCATTGCGGCGCTGAACTACGCCACGGTCATCATCCTCACCGCTCGCTTCGCCGCAACCGACGACCCCTTCCAACTGGGCTTTTTGCAGGTACTGTGGATTTTTATCCTCTCATCCCTCGCCACCTTTCTCACGGAAACGCCGCGGTGGCCCGAAAATCATGTGGAATGGACCGTCATCCTCATGCTGGCCGTCGTCTGCACCGGCTTCGGCTTTACCTTGCAGCCCGTGGCCCAACGCCACACCACCCCGGAGCGGGCCGGCATGTTCTGCGCCTTAAACCCCATGTGCGCCACCATTATGGGCGTGACCCTATTAGGCGAAACCCTATCTCTTTATAAAATTGCCGGCATCCTCTGCATCGTCACGGGCCTTACGGTACCCATTCTTATCGAGAGCCGAAAAAAGAAACAACTGTAATAAAAAAAGCAAACAGCCTCTGCCGTTTGCTTCGCCGGACCTTCGGGCCCGGTTTTTTTATTCCTTGAATTTACAATCTAAGTGCAACAAAAAATGATCCACCGTTTTCTGGTAAAATTGTGTCGACGAAAACCAATCAACCAGGAGGAACGATGAATCATTATTCTCATTTTACACTAAAAGAGCGTGAG
>CABJAE010000016.1 GCA_902363535.1 Peptoniphilaceae bacterium
CAGGATCAAACTCTCAATAAAAACTTTGAGTTTGCTTAGCTCGGATCCACTGACTGTGTTCCGCTTTAAGCTTATAGATTGTTATGGTTTAATCTCTTATACCATTTAATTAACTTGGTTCAGCGCTGTGTCTTACGAAACAGCTTATTTAGTATATCCCGCAGAGGCTTTTTTGTCAAGCACTTTTTAAATCTTTGTAAAAAGTTTTTTTGACGTGCCTCACGTGACAACTTGTATAGTCTACCATGTGATGGCGACTTTTGTCAACCTATTTTTTGAACTTTTTCTCTCGCGAGTGCGTTCGCTCAAATAGGTAAGTATTATTATACGCAGGTCACTATTTCTTGTCAACACGAATTTTACTTCAGTTTATCTCTTCCTTTACGCCCTTTCCGCCAGCTCTCTCGTCTGCTCAATCAGGGCCCACAGGTCCGGATCCGAGGCGAGACGGTAGGCTTTTTCGAAGTCGTTCAGCGCTTCTGAAAACTTTTCTTCTCTGTAATAGAGAATGCCTCGGTTCATAAGGGCGGTGCGATTGTCGTTTTCTTTGTCCAGAAGATTTGTGAGAACTTCCAGGGCTTCCTCTTCTCTTCCCGCGGCGGCCAGGGCGATGGCCAGGTCGTTTTCGATTTCGCCGTCGTCGCCGTGGGATGCCGCGTCTTCGAGAAAGGCGATGGCTTTGTCCATGTCTCTCAATCCGTAATAGGCCATGCCCAGAATGTGTGCGCACAGAGCGGGCTCGGTGTACTTGGAATCCAGGGACTGAATAGCGGCAATGGCGTCTTCGTATTTTCCGTAGTGCAAGTAGGTCTTCGCCCCGTCAATGGCCGCCGGCTCTTCCACCCGCTCAAGTGCCATTCGCATTTGTTCTTTCAATAGATCGTCTTCGGCGAGGGCCAGGGCCTTTTCGTCGTAAAACTTCGCCTTGATGTAGAGGGCCTGCGCTTCGAAAAGCCGCCCCAGCGCTCCGTAGGCTTCGGCGCAGTTCGGTTCGTCGTTAATGACGGACTCGTAGCGATCGGTGATTTCTTTTAACAGATCGCTTAAGTCTTCTCCCTGCCCCCAGTTTTTATTGTAGATGCCCTCCATGGCATAGGTGGTCTCCAGTCGATCACGCACATCCCCTCGTATGCACTCTTTGGCCCGCGCCATTAAGTAGGCGAATTCCGCCTCTTCCTGTTTCAGGGCAATGGCCAACTGCCGATCGATGGCGCGAATGGCGTCGTCTCGATTTTCTTTTAAAAATTTCAGGTACACGTCGGCATAGGGAAATTCCGGATCCAAGGCGACGAGAACGCACATGGCGGTAAAAATGTGGCGGTAATCCATGGTGCCGTCGCCGCGCTGCGCCTTGATTTCGCTAACAAGGTCTTTTTGCAACATGGGTATGGGCGCGCCGTTCAATATTTTCTCGCGACCGGGAATTTGTTCCAAGAAGCCGATGGCGTCGTACCAGTCCCTTAGGTATTTCTTACTGTCCATGGTCCTTCCTTTCATCTCTGTGATCTTTATATTTTCCGTTTTCGTAGTAAATGTAGCGCACGCGCCCCGGTAAATGAATGCCGCGCACCTGTTTCGACGCTTTGAGGGGATCGTCTGCGGGAACAAAGTCCGGGTGGTTTTTCAGAAATTCCACCACGGACTGACGGTCCACTTCCGGATCCTCCACGGGCAGGACACCGCCGATGTAGCGATTCTCCGCAAAATAGAAGTCTTCTTTCAAAGCCGCGTACATAGCCTCGTCCAACAGGCTCGCTTCTTCTAAAAAGCTGTAAAGGAAGCGGTACTTGCCCTCGCGATTTTTCAGAGGCATTCGGTGAATGTTTTGTTCAAGTGCCCGAGCCATGGCCATATAGAATTCCGACGGGCACAGGCCTCGCTTCTTGACTTCGGCTTTTACGGCGAGAAAAACGTCTTCGTCGTAATAGTTTTCCACAATGGTGGCAAAATTTTTCAGTAATAGCACTTCACTTGCCCGAAGGACATCGGTGCGGATCACCTCGTAGGGCGGGCGGTCGTCGTAGACGATGTGAAATTCTTCGGCCCTGCGTCGCAGTTCCGTACCGCGGAGCAATTTTAAAAAGCCGATTTGAATCTTTTTCGCTCCGAGAGGCACCACCCGGTCAAAGCCTTGAAGAAAGCTTTCTATATCTTCTCCGGGAAGACCGACGATGAGATCCACGTGGATATGCACTTTGTCTCGGTCGATCATGGCCATGGCCCGCTTCATTTTGTCCAGATCCGTGCTCCGGTGGATGCGCCGGTTCACTTCCGGGTTCACCGATTGGATTCCCGCCTCGATTTGAAAGAGGCCCGCCGGCGCTTCATTGATTACCTCAGCCACTTCAGGGGTCATGTGTTCCAAATTCATTTCAAAGTGGATGCACATGCCCTTCGGCGCCTCGTCGATGAAGAAGCGAAGGATCTCTTTTGTGCGCGCGGGACGAATGTGAAAGGATCGGTCCACGAATTTTACCAGCTTCGTTCCCGTCCGGAAAATTCGACGCATATGGGCTTTGATTTCTTCCGCGCTTCGGTAGCGCACCACATCGTCTTCGGACGACAAACAGTAGCTGCAGTGGTAGGGGCAGCCGCGCATGGATTCGTAATAGGCGATGCGATGATTCAAGTCTTCCTCTTCGTAGCCGGCGGGAAGGCCATCCATGGAAAGCGGTCCTTTCACGGGGTTCGCCTGTATTTTATTTCCGGAGCGATACACCAGGCCCGCCACCGCCTCCGCTTCGGCTTCGCCGGCGAGATAGGCTAAAAAATCGTCGAAACTGTCTTCGCCTTCGCCGCGCAAGATGCCGTCGATCCACGCCGCTTCTCCCATGCGCTCGACGCTGTCGTAGGTGACTTCCGGACCGCCGACGTATTGTTTGATCTCGGGAAAGGCCTTTTTTATATAGCGGCCCAGAGTTTCGATCTCAGGCCAATTCCAAATATAGGCAGAGTAAAGGATCACATCGGGGCGCTTCCGCAGGATTTTCTGCAGCATGACGTCTTTCGATTCATTAATGGTCATTTCCAGAAGGCCCACCGGCCGCTTCGTGGATTCTTTAAGAAGGCGCACGGCCAAATTTGTGTGAACGTAGCTGGCGTTTAGGGCGACGAGTAAAGGGTTCATTCTTCCTCCATAAAAAAAGAGGCTTTCGCCTCTTTCTTACATTTTGTCCGGGGCTTCGATGCCCAAAAGATCCAAACCAATGCGGATCATGTTTTTGACGCCGTATACCAAAAGCAGGCGGGCCTGTTTCAGTGCATCGTCGTCGACGAGAATGGGCGTATTGGTGTAGTACTTGTTGAAAATTTTTGCGCAGTCGGTAATGTAGCGGGTCACGAAATAGGGTTCGTACTTTTCGTGGCTGTCTACGATCACTTGATTGAAGCCGTAAAGTTTTTGCAAGAGTTCTTTTTCTTCCTTTGAGGTGAGCAGGGACGCATCCACCGGCCGGCTTACGTCGAAGCCACCTTTTTCCAGAAGGGAATTCATGCGGGCGTGTGTGTATTGAACATAGGGGCCTGTTTCGCCGTCGAAACTTAAGGTGCGATCCCAATCAAAGACGTAGTCTTTAATCCGTTGATTAAAGAGCTCTTGGAATTTCACGGCGCCGATGCCCACTTGATGGGCCAGCTCGTCGCGATTGTCCATTTTCATGCCGCTCGTTTCTTCACGCTCTTTTAAAATGTCTTCCACTTTGTCCACGGCGCGATTCAAAACATCTTCCAGGTAGACGACTTTGCCCTTCCGGGTGGAGAGGGTACCTTCCGGCAGAGAGACCATGCCGAAGGGCACGTGGATGCAGTCGTCGGCCCAGTCGTAGCCCATTTCTTTTAAAATGGCTTTTAATTGTTGGAAGTGAAGGTTTTGTTGACTGCCCACGACGTAGATATTCTTGTAGAAGTCGTAGTGTTCTTTTCTGAAAATGGCCGTGGCGATGTCGCGGGTCAAATAAATAGTGGAGCCGTCGCTTTTAATAATAATGGACGGGGGCAAATTGTATTTGTCCAAATTGATGATTTGCGCCCCTTGATCTTCCACCAAAAGGCCCTTTTCCTTGATTTCGTCCACGGCCTTCATCATTAATTCGGAGTAATAGGATTCGCCGCGGAAGGAATCAAATTCCACATCCAGCATATCGTAGACCCGTTCGAATTCTTTTAAGCTCAGATCGCGGAACCATTGCCAGAGGGAGACAGCTTCTTCGTCGCCGCTTTCCAGCTTTCTGAACCACTCTCTGGAATTGTCCAAAAGTTCTTGGTCTTCTTCCGCCTCTTTGTTAATGCGAACGTAAAGTTTCACCAGTTCGGGAATGGCGTTTTTTTCGATGACTTCATCGTCGCCCCAGCGCTTGTAGGCTTCGATCATCATGCCGAATTGGGTGCCGTAATCGCCTAAGTGGTTAATGGCCTCGACTTTGTAGCCCAAGTGCTTGTAAATGCGCTTAATGGAATCGCCGATAATGGTGGTGCGAATGTGACCGATGTGGAAGGGCTTGGCGATGTTCGGCGAGGAGTATTCCACGATGACGGTTTTGCCTTCGCCGAGATTCGAGGCACCGAAGCGATCCCCTTCTTCTACCACGGCCTTCAGCACGTTTTCGGCCAGGGTTTTCGTGTCGATGAAAAAGTTTAGGTAGGGCCCGGCAACGACGATCTGTTCGATGCCTTCCATGCCTTCCAATTTTTCTTTCAGTTCTTGCGCAATAATGGCCGGATTTTTCCGCATGGTTTTCGCCAGGGTAAAGGTAGGGAAGGCGTAGTCCCCCATTTTTTTGTCCGGCGGCGTTTCAATCTTTAAAAGTAGTTCGTTTTTCTCCAGCCCCGTTTCCCGAGCCAGCCCTTCTGCAATTTGTTCTTTAAAATCGATCATAGTCTCTCCTATCTTAAGTATGCAATGGTCACGCCACTGCCGCCTTCTGCCGGCTCGGCATCTTCCTGCTTTTTAACCAAGGGATGGTGACGCAAGTATTCCTTTACTTTCTTGCGCAGCATCCCCGTTCCCTTTCCGTGAATGATTCGTATCCGGTCCAGGGAAGCTAAATATCCGTCGTCCAATGCTTTTTCCAAAATGGGCTCCGCCTCTTCGAAGGTTTTGCCTCGAATATCGAATTCCACCTTGGCGTTCTTTTGCTTCTTTTGCCGCACTTTCGACGTGTTGACTTTTTTCTCTGCCTTTGCCTGTGGTTCGCTGCGAATCAAGGATGCGGCGGGTAGGGTCATTTTCATTAAACCCGCCTGCACAAGGACCTCGCCTTTGTTGTCGGGCCCTTCAAGTACCGTGGCGGACACGCCTAATGATTCCGCGTAGACTTCGTCTCCCGGCTTCAGGGCCTTGGCTGGTTTGGCCGCCCGCTTCAGCACGATGCCTTCGTCTTTGTCGCGATACTTTTTGCCCCCTTCCCGCAAAAGATCTTGGGCCTGTTGCAGAGTTTGGGCATCTTCTTTTCTGAGTTGCTCGCGAATATCCCGTATTTCGGACACGGCGAGATCCGCATCTTCTTTGGCAGACTTTACGATGCGGCGGGCTTCGTCTCTCGCCCGCTGCAAAATCTGATCCTTTTCGGCATTTATCCGATTCGCCGTCTTTTTCGCTTCCGCCATTTCCCGCCGATATTCGCCGGTGAGTTGCACAAGCTCCGCTTCCCGCTTTTCCAAGCGACTGCGTTCCGCTTCCAAGGTGGTGAGCACGTCTTCAAAGGCGATGTCTTCGCCTTCCAGAAAATCTTCGGCGCCGTCCAAAATTTCTTTCGGAAGTCCGAGGCGGGAGGAAATTTCAAAGGCGTTGCTCTTGCCGGGCACGCCCACGTGGAGGCGGTAGGTGGGCGTCAATGTCTCCACGTCGAATTCCATGGAGGCGTTTTGCACGCCATCCCTTGTCAAGGCATAGAGCTTGAGCTGGGTGTAGTGGGTGGTGGCCATAAAGCTCACGCCCTTGGCCATTAGGTGTTCGATAATACTCAGTGCCAGGGCCGCCCCTTCCGTGGGGTCGGTGCCGGCGCCCAGTTCGTCGAAGAGGACCAAGCTGTTTTCGTCCACGGCCTTTAAAATGTCCACGATGTGCACCATGTGGCCGCTGAAGGTGGAAAGAGACTGTTCGATGCTCTGTTCGTCGCCGATGTCGGCATAGACGCCGTTGTAAATGCCCACGGTGGTGCCGCGGTCTGCGGGAATGTGCAGGCCGTATTGGGTCATAAGCACCATGAGTCCCAAGGTCTTCAGGCTCACGGTCTTGCCCCCGGTGTTGGGCCCGGTAATAATCAGACCCTGATTGTCGCCGCCTAATTCCAAATTCAAGGGCACCACTTTATGGCGGTCGATTAAGGGATGGCGCGCGTTAATCAGCTTTGTGATGCGCTTCTCGGAAAGCTTGGGACGCACGGCGTTTTGATCCGAGGCCAGCTTGGCCTTGGCGAAGATAAAATCCAGCTGACCGAAGAGTCGCTCGTTTTCCGCGAAGGCTTCCGGGTACTGACCCACTTCTTGGGAAAGCTCTTCCAAGATGCGCTGAATCTCGTCTCGTTCTTCCAGCTCCAGCTGACGGATCTCGTTGTTCGCCTCCACAATGGCCATGGGCTCGATGTACACCGTTTGGCCCGAAGCGCTCATGTCGTGAACCAGGCCCTTTACTTTGCTTCTCGCGTCGTGGCGCACGGGGACCACGTAGCGGCCTTCACGCATGGTGACGAGGGAATCCTGCAGGGATTCCTGCAGGTCCTGAGAATTTAAAATGGCCTGCAATTTGTCCCGCACCTGATCTTTTTTCCGCGCCAAAGAACGGCGGATGGTCTTCAACTTCGGGGAGGCATCGTCGTAAATGGAATCTTCCGATTCGATGGTGGCTTCGATGCGCTCTCTGAGATCTCCCTGAGTCCACAGGGCCGATACCATGGCGCGAATAGAAGGATAGGGGTCTTCCGCGGATTCGTCGGCCTCGGCCATGTATTTGCGCATGCGAGAGACGCCGCGAAGGGAATCGCCGATTTCCAAAAGCTCGCTTATGTGGAGCACGCCGCCGCGGGAAGCGTAGTGGGCGCTTTTCGCCACGGGGCGGGCGCCGGACAAGGGAGGAGCCGAGCGCTCGACCAGGAGGCGAAAAGCCTCTTCGGTCTCCTGCTGCCTCTGTTCGATGACTGCGGGATCGGCGGAAAAGCGCATGGTTTCGCAACGCTTCTTGCCGATGCTCGACGTCGTCAAGTTCTTTAATTGTTCGACAATGTCGTGAAATTCAAGAATGGCTTCGATTTTAGGCGCCATATCTCCTCCTCTTCTAAACACTTGCTTCTAGATGATTCCGCGATTGAAATGGCCGCGGGTAAATTCGCTGACCACGGGCTTTTTCACGGGCTTTCCTTCGATGACGCGGCTCGCTTCCATAATGATTTTATTTAAGTCTTCGCCGACGCGCCCGCGAATCTTCAGCGCCGCAGGCTTCACGGCCATAATGGACTTCGCCCGATCGCCCAGATAGATGGGCACGCTGTTGTATATCTCCGTCATGTCGCCGATGCGACGGAAGGGAAAGGCGGCGTTTCGCTCGTCTCTGAGCCTGTAATTCTTTCTGAAGGCGCACGTGTCGCATTTGCGGTCCACGCCGCAGCCTTTGACTAAACTCATAGGGCAGTGGCGCATGGTCATGGAGCGGGGGTAACCGTAATACAAAATTTCGCCGCAGGTGCCGAAGCGTCGATAAAGGGCTTCCAGCTGTTGCCTCTTGCATTCAAAAGACGGAATTATGCTCTCGGCCTGATGAAAGTGACGGAAACTGTATGCGTTAAAGACATTGAGTCCTTCTCCGACCACGATATGTCCGGATACGTCTTCGAATTGGCCCAGATTTTGAACGACGCCGCCGTCGAAAAAGTTCTTGACCTTGTCGTAGCCCGCCGGCGTTTCGTAGGGAAAACTGTAATAAACCGGCACGTCCACGCCCTTCAGGAAAGCCATGGCCTCTTTTGAAGGCAAAAAATACAGCTCCAAGCGATCGATGGCTCGATAGGGCAAATCGTAAATCGCCTCTTCCTCTGAGATCTCCACGGTGAGCAAAGTATTTTCTACGGTTTTCTTTCTGAAGCTTTCGGAAAAGGTGAAATCCGGCCGCGTCCGCTCGTCTTTTTTCTCGTAATCTGCCAAGGCCCGACGCCTGAGGTCGTTGACCGTGGAAATCGGCAGAAAGACATCGTCGTCCATGTCCAGTTCCACGTCTTTTAATGCGTAGACGGAGCCGTCAAATTTCCCTAAGTTTTCCCGAATGTGATCCTTGTTCGCCTTCGCTTTTTTTGCACGCTCCAGGGGATCTTCTCCCACGGCCTCCGATCGATGATCGCCGCTTAAAGTAAAGCGAGGCAATTCGCCGATGTGGGCGTAGAAATGGCCGCTTACATCTCGGGTGCCGGCGATTTCCTCAGCTTCACGGGCCGCCGTTTCGTTGAGCTTCACCGAAGAGAGGCGCAGCACCGTCGTTCCCGCATCGGGCGCAAAGGGCAGGCGAAGGGCCTCTTCCGCCTTTCCCGCGAAGGTGTGGCGCTTCTTTTCCCCGGCCACAGTAAATTCCAAGAGATCTCCCTCGTCGGGCAACCTTTTCCAATCCACCGTCGTGCCCTTGGCGGGATCGCTGTTTACCACCACGCCGATTTTCACGCCGCGGTGGTTGGGGCGAGATTTCGTAATAAAGGCGTCGCCGAAATCGCCGAAGCCCACGCCCTTGGTGTAGGAGCGGTTAAACATCTGGGCCATTTCTTCGATTTTGAAATCCTCGCCGCCCAAGGCTTTGTTGTAATTGCTTGTCACCACCGCCACGTATTCCGGGCTTTTCATGCGGCCTTCCAATTTAAAGGAGTAGACGCCGGCCTCCGCCAGTCGGTCAACAAATTGGATGGTGTTTAAGTCCCTGGGGCTGATCACATAGCCCTTGTCGTAGGCGGGATTTCCCGCAGCGTCCTCGATGGTGTACTGCTTTCTGCAGGGCTGGGCACAATTGCCGCGATTGCCGCTTCTCGCGCCGATATAAGAGCTCATTTCACATTGGCCGCTAATAGAAACACAGAGGGCGCCGTGGCAAAAGGCTTCGATTTCAAGATTCGTGCCTTCTTTGATGCGGCGAATTTCATCGGGAGAAATTTCTCTGCCCACCACCACGCGGCTGAAGCCCATTTTCTCCAAATAGCGGGCGCCTTCAAGGTCCATGACGCTCATTTGGGTCGAGGCGTGAAGTTCGAAATCCGGCAAGTACTTGTGGACGAGCTCCGCAAAGCCGATGTCCTGCACGATGAGGGCGTCCACGCCCATTTCGTAGAGATCCGCCGCGTAATTCAATGCCCGTTCGCATTCTTCGTCGGAAAGCAAAATGTTTAAGGTGACGAAGACGCGCTTGCCCCTGACATGGGCATAGGAGACAGCTTTCGCCATCTCCTCTGCCGTGAAATTCTGTGCACTTGCTCTGGCGGAAAATTCCTTCCCGCCAAGATAGACGGCATCGGCGCCGCTGTTTATGGCCGCGTAAAAAGACGCCATGGATCCCGCCGGTGCCAATAGTTCCAGATTATTCCTGTTCATGGTCACCGCGCAAGACGTATATTTCTTTATTCAGATCCACGAGGCGCATTTGCGTTTCGTAGTTCTTTTCTTCCAATTCGCGAATCTTTTCATCCCGTGCCTTTAATTGCGCTTCGGCGGCTGCTTTTTCTTCCGATAAGGCCGCCTTTTCCCGCTCGAGCTTCTTCTTTTCGTCGTCGGATTCCTTGAAGCGGGCGTCCAGCTCTTGGATCTTCTTATCTTTTGCCTCCAGGGTCTTAGAATTTTCTTTCAGACGTTTATTCAGCGCGTCGATTTCTTCAAGCTTCTCCTTCACGCCTTGGGAATCTCCCGCCAAGGCGTCGGCCGCTTCTTGGGCCCGGGCCTGCTTGTTCTTTTCATCCAACGCATTTAAGAGACTTAAAATATATACCTGTACGTCATTTAAGCGGTAGTTGTGGCTTTCCACTTCTTGGATGCGCTCGTTGGCCTCATCCGCCAAAGCCTTGACGTACGTTTCGTCGTCTTCGCCGATAACGTGAAAGGTCATGCCTGCAATTTCAACCTGTACGCGCGTCGTTGTCATCTTACACCTCTTATTCAGATCGTAATTTGGCGTTAAACTGTCCTTCGATTCCTTCGATGATTCCATCGATAATGTGTGCAATTTCCGATTCTTTTAAGGTCCGATCGGCGTGGCGGAAGGCCAACTTCAGCGCAATGCTCTTCTTGCCTTCTTCGATGCCCTTGCCGAAGTAGACGTCAAAGACGGCCACGGATTCCAAAAGTTCGCCGCCTTCTTTTTCCACATAGTCAAGAAGATCTTGTGCCGCAAGCTTCTTGTCGACAATAAAGGCCAAATCCCGTTCGATGGAGGGGAAGCGGGCGATGGGCTTGTAGATAATGATGTCCTTGGCCTTTTCCACGATCTTCGAGAAATCCAATTCGGCCATGTAAACGGGCTGTTTCATGCCTAAGTTCGCTTGGGCCTTCGGATGAATGCAGCCGAAACGACCGATGCATTCGTCTTCGATGTAAACTTCCGCTTGACGTCCCTTGTGGAACAGGGGGAAGTCCTGTACCTGAACGAAGCGCACCCCGTCGATGCCGAGGCGCTTCAAGACCGTGGCCACGGTTTTCTTCAGATAGTAGAAATCTTCTTCGCCGTAAAAACCGATGGCGAGCTTCATGTATTCCTCGGGCAAGCCGTCGGCGTCTTTATCCACGGAGAACACATTACCGAATTCAAAGCCGTAGGCCGAGGGATTTTTGTAGCTCATGTTCTTTACGAAAATATCCAACATATTGGGAAGAAGGGTGGTCCGCATAATGGAGTATTCTTCGCCGAGGGGATTTGATATTTTTACGGCTTCTCTCAAGGGGTCGTCCGCCGCCAGTTGAATCCGGTCGAAAGCCGAGGGGCCCATGAAGGAGTAGGTCATAAATTCGTCGAAGCCTGCGGCGAGAAGCACGTCTTCCGCGCGCTTTTGTACCCGGCGGAACAGGCTCTTACCCCCGCGAGTCAATGTGCCCTTTAAGGGTTGGGGCGTAATGTTGCCGAAGCCGTAAATCCGGCCCACTTCTTCGGCCAAATCTTCCCAAATGTGCAAATCGCCTCTGAAGGTGGGAATCGTGGCGTGAAGCATATCGCCGTCCAGGGTCGTGGGGATCAGGAGGGATTCCAAGATCTTCACCATGCCTTCGCCGGAAATTTCCGTGCCTAAAAGGGCGTTGATGCGGCTCACTTTTGCATCCACCGTCCAGGGCGTGACTTCTTTCGGGTAATGATCGAAGCAGCCCTTGGCCACTTTTGCCGCACCGATTTCAACGGCCAGTTCGCAGACGCGGTCCACGGCTTCTTTCGCCATATTGGGATCCAGGCCTTTTTCGAAGCGGCTGGAGGCTTCCGAGCGAAGGGCTTGGCGCTTCGATGTCTTGCGAATGTGATCGGCATCGAAATTGGCGCCTTCCAAGATGACCGTGGCGGTCGTTTCGCTGACGCCGGAAATATCGCCGCCCATGACGCCTGCAAGACCGATAATGCCTTCCTTGTCGGCGATGACGATGTCGTCTTCACACAAGATGTGTTCGTTGCCGTCCAGGGTGTGCATTTTTTCTTTGTCCTTCGCCATGCGCACTTGGATTTCCTTGCCCTTTAAGTGCTCCAGGTCGTAGGCGTGGAGAGGTTGGCCGTATTCCAACATGACGTAGTTGGTCAGGTCGACGATGTTGTTAATGGGGCGCACACCGGCGGCCATTAAGTCGTTTTGCATCCAAAGGGGCGAGGGCTTTACTTCCACGTCCGTGAGCATGCGGAGGTAGAAACGCGGCGCGTTTTCCGTTTCCACATTAAGGCCGTTAAAGGCATCTTTCATCGCCACGTCGCTGTTTTCCGTGACGGTAACGGCATTTTCCTTCAACGCGCTGTTCGTGGAGGCCGCCGTTTCCACCGCCATGCCGCGTACGCTTAAGCAGTCCGGGCGATTCGGCGTGATTTCGAGCTCGATGACTTCCTTGTCCAGTTCCAGAATCTTCACATAGTCGCTTCCGAGGGGCACGTCGTCGGGCAGAATATGGATCCCGTCGCGGGCATCTTTCGGAATGACGGAGGTATCCATTCCCACTTCTTCCAAAGAGCACATCATGCCTTCGCTGGGCAGGCCGCGCATTTTCGTTTCTTTAATTTTCATGCCGCCGACAAGCTTTGCGCCGTCCAGCGCTACGGGAACGACAGCGCCTTCAAAGACGTTTTTCGCCGCCGTTAAGATTTGTTTTTCTTCGCCGCCCACGTCGATTTGGCAGACGACCAATTTGTCTGCATTGGGGTGGGGTTCGATTTTTAAAATCTTTCCTACGACGACGCCTTCGAGGCCTTTGCTGCGGTCGATAATGGATTCCACGTGATTGCCCGTGGCGGTAATTTCATCGCACATGGTCCGCGTGTCGGCGGGGAGTTCTACGTATTTTTCAAGCCAAGATTTGGGTAATAACATCCTTCAGTACCTCCTAGAATTGAGACAAGAAACGGTCGTCGTTTTCAAACATGAGGCGAATGTCCGTAATGCCGTATTTAACCATGGCAATTCGGTCGATGCCCATGCCGAAGGCAAAACCGCTGTAAACATCGGGGTCGATGCCGCAGTTTCTGAGGACATTGGGGTGAACGACGCCGGCGCCCAACAATTCCATGCTCCAGCCCGTGTGGTTGCAGGCGGGGCAGCCTTCCCCGTGGCAGACGAGGCAGGTGACGTCAACTTCCGTGGAAGGTTCCGTAAATGGGAAGTTGTGGGGGCGGTATCTGATTTGCATGTCGTCGCCGAACATTTCTTTGACGAAGACATTTAATGTGTCGATTAAATTGGCCAGGCTCACGCCTTTGTCTACGACCAGGCCTTCAAATTGATGGAACATGGGCGAGTGGGTGTCGTCCACGTCGTCGAAACGGAAGACGCGACCGCTGCTCACAATGCGAAGGGGCGCGCCGTATTCTTTCATGGCGCGAATTTGCATCGGCGAGGTGTGGGTACGAAGCAGGGTTTTGTCGTCGATGTAGAAGGTGTCGCTCTTGTCGCGGGAGGGATGGTTTTTCGGGGAATTTAAGGCGTCGAAATTGTTTGCGACGCTTTCGATTTCCGGACCGTCCACGACGGTGAAGCCCATTTCCACGAAAAGATCTTCCAATTCTTCTTTCGTCTTTAAAAGGGGATGGCGATGACCGACGCGGAGCTTCCCTGCATCTAAGGTGACGTCCAGGTATTCGTCTTCCATTTGCGCTTCGTAGACGCTTTCTTTCAGGTTGACGATTTTTTCTTCAAGCTTTCCCTGAACTTTTTCCCGCACTTCGTTGGCAAAACTGCCGACGATGGGGCGTTCTTCCTTAGACAACTTACCTAAGCCCTTTAAAATTTGAGTTAATTCACCTTTCTTACCGAGGTATTGCAGGCGAATTTTTTCCAAATCATCCATGGTTTTGGCGCCGTCAATGGCGGACAGTGCGCCGGATTCCAATTTTTCAAGTAACTCTTTCATAAGTACTCCCTTCGGTTTGTGCTCTGATCTAATGGTTCATTATACCATAGAATAAGGCGCGGATAGGGCATCGGCGCCAATTTCTCTTGTCAAAAAATCCGCCTTGCTTATATTTAAAGTCTATGTTATACTGACATAGTCAATAGGTAAGGCGACATAGCCAAGTGGTAAGGCGCGGGTCTGCAACACCCTTATCCCCGGTTCAAGTCCGGGTGTCGCCTCCAAACCGTCGAGAAATCTCGGCGGTTTTTTTGTGTTCTTTTTTACTTCTTTTGGCGCCTCGCTTTCATTCATACATAAAAAACAGCACCTGCCGAAACAGGTGCGCAAGCAAAAATGAAATCTGAGTTTTAAAGCTATTTGTCCTTCACATTCATTCCGACGAGCATGCCCAACAACATGCCGACGGAGATTCCTATGGCCAGGTTTTCCGCGCCCAAGGCGATTCCCACCGCCGTGCCGAAGCACATGCCGATGGCCATGCCCTCGGCCATATGATCCTCGGCTCTCTCCTCTTCACTCCTATCGTCTGCATCCTGCATCTTTTTTGCCCGATGAATGGCATAAATGGCCAGCACACCGAATAATATAAGCGGCAAAAGGATTCTGATGATTTTCATTGAACGGCCTCCTCATCATGTATTTGAGCAAGAAAAAAGCCCGGTATAAACCGAGCTTGGAGCGGAAGACGAGATTCGAACTCGCGACCCTCGCCTTGGCAAGGCGATGCTCTACCACTGAGCCACTTCCGCAAGTGGTGCCCAGAGCCGGAATCGAACCAGCGACACGCAGATTTTCAGTCTGCTGCTCTACCGACTGAGCTATCTGGGCAAGGTCGTCAGCGACAACCTTTTTCTATCTTACAGAAACTTTACGGATCTGTCAAGAAATTTTTAAACGGGCCGAAGAAATTATTTACTCTTCCACCTCGTGGGCCGAGAGCATGGCCTCAAGTTCCGCTTCGTCGAATTGATAGCGGCGATTGCAGAAATGGCAGGTGGCTTCGCAGCCCTTGTCTTCGTCGATCATTTCGCGAATCTCGAAGTCGGGCAATGCGGCGATGGAATCCGCCACTTTCTCCTTGGAACATTCGCAGACATAGGCGATGGGTGCCTCGCTTAAGATCTTCAATTCGTAACCGGGCAAGAGGGCGTGCAAGAGCCCCTCTGTGTCAAGGCCCTGAGCCAAAAGTTCCGTCACGGACTTCACGCCCTTTAATGTCTTTTCCAGGCGGTCGATGTCGTCGTTGTCGGCACCGGGCATGATTTCAATAATGAAACCGCCGGCGTGTTTCACGCTTAGATCCGTGTCCACGGCGACGCCTAAACCGACGGCGGAAGGAATCTGCTCGGATTGGTACAGGTATTGGGCCACGTCTTCGCCGATTTCGCCGCTCACGAGAGCGACTTTTCCCGTGTAAGGTTCCCGCATGCCCAAGTCCATGGTGACGGTCAAGGTGCCGGGAAGGCCCACGACGGCGCCGACATCCAGCTTGCCATCGGTCTCGCGACTGGGAAGGTCCGCTTGGGGATGATCCACATAGCCTTTAATGTGGCCGTTGTTTCTGCCGGTGACCACGATTCTTCCGAGAGGCCCGGATCCGTCCACGATCATGGTCATGGATTCCTCTTTGCCCTTTAATTTATTTCGAAGCAAAAGCCCTGCAATTAAACTTCGTCCCAAGGCCGCCGTAGCCGTGGCCGAGGTTTGATGGGTGATGCGGGCGGTTTCCACCAAGGCCGTGGCCGTGGCCACGCTCACTTTGATGGTGCCCTTTTCATTCATTGCGCGAATACATGTATCGGTCATAAAACTCCTTTACTCGTCGATGCCCGCGACAAAACTGATCCGCTTCGATTGCGGCGTCGCGGGAGAAAAACTATAGCCGTCGTAGGCGGCGAGCGCCTTCAAGCCCGCTTCCCTTAAGCATTTTTCCACGGTCTTTTCATTGTATACATACTCTTCGTGGATTTCGTCGAAGCGCTCGTAGGAGCCGTCTTCTTCTTCCAAAAAGGCGGTGATGACGTAGCGATTCACGGCGCCGTCGAAGTGATTTTCCCACGTTAAAAAATAGCCCTCTTCGTCGCGAATTTCTTTTAAGTCGCCGTATTCCCGAAAACGGGCGGCGGTATTTAAGTCGAAGAGAAAGCGGCCGCCCGTTTTTAAATGGGCCCGAACCTGTTTAAAGCACGCCAAGAGATCCGCCTCATCGGGCAGGTAATTGAGCCCGTCGCAGAGGCAGAGGATCAAGTCGAAGGATTTGCCGAAGGAAAAATTCCGCAGATCCATTTTTGTCCACTTGGCCCGGGGATTTTTGTAGAGGCGCCGGTAGGCCTGCATCAACATTTCTTCGGAACGATCGAAGCCTACCACCGTGCCCATGGCCGTGAGTTTTTCCGTGAGCTTTCCCGTACCCATGGCCATTTCGAGAATGTCGAGCCGATCCCTTTCGCCGGCGACTTGTTTCACCCAGCGAAAGGCCTCGTCGTAGTCGTAATTGGCCATAACGGCGTCGTAGATCAGGCTAAAGGCTTCGTATTCACTCACTGAGTCGCTTCTCCACTTCCGTTAAAATGGGCGAGGCTTCCCCGTCGAAAATCACCTCGGCATTGTGGTCGTAGGGCGTGGTGCCCTTGTTGATGATAATTAAATGCTCCACCATTCGCGGAAGATAAGCCACGGGCATGACTTTCAGGGAGCTACCCACGACGATCATGGTGTCGGCTTTTTCCGTGGCGCGCACGGCGTCATCAAAAGCTTGAGGCATGGCGTCGCCGAAAAGAACCACATTGGTTCGCATCACGCCGCCGCATTTCGGGCATTTCGGAGGAATTTCCCCTGACTGCACGCGCTCGTCGAAGGCCTTGAAATCTTCCCGGTAGTTGCAGCGCTCACAACGGGCCGTGGAGGCGTCGCCGTGCACCTGAAGCACCTGCTTCGCGCCGGCCGCCTGATGCAGATCGTCGATGTTTTGCGTAATGATTTCGTGAATAATGCACTTCTCCTGCATTTTGGCCAAAGCTACGTGGCCCGGATTGGGCTCTTTGCCTTCCAGATCCTTTAAAATCGTGTAGCCTTCTTTGTAAAAGCGCTGAGGATTGCTTTCCAACACGCCGACGGACAGGGCGTCTTCCGGAATAAAATTCGTGTAGTAGCCCCTATCGCTTCTGAAATCGGGAATCCCTGATTCCGTGGAGATGCCGGCACCGGTTAAACAGACGGCATACTTCGCATTTTTTAGAATTTCTGTCGCTCTTGCTAATTTATCCATCATCGACCTCCTATACAAGTAATTGAATCATATAAACAGCTGCGAGCATGGCAATCGGAATCCACTCCTTGCGCCGCACCGCCTTTTTGCCGCGAGGTAAAGGCCTTTTTATGGAGGCGCGCAAAATCAAAGCCACGCCCACGGCGCCGGCCACGAGGAGCATCACCGTGGTGGCATTTTTTATGCCGCCCAGGCGAAGCACGAGCCCCGCCTTTGAAAAGGACGCGATCCACCGTTCGTTAAAGAAGTGGATAAACAGAATGGATGACAAATTATAAAGAAAATGGGAAAAAATACAGGCCTTTAAACCACCGTAGAGGTAAATATAGCCCAGAACCAATCCGAAGAGAAAGGGAGCCAAGCTGTTTTGCAATTCGAAATGAAAAATGGCGAAAAGTGCCGCCGACAAAACCACGGCGCCCCTGGGGCTTCGGCGGGAAAACTGTTCGCACAAGACGCCGCGGAAAAAGAATTCCTCCATAATCGCCGGCGCCAGGGCCATGGTAAGGATTTGTTTAAAAAGGCCCACGTCGCCCCTGAGCAGGTCCAGATTTTGATTTTCCAAAAGATAAATGCGGCTCAAGGCATCGAGAAAAATGCCGTTGATCACGAGGATGATGGGAAAGACGGCCACGGTCAAGAGCGCCGCCTCGCCAAGGGCCATGCCTCCGTGCTTTTTCCCGCCGTAGCGGCTCCTGAAATAAATCGCCGGGAGAAAAATCGCCACCGCCTCCGTGAGCACGATGCCGAAAAAAGGATCTCTCTTTGAAAACAGCGGCCCTAAGAGCAAAAACAAAATCGCCGCCGGGACGCACCAATAGAGCAGGCCAATGAAATTAATCTTCGTAGGTGTAGATGTAGAGTTTATTTCTGTAATACGGCCCATAATTTAATCCATAGCCCACGATAAAGACATCGTCGATGGTAAATCCCGTAAAATCGGCGGAAAAATCCACTTGTCTGCGGGAGGGTTTGTCGAGCATCACCGCCGTTTTCACCGACAACGGCTCCATTTTTTCAATGGCTTCCGCCACCGTTTTAAGGGTGTGACCCGTGTCGATAATGTCGTCGACGATCAGCACGTGGCGGCCCTTCACCTCACTGCGCAAGTCGCCGAACACCTTCACATCCCCGGAAGAGGATTCGTTGTTTTCGTAGCTGGAGGTGGTCATAAAGTCGATTTCCATTTTGCTCTTCATTTCCCGAACAAGGTCCGAGCAGAAGACGAAACAGCCGCGCAAAAGGCCGATAATCAGAATCTCTTCGCCGGCGTAGGCCGCGTCGATCTCCTTTGCCAATTCCCCGACGCGCTCGGCGATGGCTTCCCTCGAGTACAACACCAATTCTTTCTTTTCCATAGGCTCCTCCTTTTTACTTTCCATTCATTATATCAGAATCCGGCCCATCTTTTCCCCTCGGGTGCTATAATTCTTATAGGTGATACTATGAAAAAGGAAACATTACACACATTGGCGGCGGACAAACTCTATCTCCTCTCCTCCATCGACGCCTGGAAGGGCCCGGTGAGGCGGAAAGATTTTTACGACGCCGTTTTAAACGAAGGGCGCATGAACTACTTCTTTCTGTGCCAATACATGAGCGAATTGTGCGATGCCGATTTTATCGAGGACGCGGACGAGATTCTTACCTTAACCGAAGAAGGCAAAGACGTCCTCGCCATGTTCGGCGATGCCGCCACTCCCGTGGTCCAAGAAGACGGGTTGCCCAAGGCGAGCTACGCCGTTTACGACGAGGGCAATTTCAGAGTCTATCAAAAGCGATTGGACGACGTGCTCGTCTTTTCTCTGGCTTTATCGAAGGATGCCTTCAAAATAAGCTTTGAAAATGAAGATGACGGCGAGCAGGTGGAGGAATTAATTCGACGTTTCAATAGTTAATACTTTTGAATTCAATTAAAAAGACGAAGGGACTTTTGAGTGATCCCATAAAGTTGGATTTCATGATCCATCGTTTGGGCACTCTAATGCTCCTCTCGCCTTTTTTTAATTATTTTCAATTGAAAAATTCCTGCCTTTTAAATTTGCTGCCAGTTTGCCTTCTCCAGTCCATTAAATTGATCTTCATTCTCTGAAAAAAGACGTCCACGGAAAGGTATTTCGTAAGCAATGGACTTTCCGATATGAAGAAAATGAATCGTGGCTTTTTTCGTCTCGCGATGGACCTCGAATTTTTCTATTTCGCTCTCCGGGTAAAGGTAAAATTCCTTTTTGTCTGAGTTCGAAATTTCCTTTTCATAAATGCCCTTTTTATCGAAGACGAGGACAAAGGTTCTATTTGCTTCGTACGCATAAAGTCCATCGAGTAAAAAAAGCTTTAGTGTCGATTTCACCGGTCCATTATGTTTCATTGCAAAAAGATACTTCGCCTGAGCGCCGAATTTTTCTTCGACTTCTTTTTTTATTGCCTCATTGTCATTAAATAATAAGCCCATCGTGCCTCCTATTTAAAAATAAATACATCAGTGAACTCTTTCTCCAATACTTTCGCGATTTTATAGGCGGTCTCCAAGGTGGGGCTGATGGTGTTGTTCTCATAAGCCATAATGGAGCGACGCTTTAAACCCACGGCCTGGGCCAACTTTTGCTGCGAAAGATGCTTTTCTTTCCTAAATTCGCGTATTCTGTTTTCAATTTTTACGTCCATACCTCATCCTCTTTGATTTGGCACCACCGTACTATTTATAGTACATAGTTTGTACTATAAATAGTACCACGAACTTCCTTTCCTGTAAATACTATCCCCACTTTAAGCAAACTTCGTCGAATGGATGGACGTAGAAAAAACGGATGTCGAATTTTTCAGCCTCCGTTTTTCTTACTCTGCTCATCCATATTAATCTATCTTTACCAGGCCTTACCACGGCATTTGCTTACGCAAATAAACGATTCATTAAATATTTTTTCTCTCCATTTGTTAAGTCTCCGGTTCGACCGGGGGTTATTTTTTATTCTCATGACTTCCTTTTCGGAAACCACGGAATCACGCGATTCACTTTTCTGCAATAGGTAAGGTATTCCTCCCCGAATTGACGAAAGAGCCACTTCTCTTCCGTCTGCTTCATTAACAGGGTGAGCATCGCCCAAAAGAGAATAGGCAGTAGGAGTAAGAGGTAATTGGCAGCGAAAAGAAGAGCCCCGGTAAAGAGAAAGAGGAAGGCACTGTATACAGGGTTTCGAACGCAGCCGTAGACGCCGGTGGTCAAAAGCTTCCGCTCCCGAACTTTTTCGTTGATTCGTTGAAAGACCACCGCATGAACCCAGAGATACATGCCGCCCAATAAAAATAAAATGCCGAAGGCGACAAAAAAGAGTCGTCCCCGTTCCGCACAGCCCACCTTCAAATAGCCTCTGTCCCGAAACATGATTCCGAGCGTGGTTAAAAACAAACAGCTAAGTACATAAATCGGCCCTACGCCGAAAGCGGGCATTTTAAAATCGTCATAACTCATGCATCCCTCCTGCGTTATTTGTTTTTATTTGATATTATCTCTCAGGATTATTATATAGTAAAACCGTTTTTCGGTCACAAAAAAACAGATGCCGAGAGTCTCAGCATCTGTTTTTTCGCGAACTGATTTTATATCAAGTCCTTGGATTTACCATTGACGGTTGTAGTCTTGTTTGTTGGATCCGACTTGATTGGAAATGCTCTTTTGTTTCTTTTCTTCGAAGTCTTTGCGGGTGAGTACGTCGACGACTTCCATATTGAGTTCCACGACGTCCAAGCCAGTCATAAGCTTCAGTTGTTTTTCCGTGTATTGTTTTAATTCTTCGAAAATTCGCGGTGCCGATTGGCCGAATTCCAGAAGAATTTTTACGTCCAGCACAACTTCCTTGCCGTTGATCGTGGCATCGACGCCCTTGGTGTCGTTGGATGCGCCGAAGCTTTCCGTAATGCCGGAGATAAAGCCGCCTTTTAAGTCCAAGACGCCTTTGATTTCGCGGGCGGCCAGGGAGACGATTTTTTCTACGACGGAATCATTAAAGATCAAGGAATCTCTGTGCTCGACTTCTTTTGCTTCTTCGCCGGGAACTTCCGGCAAATCCTTTAAGGCTTCTTTTACTTCTTCAGCATTTTTTTTGATTTCGTTTGTCATGATCCGGTCCTTTCTCTTAACCAATGGAATCTAAAAACTTGAGTACGACGGGATTGCGGTCGAAGAAACCGCCTACCACAAAGCCCGCGCCGATTAAAATGGCGAGGAGCAGGGTTTTGAAAAATCCGATGGTGATGAATAAAATCCCGATAACGAGGCCCATCACCATGCCGCCGACGGTTTTTTTGTAGCGTCTCAAGAGGGGAGAGGAAAACAAATTTCCCAATCGCCTTCTTCCCGCAGGCGCGCTTGCGCTTTCCGCAATTCGGGGCGCTGCGGCATTTTGCGGAACGATGTCGTAATCACCTAAATAATGCAACTGCTGCTGTTCATCTTGTGTAAATAATCGCATCGCCTCACCCCGCAACCTGTTCTGTCTTCACTTCACCGGGCTCGGTGAGGGTGATTTCCACATCGCCTACGGGATAGCCCACGTAGTTTTCCAAATTTTCCCGCACGCGTTCCTGAATGGATTCAGCCAACGCGTCCAGATTGGTAACTTCCGCAACGCCGCAGGTGATCTTCGATCGAATCGTAGGCTCTTTGCCTCCGTGGATATCCACGGACACTTCGGGCCGGGTCACTTCGGTAAAATTTTTCACCGTACATGCCACGACCGAGCGCACCGACGATTCTGTTAAATACACTTCGCCGTCTCCATGCTTGATGCGAATGCTTCTTTCCCGCGTCTTTACGGTTAATGAGCGCAGGAAAAGGAACAATCCGTAGACAGCTGTAAGAGCCGCAAATACGGAAAAGGCATAAAAACCCCATTCCTCATTTAAAATCCCGATCAACGCTTCCTGCCACCGGCCGAGACCGACGGCATTGCCGTAAAATGAAAAGAAACAAACGCAGGCAAAGACGAGAAGTACCAGGGCCACGAGAATATCCATGGCCTTCTTACTCTTTCTCACAAACATGCCTCCCTTAACACGAGTCCTCTCGTGTGATCTTTCCTTCTTCTTACACTTTACCCTTCGCGATGGGAGATTACGCATTAAGCACCTATAAATTCCATGGTTTTATAAAAAACCTAATCCGCCAATTGCTTTTGAACGAAAGCGGCTCGTTCTTTTAAGTTTTTGAGATTTTCCTTGTGTGTTTCCAATTTATCCCGTTCTTTTTGTACGACTTCGGGCTTCGCTTTACTGACAAAATTTTCATTTGCCAGCTTCTTTTCCGCCCGCTCGATTTCGGCTTCGGTTTTTTCCATGTCTTTTTTCAGCCGTTGGGCTTCCTTGTCGTAGTCGACCAAGTCTTTCATGGGGAGGAAAAGTTCCGCCTTTTCTACGACCACGGAGATGACATCGTCGGAAACGGCGTCGCGATCGGGGATGCGCTCAATGGCGGTGCAGTTGGCCAAGTTAGCGAAATGCTCTTTTAATTCGTCGTAGACTTCCGCCCGGGCGTCGTCGGTTAAGAGATAGAGCTTGCTCTTTCTGAAAGGTTCGATGTCCATTTCCGCCTTGGCATTGCGAATGCCTCGAATGGCTTCTCTGAGAATGGAGATTTTTTCCACGTCTTCGTCGTATTTGTAGACGCCGCTTTGGGGCCAGGAGCTTACGATAAGATCTTCTTTCGTGGAGGGCAGGAAAGCGTAGATTTCTTCCGTAATAAAGGGCATAAAGGGATGAAGCATTTTCAGGATCTTTTCAAGTACATCCAGGAGCACGCCGTAGACCACTTCTCTGTCTTCGATGTCGTCGCCGTAGAGGCGCGGTTTTACCATTTCGATGTACCAGTCGCAGTATTCGTCCCAAATAAAGTCGTGTACCGCTTCGGCGGCCATGCCGATGTCGTATTTTTCGATTTTTTCCTGTACTTCCACAATGGTTTCATCGACGCGGGTTAAAATCCAGCGATCTTCCGAATGGAGTTTTTCCGTTATGACCTTGGCGTCGTAGAAATCTTCCGGCAGATTCATGAGCACGAAGCGAGACGCATTCCATAATTTGTTGCAGAAATTGCGGTTGCTTTCCACCCGCTTGTAGCTGAAGCGCATGTCGTTGCCCGGAGTGGAGCCGGTGATCAATGTAAAGCGCAGAGCATCGGCGCCGTATTGATCGATGACGTCCAGGGGATCGATGCCATTGCCCAAGCTCTTGGACATTTTGCGGCCCTGTTCGTCGCGAATCAGCCCGGTGAGGTAGACGTCGGTGAAGGGAAGCTCGCCGGTAATTTCAATGGCAGAAAAGACCATGCGAATGACCCAGAAGAAGATGATGTCGTAGCCTGTGATCAAGACGTCGGTGGGGTAGTAGAAATCCAAATCCGGCGTGGAATCCGGCCAGCCCATGGTAGAGAAGGGCCACAGGGCGGAACTGAACCAGGTGTCCAAAGAGTCTTCGTCTTGGCGAATGTTTTGGCTGCCGCAGGCAGTGCAGGTGTGAACGGCTTCTTTCGACACCATCACTTCGCCGCAGTCGTCGCAGTAGTAGACGGGCAGGCGGTGGCCCCACCACAATTGACGGGAGATGCACCAGTCGCGAATGTTTTCGAGCCAGTGAGTGTAGATCTTGCCGAAGCGTTCCGGCACGAAGTGGAGATCGCCTTTTTCGTAAGCTTCCAAGGCGGGCTTGGCCAGCTCTTCCATGGACACAAACCATTGTTTGGAGAGCATGGGTTCGATAACGGTTTTGCAGCGCTCGCAATGACCCACGGCGTTGTGGTGATCGTCGATCTTAACCAAATAGCCGCCTTCATCGAAATCCTTGACAATGGCTTTTCGCGCTTCTTCTCGGCTCAAGCCACAGTATTTGCCGGCGTTTTCGTTAAGTCGGGCTTCTTCGTCCATAATCAACAGTTGGCCCAAATCGTGGCGCGCGCCCACTTCGAAGTCGTTAGGGTCGTGGGAGGGGGTGATTTTTACGGCGCCGGTCCCGAATTCCGATTCCACGTAACTGTCGGCGATAATGGGGATCTTCCGCTCAATGACGGGGATCACGGCGTATTTGCCCACGTAATCTTTATAGCGTTCGTCTTCCGGATTGACGGCGACGGCCAAGTCCCCGGGAATGGTCTCCGGCCGGGTCGTGGAAATCATAATGGCGTCGTCTTCGCCGTCGATGGGGTAGCGGAAGGTCCACATCTTGCCTTCCTGCTCTTCGTGTTCCACTTCCGCATCGGAAAGGGCGGTTTTGTCGTGGGGGCACCAGTTAATGATTCGGTCGCCCTGATAGACCAGGCCTTTTTTGTAGAGGCGAATAAACATTTCTTCCACGGCGGCGGATAGGCCTTCGTCTAAAGTGAAGCGCTCTCTGGACCAGTCGCAGGATACGCCCAGCTTCTTTAATTGGTTTTTAATGTTGCCGCCGTATTCTTCCGTCCAGGCCCAAGCGGCTTCCAGGAATTTTTCCCGGCCCAAGCTGTCTTTGGACTTGCCCTCTTTGCGCAACTTTTCCACGACTTTTACTTCCGTGGAAATGGAGGCGTGGTCCGTTCCGGGAATCCACAGGGCGCTGTAACCGCGCATGCGCTTAAAGCGAATTAAAATATCCTGCAGGGTGTTGTTCATAGCGTGACCCATGTGCAAATTCCCCGTAACATTCGGCGGCGGCATGACGATGGTAAAGGGCTTTTTCCCTTCCGCCTTGTCCTTTTCGCGATCCGGCGTGAACTCGCCCTTTTCCATCCAATCGGCGTAGATGCGCGATTCGAAATCCTTGGGATTATAGGTTTTCTGCATACTGTTCATAATTCCTCCTACTAAAAAATCTCGCCCTGAAAAGGACGAGATTCCGCGGTACCACCTTTATTCCGTATTGCTACGGCACTTCTTCCCCATAACGACGGGACGCCGTTTCGCTCTCGCGAAAAAAGGATGAAGGCGACCTTCGATTGCTTCGCCGATCGCTTCCACCACGCGCGACCTCTCTATGGACGAGGGACAATCTACTCCTCCTTCACATGTGTAAAGATAGGTTCATTATAGAAAATTTTCTGTAAAAAATCAAGACTTGTTTAAAATTGTACTAATCCTACTTTTCTGTATACCTTTCTTAGCGTCTTCTGTGCCAAGTAGGATGCTTTTTCCGCACCGTCTCGGCAAATGGCTTCCAATTGTTCCTTGTCGCCGCGAATGGCGTGGAAGCGCTCTTGCACCGGCGCGAGGCCTTCCACCACCGCTTCTGCCACGGCTTCTTTCAGCTCGCCGTAGCCTGCGGATTCAAATTCCCTGAGGGCTTCCTCGGGGCTGATGTGTTTAAAGGACGAGTAAATGTCCAGAAGGTTTTTTACCCCCGGTTGCTCGTCGGTGTAGGCGATGGTGCCCTTGGAGTCGGTGACCGCCCGCTTGATTTTTCTGCGAATCACGTCAGGTTCATCGAGAATTAAAATAAAGCCGTTTTCGTCGGGATCGGATTTGCTCATTTTCGATGTGGGATCCTGCAGACCCATGATCTTCGCCCCTACCTTCGGCGCCATAATGTCCGGAATGGTAAACGTAGGCGAATAACGAGTGTTAAAGCGTTCGGCGATGTCACGGGTGAGCTCGATGTGTTGCCGTTGGTCTTCCCCGACGGGCACGAAGGCCGATTGATAGAGAAGAATGTCCGCCACCATGAGCACCGGGTAGTTTAGGAGGCCGGCGTAGACTTCTTTTTGCTTTTTGGATTTATCCTTAAATTGGGTCATGCGGTTTAACTGACCGATGGAGGTAATGGTGTTTAATACCCAGGCGAGTTCCGTGTGCTCCGGCACTTGGGATTGAATGTAGAGAATGGATTTTTCGGGATCGATGCCGCAGGCCACGTAGAGGGCGATTAAATCTAAGGTCCGCTTTCTTAAATCGGCAGGATTTTGGGGCACGGTAATGGCGTGCATATTGGCGACGCAGTAAATGCATTGATATTCTTCCTGCAAATCGGAGAAATTGCTCAGTGCGCCTAAATAATTGCCGATGGTCAAGCTGCCCGAAGGTTGAATGGCCGAGTATACTACTTTTTTATCCATAATGTCCTCTCTTTCCGCGGCCTACAGGTCGCCGTTTATCGCATCGCTTAATTCTTTACGATCGATCAGTTGTTGGAATTTCCGTTCTACTTCTTCTCGTATGTCGTCCAGATCCACGCGGATCAATTTGCGGTCTTTTAATACAAACTTCCCGCCGATTAACACGTGTTTCACATCTTCCGCCTGGGCCGAGTAGCACAGGGCGCTAATCAAATTGTTCCTGGGCGTGAAGCTCGGTGAATTTAAATTAAAGCAGCTAATGTCGGCGAGCTTTCCTACTTCGATGGAGCCGATTTCGAAATCCCGCCCCAAGGCCTTGGCCCCGTTGATGGTGGCCATGCGAAGCACATCTTCCGCCTTCAGCGCTTCGGGATCGTAGCTCACGCCCTTGGCCAAAAGGCCGGCCAGGTGCATTTCCTCCAACATATTTTGATTGTTGTTGGAGCTGTCCCCGTCGGTTCCCAGTGCCACCGTAAGGCCTTTATCCATCATTTTTTGCACCGGAGCGATGCCGCTCGCCAATTTCAAATTGCTGGAAGGATTGTGCACCGGGAAAAACTTCTCGGGATCCACCAAGTCCATCTCCTCTTCCGTCATGTGGACGCAGTGAGCGGCGATGGTGCGCACCTGATCCAGCCCGAGATTCCACATGTAGCGAATGGGCGTCGTGCCGTAAAGGGCTTCGGCGTCTTCCATTTCTTTTTTCGATTCGGACAAATGGGTGTGGAGCACGCCGTCCAACTCTCCGGTAAGACGGATAATGTCTTTAATGTAGTCCCCACTGCAGGTGTAAATGGCGTGGGGCGCCGGAGCCACTTCCACTAAATCGTCGCCCAAGCCATGGCTGTTAATGTAAAGCATGCGCACTTCTTCCAGCTTTTCGTCGCCTTGGCCGTCGCTATCCGTAAGGCCTCGGGTTAAAAGCCCCCGCATGCCGATGGCCACCGCCGCCTGGGCCACCATGTCCATGTGGTAGTACATGTCGCAGAAAGTCGTTGTGCCCGATAAAATTCCTTCCGCCATGGAAAGCATGCTGGCCCAATAAATGTCGTCTCGGGTCAAGTGGGCTTCCAGGGGCCAAATCGCCTTGGTAAGCCAGGTATTTAAATCCATGTCGTCGGCATAATTTCTGAAATAACTCATGCCCAAATGGGTGTGGGCGTTAACAAAGCCCGGCACGAGCAAAAGATCCCTGCCGTCGATGATTTCGGCACCTTTTAATGTATGGGCGCCTGCAATCGCCGCGATCTTGCCGTCTTTAATCTCAATGTCTTTGTGGTATAATACCTCTCCGGCCACCACATCGACGTATTGCGTGTCTTGAAAAATGATATGCATAAGTCCTCCTCGCAAGTCTGTTTTTAGTATAGCACAAGGGAGAAAAAAGCGGAATATGGCCTTTTTCCCTTTACATGTCCTCTGTTTTCTTGTATAATACCAGAGGTTCTAAATTATCGCGGCAAATAATAATTTAGGAGTGAAGACAATGGCAAAAATGATGGGACCTAGATTTAAACAATCCAGAAGATTAGGTCTGAACGTATGTGGACATCCCAAGGCGATGAACCGCGCCGGCAGAGGCACGGCTCGCTCCGACAAGAAGTTAACCGAATACGGGAAGCAATTGTTGGAAAAACAAAGACTCAGAGCTTACTATGGCGTAATGGAAAAACAATTCTACCGCTACGTCCTCGACGCTCAAAAGGCGGAAGAAGAAACCGGCCCTGCACTTGTTAAACGCTTAGAAGTCCGCTTAGATAATTTAACGTATCGTATGGGTTTTGCATCTTCCATTCGTCAAGCAAGACAAATGGTTACCCACGGTCACATTCACGTAAACGGCAAGAGAATCAACATTCCCTCTTACCAAGTCCAAGTCGGCGACGTGATTTCCTTAAGCGACCGCGGCCGCAAAGTTGACATGTTCAAAGAAAACTACGAAACGAACTTCGTCAATGCCTATCCCTACATCACGAAGGAAAAGAACAATCGAGCTACCTTAAGCTCCGAACCCGCTCGTGAAGATATCCCGATCGAAATCGAAGATCAACTGATCGTCGAATTCTACTCCGGAAAATAAGAAATTGCGGATTTTCCGCAATTTTTTTATTTGTCGTCTTATAAATAACTACCAGGAAGTGAGGTAAGCATGTTTCAATTCCAATTTGGAACAACGGATTATCACCATATCCACTTTATCGGCATCGGCGGCATCAGCATGTCCGGCCTCGCGGCACTGATGCTTTCCAAAGGTTACACCATCTCCGGCAGCGACCGAAAAGCTTCGCCCATTACAGAACATCTTCAGGAATTAGGCATTACGGTTTACGAAGATCACGACCCCGCCCAAATCGAAGACGCGGATCTCGTCGTCTACACCGACGCCATTCAAATGGACAATCCCGAATATCGGGCGGCAGTCGCAAAAAAAATCGACATCGTGGACCGCGCCACCTTCCTCGGCGCCGTCATGAAGAATTTCCACGTCTCCATCGCCGTCTCCGGCACCCACGGAAAAACCACCACCACATCCATGATCGCCACGGCCATTAAAGACGAGCCCTTCTCCCCCACCATTATGGTCGGCGGAAACCTCGGCGAAATCAGCGGCAATGTGCGCATCGGCGACGGGGATTTCTTCCTTACCGAAGCCTGCGAGTATCGGGCCAATGTGTTGAAATACTTCCCCTCCACGGCGATTATTTTAAACATCGACGAAGACCACCTGGACTTCTTCGACAACATCGACCACATTCTCGAAACCTTCCGGGCCTACGCCGGCAACCTCGGCGAAGGGGACGTGTTGATTCTAAATAAAGACGACGAATACGCCTACGGCATGAAAGATGCCACCAAGGGCCGCGTCGTGACCTTCAGCTACAAAGAAGCCGCCGATTACGAGGCGCGCAATCTCGTCATCGACTCTCACACGGGCAGACCCAGCTACGATTTGTACATTCGCGGCGAAAAAATTGCGCCCATTCAGCTGCAAGTCATGGGCCTGCACAATGTGTCCAATTCCCTGGCCGCCATTAGCGCCTGCGTGGAAAACAACATCCCCGTGGAAGATGCCATTAAAGGCGTCCTCGGCTACCACGGCGTGGGCCGCCGCCTGGAATACAAGGGCGAAGTAAACGGCATTCGCATCATCGACGATTACGCCCACCACCCGACGGAGATCGCATCCACCCTCCACGCCTTAAAGCCCACGGTAAAAAATCGGCTGATCTGTATCTTCCAGCCTCATACCTACACCCGCACCAAGCTTCTTCTCGATAGCTTCAGTCACAGTTTCTCCGAGTCCGACATGACCATTATCGCCGACATTTACGCGGCCCGTGAAAAAGATTACGGCGACATCCACTCGAGGACCTTGGTCAACGCGGTGAAGGCCAACCACGATTCGGCCATCTACATCGGCGAACAAGACGACATTTTAGACTATATCAAAGAAAAAAGCCGCCCGGGCGATGTGATCCTCACCATGGGCGCCGGCGATATCTTCCGCGTCGGCGAACGCTTCTTGGAAGATGCCGAAAAAAACGTGTAAGCAAATAGCGCCTCATTCCTTTTGCGGATGAGACGCTTTTTTTGTGCTTATTTTTCCTCCACGAGGCGGCCGTGAAGGACCATGCGCTCTTCTTTTTCCGAGCAGGTTTGCAGGGTAACGATTTTTTCTCCCTGCCATCTCAAGGGCCCTTTCAGTATGTTCTTCGTCTCCAGTCGCGTGCGGAAGGCGGCGAGGCGCTGGCCTTCGTATTGAACGGAGCGGAAATCTTCGTAGGGGTTGGCCTTGTATGCGGCGAAAATTTCGTAAACCTTCCGCCCTTTTTCCGTATCCACGACGATTTTCGGCGCCGTCTTTACGAAGGCCGGATCTTCGTAGGACAAAAGGGGATGAAAGACCTTGCCGTTTTTCACGCGGTGGCCGTAGATGATCGTGTTTTGATCGGAAAAATCCGCCTTGTTTCGGTAATCCATAAAGGGCACGCCGAGGGCGTTTCGGCTTTTCTCGATGTCGTGATTCAGGTAATAGTCGTTGTCCTTCCCCTGCACCACGGGAAGGGAGAGAGGTGTCCCGGGGATTTCGATCCAGGCCACCAAATCGGGGTAATCTTTTTTCAGGGCGGCGATTTTTTCCGCCGCGGCCTTATGGGCATCTTCCACACCGGCCTTTTCGCCTTCTCTGTACTTTTCCGCGATGCGGGCTTCGTTTCGATCGTAGACGTGTTGATCTTTGTAATAGAGGCCGATCTTTCCCAAAGAAAACACCAGCACGAGGACCAAAATCAGTTGCAAGCCCTTTACTACTTTGTTATTCATA
The DNA here is from genome assembly GCA_902363535.1 of Peptoniphilaceae bacterium. GTDB lineage: Bacteria > Bacillota > Clostridia > Tissierellales > Peptoniphilaceae > Aedoeadaptatus > Aedoeadaptatus acetigenes. The sequence continues at coordinate 30,208 of CABJAE010000016.1, forward strand.
GCGCTCCTTTCTCGTCGATTTATACCCTTTCCAAGAATACTTTCCCAATCAGAACCACCGGCTTAGCCGGTGGTTTGTTTTGCCCCTATAAGGGGCTGTTACCGGCAGCACTTTCGTGCTCTGAATTTCTTCCTCTTGCAACAATTCCCCAGTTGGCGCTAAAGCGCCTATTCTCATACTTTATTTGACCTGCTGACCCGTAAACGGATCGATGAATTCCTTCATGCTTATCTGATCCGCCATATAATCTTCTTCCAATTGGTTTTTGATATATTCTTGAATTTTTTTCGCATTTTTTCCCGCAGTATCGACGTAGTACCCTCTACACCAGAAATGCCTATTTCCATATTTGTACTTCAAATTTGCGTGTCTATCAAAAATGATTAAGCTACTTTTTCCTTTTAAGTATCCCATGATTTGAGATACGCTATATTTCGGTGGAATTTCCAGCAGCATATGTATATGATCCGGACAACATTCCGCTTCGATTATGTTTATTCCTTTTCTGTCGCATAGGTCCCTTAATGTTTTTCCTATGTCTTGTTTCAATTTCCCGTATATAACCTGCCGCCTATATTTTGGCGCAAACACAATATGATACTTACAATTCCAACTTGTATGTGCTAAGCTGTTCTTATCCATATGGATACCTCCTTGATATTTTATTGCCGATAACACAATAATTTTATCATAGGAGGTTCTTTTTTTACTTGAAGCTAAAGCTTTTTATGCCTACCACCAGCATAGCTGGTGGTTTATTCATGCTAAAGCGCACAAGAAAAAATCGAGCGGCCTTATGCCCCTCGATTCTTCGGAATGATAATAGGAATGTGTCTGCAATGATTTTACAGCACTTTGTTTAAGAATTCTTGCGTCCGGGCTTCTTTCGGATGACCGAAAACTTCTTCCGGCGTGCCCTCTTCAAGCAAATAGCCTTCGTCCAAGAATAGGATCCGATCCCCCACTTCTCTGGCGAAGCCCATTTCGTGGGTAACTACCACCATGGTCATCCCCTCTTTGGCCAGCTGTTGCATAACGTCCAGGACTTCGCCGACCATTTCCGGGTCCAGTGCCGAGGTGGGCTCGTCGAAGAGCATGACCTTGGGCTCCATGGCCAGGGCCCGCACAATGGCGATCCGCTGTTTTTGTCCGCCGGAGAGTTGATTGGGGTAGCTGTCTTTTTTGTCCAAGAGGCCGACGCGATTTAAGAGTTTTTCCGCCTTGGCTTCAGCCGCTTTCTGATCCGTTCCTTTCACCAACATGGGCGCCATGGTGATATTTTCCATGACGGTTTTGTGGGGAAAGAGATTAAAGGATTGAAAGACCATGCCCATGTCTTCGCGAATTTTTTCGATTTCCGTCTTCTTGTCGTTAATGTCCACGCCTTCAAAGATGATTTCGCCGCCGTCGGCTTCTTCCAGGCGATTCAAACAGCGCAGGAAGGTGGATTTGCCGGAGCCCGAGGGCCCGATGACGACCACCACTTCTCCGTCTGCGATTTCCGTGGAAATGCCTTTTAAGACTTGGTTGTCGCCGAAACTTTTTGTCAAATTATGAATGCGAATCACTGTTAGCCAACCTCTTTTCAAACACACTGATGACCTTGGAAAGGCCGGTTACGAGAATCAAGTAGATAAGCGCCGCCGTCACATTGGGCATGAAAGGCTTGTAGCTCGCCCCTTGGGCGATCTTTGCCTGATACATTAAGTCGCTTACGCCGACGATGGAGACGATGGCCGTTTCTTTAATCAAAGTAACAAACTCATTGCACAGGGCCGGAAGCACGGTTTTAATGGCTTGGGGCAAGATAATGTAGCGCATAATTTGGCTTTTCTTCATGCCCAGGGATGCCGCCGCTTCCCCTTGTCCGCGATCCACGGCGTTGATCCCGCCGCGGATAATCTCGGACACATAGGCTGAGGAGTTCATGCATACGGCGATTAAACTTAAGGCAAAGGGATTTTTTAAGGCCGCGTATTGATCGGGGAGCACGCTGGAAAAGCCGTAGTAGAATATCGTTACTTGAACCAATAATGGCGTGCCCCGAAACATTTGCACGTAAATTTTTGCGATGGCCTGAAGAGGCTTCAGCTTTGACCGGCGGAGCAGCACGATTAAAATGCCCAGGATAAAACCGAAGAACACCCCTAGAAAGGAGAGCTTTAGGGTCATCAAGGTTCCATCTAAATAGGATGAGCCGTATTTATTTAAAAAGGCCATCCAGGAATTCATTAAGTCCATTTTTCCTCCTCGATAGAAAAAACTGTTTCACGAGGAAACAGTTTTAACTCTATGGTTCGGGCAATTTTACTTGCCGTTGTTTTCTGCTGCATTGTCGGCTGCCGCTTCTTCAGCGCCTTCATTGCCGGTGGATTCGTCGGCCAGTTTTTCGTATTCTGCGATCAAGTCTTTGATCTTGCCTTCGTCGATTAATTTTTGTACCACTTGGTTAATGTAGGCGGTAAAAGCGTCGTCGCCTTTTTTATTGGCGACGCATACGCCCGGTTCTTCGGGTACGCCGGCGTCGATGACGACGAGTTCGGGGAATTGTTTGGCGTACTGTTCACCGGAGCTTTTCGAGATAACCAAGGCGTCGGCGGTTTTGTTCTTCACTTCCATGGCCAGATTGTTTAATTTGGCAAGGCTCTTTAATTCCACGTCTTTCGGGAAGTTTTCGCGGACGGTTTCTTCTTGAATGGAGCCGGTTTGTGCGCCGACGACCTTGCCTGCGAAGTCTTCCATCTTCTTGTACTTGTCTGCATCTTCTTTGCGAACGAGAACCACTTGTTCGTTGGTGAAGTAGGGTACGGAGAAGTTCACCGCTTCTTCACGTTCCGGCGTAGCCGAAAGGCCGGCGACACCGATGTCCGCTTGACCGGAGGTAATGCTCGGGATAATGCCGTCGAAATCCAAATCTTTGATTTCAAGTTCGACGCCGATTTCATCGGCAATGGCTTTGGCGATTTCAATATCGAAGCCGACGATTTCATCTTTACCGTCTTTTATTAAGTGCCATTCGTAGGGCGGGTAGTCGGCGCTGGTAGCCAAAACCAATTTGCCGTTGTCCTTAATTTTCTTGACGGCGGCGTCCATATCTTCTTGGCTCACTTGAGCGGCTTCTTTTTTGCCTGCGTCGTTTGCTGCGTTTTCACCGTTTTTCGCACCGGATCCGCAACCGACCAATGCAAACGCCATGATCATGGCTAAAATTGTAAGTAAACCTGTCTTTTTCATTTTATTTCTCCCTTCAATCTTAAATACATCGGCTGTCATTCGTATCGGCGTCGTCTTTTAGGGCCGGACGCGCAAGTCGAATTTTTTGTTTCCTTGCGATAATTCCGATCGCTCTCGAAAAATTTTTCTGTATTCAAGATTAAGGCCTCCTTCTTTGTTTTTTCTTTTGTGAAATTATACTATATCGTGTTAAAATCCACAAGAAAATCCGAAAGATAGTGAGAAACGCTGTTTCTCGTTTGCCTTCATGGAAATTTATTTCGCTTTTCGAAAACTGCCTACTATAAATAGGCCCTTTATCAAACAATTTGCGTCGATCTCGTTTTATTTTTCCAGTAGGGGTTTCAAATAGATGCCCGTGTAGGATTTTTCGTTTTTTGCCACGTCCTCGGGCCGGCCCACAGCCACCACTTCGCCGCCGCCGTCGCCGCCGTCGGGACCAAGGTCGATGATGTGATCCGCCACTTTGATCACATCCAGATTGTGTTCGATAACCACCACGGTGTTGCCCATGTCGGCCAACTTGGAGAGAACGCCCAGTAGCTTTCGAATGTCTTCCGCGTGAAGGCCGGTGGTGGGCTCGTCCAAGATATAGAGGGTGTTGCCTGTCCCCCGCTTGGAAAGCTCCGTGGCCAGCTTGATCCGCTGGGCTTCGCCGCCGGAAAGTTGGGTGGAGGGCTGCCCGAGCTTAATGTAGCCCAGGCCCACTTCCTGCAAGGTGGTTATTTTTCTTAAAATCCGCGGATGGTTTTCGAAAAATTCCGCCGCCTGATCCACGGTCATGTCCAGGACGTCGGCGATGTTTTTGCCCTTGAATTTGACCTGCAACGTCTCCCGATTGTATCTCTTGCCGCCGCAGACTTCGCAGGGCACGTAGACGTCGGGGAGAAAGTGCATTTCCACTTTCAAGATCCCGTCGCCCTTACAGGCCTCGCAGCGGCCGCCCTTCACATTAAAGGAGAAGCGGCCCTTGGCGTAACCGCGCATTTTCGCTTCGTTGGTTTGGGCGAAGACATCGCGAATGGAATCGAAGACGCCGGTGTAGGTGGCGGGATTGGATCGGGGCGTGCGGCCGATGGGGCTCTGGTCGATGGAGACGATTTTGTCCACGTGTTCCAAACCTTCGATTTTTTTGTATTTGCCCGGGCGCACTTTGTTTTTGTTTACCTTTTGCGCCACGGCCTTTTTCAAAATTTCGTTGATGAGGGAGCTCTTCCCCGAACCGGAGACGCCGGTAACGCAGATAAATTGTCCCAGAGGGAAGTGCACGTCGATGCCCTTTAAATTGTTTTGCGCAGCCCCGTAAACGACGATCTCATCCCCCGTATAGGGCCGCCGCTCTTTCGGCACGGGAATTTTTTTCTTGCCTGAGAGGTATTGCCCCGTGAGGGAATCTTCCACTTGAATGATCTCATCGTAACTGCCCTGTGCCACGATGTGGCCGCCGTGGACGCCGGCGCCGGGGCCGATGTCTAAGATCTCGTCGGCTTCCCGCATGGTGTCTTCGTCGTGCTCCACGACGATGAGGGTGTTGCCGATGTCCGTGAGATTTCGAAGGGATTTCAAGAGCATGGCATTGTCTTTTTGATGGAGGCCGATGGAGGGCTCGTCCAAGACGTAGGTAACGCCGACGAGGGCCGAGCCGATTTGGGTAGCGAGGCGAATCCGCTGGGCTTCGCCGCCGGATAAGGTGCCCGCCATTCGGGCCAGCGTAAGGTAGCCCAGGCCCACTTCTTTTAGGAAGGAGAGCCGTTCGTGAATTTCTTTTAAAATCTGATCGGCGATGTTTCGGTCCATGTCGCTGAGATCCAGGGAATCGAAGAAATCCATGGCGTCAATGACGGAAAGCAGGGTGGATTCGTAAATGTTTTTTCCGCCCAGCTTAAAGACCAAAGACTCCATCTTCAGCCGCGCGCCGTGGCAATCGGGGCAGGGAATGTCGGAGAGGAAGGGCTCGATTTTTTCCAAGGTGCGATCGCTGGCGCTTTCCGAGTAGCGGCGATTTAAATTCTTCAGAATGCCCTCGAATTGGCCCCGGTATTCTTTGTCTCCGCTAAAGTAGGAATTGAAGACGAAGTGCAGGGGCTTTTTCGTACCGTACATCAATTCGTCGATCATGGGTTTCGGCGCGTCTTTGATCGGTTTTTTCGTAGAAAAATCGTGTCGTGCCGCGATTTGGTCGATAATTTCTTTGTAATAGGTGCCTTCCGTGGTGCCGTAGCAGGCGATGGCCCCTTCGTCGATGGAAAGCTCTTTATTGGGAATGATTAGCTCCGGATCCGCCCGGCGGCTGCTGCCCAAGCCCTTGCAGGTGGGGCAGGCCCCCATGGGCGTGTTAAAGGAAAAAGACCGAGGCGTGGCGGGCTCGATGGAAATGTCGTGCTCGGGACAGGAATAGCTCGTGGAGTAAAGCTTTTCGTTGCCGTCCATGGTGTCCACGATAACCGTGGAGCCGGAGATCTCAAGGGCCGTCTCGATGCTGTCGGTGAGGCGGCTCTCGATGCCCTCGCGAATGATGATGCGGTCCACGACGATGAAGATATCGTGGACCTTGTTTTTATCCAGCTCGATCTCTTCTTCCGTGCGGTGCATTTCCCCGTCGATGATCATGCGCAAAAAGCCTTCCTTGCGGATGCGAGAGAGGATTTTCTTGTGCTGCCCTTTTTTCTGGCGCACCACCGGGGCCAGGAGTTGAAAGCGGGTGCCCTTCTCCATTTCCATAATCTTGTCCACGATCTGATCTTCCGCAAAGGCCTCGATGGGCTTGCCGCATACCGGGCAATAGGGCTTCGCCACCCGGGCGTAGAGCAGGCGGATGTAGTCGTAGATCTCCGTGACCGTACCCACGGTAGAGCGGGGATTTTTCGACGTGGTCTTCTGGTCGATGGCGATGGCCGGACTCATGCCCTCGATGTAGTCCACCTCGGGCTTGTCCATTTGCCCTAAGAATTGTCGGGCGTAGGAAGACAAACTTTCCACGTAGCGCCGCTGCCCTTCGGCGTAAATGGTGTCGAAGGCCAGAGAGCTCTTGCCGGAACCGGAGAGGCCCGTAATGACCGTCATTTTATTTCTCGGAATATAGACGTCGAGATTTTTTAAATTGTGCTGGCGCGCCCCGTGAATGTGGATCGCCTGTTCAATGGATGGATTCATCTATTTCCTTTCTCTTTATTCATTTAATCCGTAACGTTCTTTTATTTCTCTTATTTGATCGCGAATGCTCGCCGCCCGCTCGAAATCCAGTTGCTCGGCGGCCTTGAACATTTCCGTTTCAAGATTTTTCAGCATGGCCAGAATGTCTTCCTTGGCGAATTCTTCGTTGAAGGCTTCCTCTTCTTCCGCCGCAATGGTATTTTCAATGACGTCGCGAATGCCCTTGACGATGGACTTGGGCTCGATGCCGTGTTTCTTATTGTAGGCCATTTGAATGGCGCGGCGCCGTTCCGTTTCTTCGATGGTGCGGGCCATGGAGCCGGTGATGGTATCGGCATACATAATAACCCGGCCTTCCACATTTCTCGCGGCACGACCCGCCGTTTGAATGAGGGATGTTTCCGAACGCAAAAAGCCTTCCTTGTCCGCATCCAGTATGGCCACGAGGCCCACTTCGGGAATGTCCAGGCCCTCCCGCAAGAGGTTAATGCCCACGAGCACGTCGTAGACGCCGAGGCGCAGATCCCGAATGATCTCCATGCGCTCGATGGTCTTTACATCAGAGTGGAGATAGGCCACCTTCATGCCCATGTCTTTAAAATACTTGCTCAAATCTTCCGCCATGCGCTTGGTCAAGGTGGTGACCAGGGTCCGCATGTTTTTCGACGTCATGTCGTTGATCTGTTCTGTCAAGTGGTCGATTTGATTTTTCGTGGGCACCACGTCGATTTTCGGATCCACGAGACCCGTGGGGCGAATGATCTGTTCCACCCGCTGCTCCTCGTGTTCCGTTTCGTAAGGGCCCGGCGTGGCGGAAACGTAGACCACTTGATTCTGCAAAGATTCGAATTCCTCGAAGCGCAGGGGGCGATTGTCCAGGGCCGAGGGCAGGCGGAAGCCGTATTCCACGAGGGTTTCTTTTCTGGCCCGGTCCCCGTTAAACATGCCGCGAATCTGGGGCACCGTGGCGTGGGACTCGTCGATAATGGTCATGAAATCCTTGGGGAAGTAGTCGATAAGGGTGTAGGGGCGGCTGCCCGCTTCCCTGCCGCTTAAGTGGCGGGTGTAGTTTTCGATGCCGGAGCAAAAGCCCATTTCCTCGAGCATCTCCACATCGTAATTGGTGCGCTGCTCCAAGCGCTGGGCCTCCAGGAGCTTTTCCTGATCCCTCAGGGTAAAGAGCCGTTCTTCCAATTCTTTTCGAATGGTTTTGACGCCCCTCTCGATTTTTTCCGGACGCGTGGCAAAGTGGGATGCAGGAAATATGGATACGTGATTGCGATAGCTTTCGATGCGACCGGTGACCGCGTCCACTTCGGCGATTTGATCGATCTCGTCGCCGAAAAATTCCACGCGAATGGTCTTTTCGGAATTGCCGGCGGGAAAAATTTCCAGCACGTCGCCCCGGGCGCGGAAGGTGCCCCGGGAAAAATCCACGTCGTTTCTCACGTATTGAATGTCCACGAGCTTGCTCATAAGTGCGTTTCTGTCCCACACCATGCCCGGGCGCAGACTCACCACCAAATTCTTGTAATCGATGGGGTCGCCCAAGCCGTAAATGCAACTGACCGATGCCACGATAATCACGTCCCGCCGCTCGAAGAGAGCCATGGTGGCGGAGTGGCGAAGCTTGTCGATTTCGTCGTTAATGCTGGCGTCTTTTGCGATAAAGGTATCCGTTCCCGGCACATAGGCTTCCGGCTGGTAGTAATCGTAGTAGCTGACAAAGTATTCCACGGCATTGTCCGGGAAAAATTCGCGAAACTCCGAAGCCAATTGGTAGGCCAGGGTCTTGTTGTGGGCGATGACCAAGGTGGGCTTTTGCACCCGCTCGATGAGATTGGCCATGGTAAAGGTCTTGCCGCTTCCCGTGACCCCTAATAGAGTTTGGTGCTTCATGCCTCCGTCGATGCCCTTGGCCAGTTTGTCGATGGCCTGCGGCTGATCGCCGGTGGGTTTATAGTTCGAATGAATTTTAAAATCCATAAATCCTCCTGCAAAAAGAGCGATCTAACGACCGCTCTTCTCAATAATGGCAATTGCCTTTTGCAATTGTGTATCCTGATCTCGATGCTCGAGTCCGATGGCCTGCACGTCTTCAGGCAAGCTGACTTTCACGTCAGGCTCGATGCCCTTATCTTGAATACTTACCCCGGACGGCGTGAAATATTCACTGGTCGTGAGCTTTATGCCGCCGCCTCCGGGCAGAGGCACCAGGGTTTGCACCACGCCTTTGCCGTAGGTCTTTTCGCCGACCAAGGTGGCCGCTTTGTTGTCCTTTAAGGCGCCGGCCACGATTTCAGATGCCGAGGCGCTTCCGCCGTTCACCAAGACCACGATGGGCTTGTTCCAACTTTCCTCGTCGGAGGTGTAGTGGAAGACTTCCTTATCCCGATTGTCCTTGGCGCTGACGATGTCCGCCTCGGGAAGCAATTGATCGCTGATGCCGACGGCGGCTTCCAAAATGCCGCCGGGATTGCCGCGAAGATCCAGAATCAATCCCTTTTTCCCCGCCGCGGCCTTCATGGCCTCGGTAAATTCGTCCACCGTATTCTCTTCGAATTGGGTGAGGCCGATGTAGGCGATGTCGCCGATGGAGCCTGTGATTACCGATTCCATGTGGATTTCGTCGCGCGTAATCTTCACATCCCGCACGCGGCCGTCCCCTTCGGATAGAATGCCCAAGGTCACCGTGGTGCCCTTGTCGCCTTTAATGTGCTTGACCGCTTCATCCATTTCGTCCACGGTGTATTCCACGCCGTCGACGGAGACGATTTTATCGCCGGATTTTAAACCCGCCGCCTCCGCAGGCGAGCCCTTAATGGGCGCAATGACGGTGATCAGTTTGGAACCTTCGACGGCACCGATTTGCACGCCGATGCCGAAAAATTCACCGGTGGTGGATTCCATAAACTGTTTGTACTCCTCCTCGTCGAAGTATTGGCTGTACGGATCATTCAGCGCCGCCACTGTGCCCTTTTTTCTGCCTTCGATAAAATCTTTTTCGGTGATTTCGTCGCTGCGCAGGTAGTATTTCTTTAAAAAGCGCTCCAATACTTTCGTCTGGGCCACTTCCTTCGCGCTTCCCGTGGCCACTTGCACCGAGGCAAAGGCGGTGATGATATTGGTCACGAGCAAGAGGGCGATAATGCCCGCTATGTGTTTCTTTTTCATGGGTACTCCTGTTTTAAATGGAAGAAAGAACCTTCCCGAAGAAAGGTTCTTTTACTTTCGATTATAAATAGTTAAGGGGATTTTGCACCGCGCCGTTGACCCGCACTTCAAAGTGCAAGTGCGCGCCGGTACTCATGCCCGTGCTGCCCACATAGCCGATGGTTTCCCCTGCGGAGACGGATTGCCCCGGGCTCACAGCTCTGGAAGACAAGTGGGCGTAGACCGTAACTTTGCCGCCGTGGTCGATCATAATGCAGTTGCCGTAGCCGCTCATAAAGCGGGAGGCGATGACCGTGCCCGATGCAGCACTGACCACCGGGGTGCCGTTGGGGGCGCCGATGTCCACGCCGGTGTGGAGCTTGCGGTATTTCAAAATCGGGTGGATTCGGTAGCCGAAAGGCGACGTGATCCGGTGATGGCCGGGGACGGGCCAGTAAAGCTCGCCGGTTTTCGCTTCCGGCGTGGCCTTTTCGCCGTAAGATACCACATCGTCGGAGACGGCGGGCGCGCTTTTTACGGATGCCGATCGAGTCGATACGGTGCGGCCGGTTGAACGGCTCGCCTTTCTCGCAGCCGCTTCCTTTTCGCGACGGGCTTCTTCCGCCGCCGCTCTTTGCTTGGCGAGGCGGGCCGATTCTTCTTCCTTGGCCTTTTGAATGGAAAGATCCAGATTGGCGATTTGCGATTCAATGGCGTCGGACTCGCGAAGCATGGCGTCGTATTGGGCTTCGTAAGCACTTAAATTGCTCATGAGGCTGTTCATGTAGCCGGTCTTTTGCGCATTGGCCGCTTCAAGATTGCTACGCTCGATGCGGGCTTGTTCCTGCTTTTGAGCCAATTGCTTTTCCTGCTCGGCGAGAAGGGCTTGCTTCTCTTCAATTTCCTTTACCTTGGCGTTGATTTCGTCGATAAGCTCCCGGTCGCTGGTAGCAATGGAGCGAATCATGCGCGCATTGCCGATGATGGACGTGGCGTCCGTGGAATCCAAAAGAATGTCCAAATAGCCCCGGTCGTTGGCGATGTACATGGCGCGAAGACGCTTGGCGTAAAGATTTTTTTTCTCCAAAAGCTCCGCCTTTGCCGCCTCGAGCTCCGCCTTCGTTTGCGCGATTTCCGCCTGAAGCTTTTGCATTTCGCCGTTTAATTGATCGATTTTAATATTGACTTGGGTAATTTGTGAGTCCAAGGCGAGAATTTCCGCTTGCACCGTGACCACTTGGCTCCTGGTTTGGCTGATCATGGATTGGGTACCCGCCATATTGGATCGAATCGAATTCTTTTTTTGTACCGCTTCCGAACGGGCGGCTTCCAAGCTCGATGCCAGCACCGGCTGGGAACTTAACATTAAAATGGCGAGGGCCGCGGAAAGTTTCTTTCTGTGATTCGCTTGCAAAGTGAACCTCCTTCTGGTTACCGTCTATACATCTAAGAACCGCTTCAGCGACAGAGAGCTTCCGATTAAGCCGACGCCGACGCCGATACATAGAAACATAATGGCCATGTCCTTCAGCATATCCGTCGGGCGAATAAGCCTCAGCCCCATGAGCACATTGAGTTTTTCATCGAACAGGCCGAACATGCCTTTGTAGCCTAAATACACGAGCACCAACGCCAGAGCTCCGGCGACGACGCCGAAGAACATGCCTTCAATGAGCAAGGGCCGACGTATGTAGCCGTCACTGGCGCCGATGTATTTCATAATTTGAATTTCCTGACTGCGATTGGCGATGGTGGATTTAATGGTGTTGTGAATAAGCACAATGGCGATGATCAAGAGAATGGCGACGACGGCCACGCCTAAAATGCGTACCCAATCGTTAATTTGCACGATCTTGCCGATTAATTCATTTAAGTAATCCACCTGGTAGACCCCGGGCATGCCCTGCAGGGTATTGGCCACGGTCTTCGCTTGTTTTATATTGGACAACTGCAAAGTAACGGAGGCGGGAAGAGGATTTTCTTCCATACCTTCCAAGAAATAAGCGTCGTTGGTAAGCTCCATGTTCTTGGAAAACTCTTGCCAAGCCTGTGCTTTGGTGGTGTAGCTCACGTCCTTGACATAGCCCGTGCCCTCGGCCTTTTTGATAATGGCGCGAATACTGTCTTCGTTGGCGTCGTCGTTTAAGTAAACGACCACCTTGTCCACTTTCTTTTCCGTTTCGTTGACGATGCCGGTCATGTTCAAGACCAAGAGCACCACCACGCCGAAAAGGACCAAGACGGCCATAATGGAGATCACGGACAAGAGGCTCATGCCCTTGTTTCTCGCGATGCCTTGAAAGGCCTCTTTTATGTTGTTGCCGAATTGTCTAATCCACCGCATCGTAACCTCCCACGTTCACATCGCTAATGATTCGTCCGTTGTCGAGGGTAATGACCCGGCGCTGCATGTGGTTGACGATATTTCTGGCGTGGGTGGCCATAATCACCGTGGCGCCGTCGTCGTTAATGCGCTTTAAGGTCTGCATGACGGTCATGGCCGTCTCGAAATCCAAGTTTCCCGTGGGCTCGTCGCACACTAAAACAGGCGGTTTGTTCACGATGGCCCGGGCAATAGCGAGGCGCTGCCCTTCCCCACCGGACAATTCGCCCGGGTAACTGTTTAGTTTATCGCTTAATCCGACGAGCTCCAATACTTCCGGCACGCGCTTTTTAATGGTGCGGCCGCTTTCGCCGACGATTTCCAAGGCGTAAGCCACGTTTTCGTAGGCGGTCTTTTTTTGAAGCAGGCGGAAATCCTGAAACACGACGCCCACTTGACGCCGCAATTTGGGTATATACCATGGAGACAATTCGGTGATGTCTTTATTGTTTACGTAAATGTGGCCGCGAGAAACTTTTTCTTCGCAGATCAACAATTTGATTAAAGAACTTTTGCCTGCGCCCGAAGCGCCGACGATAAAAACGAATTGACCGTATGGGATTTCCATATTAATGTCCATTAAAGCCTGTACGCCATTTTTGTACTCTTTATAGACATTTTGAAACGTAATCAACGATCCACCTCATTCCATACAATTTATCTCATTTATTATAGTATAAGTTACAAAAATATGAAAGCGAGGAGCCCATTTGCCATGAAAAAGAAATGTTTACGTAATAATTACAAGAAGATCCGCGACGAGATTCCCGAATCGACGCGGAAAGAAAAATCCCGGGCGATTTTTTCCCGCTTAAAATCCTTAGATGAATACAAAGAGGCGAAGCGTATCTTTCTCTTCGTCTCCATGGGAAGCGAAGTGGAGACCATTCATTGGCTCGACGATTTGCTGAAGGAGAAAGAAGTCTTGATTCCCGCCACGAAAAAAGGCGATTCGGAAATGAAAATGGCCCGCCTTTTATCAAAAGACGAGCTCGTCGAAAATTATTGGGGCATTTTGGAACTGCCGGAGGATTTGGCGCAAGCGCGGGAAGAAACTGTTTGCGATTTAATCATTACCCCGGGCCTGGCCTTCGATCATTCGGGCTACCGCATGGGCTACGGCGGCGGCTTTTACGACCGCTTCTTCTCGAGCCACGAGGGCTTTCGATTGGGCGTAGGCTTTCACGAACAGCTCGTCCATGAAGTGCCCCGCAACGCATACGATCTGCCCGTTCACGCCTTTTTATCCGAGACGGATTGCCTCGTCTTTTGATGGATGGCGTAGACGATTTCCGCTGCCATGTAGGCGGCACCGTAGCCGTTGTCGATATTCACCACGGCCACGCCCTCGGCGCAGGAATTGAGCATGCTTAATAGGGCCGCCACGCCCCCAAAGGACGCCCCGTAGCCCACGGAGGTGGGTACGGCGATAACGGGCACTGAAACCAGCCCCGCCACCACGGAAGGAAGGGCGCCGTCCATGCCGGCGCACACGACGATGGCATCGCACCCGCCGATGGCGTCGATACGTTCGAAGAGGCGGTGGATCCCCGCCACGCCCACGTCATAAAAGGGCACGGCCTTTACGCCGAAATAGGCGAGGCTTCTTGCACACTCCTCCGCCACCTTTCCGTCGGAGGTGCCCGCCGTCACCACGGCCACAGAGCCTACGGGCTCTTTTTTTGTGCCCGCCAAAGCGGTTTCTGAGAGGGGATCGTAATCCAGCCGCTCTTTTAACTCGCCTAATTTTTCGTAAGTCTCCGGAGCGAGGCGCGTAATCAATACATCGCCCTGTGCTTCCAGCAAGCCTTCGATGCAAGCCTTTAAGTGGGCCGGCGCCTTGTTCTCGCCGTAAACCACTTCGCCGAAAAGCCGCCTGCTTTTTCGTTTCGTATCCAAATTATAAAATTGTTTGTCGTCTCTCATCATGGCCTGCTTCTTTCTATCTTTGACAAGTCTTAAAATACGTCACTTCTTTGAAATGTACATCATTCTTTCACAAATGATATAATAATGGCAAGGATGTGATGCTTTGGATCCATTGATTCGCATAAGGAATTTGTACCGAGTCTACCACATGGGCGAAGAAAAAGTCTATGCCCTTCGTGGCGTCAATTTAGATATACAAAAAGAAGAGATCCTCTGCCTCCTGGGAACCTCCGGCAGCGGGAAATCCACACTCTTAAATATGATGGCCGGTTTGGATCGGCCCACAAAGGGCGAGATTATTATTAACAACAAGATCCACATGGAGAAGCTTTCCGAGGAAAAGCTCACGAAGTTTCGCCAATTAAATGTGGGCTTCGTTTTTCAGTCCTATAATTTGATCCCTACCTTAACGGCCACGGAAAACGTGAGTTTGGGGCTTATCTTTAAGGGCGTGAAAAAGCAGGAACGGGAAGAAAAGGCCCGCGCCATTTTGGAGCGTGTGGGCCTGGGCAATCGCCTGGATCACAAACCCAGCGAAATGAGCGGCGGCCAGCAACAGCGGGTGTCCATCGCCCGGGCCTTTGTGGATGCGCCGCCCATTCTCTTTGCCGACGAGCCCACGGGGAATTTGGACACCAACACCTCCGTGGAAATCATGGAGATGATGTGCGATCTCGCCAAGGAACATAAGCAAACCCTCATCATCGTCACCCACGATTTGGAAACCGCCGTCTACGCCAATCGCATCGTCGAGCTGCGTGACGGAAAAATCGTGCGGGACGAAACGCAACAGATCATCGAAAAAGCACGGGAGCTCGAACTTCTCCCCCAAAATAACAACGAGGAGTCCATATGAAAAAACAAACATGGCTATTAGCCGGTTGTCTGGTACTTACAAGCGTCGCGCCCCAAGTGGCCTCGGCTGCAAACGGCGCCAATGCCATTCCCCCGCAGAAGGTGGAATCGACGAGCCACGCCCCCATATCGATTTTAGACTTCACGGACATCAGCTGGCCCCAAGACAACGGCTCGGGGGCCGACATCCCCATTCGCTTCTCCATTAAAAACAACGGCAAAGGCCCCGCGAAAAACATTCGCATTCAAGCGGAATCCCAGGATTTAAACGGCTTAGTGCCGAAATCCGTCACCACAGTGAATGCCAAATACTTCGCCCCGGGTCAAAAGGAAAGCTATACCTTTACCTTTCAAATGACGCCGGGCGGCGATAAGAAAAACTATCCCGTGAAGCTCTCCATCGCCTACGTCGACGTGAACACCAACGAGGTCCACGAGAGCAAGCAGATGGTCACCGTTCGCGCCGCAGGCGGTTCGGATCCCTCACAGGCGGGGACGTCCTCCGGTGATCTTTCCGGCAGCGGGGACTTCTCCGGCGGATCCATGGGCGGCTTCTCCGGCGGTGACATGGGCTCGCCCCTTCCCGTCACAGGCTCCGAGGGCGCATCATCCGGCGGACAGGCTCCTTCCGGCAACAATACACCGAAGCTTGTGATCGACCACTACTCCTACGATCCCGTGGATGTCAAAGCCGGGGTGCCCTTTACCCTGTACTTCCGCATTCTGAATACCAACGGCAAAAAATCCGTGCAAAATCTGCGCGTCGCCCTTTCCGCCGATGCAGCGGAGGCTGTGGATGTGCCCACATCCTCCGGCCAGGGAGCCCAAGGCGCCATGGAAGCCGCCGCATCGAGCGGCGGTGGCGGCAGCGCCTTTATTCCCATCGGCAGCAGCAACACCTTTTATATCGATAAGATAAAGCCGAAAAAGCACGCGGAAAAAGAAATTACTTTGACCACGGCTCCGGATACGGCGCCGCGTACCTACACCATTACGGCGAATTTCGAATACGAAGATTCCGACGGCAATCCCTACACCTCCTCGGAAGTCATCGGCATTCCCGTGATTCAAAGCGCGGAAATCGAACTCGGGGATTTAAAAGTGGACAAGGAAGGCTTCGTCGGCGGCGAAATGCCCCTGTCTCTGGAATTTTTTAACACGGGAAAATCCGTGCTTTCCAATGTGATGGTGAAAATGCGGGGCAATTTCGATGCGGATACCAATACCTACTTCGCCGGCAATGTGGCCCCGGGCAGCGCCCAAACCTACGACGTGAACATTACGCCACGGGCCAAAGGCGAGCAAAAGGGCGAAATCGTCATTACCTACGACGATTCCACAGGCAGAAAACAGGAATTGGTCAAGCCTTTTGTCGTACAGGTGGAAGGCGATATGCCGGCAGGCGATGAAGAAGAGACGGAAGCGCCCCGCCCGGCCTGGGCCGTTCCCTTGGGCGTCGCCTTAATCGCCGCCATTGTCGGCGCCATCGCCTTCTACGTCCGTAAGAAGCGCAAAAAATCCGGCGACGTGGACGACGAGGATTTGACGATCTGATGAGTTACCGCGATCTATTCGACATGGCGAAGAAAAATCTCCTCGCCAGAAAACTTCGCACGGGCCTCACCCTTCTCGGCGTGGTCATCGGCTGCGTATCCATCATTATTATGCTCAGTTTCGGCTACGGCATGACGGAAAACAATCGGCGCATGATCGAAGACTTCGGCGATGTGAAAAACATCAATGTGACGCAAAAGGAAGAAGGCAGCAAGGGCAAGGCCCTGACGCGCAAAACCATTTCGGAATTAAAGGAGCTTCCCCACGTGGTGGACGTGACGCCGGTTTACAACACCAGCGTGAACATGAAGCTCAGAAAATTTCAATCGGATTTTGTGGGCATTACGGCCATGGAAAAGCACACCTACGATTCCCTGGGCTGGGAGATGGAAAAGGGCAGTTTCTTCCACGGCGACGGCAAGGGCCAAATGCTTTTCGGAAGCAGCGTCGTGGATATGTTTTACGATCCCACGGGCTCCACGACCATGCCCGCCATGGACGACGGCGAGGATCCGCCTCCGCTTTTTAATGCCGCGGGAAAAAGCATGACCATTACCTCCTCGGATTCGATGATGCCGGGAGAGAATATGGGCGCCGAGAATCTTTCCACGGAAATAAAAGTCACCGGCCTCATCGCCAAGACGAAAAAAATGGACTACGACAACAATGTCTTTATGACCGTGGACGGTTATATGGATTTAATGGACCGCTTAAAGATGCCGCGGCCCAACACCCACAGCTACGACCGCATTCAAGTGCGGGTGGACGATATGAAAAATGCTGAAGATGTTACATCTAGTATAAAAGCCCTGGACTACGATGCTTCCGGCATGATCGAACTTATTAAGAGCATGAACAAAGGCATGGCCATCGTCAACGCCATCTTCGCCGGCATCGGCTCCATTTCCTTTATCGTCGCCGCCATCGGCATTGCCAATACCATGATTATGTCTATTTACGAACGCACACGGGAGATCGGCGTCATGAAAGTCATCGGCGCGTCGATTCAGGACATTCAAAAGCTCTTCCTCACGGAGGCCGCCCTTATCGGCTTTATCGGCGGCGTCATCGGTGTGGCCCTGAGCCTGATCTTAAGCGCCGGTTTTAATCTCATCGGCAACCGATTCGCCATGGCACAAGGTGCGGAAGAGGCCGTAAAAATCTCCCACATTCCCCTGTGGCTCGTCTTGGTGGCTCTCGTCTTCTCCACCCTGGTGGGCATCGCCGCCGGCTACTTCCCTGCCAAGCGCGCCATGAACCTCTCGGCCCTGGATGCCATTCGCAGCGAATGATTGTTTTCGAAAAAATCGAAAATGTTTCACGGGCCATCGACATTTTATAAGTCTTTCCATTGAAAAAGGACCTCTTTTTACAGAGGTCCTCTCAGACTGCAGACAAACTCCGAATAAAACTCGGGGTTTGTCTCTTTTTTATGTATTTTTTCCATAAATCAGCAAAAGAAGGGCCGCAGTTTCCCCTCTCCCGATCTCTTCGATCCATCATTAGTGCCAGTTTTTTCATGTTCATGCATGCAAAGGTCAGCACCGCTTTCAGGTCCATTTTCTTTCGTCCACGCTGGTTGGTGTAGCGAAGGCCATGGTA
>CABJAE010000017.1 GCA_902363535.1 Peptoniphilaceae bacterium
CCATGCTTGAAAAGAGCGACGCCATTCGAACCGCCTACATCTTAAAAGAAGGCTTTTACACCTACGTCCTTTCTCAGAACGACAAAGAAACCGCCGCCACCGCTCTTTCAAAGTGGATGGAAGAGGCAAAGAAAGGCGGGCTAAAGGAGTGGCGCTACTGCTTGCGCGCCTACAAAAACTGGTTCGATGAGATTGCCAACAGCTTTGATTACCCGTGGAGTAACGGCTACGTGGAAGGAACGCACAACAAGATCAAGACCGTGAAGCGCGTCGCTTTTGGGATGCGTAACTTTCATCATTTCCGAACCAAACTGCTTTTCGTCTGTTCAAAAGACCGGTGATGAATGGCATTTGGGAAAACAAAAAGGAGCCTAGTTTTCACTAGACTCCCCAATGGTTGACATAGAACCTTTTTTTAAAGCTCTTTTCTGTTTTCGTTAATGGTTTTGATCATGTCGGACAAGTGGACTTGGGTGTTTTCCAACATATTGTCCACGTAATCCCGAGCCGAAAGGCGAATTTGATCCGACTCAATTTCGGCGCGGTTCATGATTTCTCTGGCCTGTTCTTGGGCGGCGAGGGTGATTTCGTCTTCATTGACCAGCTTTTGTGCTTCCACATGGGCCGCTTGAATGATTTGCTTTGCCTGCATATTGGCTTCATTGACGATTTCGTCTTTGCGATCGCGAATGCTTTGCGCTTCCGCTAAATCTTGAGGAAATTGAGATTCAATTTGGTTCAGAAGTTCGTTGACTTCTTCCTTGTCGACCATCACTTTTCCCGTCAAGGGGATCGTGGAACTCACTTCCAGTAAATCTTTTAAATCTTCGATGTAACGCATAACTTCCATAAGCTACCTTCCTCTCACTTTCCTCTTCATTGCTTCTCCCACCACTTCGGGCACAAACAGCGACGTGTCGCCGTCAAACAAGGCCACTTCTCTTGCAAGGGACGAGCTGATAAACAAATGCTCCTGGGTCGTCAACAGAAAGACGGTTTCCAAATTGGTTCCGTAATTTTTGTTGGCCATGGCAACGGTGTACTCGTTTTCGAAATCCGAATTGGAGCGCAAACCGCGAACCACCGTGGAGACATTTCTTTTTTTCGCGTAATCCACGAGAAGCCCTTCGAAATGATCCACTTCGACGTCTTCATCTTCTTTTAAGGTTTCCCGCAAAAGGGCCAACCGCTCTTCTACGCTAAAGAAGCCGGGCTTTTTCTTGTTATCCAACACGGCGACGATGACTTCGCCGAAAATAGCTTTCGCCCGACGAATAATATCCAAGTGACCGTAAGTAACCGGGTCGAAACTGCCGGCGTAAATGACTTTCAAACTCTAATCACAACTTTCATAAATCCAAATTTTCTTCTTTCCATAGGACTTTTCCCGAACCAATGCCAGGTGTTCGTAATGGGAAAAAGTATACTCCTTCGGCGCTTCAAATAGCATGCGACCGCCCGGCGTAAGCAAGCGGCAAGCGCCGACGGTTTGGGCCGTGCGATCGTAAAAATCACGATTCGCGTAAGGAGGATCGACGTATATGTAGTCGAATGCCGTATGTTCATTCCGGGCAAGCTCGAGGCAGTGCTCGAAAGATCCTTCCACGACCCTGCTCTTGTCATTATACCCTGTTATCTTTATATTTTCACGGGTAATTCGAAGACTTTCCCGATGATTGTCGCAAAACCACGCGGATTCGGCGCCGCGACTCAAAAACTCGATGCCCATATGACCGGTTCCGGAAAATAAATCCAATACCAGGACCCCGCTAGAGGGGCCGTAGAGCAGATTAAATACATTTTCCTTGATGCGATCCTCCGTGGGGCGAATGCGATCGCCTTTCGGCGTTTTTAATCGCTGTCCCTTTTTTTCTCCCGCAATGACGCGCATGGCCACTTCCCTTCAAATTTTAGCATAATCTCTTTATCGAAACAATCAAATCCCGCGTGTCCGCGCTTCGTAGGCCTCCACCGCTTTTAAAAGATCCGGCTCCTCGTTCGCGTTCAGATGGCCGCCCTCAAGGATGGCGTCGGCCTCCACCTTGGCGTAGCGCATGATGTCCATGTTTTCGAACAGATCGCCGACGCGAAATTCCACGGTGCCGGATTGGCGGGTGCCGAAAAAATCGCCGCCGCCGCGAAGTTTCATGTCTTCTTCCGCGATGTAAAAGCCGTCGTTGGAGCGTTCCATAATGCGGAGACGCTCGTCAGCCTTCAGGCTGTCGTTTGCGCTGTGCAAAATGCAGTAAGCTGCCTGATCCCCGCGGCCAACGCGGCCCCGGAGCTGATGCAAGGTGGCGAGGCCGAAGCGATCGGCGTCGTAAACGAAGAGCAGATTGGCATTCACCACATTGACGCCCACTTCGATGACCGTGGTGGAGATCAAAATCTGCACCTCATTCTTTTGGAAAGCTTCCATGACCGCGTTTTTTTCCTCGGAGGAAAGGGCCCCGTGTATAAGGCCCACGGAGTAGTTTTTAAAGCGATCCTCAGAAAAATACTTGTAAACGGCCTCCGCCGCGTGGAGAGGAAAATCGGGATTTTCTTCGATAAGCGGGCAGACCACATAAATCTGTTGGCCGCTCTTCAAGAACCGCTCCATAAAATCGTAGGCACCTTTCAGGCCCGATTCGTTGATCACCGTGGTCTGAACGGCTTTTCGGCCCTTGGGCATGGTTCGAATGGAAGAAATCTTCGTGTTGCCGTACATGACGATGCCGAGGCTTCTCGGGATCGGCGTCGCCGTCATAATCAAGCGGTCGCTTTTCGACTGCTTTTCCTGAAGGGCTTCCCGCTGCATGACGCCGAAGCGATGTTGCTCGTCGGTGATCGTCAGGCCGATGCGGTCGCTCTTTAAATCTTCGTTGAACAGGGCGTGGGTGCCGATAATTACGTCGCAAATGCCGCTTTCGAAATTCTCCCGAATGATTTTTTTCTTGCTCTCCTTTGTGCTCCCGGTCAAGAGCTCCACCCGCACGCCGAGAGGCATAAATAAATCGAAGGCCTCTTCGTAATGCTGCTTGGCCAGAATTTCCGTCGGCGCCATGAAAAGGGCCTGATGACCTGAGGCCACGCAGGTGGCCATGGCTAGAAAAGCGAGGACGGTCTTTCCGCTGCCCACGTCGCCCTGGACCAATCGCTCCATGCGATTAGGCGAGGCCATGTCCTGCTGAATATCCTTCCACGCCTCTTTTTGGCCTTCCGTCAACTCAAAGGGCAGCTTGGATAAAATCACTTCCGCCAAATCGGTTTTTTCCATGGAAAAGCCCGCTTCGCTCTTGCTTTGATGGAAGCGACCGAGAGCCAGTTGAAAGCAAAGAAACTCCGAAAAGATCAAGGACTGAAGGGCAACTTTTGCATCGTTTAATTGCTTCGGTCCGTGGAGTACCTTCAGGGCTTCCGCCTCCGTCATAAGGCCGTAGCGCATCCGCAAATACCTCGGCACCACCGGCGGAATAAACACGTCCCTTAGCGCCTCTTGAATGAATCTTGCCGTGGCCTTTTGTCCCACGCCGCCTAAGACGGGATAGACGGGAGAAACGGCCAGAGCTTCTTTTTGCTTCGCCTCGTCGAAAAATTTCGGCGCGGAAAAAGACAAGCGGTTTCTGAAAAATTTCGGCTTTCCGAAAATATAATAGTCCTCTCCCACCTTCAGACTCCTGTCCAAATAGGGCATGTTGAAGAAAGTCATCTCCCCTTTCCGTGCCCCGTCGGAAATAACAAAAGTCTGCATGCTCAGGCCCTTTTTTAAATAGCGGCGCGGCTTTTTTTCCACGAGACGAACGAAGTAGGTGGCGGGCTTGTCGAAATCCGCGTGGACAAAGTCTTTGAGCACGCTGCCGTCTTCGTAGCGAATCGGCAACGTATACAACAGGTCTTCCACGGTAAACACGGAGGCTTTATTTAGTTTTTCCGCAATTTTCTTGCCGATTCCCTTGATCTCTAAAATACTTGAACTGAGGTCCATGGCTCCTCCAATGAAAAAGCAGGCCTGCGCCTGCTTCTCACTCGACTGAAATTAAATAATAGTAAATGGGCTGATCGCCGCGCAAGATTTCCACATCCATGTCGGGGAAGGCTTCTTCCAGGCTTTCCTCGAGGGCTTCGGCATCGGCTTCGCTCACGTCCTCTCCGGCGTAGAGAGAGACGAATGTCGCGTCTTCATCCACCATCTTTTCGATCATTTCGACAGTGGTTTCGTTAATGGACTGACCCTTTGCCAAAATCTTCTTTCCGGAAATACCGATGTAGTCGCCTTTTTTAATGGCGATGCCGTCCATTTCCGTATCCCTCACGGCATAGGTAACCTGGCCGGTAGTTAAATCGCCTACGGCTTCCATCATGGATTCCACATTTTCCTCTACGCCTTTGTCCGGCATAAAGTGGACGCAGGCATTGATTCCTTCGGGGATGGATCGAGTCTTTAAGACCGTAACCTCTTTATCGGTAATCTTCGCCGCCGCTTCCGCCGCGAGGAAAATATTGCTGTTGTTGGGAAGTACGAAAATGTGTTCTGCATTCACACGGTCGATGCCGGCCAAAATATCTTCCGTACTGGGATTCATGGTTTGTCCGCCGGTGACCAGATAATCCACGCCCACCTGACGGAAAATTTCTTCGATGCCTTTTCCGGCGCAAATAGAGACAAAACCGTAGGGCTTCTTCTCTTCAGGTACTTCGGCATTGGAAGCTTCCACCTCGTAGTCGGTAAACAGACGCTCGGAGTGTTGCAGGCGCATATTATCGACTTTTATGTCCTTTAAAAAGCCGTAGTTCAACGCACTTTGAATGGCGAGTCCCGGATCGTTGGTGTGGACGTGGACCTTAATCATGCTGTCGTCGCCGACGACGATCAGGCTGTCGCCTCTCTCAACTAAATCCGCCTTCAGATCTTCCACGTGATTGGATTTGGTGTTAACGATAAATTCCGTGCAATAGCCGAATTTAATGTCGTCGGTAGAAATTTCCTTCCGCTCGATTTTTTGCTTGCCGTGTTCGGATGCTTCCTCCGCTTCACCTAAGACGGCCTCACCTTTCAAGGCCTTCAGCGCCCCTTCCATAATGGTTACGAGGCCTTGGCCCCCGGCATCCACGACGCCGGCTTCTTTTAATACAGGCAAGAGGTTCGGCGTGTTGGCCAAAGATTCTTTCGCCCTTTCCAGCACGGCTTCCGAGAATAAGATCAAATCGCTGTATTTCTTCGCGTGTTTTACGGCGAAGTCGGCGCTTTCACGGCCCACAGTGAGAATCGTTCCTTCCGTAGGCTTCATGACGGCGAGATAAGTCATCTCCGATGCGCTCTTCATGGCCTGAGCCAGAACCGGCACGGTGAGCTTATCCTGCCCCTTGAGCCCTTCTGCAAAGCCTCTGAACAGTTGAGAGAGGATGACGCCGCTGTTGCCCCGGGCGCCCATGAGCGCACCTCGGCTCATTTCGCCGGCCAAGGCGCCGAGCTCCGTGGCGTCGGATGCAAGCACCTGTTTCACGGCGCTTTTTATGGTCTTCGACATATTCGTGCCCGTGTCCCCGTCGGGAACGGGAAAGACATTGAGATCGTTGACGTGTTCTTTATTTATTTCTAAAAAATTCGAGGCACTAATCAGTGCTTCCTTAAATTCTGTAATCGTAATCTGATCCATAACCTACCTCTAGTTCATTCGTATGCCTTCGACCAAAACCTCGATTTGATCGACTTCCAACCCGGTTAGCGACTCGATATTAAATTGAACCGTGTCAATAATATTTTGTCCGACGGTAGAAATGCGAATGCCGTACTCGATGATGACGTGTAAAAGAATGTGTACCCGTTCATTATCCGTGTACACCTCGATGCCTCTGGTGAGATTTTCAAATTTCAGCAATTGGAAAATTCCGTCCGTGGCATTTTTGCTGGCCATGCCCACGACGCCGTAACTTTCCATGGCGGAAACGCCCGCGATGGTGGCGATCACTTGATTATCTATGGTAATATTGCCCTTTTCGTTGGGGATCGTTATTTGCATGATTCGTCTCCTTTCCGCTTTTGGGAATTACCGTCATTATATCACATAAACATCACGGAAAAAACCGAGGCCCGATTGCAATTTATTTTTCTCTGTGGTAAAATAATTCGAGTTGAAAAAATGTCGGAGGAGGTGTAAGTATGGCAAAAAGATGTGAAATCTGCGGAAAAGAAAAAAAATTCGGTAACTCGGTTTCCTTCTCCCACAAAAGAGGAAATAGATCTTGGTCTCCGAACCTTCAACGCGTCCGCGCCGTTGTTAACGGATCGAAAAAGAGAATTTACGTATGTACGCGTTGCCTGAGATCCGGCAAGGTTGAACGCGCCCTTTAATCACGAGTCGATTCTTGAAGAATCGGCTTTTTTTATCGCTTTTTTTAAGGAGGATCCTATGAAACTTTTTATATCCAGTCGTGTGCCCGATGAAGTCATCCAACGCTTAGAAGGCGTCGATTACAGCTACAACGACAGCAATGTTCCCATGACGAAAGAAGAAATTATCGCAGGCCTTCAGGGAAAAGACGCCCTGATCTGTCCCTTGTCCGATAAAATCGACAAGGAAGTCATGGATGGAGCGAAGGATTTAAAACTGATTTTAAATTACGGCGCCGGCTTCGATAACATCGACATCGCCTATGCCCGCGAAAAAGGCATCGTCGTCTGCAACGCTCCGGCTCCCTCCTCCGCCGTCTCTAC
This sequence comes from Peptoniphilaceae bacterium, assembly GCA_902363535.1. Lineage (GTDB taxonomy): Bacteria > Bacillota > Clostridia > Tissierellales > Peptoniphilaceae > Aedoeadaptatus > Aedoeadaptatus acetigenes. The sequence goes on from CABJAE010000017.1 coordinate 6,698, forward strand.
CGCCGAATTGGCCTTTACCTTAATGCTGGCCCAAGCGCGGCAATTGATTCGCGGCGAAAAGGATCTTCGTGAAGGCGGCTTCCACGGATGGCGCCCCACTTACTTCCTGGGCCAACAATTAAAGGGAAAGACCCTGGGTATTTTCGGCATGGGTAATATCGGCCAAAACTTAGCGAAACGTGCCCTTGCTTTCGACATGAAGGTTATTTACAATTCGAGAAATCGCAAAGAAGCCATCGAAGAATTAGGCGCCACCTACGTTTCCTTCGAAGAATTGTTGAAGGAATCGGACTTCATCAGCCTTCACTCCGCCTTCGTTCCCGAATTGAAACACAAATTTGACGCAAATGCCTTTAGGGCCATGAAGCCTTCCGCCACTTTCATCAATGCGGCTCGCGGCCCCTTAATCGATGAACAGGCCCTGGCCGATGCGTTAAAAGAAGGCACCATCGCCGGTGCCGCCTTGGACGTCTATGAATTCGAACCGAAGGTCACGGAAGATCTTTTGCATCTCGACAATGTGACTCTGGCGCCTCACCTCGGCAATGCTACGGTGGAAGCCCGCCTGGAAATGGGTAATGCCTGCGTAGACAATCTGGAAGATTTCATCGCCGGAAAGAAACCGAGAAATCAAGTGAATTAAGCGCAACAAAAAAAGCCCTTCGGGGCCTTTTTTATTGGCTGAGATGCCTATTTATTCATCTTTCGAATGGATGATGAGCATTTTTCCTTCGTGCAATGTCACCGTACCCCCGTCCTTCAGCAATTCGTTGCTGACACCGCGGGTTTTTTTTCTGTAAAGCTTTAAGTGGTCCACTTCGTATTTAAATCCGTCGGTGGAAATGGTAATGGCGTCGGTGACGGGAACAAAACTTACATAGTGAAAGCCAAGTTTCTCGATGGCGTAGGTGCCGGGTCCGACCATGCGCAGGCGATTGTTTTCGTCGATCATGGTGATCTTTGCCTTTTCGTCAAGATAGGCTTCCATAGAAAAAATCGTCGCCACACTGTGATCCCAACGACTGCCCGTGCCGCCTAAAATATGAATTTCATCGGGGCCGTATTCCAACATGCGCGTCATGGCCATTTCAGTGTCCGTCTCGTCTTTCATCGGCGGAAGAACTTCAATGGGCACTTGCTTTTCTTTCAGTTCCGCCAGGCGATGGGAACTGTCGAAATCGCCGATCACGAGCTTCAATTTTTCCGGCACGTGGGCCAGGGTGTCGTAGCCACCGTCGGCACAGATAATGCCGTCGGCCCAGCGAATTTCGCTTTCAAGCAATTCCTTCGACGGACGCCGCCCGCCGGTGACGATCAATCCCCGCTTCATAGGCGTTTCAATGCGTCGATGGCAGCCATGGGATCTTCGTGCTTAAAGATGTACGATCCCGCAACCAAACTGTCGCAGCCCGCTTCTACCATGGCGGCGCCGGTGGTTTCGTTGATTCCGCCGTCCACCATGATTTCCAAATCCTCGCGATCGGTCATAGCCCTTACTTGCTTCGCTTTTTCGATGGTGGAGGAGATAAAGGATTGACCGCCGAAGCCGGGATTGACGCTCATTAAAAGCACGAGATCCACGTCATCGAGCAGGTAGCGAACGGATTCGGGATTTTGAGACGGGTTTAAACTGATGCCGGCCTTAATTCCCGCTTCTTTTATTCGGTGAATCAGTCGATGGGCGTGAATGGTGGCGTCGGTGTGAAATGTAATTCGATCGGCGCCGGCGGCGATGTAGTCTTCCACGGAATCCTCCGGCTTTTCGATCATCAAATGTACGTCGAAGGGAATGGAGGTGAAGGGGCGAATGGCCTTGATAACCGGCGGGCCGAAGGTAAGGTTCGGCACGTACTTGCCGTCCATTACGTCGATGTGAATGTAATCCACCGCTCTCTCGTCCAAGAAGGTGATGGCTTCACCTAATTTCGCAAAATCTGCCGATAATATCGACGGTGCCACTAACGCCATTTTCCATTCTCCTTTTCTACTAATTCCTCGTAAAAACGCAAATAATTTTCATAGCGACTGCTCGCCAAATCGCCGCTTTCGTAGGCCCCACGCACGGCACAGCCCGGCTCTTTTACGTGGCGACAATCCAGAAATTTACAGTCTTGAATAAAAGGTACAAAGTCTCTGAAATGCTCGTCCAAATCCACTGAGGCAATGGAGTCGATTTCGATGCTGGAAAACCCGGGCGTGTCGAAGAGATACATGCCCTTCTCTCCGGTAAAGATCTCCGTATGCCGCGTCGTGTGCTTGCCGCGATTGGTTTTTTCGCTCACCGTGCCCGTTTCCAGATCCAAGTTCAAGATGCGATTTAAAAAGGTGGTTTTCCCCGATCCGGAGACGCCGCTTAAGACCGTGGTCTTTTCATAGAGCATCTCTCTCAGCCGATTCACCGATTCCTCGTCGGCCTCCGACAAGCCCATGACCCGGTAGCCGCAGCCTTCGTATAGGGCGCGCAGGCGATCCGCCTCTTCAGGATCCATGTCCTGTTTCGATACGACGGGAACGACGCTGACGTTTTTCTGTTCGTAATAGGCCAACATTTTATCAACCAAATACAGATTGTATTTAGGATTCGCCGTAGGGATGAAAAGTAAAATTTGATCCACATTGGCCACCGGCGGGCGAAGCAGGCCGTTTTTTCTCGGCAAAATTTCTTCAACCGAATTAAGCCTGTCCCCCTCGTCGATTAAAAGCTCCACGTAATCGCCTACCACGGGTTTTCGATTCTGATGGCGAAAAATGCCTCGGGCCCGCGTTTCGTACACTTCGCCGTCTTCGGCGGCCACGTAGTAAAAGCCGCCCAGCAGCTTCGTGATTCTACCCTTCTTTTTCATTAAAAGTTCACCGATTTAACCACATTGCCGTCTACGCGCATATAGGCCTTGTCGCCGGGGCTTCCTTGCACCGGATAGGACACGGAGGAGCCTCCCATGACTTCTTCGTGATTGACCACGCGCTCGCTTCCGCCGGACTCTACCACGACTTCGATTTCGTGGGTCTCGCCGTCATCGGGAATGCGGTGGGAAATATTTTTATGGCTCACTTGCATTTCATTTTCGCCTTCCGATTCGTTACTACCGGCGCGTTTGCTCACGATAATGTCCACGGTGGAACCTTGTTTGATTTGATTGCCGCTATTGTATTGTTGCCATACGACTTCGCCGGGACCGACGGAAATATCTTCCCGCTCTTCTACATTGCCCAGCTTCAATCCCTGTTCTTTAAGAAGGGCCCTCGCCTTGTCGATGGAAACGCCTTTTAGATTGGGAACGATGGTCGTCTTGTCGTCTTGGCCCTTGCTCATGACCACATGGACGCTGTCGCCCTTGGGAAGTTCTTCCTCGGACTTCGGCTTTTGACTGATGATTCGATCCGCCGGAACGGAATCGCTGTATTCCGTTTTATCCACGACTAAATTCAATCCCGCAGTCTTTAAAGTGGACTGAGCTTCGGAGATGGTCATGTTTTCGAGGTCGGGAACCTTTACTTTCTCCGTCTCCTTGGCGATCACGACGGAGAACTGATCCCCTCGCTTCAAGACTTCCCCTTCGTCCACGGACTGAGACAAGATAGTGCCGGGCTTTATTCCCTCGTCCGACTCCTTCTCGTCGATTTCCAGATTCAAGTCATTTGAAGCGGCGAAGTCCTTGGCTTCGGAAACGTCTTTTCCGATTAAGTCGATCATTTCCACTGCCGCATCTTTCTGATTGGAAATTAGCATGTCTTTGATCTTCGATCCGCCGAATGCCAGGCCGAAAAGGAGCAATAGGGCCAGCAAGACCCCGCCGATGGTGGCTAGGGGATTGCTCTTTTTCTTCGACTTTTTCACCGGGATCGGCCGAGTGTTTCGCTTCGTAGGCCCCACCGTATCCCTCGGTGCCGTCGCATCGTTTTGAACGCGGTTTGCGCTGGGCGGAATCACCACCGTGGTTCCTGTCGCCGTTTGGCCTCGATCGCCGTACACTTTGCCAAGCAAAATGGCTTTGACATCTTCGATGATCAAACTCACATTGGCATAGCGATCCGACGGTTTTTTCTCCGTCATGTGCTTAAAGACGCGGTCCACTTCCGGACTCACCCTGGGGTTTCGCTCCGACGGCATGGGAATGTCGTTTTGAACGTGCATTAAGGCCACGGTAATGGGATTTTCCGAATCAAAGGGCACGTCGCCTGTGAGCATTTCGAATAAGACGATGCCCATGGAGTAGATATCGCTTCTGGCGTCGACTTTTTGGCCGCGGGCCTGCTCCGGCGAGAAGTAATGGACGCTTCCCATGACCGCATTGGTGACGGTAACCGTGGCGTTTCCCGCCATGCGGGCGATGCCGAAGTCCGTCACCTTCACGCGATTGTCCCGGGTAACCATTATGTTTTGAGACTTAATGTCCCGATGGATAATGTTTTTATTGTGGGCGATTTTCAACGCCTCGGCGATTTGAATCAGGTAATTTAACGCCTGGTTCTGGCTTAACATGCCCTCTTCTTTAATTAATTCTTTTAACGTCTTTCCGTCAATGTATTCCATGACGATGTAGTAGACGTCTTCGTCGCCCACGGTTTCCATGCCCACGTCGTAGATACTTACGATATTCGGGTGAGAAATACTGGCAGCAGCCAAAGATTCTCGGCGGAATTTGCGAATGAAGTTTTCGTCTTCGTTGTATTCGCTCTTTAAGACTTTGATGGCAACGATTCTGTCCAGCCTGCGGTCGTGGGCCTTGTAGACATCGCCCATGCCGCCGCTTCCGATTCGTTTCAGGCATTCGTACCTGTCAGCTAAAATCATTCCCTGCATACCTTCACCTGCTCTTATCTAGTACGATGACGGTGATATTGTCTTTTCCGCCACTATCCAGGGCTTTTTGCACCAGTTTCTTCGACATATCGCCCTTTTCCGTTTCCAGTACTTTTTGAATCTCGGCGCCCTCCACCACATCGGAGAGGCCGTCGGAACAGAGGATGATAAATTTTAAATCCGCATCCAGGCTTCGAATTTGGAAATCCACGCCTTGGGTGGTGCCCAAGGCCTTTGTGAGGACATTTTTCTTCGGATGGACGCGGGCCTCTTCTTCGGAAATATCGCCGATATCCAAGAGATAATTGACGAAGCTGTCGTCTTTTGAAATTTGAAAGAGGGCGTCGTCGTATCCGTAGATTCTGGAATCGCCGATGTTAATGTAATAAAGCTTGCCATCAAGCAGATAAATCAAACTTAAGGTGGTTCCCATGCCCCGGTACTTTAAATGGGCTGCGGACTGATCGAAAATCTCTTGATTCACATCTCGCACGCCGTTATTTAAAAGGTCCAAAAGTTCCCGTTCACTTTCGACGGGAACGGAGAGGACTTCTTTTAAGCGGTTCACGGCCAACGCGCTGGCCTTTTCCCCCGCCGCGTGGCCGCCCATGCCGTCGGCTAAAATGGCAAAGCGCTTTTTCGGATCCACGTAGTAACTGTCTTCATTGTTTTCTCTGCCACCGATATGGGTGTATGCAGAAATTATCATAGTATCACCTTGTCTTTATGGCTTCAGAACCCGCTTTTAATTGTCCACAGCTGGCCTGTATGTCACTGCCTAATTCTCTACGTATTGTACATGATACGCCGCTTTGAGACAACTCTCGTTGAAAGCGCAGGATGTGTTCTTTGGACGGTTTTTTCTCTGCGAAATGGGCCGTGTCGTTTAGGGCGATCAAGTTCACGTGACAGGGAAGGCCCTTGGTAAGGGCTTTCATCTCGCGAATGTTTCTCGGCTGATCATTTTTCCCCTGAATCAATGTGTATTCCAAAGTGATCCGCTGTTTCGTCTCGTCGCAATAATCCCTGAGGGCGGAAAAAAGTTCGTCTAAATTATAGCTGTTGGCGACGGGCATCAGTGCCTCCCTGGCCGATTGATCCGTCTCGTGAAGGCTTATGGCCAAATTAACGGGCAGACCTTCCTTCGCCAAACGGCCGATGCCGTCGACGAGTCCGCATGTGGAAATGGTCATGGAGCGGTAGCTCATGTTTTTTCCCTTGGGCTCGTGGAGAAGTTTCAAAAAGCGCAACACATTGTCGTAATTGTCCAAAGGTTCGCCGCTTCCCATGAGGATGATGTTCCCCACGGAAATCTCTTCATTTTCTTCCACGGCATAGATCTGTGAAAGCATTTCATAGGGCGTGAGATCGCGAATGCGGCCCTTGAGTGTGGACACACAAAAGCTACACCCCATGCGGCAACCGACTTGCGTCGATACGCACAGGCTGTAGCCGTAATGGTATTTCATCAAAACCCCTTCGACGATCTCCCCGTCTTCCATTTCGTAGAGGTACTTCTTCGTCTCGTCCAGCTTCGACGCCAGGCGCTTCACGATTTTGGCGCCGCGAAGAGGCGCAGGAAGGGCATTTTTCAGAGAATCCGGTACATTTGAAAGCTCTTCGAGGGCCTTTCGTTGACCGTGAATGCCTTCGAAGAGTTGCGTTGCGCGAAAACTTTTTTCGCCGAAGCCGGCGACGTAGGCCTTTAATTCCTCAGGCGTCATTTCCATCCAATGCATTAGGCGTCCTTTCTTACGATACAGGCCATGGTAAACCCGTCGGTACCGTGGCGGTGGGGCCAGTAGCGCGTTCCCTTTTCCTTTAATCGACACTCCGGATGATCCGACAAGAAGGAATGGAGCACGCCTTCATTTTCTTCCACGGTGACGCTGCAGGTGCTGTACACCAACTCGCCGCCGTCGTTTAATGCGTCGTAGGCATTTTCCAGCAAGAGCCGTTGTACCCGGGCCAGCTGAAGCACATCGTCATATCCGACGCGGTACTTGATCTCGGGTTTTCTCCGGATCAGGCCCAGGCCCGTACAGGGCGCGTCCACCAAAATGCGGTCGTATTTTTTCTTCGGCAGGGGCGTTTTTCCGTCCCGCACCGCCGTAGCGATGTTTTTATATCCCAAGCGACGGATGTTTTCTTCCATGCGTACCAGGCGCTCAGCCGAAGCGTCGAAGGCGTCCACGTGGGCAAAAATTTCCGCCATTTGAAAGCTCTTTCCGCCGGGCGCGGCGCAAAGGTCCATGGCCTGCACTTCTTTATCGGTTGTAAATAATGAGACCACCGCCTGAGACGCCGCATCCTGAACGTAAAAGCGTCCCTCTTTGTAGGCCTCGGTTTCAAAAAGGCCTCGGGGATGTTTTACGACGACGGCGGGACGGGGCTTTATGCTCTCGCAGGCAAATCCGTCTTCTTCAAGCTCACCGATCAGCGCCTCGGCACTCACGGAGACCGGACGCAATGTTAAAGGCGCCGGATCGAAGGTGGATTTCAGAAAGGCTTCCGTTTCGTCTTTTAAAAGGCGCTGAAAATAGCGCACCCATTCTTCCGGGAAACTGTAAGTGACGGCGAGGCGTCGCACTTCGTCGTCGATATGGACCTTGAAGGCCTCGTCTTTTTCCCGAATCACTTGCCTCAACACGCCGTTTACAAGTCCGGAGGCGCCTACATTCGAGATGACCTTTGCCATCTTTACGGTTTCGTTGACGATGGCATGATCCGGCACCCGGTCCAGAAAGTGCATTTGATAGAGGGCCATGCGCAGGAGTTGGCGGATGTTTTGATCCAAGTTTTCCGGCTTTTTCACGAAGCGATGGATCACGTAATCCAAAAATAATTTGTTTTGCACCGTGCCGTAGACGATGGTCTCCGCCAGGTTGCGGTCCGCCTCTTTAAGTCCCTTGGGATCGAAGGCGTCTTGAATAAAGGCGCCATTTTCCACTTTCTCCAATGTCGTGAGGGCGAGAAAACGGGGATTTCGCATCAGTCCCGTCTCCTTCCCAGGGAAATAAATCGCAGCAAGGTGCCGATGGCCGTGAGCAGGCTCGCAACATAGGTGAGGGCCGCCGCGGAAAGGATGCGCTCCACGCCCACCATTTCTTCTCCGGATAAGACGCCGTCGGCTAATATGGCCTTGGCCCGGCGACTGGCGTCGTATTCCACGGGAAGTGTCATCAATTGAAACAAGACGGTAATGGCAAAAAGGGCGATGCCTAATTTCATCAAAGGTTCAAAGGCAAACAGGCCGATAAGGATGAAAAGAAAAGAAAGATTCGATCCCAAATTTGCCGCAGGCACGATGGTGTTTCTGAATTTAAGGGGCGCATAGGATTCGTTGTGTTGAATGGCGTGGCCGCATTCGTGGGCGGCGATGCCCAGGGCCGCGATGGATGTGGAATCGTAGACCGGATCGGACAGGCGCAGCACCTTTTGTGTCGGATCGTAGTGGTCAGTTAGGCTCCCCCGCACGCGGTCCACGCGCACGTCGTAAATGCCGTGGCCTCTCAAGATCATTTCCGCCACGGAGCGGCCGGTAAGGCCTTCGCGATTGGTGACGCGGCTGTATTTGTCGAAATTTGTCTTGATTTTCGATTGGGCGTAAAGAGCCAAGAGAAAGCCGGGAAGAATATAAATCAAGTAATCCCAATTATAGTACATGCCGTACATTAGATTTCTCCCTTCTCATCCAAGTGGGCACCGGCAAGATAAGAGCCGATGGCCATGCGTTTTTTCCCGGGACGTTGGATTTCCTTTAATAAGACGGCGCCGTCTTTGGTTCCGATCCACAGCTTCTTTTTCGTCGCTTTATAATGACCTGTCGGTACCTTTTCATCGCTTACTTCGCCGTCGTAAACCTTTAGGCGCTCGTCCCGAAAGAGGAAATGGGCACCGGGCTCCGGCGAGAAGGCGCGAATTTTTCGTACAAATTCCTTCGCCGTCAGCTCGTCGGCGTGAAGAGCCAAAAGCTCGTCGTCGATTTTCGCCGCATAGGTGGCCGCATCATGGTCCTGTTCCGTAAAGGTGACGGTTCCTTTTTCAAGATCCGTAACAAATTCTCGGATTAAATCCGCACCGAAATCCGCCAATTCGTCGTGAATGGCGCCGAAATTTTTGTCGCCGATCGGCGTTCTTTTCACATCATAGACAGCGCCGCTGTCCAGTCCCGCTTCCACTTTCATGAGGCTCACGCCGGTTTCTTCATCGCCGTTAAGAATGGCCCACTGCATAGGCGCCGCGCCCCGATACTTCGGGAGCAGGGAGCTGTGGACGTTCACGATGTGTTTCTTCGGCAGAGCCAGCACGTCTTCCGACAGAATTTGTCCGTAGGCCACGACGACGAAAAGATCCGCTTCCTGGGCTCTCAGTTTTTCCAGTGCTTCTTCCGTGTTGCAACTATGGGGCTGAAAGACCTCGATGCCCAAGGCTTCGGCGCGGATCTTCACCGGCGTGGGCAAGAGCTTTTTCCCGCGGCCTTTTTTCTTATCTTCTCGGGTCACGACCAAGGTGACGTCGCAGATTTCGTTTAAGGCATTCAGTGTGGGCACGGCAAAATCAGGCGTGCCGAAAAAGACCGCTTTCATTACTCCGCCTCGCTCTCGCTCGACCTGTCGACATCGTACATTTCATCGGTCAGATCCGTGTAGAGAATCCCCTCTAGATGGTCCATTTCGTGTTGGATGATTCGGGCGAGAAAATCTTCCGCTTCCAAGGTCTTCTCTTCCCCGTCGCGGTCGGTGTAGTTGATTTTGATCTTTTCAAAGCGTTTCACCTTGCCGACGCGTTCCGGGACGCTTAAACAGCCTTCCAAAGCCTCAGACGACCCTTCTTCCGCCACGCGCTCGGGATTAATGAGCACGATCTTCGTTCCTTCGTAATCGTCGATGACGATGAGTTGTTTTAATTTGCCGATTTGCACGGCGGCCAGGCCCACGCCCTGAGCCTCGTACATGGTTTCGTACATATCGTCGATGAGGCGATGGATATCCTCGTCGATAACCTCCACCTTTCGGGACTTTTTGCGCAATATGGGATCGCCGTCGATGCGAATTTGTAATTTTGCCATTCTTCACTTCCTTCTCTTTCACTTTATCCGTCTATTTCTATGCTTATGGTAATCTCTTTTTCCGCTTGCGTACGGTAGTAATACATCAATACCCGTTTTAAAGCCTTTAATAGAGGCCGAAACTCCTTTGGCCAGACTTTTGCTAAAATCGACACATGTCTTTTATTTTTAATTTTCGGCTGCTCCACGGGATTGGCCACGAGCATATCGAACTGCTCGTGTTTGTTGATGGCCTCCAGGGTTTTTTTCCAGTTCAAGGCCACCTGATCCACGTCCCCGGTGCCCCGAATGTGAATCTTCACTAAGTGCACATAGGGCGGATACAAGAAGCGCTTGCGCTCCTCCATCTCCCGGTGAAAAAAGGGCTCGTAACTTCGCTCTTTCGCGTATTGAATGCTGTAATTATCGGGATTGTAGGTTTGGATCACAGCGCGGCCTTTGTGTTTACCCCGGCCGGCCCTGCCCGCCACTTGGGTCAGGAGCTGGTAGGTTTTTTCCTGGGCCTTGTAGTCGGAAACGAAAAGGGACAAATCCGCCGCCACGACGCCGACAAAGACCACATTTTCAAAGTCAAAGCCCTTGGCGAGCATTTGCGTGCCCACGAGAATGTCCACCTTTTTTTCATTCATGGCTTCGTAGACCTTCTCGTAATTTCCCTTTTGCGCCATGGTATCTTTGTCCATGCGATAGACCCTGGCCTCCGGGAATTTATTTTTTATCCAAGACTCCACCTGCTCCGTGCCGATGCCAAATTGTTTTAAGTACTCGCTCCCGCAGACGGGGCAGGTTCTCGGCATGGGCTTGGTTCTGCCGCAATAATGGCAGTGGAGGCGGTGGGTTCGCCGGTGATAGACCATGGAAATGTCGCAGGCGTCGCATTCGATGACGTGGCCGCAGCTTCGGCAGCTCACGAATTGGCTGTAGCCCCGGCGATTAATGAAGAGTATGGCCTGTTTCTTCGCCTTTAAGGCTTCCTCAAGGCCTTCCACCATGCGCTCGGAGAGGATTTCCACATTGCCCTTAAAGAGCTCTTCCCGCATGTCCACGATCTCCACCGGCGATGCCTCCGTTTTTTTCGGATCCCCCACCAATCGGTGAAGCTCTACATCTTCGCCGCAGCGAGCGTAGGTAATCACCGAAGGGGTCGCCGAGCCGTAAACCACCTTGCCGCCTTCAAAGCGCACGCGCATTTCCGCCACGTCCCGCACATTGTAGCGAAGGCCTTCTCGGTAGTCGTAGCTCTCTTCCTGTTCCTCGTCGATAAAAATATAGCCCAGCTCGGGCACGGGGGAAAACACCGCCGACCGTGCGCCGACGACGATGCGACCCGGCTCTTCTTTCAGCCGAATCCACGCTGCGGCCTTTTCCCCTTCGGAGCGGCGGGAATGCAGGATGTCCACCTTCCCGGGAAAGCGGGCCGACAGACGGTGCACCATTTGTGTGGCCAGGCCGATTTCCGGAACGATGATCAGAGACGACTTCCCTTCATCCATGGCGCGCTGCGCCAATTGCATGTAGACTTCCGTCTTGCCGCTTCCCGTCTTGCCGTAGAGGAGATGAACGGGCCGCTTAGATTCGGCAATGCCTTCGATGGCCGCGACCTGATCCTTTCGCAAAACCGGCGCTCTGTCCGGAATCGCGGCATCGGGATCCGCCGGGGCGACGGCGCCTCGCTTGATTAAGCTGTCAACAGGACTCGTGGAGAGCCCAGTCCTTTTGGTGATCTCGGCCTTTGAAAGAGGCGGAGAATTTTTCAATAGATCGAAGACAAGGGCCTGTTTTTCGGTCATGGGTCCGTCGTAATCGCCGGAGGCGACGTATTTTTCCACCACTCTTTTCTTCACGGGCTGTGTGCCGCGAAAGCGAACGGCGACTTTCTTCGCCTCGATCAGACGATCCAACTTGTCTGTGGGAATTTTCTCCGTCGCAAGGGCCTCCGCGCCTTGAAAAATACCCGCCACTTCCTCGTCGTCAATTAATTTTACCGCCACCTCTTCCACGCCGCCTAAGACATATTTCGGAAGGAGGGGTTGAAAGGCCTGCACATAGGAGGTGACGAAGATCTCCCGCATTTTCATGCCCAGGGCGATGGCGGATTCCGTCAGTATGGGTCGCCTGTCCAGGACCTGGATCACGGATTTTAATTTCTTGCCTTCGTCCTTGCCGATTCTTAAAACCACCGCCGTCTCCGGCTTGTTTCCGCGACCGAAGGGAACGATGACGCGCTTGCCCACAATGGCCGCATCCTCGCCGCCGTAGGCATAGGAATAGAGTTGATCGATTTGCGGCAAGGCCTTGTCTAAATACACATCTACAATCATAGTCGCTCCCTATAATACAAAAAAAGCTAGAATGTTCTAGCTTTTCAGGTCTCTCTCTACCCGGTCCAATATGGCGGCGGCCAAATCACTTTTATCCATCATGGGCAATTCTTCGTCGGTGCCGTCGGCGGAAAAAATGTGCACGTGGTTCGTGTCGCTGCCGAAACCTGCCTTGGCTTCGGTAATGTTATTGGCCACGATAAAATTAAAGTTCTTCTCTTTCAATTTCTTTTTCGCGTAGTCGGCCATATTGTGGCTTTCCGCGGCAAAGCCTACGATGACCCGATCGCCCTTCATGGCGCCGAAGTGTTTGGCGATGTCCGGATTCGGCGAAAATTCCACGGCCATGAGGCCGCCTTCCCGCTTCTTGATCTTTTCGGCGGCGTAGGTCTTGGGCTTGTAGTCGCTGGGCGCCGCCGATTTAATCAGCACGTCGGTATCGTCAAACTTCGCTTCCACGGCCTTAAACATATCCTCGGTGGATTCCACGGGAACAAAGTCCACGCCCTTCGGCACCTTTAAATTGCTCGGTCCCGAAATTAAATGCACCTTCGCGCCTCGTGCCGCCGCTTCCTGTGCGATGGCATAGCCCATTTTCCCCGTGCTGTGATTGCTCAAAAAGCGCACGGGATCCATGCGTTCCTTCGTGGGACCCGCCGTCACGGTGAGATCCACGCCGGCCATGGTCTTCTCCGTTAAGGCCATGAGGATGTAATCCACGATGTCTTCCGGCTCGAGCATCTTCCCTTCGCCTACGTCTTGGCAGGCCAGGAGCCCTTCCGCCGTGGGAAGAATCTCATACTGCTTGCGGTTTTTTAAAACTTTCAGGGCCTCTTGGGTCGCATCGGCCCGGAGCATCTGCGTGTTCATTGCCGGGGCGATGAGAATGGGCGCCGTCGTGGCCAGAGCCACGGTGGTGAGCATGTTGTCGGCGATGCCGTAGGCCAATTTGGCCATGGTGTTTGCCGTCGCCGGTGCGATCACCATGACATCGGCCCATTTGGCCAGAGCAATGTGTTCCACATCCATATTGTTCAATTGATCGAACATATCCACGTGAACGACTTCATTGCTCATGGTCTGAAAGGTAAGGGGCGTGACAAATTTTGTAGCAGCCTCCGTCATCACCACCTTGACTTCCATGCCAAGTTTTTTTAATCGGCTGACGATGGCCGGCGCCTTGTAGGCAGCGATGCCGCCGGTGACGCCGAGAAGAACGTGTTTATTCTTCATCGACCGCTTCCTCCTCTTCGACCATGGCAAGCTCTCTCTGAAGTGCCTCTTCGCGGCGAGCTTTTTCTTCCATGATCGCTTCAAAGCGTTCTTTGCTCGTAAATTTCACGGCGCCTTGGTTAATTTCTTCCAGAGAAATGGACACGGGGTTTTCCAGATCCGTATCGATTAAAGCCTCTTCGCCGTCCACCAGTTCCCTGGCGCGGTTGGAAACCAAGGTCGCCAACGCGTAGCGGCTATTGGTAATTTTCGAAATTTCGCCAAATGATAAAATATTCATCGTATCGCCTTTCTATCTACAATGTCCTTTTTAATGTTCTTGTATCGTTTCACCCGAAGTTTTTCCGCCGCAATAATGTTTTCGATGTCCTTTACCGCCTGATCCACCTTGTCGTTGACGACGAAATAGTCGTATTTTCCGACAAAGTCCAGTTCCTTAAAGGCATTGGCAAAGCGGGTTTCAATGTCTTTTTCACTTTCGGTGCCGCGGCTGACAATTCGGTGTTTCAGCTCTTCCATGGTGGGAGGAAGGAGGAAAATAAACACGGCTTCTTTGTATTTGTCCTTAATTTGAAGGGCGCCCTGCACGTCGATTTCCAATAAGACGATTTCGCCCTTTTCAATTTCCTGAAATACAAATTCCTTGGGCGTGCCGTAGTAATTCGTGTGCACGTGGGCATACTCCAAGAGTTCGTCGTTCTTCACCATGTTCTTAAATTCTTCTTCCGTCTTAAAGAAGTAGTTTTCTCCGTCGATTTCCATTGATCTCGGCTTTCTCGTGGTCACCGAGGTGGAAAATTTAACTTCGTGATTTTTCGCCATTAAGGCTTCGCTGACGGTACCTTTTCCGCTACCTGAGGGACCGGAAAGTACCAATAAAAATCCTTTTGACACCTGACACCCGCCTTGTCTTTTTACTCTATATTTGCAACTTGTTCCCGTAAATGATCGATGAGGGTTTTTACTTCCACAATGTCGTGTAAAATCCCCAAATGTCTGGATTTGCTGGCGATCGTATTGGCTTCTCTGAACATTTCCTGCAAGAGAAAATCCAAACGTCGACCGACAGAACCTTTACCGTTCATTATAACATTAAATTGGTCTATGTGAGAAATCAGACGCGCAATTTCTTCTTCGATGGACATTTTTTCGTAGAGCAGAGCAAGCTCCGTGGAAAATCGAGGAAGATCCAATTCGTATTCTCCCATGATTTCTTTCACCCGCATGCTGAAAGACTCTTTTTCTTCCGCCTTTTCATCCGCGGCCGCCGATTGAATCGCTTCGACGTAATCGGCGAGCTTTGCCAGATTCGTTTCCAAAACCTGCTTTAAATTCGCGCCTTCTTTTTCACGCATGGTTAAGAGATCCGAAAAGGCCCCATGGAAGGCCTCCTTTAATAACGCTTCGTCAAGATCGAGGGCCTCGTCTGTTCCCTGTTTAATGACGCCGGGTCGCTCCAAAAGCCAGGCCACTTCCGCGGGCCGAGCTGCGCCCTTTTCCCGCAATATTCGCTCGTAAAAGGCGTAGGCTTCCGGATCGAAACGAAGATCTGTATTCGACTCCCCTTCCGTGCGCACAAACACGTCGAAGTGGCCCCGCTTCGCCTCTTTAGCAATGGCGGATTTCACCATTTGCTCCAAGGCGGGCGCTTCCGCCATTCCTTTGATCCGAATATCCAAATTTTTATGATTCACCGATTTTACCGTCACATTCAGCTTCATGCCGTCTTTGACGATTTCACTTGAGCCGAAGCCCGTCATACTGTTCATAGACGCCTCCTCTATGGTATTATACATGATACGACCCGAAGACAGAAAGGGAGGTATTCATTGAGTTACGACGGAACGATGACAAAGGCGGTGGCCGAGGAATTAGACAGTCGCTTTACCGGCGGCAAGATCGACAAGATCTACCAGCCCCAAGACGATACCTTGGTTTTAAATCTCAGGAGCAAGACGGATCGGGGGAGCCTCTTGCTTTCCGCTTCTGCGAACAATCCCTGCGCCTACATTACGGAGAAAAAATTCAAAAATCCTCAAACGCCGCCGGCTTTTTGCATGCTTCTCAGAAAGCATTTGGAATCGGCCACCATTAATGCCATCGAGCAGGTGGAAATGGACCGCATTATAAAAATCAAAGTCGACGGTTTCAACGAGCTTTTCGACCGCGTGGAAAAGACGCTGGTCATCGAAATGATGGGCCGCTACTCCAATATTATTCTTCTCGACGAAAACAATACCATTCTCGACGCCTTAAAGCGCATCAATCGCTCCATGAGCCGCGTGCGGGAAGTGCTCCCGGGGGGAAGCTACACTTTGGAGGGCATTGTGGACAGGACCAATCCCCTGAAGGAGACGAAGGGGGATTTTATGGCGCGGCTCCACGAAAGCGAAGGCACGTCTCTGAAAAACTTTTTTATTCGCAACTATTTAGGCGTCTCGCCTCTTATCGCCAGAGAAATCGCCTACCGAGCCGGGGGAAGCGACAAAGATCCGGTGAAGCTTTTTTCGTCTGAAGATTTGTACGGCGCCTTTCACTCCCTTTTTTCCGAAATCGCCGCATCGGAATTCAGGCCCCAAAGCATTTCAGACGCCGGCCACATTATCGCCTTTTCCGCCGTGAATTTAACCCACTACCCGGAGGAGAGCAAGACGTTTTACAACGGGCCTTCGGCGCTTCTTGACCACACCTTCTCCGCCCGGGTCTTGGAAGACAGGGTGCGACAAAAGAGCCAGAATCTGAACAAACAGATTAAAAACCATTTAGAGCGGGCCCTTCATAAACAGGAAAAAATGGAATTTGAACTCCGGGATGCGAAAGACCGCCAAAAATACAAGGTCTACGGCGATTTAATCTCTTCCAACGCGTGGAAAATCCAGCGCGGCGCCGGGGAAGTCACGTTGGAAAATTTTTACGACGATATGAATCCCTTGACGATTCCCCTGGACGAAACGAAAGACGGCATTCAAAATGCGGCCCGCTACTATAAAAAATACACGAAATTAAAACACGCGGAAAAGCTTTTGGCCGACCGCATCGATAAAAACCGAAACACCATTCGCTATTTGGATGCCATGCTCTACAATCTCGACGATGCCGAATCCATCGACGAAGTGGACGCCATACAGGAGGAGTTTCGTGAAGATTTCCTGAAGAAAAAATACAAGGGCCACGGGGAAAACAAAAAAAAGAAAAAGAAAGAACCCGAGTACCTGACCTTCACTTCCTCTGAAGGCTTTGCCATGTACGTCGGCAGAAACAACCGCCAAAATCAGGAACTCACCCTGAAATTTGCACGAAAAGACGATCTGTGGTTCCACGTGAAAAACGGCCCGGGCAGTCACGTCATCGTAAAAACCGAGGGCGAGGAAGTGGGCGAGGCCACGATTTACGAAGGCGCCGCCCTGGCCGCCTATTACAGTCGCGCCCGTCAATCCGCCCACGTGGACGTGGACTATACAAAGCGGCAATTTATACGCCGCCATCCTTCCAATCAGCCGGGTCTCGTCCTCTACACGGACTT
Source organism: Peptoniphilaceae bacterium (assembly GCA_902363535.1). Classification (GTDB taxonomy): domain Bacteria; phylum Bacillota; class Clostridia; order Tissierellales; family Peptoniphilaceae; genus Aedoeadaptatus; species Aedoeadaptatus acetigenes. The sequence goes on from CABJAE010000017.1 coordinate 23,650, forward strand.
TTCCACGGTGGCGGTGACGCCGGAAAAAGAAATCATCGACAAATTAAAAACCAAATAAGTTTCTTCATGAAAAAATCGGACCCCGCAGGATCCGATTCAGACTGCAGACAAACTCCGAATAAAACTCGGGGTTTGTCTCTTTTTTATGTATTTTTTCCATAAATCAGCAAAAGAAGGGCCGCAGTTTCCCCTCTCCCGATCTCTTC
>CABJAE010000018.1 GCA_902363535.1 Peptoniphilaceae bacterium
CCAGCGATACCACCACCATCACCCAATCCACCACCGATCCCGAAAGCGGCCTCTTTCACAAAGGCGAGCACAAAGAAGTCTTTGCCTACACCATCCAAACCGCCTGCGACGCACACGGATGGATCCTCGCCTGTCAAAGCTTTCCCGGCAACCGCCACGACAGCAGCACCTTCTTCGACTTCCTCCCCAAACTCCAAGCTTTAAAACCGGAAAAACTCGTCATGGACGCCGGCTACAAAACCCCGGCCATCGCCAAAACCCTCCTTGAAAAAGACATCCTGCCCGTCTTCCCCTACACCCGGCCCAAACACAAACCGGCCCTCGACGACCCCTACTACAAACGCGACTTCGTCTACGACGCCTACTACAACTGCTACCTCTGCCCGGAAGAAACCATCCTCCCCTACAGCACCACGACACGTGAAGGATACCGCGAATACAAAAGCAATCCAAAAATCTGCAAAAACTGTCCTACCCTTCACCGTTGCACCGCCAGCAAAAACCATCAAAAAATCGTCACTCGCCACCTCTGGCAAGACGCCCTGGACGTCGCGGAAGACTACCGCTACACCACCCAAGGAAAAGCAGAATACAAACAACGCAAAGAAACCATCGAACGGCAATTCGGCAGCGCCAAAGAATACCATGGCCTTCGCTACACCAACCAGCGTGGACGAAAGAAAATGGATCTAAAAGCGGTGCTGACCTTTGCATGCATGAACATGAAATAACTGGCACTAATGATGGATCGAAAAGAGCGGGACGGAGGAGGCGACGGCCCTTCTTTTGCTGATTTATGGAAAAAATACATAAAAAAGAGACAAACCCCGAAATTTATTCGGAGTTTGTCTGCAGTCTGAGATGCGCACCGACGCATCTTTTTTTATGGCTTGAATTTACAATCTAAGTGCAACAAAAAATGATCCACCGTTTTCTGGTAAAATTGTGTCGACGAAAACCAATCAACCAGGAGGAACGATGAATCATTATTCTCATTTTACACTAAAAGAGCGTGAGTTGCTAAAGCATTATATGGATATCGGCTTAAATCAATCTGAGATAGCCATCAAATTAGGACGCAACAAGTCGTCAATTTGCCGTGAGTTAAAGAGAAACTCTTTACAAGGTAGTTATTTACCTTGTGATGCACAGGCACTTTACACCACTAGAAGAAAAGCATGTCGTCCCCAAAAGAAGTTAGACGATACCGTCCTTTTCCAAAAGGTAAAGTCTCTATTCTTAGAGCATCAGTGGTCTCCGGAACAGATCGCTGCCCGATTAAAATACGAAGAGAGTGTTTATAGCATTAGCTTCACTACAATCTATCGAGCCATTTATTCCGGCCTTTTTGACGAGCCGAATCTCTCTAGGGGCAATAGAGGATGTATTAGAAAATTAAGACATCGCGGTAAAACAAGACATACCAAATCCTATGAAGAAAGACGCGGTAAAATCCCAATCACCAATCCCATATCCGAACGACCGGATGCAGCAGAAAAAAGACAGCGCTTAGGCGATTGGGAAGCGGATACGGTGGCAGGTAAAACCGGCAAGGCATGTCTACTCACACTAACTGATCGGAAGAGTCGCTACCTACTTTGTCGGAAAATTCCAAAGAAGAACGCCCAATGTGTTAAGCAAGCCATGATTGAACTGTTGAAAGATGAACCCCTTCAAAGCATCACGCCCGATAGAGGGAAAGAATTTTCAAAACATCCAGAAATTTCACAGCAACTTTCTCTCGTAGAATTCTATTTTCCGTTGCCCCATCACCCATGGCAAAGAGGAACCAACGAGAATACAAATGGACTATTGAGAGAATACTTTCCAAAAACAAAAGATATTGACCAATCGGATAGCTACATTGAAGCGAAAATAGAAGAGATCAATCGTCGCCCGCGTAAATGTTTAAACTGGAAAACGCCTTATGAGGTTTACCATTCAGTAGAGTTGCACTTGACTTGACAATTCAAGTCGTAAATAAAGGTGTTTGCCCGTTGAATTACCACATCTTCCGTGGGCTTATCCATGGAATTTTTTTCCACCTTGGCGATGGCATGGACCACATCCATCCCTTCCACCACTTGGCCGAAGACGGTGTGCTTGCCGTCGAGCCAGAAGGCGCCGCCGGCGTTTTTGTAACCGTCGATGACATCGGCGGTGTAGCCGTATCTTTCTCCCGCATCTTTCATCTGGCGGAGAATGTCGTCGCTCACGGCCGGGCCCTGAACGATGAAGAATTGACTGCCGTTGGTGTTCGGGCCGGCATTGGCCATGGAAAGGGCGCCGACGAGGTTTCTGTATTCGGGGGTGCATTCATCTTCGAAGCCCTTGCCCCAAATGCTTTCGCCGCCGCGGCCCGTGCCCGTGGGGTCTCCCCCTTGAATCATGAAGTCGTCGATGACGCGGTGAAAAATAATGCCGTCGTAGTAGCCTCGATCCACGAGGGTGGTGAAGTTTTCTACGGCTTTCGGCGCCGCGTCGGGGAAAAGGCGCAGGGTAATGTCGCCGAGGGTGGTGATGAGTTTCACCATGGTGTCGCCGGTTTTCGGCGCTTCCAGTTGTTTTAACATGTCAGTCTCCTTGTTCTGTCAAGACGATGACGCCGTCTTTGGTCACCGCCAGGGTGTGTTCGTATTGGCAGGACAGAGAGCCGTCGCGGGTGCGGGCGGTCCAGCCGTTGTCGTCCATGGCAATGGGCCAGTCGCCGGCATTGATCATGGGCTCGATGGTAAATACCATGCCTTCTTCCAGGCGCATGCCCCGGTTGGGCTTGCCGTAGTGAAGGACTTGGGGATCTTCGTGCATGTTTTTTCCGATGCCGTGGCCCACGAAATCCCGCACCACGGAAAAGCCGTTGGCTTCGGCATGGCTTTGGATGATGTGTCCGATGTCGCCGAGGCGCGTGCCGGGTTTTACGATGTCGATGGCCTTATACAAACATTCCTTGGTGACGGTCATGAGCTTTTTGCCTTCGTCGCTTAAATTGCCCACGGCGTAACTCCAGGCGGAATCGGCCAGGTAGCCGTCCACATTGACCACCATGTCGATGGTCAGAAGATCGCCGTCTTTCAGCTTCCGCTCGCTTGGAAAGCCGTGGCAGATTTCGTCGTTTACCGAGGCGCAAATGCTGAAGGGAAAGCCCTGATAGCCTTTTTGTTCCGGGTAGCCGCCCCGGTCGGTGATAAATTTTTCAACGAAGCGGTCCAGTTCCAAGGTGCTTACCCCGGGCTTCACTTCTTCGCGGAGGGCGCGGTGCACTTGGATCAGGAGATCCGCCGCTGTTTGCATTTTTTCGATTTCTTTTTCCGTCTTTATAATAATCAATCTTCTACCTCCCGGACGATGTCTTTCAGATCCACATCCCTCGACGCCCACAGCTTCGCGTGGGGATTGATGGCGATGGCCCGCTTTAAATCGCGAATCGCCGCCTCTTTTTCTCCCAAGCGCATGTGGCTACACGAGCGATTGTAGTATAAATTTACGCTGTTTAGGTTTTTTTCGATGCCTTCGGTTAATATGGCGATGGCTTTTTCCGGCGCTTTCATGCGCAAGTAAATGGCCGACATATTTAAATAAGTCGGCGCATAGTTCTCATCCAAAGCCAAGGCGTCTTCGTAGGCGGCCAGGGCCTTTTCGTTTTTAAAGGTCTTTTGGTAGATGACTCCCAGATTGTAATAGCCGATGCTGTAAGCCGGGGACAGGGCCACGGCTTTTTCGGCGAGGGCCAGGGCTTTTTTGTACTCTTTTCGCTCTTCGTAAATGGAAGCCATGTCGGAATAGACCACACCGTTGTCGGGAACCAACTCGGCGCAGCGCTCGAAAAGTTCCAAAGCCCGATCTTTGTAGCCGATTCGGTCGTTTAAGAGAGCCAATTCGTAGCAGGCGCTTTCGTAATCGGGATCGATCATCAGGGCGTATTCGAAATGGCCCACCGCTTCCACGATGTCGCCTTCTTCTTGGGCGAAAACCCCTAAGCCGTATTCCGCGCCGGCGTATTCGCCCAGGCGCTGAATCTTGCGGTAATACTTCGCTGCCTGCGTCCTTTTGTCTTCTTGCCAATAGAGGTCCGCAATGGCAAAATACACATTGGCCAGCTCTTCCTTGTTCGGCGCAAAGTCCACCGCCTTTAAATAGGCGTTTAACGCTTCTTTATTGTCGCCTGCATCAAGAAAATCTCTCGCTAAAATCTGATAATTTTTCCATTTATCTACCATCGTCGCCTCCCGATGGTATTATACCACAGTTAGCTTCGTCCCTTGTATTTCAAAAGGCTCATGGCGATAGTCACGCAGATCAAGGATACGCCCACGTCGGCGAAGACGGCGAGCCACAAACCGGCGATATTCAGCATGTTTAATACCACGACAAGCACTTTGACGAGGAGGGCGAATACGATGTTGCCGTAGCAAATTTTTCGCGTTTGTTTCGATAGATCGAATAGGAAGGGAATGCGGCCGATGTCGTCGCCTAAAATGACCACGTCGGCGGTTTCGATGGCCATGTCCGAGCCGCCGGTGCCCATGGCGATGCCCACGTCGCTTTTGGCGAGAACCGGGGCATCGTTAATGCCGTCGCCCACGTAAACCACTTTTTCATTTCGTTTCAACGCCCGGTTCAATGCCTCCACCTTTTCGCCGGGAAGAAGTCCGCCCACGCTTTCGTCGATGCCCAGCTCTTTGCCGACGGCATCTACCAATTCCTTTTTGTCGCCGGAGAAGAGATACGTCTTCAGGAAACCGGATAATTTTTTCAGCGCCTCTTTCACGCCGGGTTTCACGGAGTCGGAAAAAACGATTCGACCCAGAAGCTCCCCGTCTTTCACGATATAGACCGACGTCTTCGGGATGCTTTGGAGGGGATTTTCCACACCCATGGCTTGAAGCATGGCGTCGTTTCCGGCGGCGACGATCTTGCCGTCGACGGTGCAGGAAATGCCTTTACCGGAAAGCTCCCGATAATTCTCCGGCGTACCCTGCGGTGTAGCCTTTTCCAAAATGGAACGGGCGATGGGGTGATTGGAGTATTGTTCCGCCGTGGCGGCCAGGGCAAGGAGATCTTCTTCCGTTCCCTTTAACACATCCACTTGTGCCAAGGTGAAATTCCCGTCGGTGAGGGTGCCGGTTTTATCGAAGGCAATAGCGTCGGCATCGGCCAAGGCTTCAAGAGACGTGGAGCCTTTAATAAACATGCCGTCTTTCGAGGCACGGCCCACGCCGGCAAACATGGATAGGGGCACGGAAAGCACCAAGGCGCAGGGACAGGAAATAATCAGAAAGGCACAGGCCTTGTAGATCCACGTGTTCCAGTCCCCTGAAAATGCCAGAGGCGGCAGGACGGCAACGAGTACCGCCAGGGCCACCACCACCGGCGTATAAATGGAGGCGAAGCGGGTGATCCAGGCTTCGGTCTTGCCCTTGTTTAAGCGTGCGTCGGCGACAAGGCCTTGAATCTTTGCCATAGTGGATTCCCCGGCCACTTTCGTCACCCGCACCTTGAAGGCGCCGTCTAAAGCGATGGCACCGGCCATCATGTCCGCCCCTTCTTTCGCATAAATGGGCGCGGATTCGCCGGTCATGTGTTGATTGGAAATGTGGCCTTCCCCTTCCATCACTTCGCCGTCGGCGGCCAAGGTGTCTCCCGCGCGCAGGATAATCGTATCACCGACGGCGACATCTTCCGCCGCCACTTCAACGACGGCACCGTCCTTTTCCACATGGGCCGTGTCTTCATCGCGGGCCAATAGGCTCTCCACGGATTCCGTGGCGCGATCCAGGGCGTAGTCCTGCAGGGCTTCGCCGAGGCGGTAGAAGAGGAGCACGCCCAAAGCTTCTCCGTGTTCGCCGATGTAAAAAGCGGCGACAGAGGCCACGCTCATTAAAAAATTTTCGTCGAAGACTTCGCCGTTTTTTATGCCCTTCACGGCGCTTTTAAATATATCGAAGCCCGCGGCGATTAAAAGAATCCCCCACAAGGCCGTTTGAAAACGCCCTTTATAAACAAATTGCACCAAAAGAGCGGCCATAACGGCACTTGCGATGGCGAAGATTTCTTTTTTCAGATCGCCTTCCTCTCCTTCACCGTGTTCGTGATGGCCCTTTTCGCCTGCATTTTTTTCCACGACCACGACGCCGTCCTCGATACTGTCCACCAGTTGTTGCAGCTCTTGTGTTGAGATCCCGCCGTCTACCACCAAACGCTTGGAAATAAAATCCAGCTTGGCTTCGGCGACCTGGGGCAATTCGCCGACGCGGGCTTCGATTTTCGCCGCGCAGTTGGCGCAATTTAAATTTTTTAATTCATAGGTACGCATATATTTACCTCCATTTACATGTTTACTTGCTCATGTATAGTGTACCTGCTTCCCTTTTTCATGTCAACAAAAAAAGAAGCGCCTCTCGACGCTCCTTCCCTATTCTGATTGGATTGTTTCTATTACAGAGAAATCGTAGCTACCGGTTCCAAACCGTCGACGTCGGCCCCTTCGATTAAGGTCCAGGTTTTTTCCGTGCCCGTGCTCTTCAACATGGCTTCGTAGTAGAACATAACGACGCCGATGTCCACGTAGCTCTTTTCGCCTTTGCTCTTGTCCAGATAAAGGTCGATGTTGCCGTCTTCCTTCAAGAGGAAACGCCAGGGTTGGGCATTGACGTGGCTCGGTGCAAAGCGGATGGACGAGAATACGTCAAACAGACCGTAGTTTTCAAGATCCGTAAGGGATGCAGGGGAACCGATGCGATCTTTGAATACGATCTTGTCCACGCTGAGACGGGGGCTGACCCGATCTTCTTCGAATACGTCCTGTTTTTCCGCTTTACCGAAGCCGATAATGTAGTCGACAAATTCGCCGCCTTCGCCGAACAGGGATTTCTTTAAGTCCTTGTCCACGTGGGCCGTGGTAATCCAGCAAGTACCTAAATTCTTTTCGATGAGTTCCGTGTTCAGCATTTCAAGATAGTAGCCCGTGCGAATCAATTCGGCCTTTTCGTGGCTTTTTGCGCGCAGAGCGATGTAGTAGGGCGCTTCGATCATTACGCCACTGTAACCGGCTTTACCTTTTAATGCTTCGGCAATGGCTTGGCCGTTTTCGTAGAGAGCGAAGCTCACGCTGCTGGCTTCCGATTGTTTTTCAATTTTTGCCAGAGTGTCTTTCAACCAGTCCATTTCCATGGCCGACAACTTCGCCGGATCAAATTCGCGCACCGTTCTTCTCTTTTGCAGGAAATTCGTCATTACCATATTATCTTCCTCCTCATCTTACAACCAGTTCAGCAGGTTGTCGTAAACATACATATGTACCACGTAACCGACGATGATGCCGATGATCACACCCGCCAAGACGTCGGTGGGATAGTGTACGGCTAAATAGGTTCTGGATACAGCCGCTAAAAACGCCATCACAATAAAAAGCGCAGCCATTTTCGGATAATACAGAGAAAATGTCGTCGCCACCGTAAAGGCCGCAGTGGTATGCCCCGAAGGAAACGAATAATCCCTCAGGTCGATGCCGTAGGTGTTTAAATTCTTACTCACCCAATAAGGGCGACTCCGGCTGATGATGCGCTTTAAAATCTGCGCGACGATCGTGGAGATCACAAGGGCCAATACCATTTCCACAGCGGCACTTCCGATCCAACGTTTTCCGATCACCAACATAAAGACCGATAGGATTCCGAGAAACCCCGGGCCCGCTATGTTCGTATAGTTGTAAAAGAAGAAATCAAAATACTTGTTTTTCAATTTCTTGTTTATACGATCGAGAAAATAATCGTCAAACGCTTTAAACGGATTTTTCATCTTCACCATCCTGTACATACCTACTTCCCCCATTATATACCAAGCTTCTCGTCTTGAAAAGGACAATTCCCACAAGTCGTGATATACTCTCACGGAGGTGACTATGAAATTAACGGACGAACAATTAAAAGCCATGGGCCACGGCGAGGGCCCCGCCTTGGTTTTGGCCGTACCCGGCAGCGGCAAGACCACCATGTTGTTGAGCCGAACGAAACGGCTCATGAACGAAGGCGTGGATCGAAAAAAAATTCTTACCATTACTTTTTCAAAGGCCTCGGCCAGGGATCTGGGCCTTCGCTATAAAAACCTTTTCGCGGAGGGCCCTGCCCCGTCTTTTTCCACGATCCACAGCTTCTGCTACTCCGTCCTGAAAAACGACGAGCGCCGCCGAGGCACGAGCTACACCTTAATCGAATCCAATCGCGCCCTGAGCAAATGGCGCATCGCCACGGATCTTTGGAAAGAGATCATGCACAAAAGCCCCAACGAAGAGCAGGTGGAGACCCTCCTTCGGGAGATCAGCTACGTGAAAAACAAAGTCCTGGATCCGAAGGAATACAACAAAGAAGCCGCCACGCCGCTTTTTCTGAAGTTTTATACCGCCTACGAAGGCCTGAAGCGGGACAGGCAGTGGATCGACTTCGATGATATGATTACCCTGGTGCCGGAGATTTTTAAACAGGACCCGGGGCTTCTTCGGGCCGTGCGCGCCACCTACGACTACATTCAGGTGGACGAGGGCCAAGACACCTCCAAGGGCCAGCTGGCCATTATCGAAGCCGTCGCAAAACCCAAGAACAATCTCTTTATCGTCGCCGACGACGATCAGTCCATCTACGGCTTTCGCGGGGCGGATTTTCGCGAGCTCCTTCACCTGAATGAACGCTACGAGAATTTGAGCCTGTACTATTTGTCCCGAAATTTCCGTTCACAGGAAAAGATCATTTCCCTCTCCTCGGCATTCATCGAGCAAAACAAGGCTCGCTACCAAAAGACACCGGTGGCGGTGAAAGGCCCGGGGCCGGAGGTGCGCGCCGTGGAGCTCACGAATTTAGACAAGCAATACGCCTTTATCGCCTCGGAAATAGAAAAACACGAGTTGAAAGACGTGGCCGTCCTCTACCGAAACCACGTCTCTTCCATCGGCCTCGTGGAATTTTTGGAGCGGGAGAACATCGCCTTCGCCGCCAAGGAGCGAAAGAGCCGCTTTTTCCGCCACTGGGTGCTTCAGGATTTAATGACCATTTACGAGTTCAGTCAAAACCCCGCCGATCTCGCGGCCTTTTCCACATTCTATTACAAGATTCGCGGCTATTTGTCGAAGAAAATGATCGAGGCCTTGGAGAAAAAAGGCGTGGGCGGATCGGTCTTCGATGCCCTTTCGGATTTAAAACTTCCCGATTACGCGGCCCGGGACGTAAGGGCTCTAAAGCGGGATTTTCAGCACTTAAAAACCTTGGCCCCCGCCGAGGCCTTTCGCTTTATTCAAAAGGACTTGGAATACGAACAATACATCGCGAGCCATGCCGCCACCTTCGGCTCCTCGAAGACCACGTCCATGCGCATTCTCTACTACGCCAAGTACATCGCCAAAAACACCGACGATTACCACAGCTTCATCGGCCGGCTCAAGACCTTGGACCGGCTCATGCAGGGCTCCCGCGCCGGGGAGAAGGGCCTGGTTTTATCTACCCTTCACGGCGCCAAAGGGCTGGAGTTTGACGCCGTGTTTATTATGGATTTAAACGCCGACGCCATTCCATCTTTGCCGAAGACGCCGGTGGATCCCGCGGAAGAGATGCGGCTGTTGGAAGAAGAGCGCCGCCTCTTTTACGTGGGCATGACCCGGGCAAAGGAGCGGCTCTACCTCTTAAGGCCCCGCCACGTGGACCGGGAATCCGTGCCGCCTTCGGAATTTTTTATCTGGTCGAAAGACGCCATCGTAAGCGCGCGAGGCGAGCATTAGAAAAGCCCTCTCACAGACGAGAGGGCAATTTTTATTTAACCGTTTTTCAACATGGCCGTTTCAAATTCATTGGCACATTCTTCGATGCTGTCCAGGCAATTTTCCATGACCTGCAGCATTTCCTTCCAGATAATCGTCTTCCTGGGATCGAATTCGCCGGTAAAGTCGAAGAGGGAGCGCATGGAATTTAAGTAAAGGGTGTCCCCTTCCCCTTCCAGGGAATTGATGCGGATGATTTTTTCCTTCACCTCGTTGGAGCGTTTGAAATTGCTGAATTCCAACACCACTTCCTCGAGCATGGCCGTGCTTTCGACGATAAGATCCACAAATTCCAAGGTCTCGGGAATGAGTTCGCGCACCCGGTACATATACAGGCCCAGCAAAATTTCCTCGATGGAATCCACCACCGTGTCCAGCTTGTCCGTGATCTCGATAATGTCTTCCCGCTCGATGGGCGGCAAAAACTCCACGGCCAGGCGATTCATAATGTCGTGCATGATCTGATCGCAGTCGTTTTCGATGCGCTTCATGGCGTCGGTCGCCTCTCGCAGTTTCGCCGCGTCGTAGGCGCCCAAGGTGGTCTGCAAAAGATCCGCCGCCAGCGATGCCTTTTGAGCCATGTCGCTGAATTTTCGGAAGTAATCGAACTTTCTTTCTTTCATAACTTCTCCTAAATCAGATGAATAAGCAAATAGGTGACGATAAATCCGATCAACCCGCAACCGGGAAAGGTCAATATCCACGCCAGGCCCATTTCGCTTACCACGGACCAATTCACGTTTTTAATGTGCTTCGATGCCCCCACGCCCATAATGGCCGTGGTCTTTGTGTGGGTGGTGGATACGGGAAAGCCGGCCACGGACGCCACGAGCAAGCTCACGACGGCGCCGATATCGGCAGCGAAGCCTTCGTAGGTTTCAAGCTTCACCATATTCATGCCCACGGATTTAATGATTCTCAGGCCCCCTAAGCTCGTTCCCAGGCCGATAACCAGAGAAATTAAAATCATGAGCCAGGAGGGAATCACAAAATGCCCCACACCGCCGGTACCGGCAGCCAGGCTGAAGGCCAGCATAAAAACGCCCATAAACTTTTGCCCGTCTTGGGCGCCGTGCATAAAGGCCATGGCCGCAGCCGAAACGATCTGCCCGTTTTTGAAAAAGGTCTTGGTACTGCGCCGGTCGGAGCCGGCCAAGAGCCGCTTAATAATCTCCACCACCACATAGCCCATGAGAAAACCCACCACAGTGGAAAGGACGAGGCCGTAAATGTTTTTCATCCACTCCGCTCCGTTGATCCCGGCGAGGCCTCCGTGCAGGGCGATGGCCGAACCCGAAAGCCCGGCGATCAGGGCGTGGGATTCCGACGTGGGAATCCCGAAATACCACGCCGCCGTGGCCCATATGACAATGCTCACCTGAGCCGAGGCCAGGGCGATTAAGGCTTCGTTGGTATTGCCGTTAAAGTCCACCATATTGTAAATCGTCTCCGCCACATTGGCGTTTAGGGCCGTCATAATAAAGACCCCGAGAAAATTAAAGAGCGTCGCCAGATAAATGGCTTTTTGCGGCTCGATGCTCCGCGTGGAGACGGCGGTAGCGATGGCATTGGGCGCATCGGTCCAGCCGTTGACGAAAACCACCGCCAAAACCAGCAGGGTCGTAAGAAAAATGGCGGGGTTTTGAGTCATCATGGAGACAAATTCTTGTATCGTAACAGTCATTTGGTCCCTTCGATTTAATTCTTAAAGCTGTGAATGGGCGCTGGAATAAAGCCACCTCGCACGGCGAAGGCCGCACAGTCGTTTTTGTGCACAGGAAGAATGGGCGCTTCCCCTAAAAGGCCGCCGAAAGTGGCGTTGTCGCCCACATCTTTTCCGTAAACGGGAATCAGGCGCACCGCCGTGGTCTTGTGGTTAATAATGCCGATCATGGACTCGTCGGCGATCATGGCCGATAACGTTTCAGCCGGCGTGTCCCCGGGAATGGCGATCATGTCCAACCCTACGGAGCAGACGCAGGTCATGGCTTCCAATTTGTCGAAAGCCAAGGCCCCCGATGCGGCGGCGGAAATCATGCCCTCATCTTCCGATACGGGAATAAAAGCGCCGCTTAAGCCGCCCACGTGAGCGGAAGCATTGATACCGCCTTTTTTCACCGCGTCGTTTAACATGGCCAAAGCCGCCGTCGTGCCGTGGCCGCCCACGGTGCCCACGCCGATTTCTTCTAAAATCCGCGCCACACTGTCGCCCACCGCCGGCGTCGGCGCGAGAGACAGATCGATGGAGCCGAAGGGCGTGTCCAAACGCTTGGCGATTTCCTTGCCCACCAATTCACCCATGCGGGTAATCTTAAAGGTCATTTCGCTGATGCACTGAGCCACTTCATCGAAAGGCGCGCCGCGGAATTTTTCCAGGGCCGTCTTGACTACGCCGGGACCGGAAATGCCCACGTGAAGCACGTGATCCCCCAGGCCCGTGCCGTGGAAGGCGCCGGCCATAAAGGGATTGTCTTCCACGGCATTGGCGAAGACCACAAGCTTCGCGCAGCCGATGGAATCCGCATCGCGACTTAAATAGGCCGCATCCTTAATGACCTTGCCCATCATGGCCACGGCATCCATATTAAGGCCCGACTTCGACGAGCCCACATTCACCGAGGAGCACACCTTTTCCGTCGTGGCCAACGCTTCGGGAATGGCCTCGATTAACGCCCGTTCGCTTTCGGTCATGCCGCTGTGAACCAAAGCGGAGAAGCCGCCGATAAAGTCCACGCCGATTTTAATGGCCGCATCGTCCATGGCTTTGGCGAGCTTGATGAAATCCTCTTTCGTGCCGCGAGGCAAAATCAAAGAAGCCGGCGTCACGGAAATGCGCTTATTGACCACGCTCACCCCATATTTCGCGCCGACGGCATTGGCTTCATCCACCAAGTCGGCACCTAAAGTAGTGATCTTGTCGTAAACACGCTGACATACCACGTCCACGTCGTCGGAGATGCAATCCATAAGGGAAATCCCCAAGGTCGCCGTTCGTATATCTAAATTCTCATGCTCCAGCATGTGAATTGTTTCGAGAATCGAAGAATTATCCAAAAGAGACGTCCTTTCTAAATATGGTGCATGCGGCTAAAAAGCGCCTCGTGCTGCATACGAATGTCCAAACCCATGGATTTGCCCAGGGCTTCGTAATCGCCGACCACGCTTTCCAGGGCAAAATTTTCATCGGCATGTTCCACCACGAGAATCATGGTGAAATAAGAACTGACGATGGTTTGACTAATGTCCAAAATATTAAAACCGTGTTCCGCCAAAAGCGTCGTAACGCGGGATACAATCCCTACCTGATCCTTACCTAAAACACTGACAACAGCTTTCATCCAATCCCTCCTTTGTAATGAGACCATTATAACATAGACAATGACCCATGGTTTAGGGGATTTCTGCGCAAAAAAAGCCGCGGACCATGCCGCAGCTTCTCTTAGAGCTTATCCGTCTCCCAATTCGGGTCTTTTAAAAAGGCGCGGCCGATTCCGAAAAGATCCGCCGCATCTTCTGCCAGTAATTTTTCCGCTTCGTCGTAGGTGGTAATGCCGCCGGTTAAAAGCACCGGGGCCGTGGTTTCTTTTTTCACGGCGCGGCTCAGATCTTGAAACCAGCCGGCTTCCTTGTGGCCGGGGCGATTGTAGCCGGTCATGCCGCCGGTCATATCTAAAAAGGCGGCGCCTGCGGTATCAAAAGCTTTTGCGGCGCGGACGCCTTCATCCACGGTGGTGCCCCCCTCGATGGTTTCGATGCCGCCGATGCGCACGGCCAGGGGGAAGTCGCCCAAGGCTTCCTTCATGGCCCGAAAGACTTCCAGAGGGTATTTCACCCGGTCTTCGCCGTAGTCGTCGTCGCGAAAGTTGGTCAGGGGCGAAAGGAATTGGTTCAGCAGATAGCCGTGGGCCACGTGAAGTTCCGCGCCGTCGTAGCCCGCTTTCTTCGCCCGCAGAGCCGCCGCGACGAAATCCGCTTTCACCCGCGCCATGTCCTCGAGGCTCATGGCACAACACATTTTGTCCCAGGGACGTACCGAGGGCCCCATGGGGTCCGTGCCGATAATGTCTGCACGCGTCTTGATGCCGGCGTGGTTTAATTGCAAAAACACGGCGGCGTCGGGGCGCACACTTTTTATAGCCGCCACAAGTTTTCTGTGCCCGGCGATTTTTTCGTCGTCGGCCAGACTCATTTGCTTCAGGCTCGCTTTTCCGTCTTCGGAGACGTAGCTGTGTTCGATGATGAAGAGATCGAATTGTTTATTCGCCGCCATTTTTTTGTAATAGGCCAGGGTCTTTTCGCTGATCTCTCCTCCGACCGAGGCCTCCGTCACCATGGGCGGCATGACCAATCGACTGTGAATGTCCACGCCCACGTGAACTGTTTCGTGAATTTTTCTCATTGCTCCTCCCGCTTATGAAAAAAGCACTCTTTCGAGCGCCTTAATCTTCTTCGACTTTTACAAACATCCACTTGCTGGTGCCGCAACGAGGGCAAGTCCAGTCGTCGGGCAATTCGGAAAAGGGGATGCCCGGTTCGATTCCGTATTCCGGTACACCTTTCGCCGGATCGTACACAAAGCCGCAGGGTTTGCAGCGGTATTTACTCATATCTTTTTCCATAACTTCCTCCTATTCTGTTTCCCTTATACCCGCTTTTACACGCTTCAAAAATTTTTTTCAAATTTCCCCGACGCGTCGCCTTATTCCACCGGTCCCTTGTACGCCAACATGCCGCCTGCAACATTGACGCAGTCATAGCCCCTGCTTTCAAGGTACTCGCAGGCCTTTTGGCTGCGGTTGCCGGAGCGGCAGACGACATAAATCGTCTCGTCTTTGGGGAGTTCCCCTTCCCGCGCACTTAAATCTCCCAAGGGGATGGTGTGGGCGCCGGGAATTTTTCCCGTGGCGATTTCGTCGGGCTCCCGCACGTCCAAAATAAATTTCGTTTCCCTATCCTTTAAATCTTTCGCCGGTACCGACGGCGTTTTCTTTGCGCCGAATCGATCTCGTAAACTGTTCAATGCCGCGCCTCCTTTTCGTCTTTTCTTCATTATAGCCCGAATCGCCTTCGGACTCAATTTTCTTTACTGACAAGACAGTGGTGTTGTCATCTGCCAACACTTATGGTATTCTATGTAGGATTCTTTAACACACACAGAAGAAAGGAAGACAAATTGGAAAAGGAAACCCTCGCACGCTTAAAAAAAGAAAAGGACGCCGTCATTCTGGCTCACTACTATGTGGACGGCGCCGTACAGGAAATCGCCGATCACGTCGGCGACTCCTTTACCCTGGCAAAAATCGCCACGGGCATCGATGCCAAGGTCATCGTCATGGCCGGCGTCGAATTCATGGGAGAAACGGTTAAGATTTTGAATCCGGAAAAAACCGTCTACCTTCCCGATCCCGACGCCGACTGCCCCATGGCCCACATGGTGGATGTGGAGGCCATTAAGGAAATGAGAGAAAAATACGACGACCTCGCCGTGGTCTCTTACGTCAACTCCACCGCCGAAGTGAAAGCCCATTCGGACTACTGCCTCACTTCCTCCAACGCGGCAAAAGTGGTAAGCGCCATCGACGCCAAGAATATTTTCTTTATTCCCGACGGAAACTTAGGCCACAATACGGAAGGTGCTTTCCCGGACAAGCACTTCATTAATAACAACGGTTGCTGCCCGGTCCACGACAGCTTAACGGCGGACATGGTCCGCGCTCTGAAGAAGGAGCACCCGGACGCCGCCGTGTTCTGCCACCCGGAATGCAAGGCGGAAGTTCTCGAGCTGGCCGATTACATGGGAAGCACGAAGGGGATTTTAAGTGCCGTCGGCGAATTGAATAAGGACAAAAATATTATTCTCACCGAAGAAGGCATCGGTTGGGAATTAAACAGACTTTATCCCGACAAGGAATTTATTTTCCCCGACATGATTTGCGCCGGCATGAAAATGGTCACCGTGGACAAAATCATTCACGTCTTGGAAACCGGCGACAACGAAGTGCTGTTGGACGCGGATTTAATCGAAAAGGCCAAGGTACCCTTGGACCGCATGCTTGCCATCGCAAGTAAGTAAGGAAAGGAGTCTTATGGGCAATTTGACTTTGGCGCCTTTTTTAATGGACGACGCCATTTTGGCCGCCCTGAAAGAAGACGTAAACGAGGAAGACATTTCGACGAACGCTCTGGTAGATGCCGACGAAACAGGCTCGGTGAAGCTTTTCGCCAAGGCCGACGGCGTTCTCGCAGGCGCCCCGGTTTTTGAGCGCACCTTCCGCCTCTTCGACGAAAGAACCGCAGTAGAGTGGTATTTCGAAGACGGGGATCTTGTATCAACGGGCGATTTAATCGCCACGATTACAGGCCCCATTCGCGCCCTCCTGACGGCAGAGCGGGTGGCGCTGAATTTTCTACAGCGCATGAGCGGCATCGCCACCTACACCAAGAAAATGGTCGACGCCCTGGCCGGGAGCAAGACGAAGATCGTGGACACGCGAAAGACCACGCCGAATTTTCGGATCTTCGCCAAGTACGCCGTTCGCTGCGGCGGCGGCGAAAACCACCGCTTCAATCTCACCGACGGCGTCATGCTCAAGGACAATCATATCGGCGCCGCGGGCTCCGTCGCGGAAGCCATTAAGCGGGCCAAAGCCTACGCCTCTTTCGTGCGAAAGATCGAGGTGGAGGTGGAGACCATGGCCATGGTGAAAGAAGCCGTGGCGGCCGGCGCGGACATTATTATGCTGGACAATATGAGCCCGGACGAAATAAAAAAAGCCGTCGAATTCATCGACGGTCGCGCCCTGGTGGAGCTTTCCGGCAATATGGACCTAAACAACATTTCCAAGTACAAAGACTTAGGTGCCGACATTATCTCATCCGGCGCCCTCACCCACTCGGCGCCGGTGCTGGATTTTTCCATGAAAGGACTGACACCCGATGGTTCTCGATAAGGAAACGCGGCTCTACGAAATCGAAAAAGCCCTTCGGGAATCCGCCGAGCCCATTTCCGGCGACAGCCTGGCAAAAACTTTTTCCGTCTCCCGGCAGGTCATCGTCCAAGACATCAGCCTGCTTCGGGCGAAAAACATTCCCATCCACTCCACCAACCGCGGCTACTACATGGACGCGCCCAAGGGCTTTCGCCGCACCTTTAAGTCCCATCACCGAGACGACGAAATCACCAAAGAGCTGAATCTCATCGTGGATTTAGGCGCCATTGTGGAGGACGTGTACGTGGAGCACCGCATTTACGGAAAAATCGCCGCCACATTAAATGTTCAGTCCCGCAAAGACGTGAAGCACTTTATGGACGACATCTACCACAGCGTCAGCACCCCACTTAACAACATTACCAACGGCTACCACTTCCACACGGTTTTTGCCAAAGACGAAGAAACCTTAAACGAAGTAGAAGCGGCTTTGGCCGAAGCGGGCTTTTTAGTGCCCGAAGAACCTTTCAAGGAGGAAGCATGAAAAACATCGCCGTCATCGGCTACGGCGCCCTGGGCCACATTCTCGTGGACGCTATTTTAGACAAATTAAAGGAAGACTACCGCCTCGTGGGCATTTTCGATCAAGTGCTCGAGGAAAAAAGCATTGCCGCAAAAGGCGAAACCATTCCCCTTTACGAAACTTTCGACGCCCTCCTGGCCGACGACACGGACATTGTCGTGGAAATCGCCGGCGTCGGCGCCGTAAAAGAATACGTCGTGCCCCTGCTCGAGGCCGGAAAAGACGTGGTCATCACCTCCGTCGGCGCCTTAGCCGATACCGCCTTATACGACGCTATCGAATCGGCGGCGAAAAAAGCGGATCGAAAAGTGCACATTACCTCCGGAGCCATCGGCGGCTTCGATTTAATGCGCACCTTCACCCTTATGGGCGGGGTGCAATCGGAAATCCAAAGCACGAAAGCGCCGAAGAGCTTAAACGGCGCCCCCTACTTAAAGGGCGAAGAACTTCCCGCAGACAAAAAAGTCGTTGCCTTTGAGGGAAGCGCCACGGAAGCCATTCAGGGCTTTCCGAAAAACACCAATGTGGCTGTGGCCACGGGTCTCACCACCTCGGGGGCCGATGCCACCAAGGTGCGCATCGTAAGCGATCCCGAAAGCCCCGGCAACACCCATCGGGTCACCGTGGAAAACGAAAAGGCCAAGGCCGTGGTGGAAATCACCTCCAAGCCCGATCCGAAAAATCCGAAATCCAGCGTCACCGCCGCATGGAGCGTGGCCGCCCTGTTGAAAAACCTGGCCTCCCCCGTCCAATACTTCTAAACAAAAAGGTTCTATGACCCAGCCGATAAAGGCGCTGCCATAGAACTTTTTTTATTTCCGTTAAAAAAGCACCGCTTCTTTTTTTATTTCGACATGGCCCGCGAAGTATGTAAAAAACCAGGGTCATAAACACGCGCAGCCTACGACAAGCAACAAGAGAACGCCTCGCCGGGACATCTTTACATTTTCATTGTTGATCTCAGCCTTTTTACGGTTTAAGATAAAACCATAGGAAAGGAAGGTAAGCATGATTCAATCCCTTACGGAAAAAGCTTTACGAGAAGAACCGCTTACGAGAGATGAGGCTCTCGCGCTTTACGACGAGGACCTGTCCCCACTGGCCGCCGCAGCCACCACCATTCGAGCCCGCTTTTTAGGCGAGAGCTTCGATTTATGTACCATCGTCGACGGAAAAAACGGTCGCTGCACGGAGGACTGCGCCTTTTGCGTTCAGTCGAGACGGAGCCGGGCATCGGTCCCCGTCTTCGATCTGTTCGACGAGGAGGCCATCCTTCGCGACGCCTTGACGGCCGATGGGGCGGGGGTGTTGCGCTACGGCTTTGTGACCATGGGCCGGCGCCTGTCGAAAAATGAAGTGGCGAAGACAGCCGAAATCTTTCGACGACTGCACAAGGAAACTCGTCTGCACCTGTGTCTGTCCGGCGGCCTCTTAGATAAAGAAGACCTGACCCTCTTAAAGGACGCGGGTCTCGAGCGACTGCACAACAACCTGGAAACGTCCCGCGCTTTTTTCCCAACCCTGTGCACGACCCACAGCTACGACGAAAAAATAGCGACCATCGCCGCGGCCAAGGACGTGGGCCTCGAGGTTTGCTCCGGCGCCCTCTTCGGCTTAGGCGAAAGTCGCGCCGATCGCATCGATTTAGCCTTTACTTTAAAGGACTTGGCCGTGGATTCCGTTCCCCTCAACATTCTCCATCCCATCGAGGGCACGCCTATGGAGGATCGGCCGCTCCTACCCGAAGACGAATTCTTAAAAACCGCCGCCATCTTTCGCTTTCTCCTTCCCAAGGCCTATTTGCGTCTCGCCGGCGGCAGAAGGAATCTACGGAAAAACGGCGAAGACGCCCTCGACTATGGCGTCAATGCGGCTATTACTGGCGACTTTTTAAATACCTGCGGCGCCGCCGTCGCCGCCGATAAGGCCATGATACAAGCTAAAGGCTTTCGCCTGCTTTAGACGGCATAGAAAAAAAAGGATCCTCACCGACGGAAGAGGATCCTTTTTTCATACCACGCAGTCTGTCTCGGGGCCTCAATGACCCGTCGCATCTTTATTCAATGATTTTATCTTCTACGGCTCCTTGGTTCCATACTGTTCCAAACTCTCAAAGTACGCGTCGTATTCTTCCCGCGTCATGGATTTTTCCCGAAGCCGTTCATCCATTTCCGACTTTTCCTCTGCCGCCGGATCCACGGTGGGATCGATGGAATCGAGGGCCTTTGCATCGAAGGTGACATCCTCGTGGAAAAGCCCGAAAAGAGTGTTATCCCGCAGATCGTACATGCCGTTGGGACCGGTCACAAATTTATAATAATCCTCCCGCGTCTTGTACCGATCCGCCCTTGGGCGAGCGAGAAACAGGACTTTCTCATTCTCGTCGTTATACATCCAATCCGCTTCCGTCGGCTCCGCGTAGATGGTTTGTCTCCCATCATCGACGACATCACCGCCGGGGATTCGCACGGTCACCGTTCTTCCCTCTTTCATTTCTCCCTTATAGACCTTCTTTACTTTAAAGACGGCGTCTCTGTAAATGGATATGTCACCGCCGCCATAGGGCGATACCTTAAAGGGCTTCGTAAAACCCAGAAAGTCTGCCGCCACCACCAAATCGGAGCTGTTTGCCATTTCATTGAAAGAAAGCTGCGGATAGTCGGTATCTGCGGCTTTTTCAATTCGTTTGTACTGATTTCGAGACGGTTTTTCAGTCTCTTCCCCTTTCTGACAAGCCACCGCAAAGAGGCAGATGGAAAGAACACATAAAATCGAGATCCCGCGTCTTTTTAAAAGGCGTTTTTTCTTAAATTTAATCTTCATGGAAATCACCTTTTCTTATCCGCCTGTCCTTCTCCGGGTCACGCCTTTAGTCTCGTGGAATCGACTGATTTTTCTCTTCCCGCTCCAAGGCCGGATGCTTTTTCAAGGCGTCGCTCTTCGCCTTATAGCACACGCGAACAACGATGTAGCTCGCCAAGCTGATTGCGCCGACGATGACGATAAAGGCGATGATCAGTTCAACGACGAGCAAAATTCCTACCGGTGCAAAATTCATAATCTCACGCCTCCTTTTTGAACAAGAGAAATGATTACAAGAACACTTTCTTTATAAATGGTATATACCCCGCAATCAGTTTTGACAACGCTTCCGGCTTTTAATTAGAGTAATCCAATAAAAAATCGAGTAAGTCTTTTGCTTTTCTTGCTCGATTGCTTCTTTATTTTCTCTTCAATACCGCTACACACTCAACCCCTATGGTTATGGGGAACATATCCACGCTCGTAGATGGAAACATATCAAAGATTGGCTCTCGTTTGTAGGAACATATCGACTGTAATTATTTCATTTTCAAGCCTTTATCGATAGCTTCCTGAATAATCTTATGACAACAAACTCCCAACGGATTGTTTTCTTTACAATTAGGATTTTTCATTGCCCCAGTGATGGCATTTACTTCTTTTACGGATTTCGCGCCATGCTTTACAACTGCTTCAATTACCTGATTTTCTGTGACTTCGCTACAATAACAAGCATACTTAGGATCTGCATCTTTCTTAAACCAGATAGGAACTCTAACTTGGTCTTTCAAGAATTTTATTTCATTATCTAAGTTATAGTAAACAACGTCGCAGTCCTCGTTCATGCAAATCTTATATTGATCTCCGTTAACAGCATTACGATAATCATCTACCACTAGATGTTCAACAGTTACTTTACTAACGGAAATCCCTTCATTATTACATACAGGACAATTGTCTTTAATTTGATTCGGCTTTTCTGTTTTGCATCCACAACAACATTCATTATTAATCTTCATATTCTTAGCCTCCATATTTTCATTATAATTTCTTTTTTAAACTAGGTCAAACCAATTTCATATACTTGTCATTTATTAATAGCGTCAAACATTTTAGCTGGTGTTAATTTACTTAGCTCCCTGTTGTCAGCCAACGCACGTGTAGCTTTTTTGTGTCTTGAATTGTCAAGTCAAGTGCAACTCTACTGAATGGTAAACCTCATAAGGCGTTTTCCAGTTTAAACATTTACGCGGGCGACGATTGATCTCTTCTATTTTCGCTTCAATGTAGCTATCCGATTGGTCAAT
>CABJAE010000019.1 GCA_902363535.1 Peptoniphilaceae bacterium
AACTTTCATCATTTCCGAACCAAACTGCTTTTCGTCTGTTCAAAAGACCGGTGATGAATGGCTTTTAGGAAAACAAAAAGGAGCCTAGTTTTCACTAGACTCCCCAATGGTTGACATAGAACCTTTTTTCAATGGGCGATTACAGTTGTTCGCTCAGTTCTCTTTCTTTTTTCAGAAGTTCTTCCAGCTTCGGTACGATGGCGTTTAAGTCGCCGACGACGCCGAGGTCGGCTACGTCGAAGATCGGTGCGCCTTCGTCTTTATTTACGGCGATGATCAGGTCGGATTCTTCCATACCTGCCAAGTGTTGGATAGCGCCGGAAATACCTAATGCCAGGTACAATTCGGGACGTACGGTCTTACCGGTTTGTCCGACTTGTTGGGATTTTTCGATCCAGCCGGAGTCGACAGCGGCTCTGGAGGAAGAAATTTCAGCACCCAGTTCGTGTGCCAGGCCGTCTAAGGCGTCGAAGCCTTCGGGACCGCCTAAGCCGCGACCGCCGGATACGAGGACGTTGGCTTCGGTGATGTCTTTTTTCTTGTTTTCGATTTTCAGGACTTCTTTTAAGCGAACGATGGGTTCGGCGTGGCTGAATTCGAATTTGTCTTCGATGATTTCGCCGTCGTCGGTGACGGATTCAACGCTGGGCATAACGCCGGGGCGTACGGTCGCCATTTGGGGACGGAAGTCTTCACAGACGATGGTCGCCATTAAGTTGCCGCCGAATGCGGGACGGGTCATGCGAAGCAATTTGCTTTCCGGGTCGATTTCCAGTTTCGTACAGTCGGCGGTTAAACCGGTGTGTACGCGGGCAGCCAAGTTCGGTGCCAGGTCGCGGCCGATGGAGGTTGCGCCGAAGAGGACGATTTCGGGTTCATATTTTTCGATGATTCCGTAAACCATGTCGGCATAGTCTTCGCTTAAATATTCCTTTAAACGGGGATCTTCGACGACGATGGCTTTGTCTGCGCCGTGGCGGAAGAGGATTTCAGCTTCGCTCTTGACGTTTTCGCCGATGAGCATCCCGACAACTTTTTGGCCTAAATCGTCGGCCAATTCGCGGGCTTTGCCGAGAAGTTCGATACCGACTTTTTCAAGTTTGTTGTCTCTTTGTTCGATAAATACGTATATATCTTTACTCATGTTGTTCTCCCCCTTAAATGATGTATTTTTCTTTAAGTTTCGCGAGAATAGCTTGTGCGGCTTCGTCGGCGGTTAAGTCTGTAAGCAATACGCCTGCGGCCTTTCCTTGTTTCGGGAAGGATTGTTTAACGCGGGTCGGAGAACCTTTCAGACCGATGTTGGACAGGTCGAGTTTGTCTTCGATGTCTTTTAAACCCCAAACGGTGATGGGTTTTTCTTGCGCTTCGTAGATGCCGCGAATGGTCATGTAACGGGGTTGAGCACATTCAGCCAAGGTGGTGATCAATAAGGGCATGTCAGCTTCGAGGATGTGGTAGCGATCTTCGAATTGGCGTTTAACAATGACTTTGCCGTCTTCGACTTTTACATCTTCCGCATAGGAAATGGCGGGGATGTTCAGGTGTCTTGCGATTTGGGGACCGACTTGTGCCGTGTCGCCGTCGATGGCTTGACGACCTGCGATGACTAAATCGTAGTCGATGTGTTCGATGGCGGCGGTAATGGTGCAGGATGTAGCCCAGGTGTCGGCGCCGCCGAATGCGCGGTCACTGACTAAGATGGCTTCGTCTGCGCCCATGGCCAGGGCTTCGCGAAGAGCATATTCAGCTTGGTTCGGACCCATGGAAAGTGCGTAAACTTTGACGTTTTCAGGATCTTGGTCCTTAATGCGAAGAGCAACTTCCAAACCGGATAAGTCGTCCGGGTTGATGATGCTGGGGACGCCTTCACGGATCAAGGTGTTGGTCTTGGGATCCAGACGTACTTCCGTTGTGTCAGGTACTTGTTTAATACATACCACTATATTCATGATAACCTCCTGTATGCTCTTATTTCAAAAGTTGGCTGCCGATAACGAGGAGTTGAACTTCGCTGGTTCCTTCGTAAATCGACGTAATCCGTGCGTCTCTGTAAAGACGTTCGATCTTGTAGTCTTTGATGTAGCCGTAACCGCCGTGTACTTGAAGGGCATCGTAGACGATTTCGTTGCAGGTTTCGGAGCAGAAGTATTTTGCCATGGAGCAAATCTTCGATGCGTCTTCGCCGCGGTCTTTTGCTGCAGCTGCTTCGTAAACGAGAAGTTTGGCTGCTTCTAATTTCGCGGCCATTCTTGCGATCTTGAAGCTGATGCCTTGGAATTTCGCAATGGGTTGACCGAATTGAACACGTTCTTTGGCGAATTTAACGGCTTCGTCCAAAGCGGCTTGTGCGACACCGATGGCTTGAGCAGCGATACCGATACGGCCGACGTCCAAGGTCTTCATGGCGTTGGTGAAGCCTTTGCCTTCTCGACCCAACATGTTTTCTTTGGGTACGCGGACGTTTTCAAGGACGATGTCCGAGGTGGGGCAACCGATGATACCCATTTTTTCTTCGGGTTTACCGAAGGACACGCCTTCGCTCTTTAAGTCGACGATAAATGCGGTGATGCCGGCACTGCCTTTGGCCTTCATGTCGGTCTTGGCATAGATAATGCTGTAATCGGCAATGGGTGCGCCGGTAATAAAGGTCTTACGGCCGTTGATAACCCATTCGTCTCCGTCCAATACGGCGGTGGTCTTGGTGCCGCCGGCATCGGAGCCTGCGCCCGGTTCGGTCAAGCCGAAGCAGAACATAAGCTCGCCCGTGGCGATTTTGCTTAAGTACTTTTCTTTTTGTTCAGGCGTACCGCTTAATTGAATCGGCGCACCGCAAAGGGAGTTGGGGCTCGATACGAATACGGAAGCAACTGCGCTCTTCTTTGCGATTTCTTCCATAACGGTAACATATGCTACGTGGTCGCCGCCGGCGCCGCCTAATTCTCTGGGGACTTTAATGCCGAAGAATCCGGCTTCGCCCATTTTGCGGACGACGTCCATGTCTAAACAGCCGGTTTCTTCAGCTGCATCCAAGACATCATCGGTCAATTCTTGTTCAGCAAATTTAATTGCCAAATCGCGAATGAGTTTGTGCTCTTGCGTAAATTCCATGTTTTCCTCCTAATTGTTCTGCACTGTACTTCATGTACAGCCTGCGTTTGTCGAAGTGGCAGTGACGTTTTCCCGGCGTAAATATGTTTCGTTCTCTACCGTAAAACGTGTCTTTTGCCAACTTAATAAGATTTGGTCACAGGGAAGGAAATGAAAACCTTCTTGTATACCAGTATACAACATCTGCAGAAACATCACAAGAAAAAAAAGCAAATTTCCAGGCTTCGTTTCCGAAGCCCGGATTTGCTTTTTTCAGATGTTTCGTCTACACCATGGTTTTAGCGATAATACTTGTCCATCATTTCCTTGAAGATGGGCAGGGATTTTTCGCAGGTCTCGGTATCGACGCAGTAGCTCAAGCGCATGAAGGCCTTGGAGCCGAAGCCGGTGCCGGGAACGACGAGCATATCGTATTCTTTTGCGCGATCGGAGAAGGTTTCGCTGTCTCCGTCCGGGGATTTAATGAACAGGTAGAAAGCACCTGCCGGTTTTGCTACGACATAGCCCATTTCGGTTAAGCCGTCGAATAAGAGGTCTCTGTTTTTCTTATAAACTTCAACATCGGGTTCGACGTCGACGCAGCGTTCGATGACTTTTTGCATTAAGGTCGGTGCACAGACGTAGCCCAATGCACGGCCTGCGCCGCCGATGGCGGGCATAAGGTCTTTGTCTTCAGCTTTTCCGGGAACGAGGATGTAGCCGATCCGTTCGCCCGGTAAGGAGAGGGATTTCGACCAGCTGTAGCATACGACGGTGTTGTCGTAAATGCTGGGTACCCAAGCGACTTCTGCGTCGTCGACGAGGACGAGTTCGCGGTAGGGTTCGTCACTTAAGATATAGATCGGGCGGCCGTTTTCCTTGCTCTTCTTTTCGAGCATGGCTGCCAATTCTTCCAAATCTTTCTTAGCGTAGATAACGCCTGCCGGGTTGTTCGGCGTGTTGATTAAGACGGCACGGGTGTTTTTCGTAATGGCCTTTTCGACGTCTTCAGCGTGAAGTTGCATGTCATCGCGCGGATCGACGAGTACCATTTTTCCGCCTTGGGATTCGATGAAGACGGTGTATTCGGGGAAGAAGGGAGCAAGAACGACGACTTCATCGCTGGGTTCTTCGATTAATGCTGCCAATGCGATGTTTAAGGATGCAGCGGCGCCGCAGGTCATGTAAAGATTGTCTGCGCCGTAGTCGGTGCCGTAGCGTTTGTTCAGGTTGTCGGCGATGGCTTTTCTCGTGGATTCCATCCCGTTACCTGCGGAGTAGCTGTGAACGGCTTGGGGCGTTTCGTTTTGGATGATGTCCAAAATTGCTTCTTTAACTTCCTTGGGTGCGGGAACGCTGGGGTTGCCGATGGAGAAGTTCAATACATTTTCCGGACCGACGACTTTTGCGCGTTCTGCGCCGAAGCCGGCCAATTCACGGATAACGGATTTTTGTTTACCCAAAGAGGTCATCTTTTTGTTTGCCATAGAATAGCTCCTTTTCGTTTTTTTAAATAATGGGAACGGTGGATTTAAGCGTTTTCAAGCGCTTTGCGTTTTTCTTCGCGGATGGCTTGTTCGCGGTAGGTGTCTTCACGGGTACCGCCGAAGCCGGTCATCTTTCCGAGAATGCCGCCGATTACCGCACAGATAATGGCCGGTACGAGCCATTCGAAGGCGAAGTTTGCCAGCGGGAAGGTGTTGATTTTTTCAACGAGGCCACCCATGGCATTGCCGCCTTGCATTTTCGAGAACAGGTTGATGGCTTCGATGACGCCGACCGCGCCTGCACCGATGACGCCGCCGATGAAGACGCCGTTGTATTTGATTTGGAAATCAAAGATCGATGCGAGGATCAGGAAGATAACGATGGGGAAGACAGCCGTGAGTACGGGAACGGCGACGTTGATGATTCCTTCGACACCGATTAAGGAGATGGCGAAAGCGATCAAGGTTGCGACGATAACAATGTGTTTGTATTGCAATTTGCCGTCGGTAACGTCATTGAAGAAGTTCCCGCAGGTGGAGGTCAAACCGGTGGAGGTAGTGAGGCAGGCCAGTGCAACACCTAAACCTAAGAGGAATTTACCTACGCCGCCCAACAAGGTTTCGACGGTGCCCAGCAAGATGGCGGTACGGTCCATATCCGGTGTGAACATGGAGCTGACGGTACTACCTACATAGGTGAGGGAGCCGTAAACGAGGGCCAAGCAGATAAAGGCGATGATACCGATTTGGATGCTCGCTTTGACTTGGGTCTTGTCGTCGGTGTAGCCGCGGCGGATCAAGTCGGTTAAGACGATCCCACTCATGAGGGATGCGCCAAGGGCGTCCATGGTTTGGTAACCTTCTTTAAAACTCATTTTAAAGAGTTCGGGGGTGTCGGTCGTAATGGCTGCTGCCGGCGGATTGGCGATGGCCACGGCGGTAATAACCGCGAGGATGATCAACAATGCCGGTGTGAGGAATTGGCCGATGTAGTCCAATACCTTGCCGGGGTTAAGAACCAAATACAGGGTCAATCCGAAGAACACGATGGATGTTACAAACGGGGGGACGCTGGGAAGGTTCGGTGCGATAAACATTTCGTGGGTCGTGGCACCGGTTCTGGGAACGGCGAAGAACGGCCCGATGATTAAGATACAAATGGCCGAAATAACAGCCGAGAATTTCCAGCCGACGCGCTTTCCGAGGTCGATGGCACGTCCGCCTAAACGGGCGGTAACGATAACGCCGAGAACGGGAAGAACCGGGTCGGAAAGAAGGAAGCCGACTGCAGCGGTAAACCAACGGTCACCGGCCATTACACCCAGGTACGGCGGGAAGATCATATTGCCTGCGCCGAAGAAGATGGCGAATAGGGCAAAACCACAGACGATTATGTCTTTTCTTTTAATTTCCATAAGCACTCCTTAGCCCTTTCGGGCTTCTGTGTTTATAGCCTGATCGAATTACAGGCCGTTTACGATGTTAATGGGCTTTTCGCCTTTTTCGATTCTTGCCATGTTTTCGTAGGACCATTGGCTCATACGCATGAAAGAATCGTCCGTGGTACCGGCAATGTGGGGCGTAATAGAGAAACGTGCCAAGCCGGTTTCGTTTAAGTGGAACAAGGGATCGTCAGCGGTCGGCGGTTCCGGAGCGATAACGTCCATGGCAACGTAGATCTTGCCTGCGTTTAATGCTTCGGCTACATCGGCGTTGTTCATTAAGTCGCCGCGTGCAACGTTAACGATGATGGCGTCTTGTTTCATCTTGGCGATGGCTTCTTTGTTGATCATGCCGCGGGTGGAATCCAGTACGGGTACGTGGTAGGAAATGATGTCGCATTTTTCATAGATTTCGTCGAGGCTCAGGTATTCAACGCCGTATTCCTTTTCGAAATCTTCTTGACGGAAGACGTCGTAGTAGTACATCTTGCAGCCGAAGGGTTGTAATAATTTTACTGCTTCGTGGCCGATGGCACCGAGGCCGATAAGACCGACGACGCGGGAACCCATTTCGACTTGTCCCTTTTCTGTGTATTCTTTGTAGCTTTCTTTAAAGCCTTCTGCACCTTTTAATTTGATCTTCATGTCTGCTTCGGGCATTCTGCGAAGGCTGGTCAGCATATGGGTAACGGCGAGCTCGGCGACGGGGCGAGCGTTGACGCCGCGGTTGTTACATACATAGATGCCTTTGGCTTTGGCAGCTTCCAAGTCGATCTTGTCGAAGCCGACGCCTAAGGATTGGATTAATTTGACGTTTTCCAATTTGTCGATGACTTCTTTTCTGAAGAAGTCGACGGGACCGCAGTGGATGACGTCTGCGTCTTTGCATTGTTCTGCTAATTCTTCGTCGGAGCAGGGAAAGTTAATGTACTTGTAGTCCCAGTCTGCCGGTCTTTCCACGCCGAATTTTTCAACGTAGTTCTTGTTACAGGTACTTCTGATTTTTAACATTGTTTCCTCCTTTAGTAGATGATGAAATAGTTTTCCTGCCGTTCAGCCGAAACCCCCGCTTCGGGGGTGGCTGAACAAAATTTATATACACGGGACACCGGTATACAGCTTAGATAATGTCTGCAAATGCTTGAAGGGCCGTCTTGGCTTGTTCGAAGCTGACCATTTGTTGATCCACTTCGATCATGTTCATGGGAATGCCCGCAGCTTGCAGGTCTTTGCGGATAATCGGGAAGTCGAACTCGTCGGTATCGCTGAACTTGGTCAAGAGGTAAACGACGCCGTTTGCACCATGTTTTTTCACCTTGTCGGCGATAATGGAGCCTCTGAGTTTCTTTTCATCGAAGACGAAGGTGTTGCCTTCGATATTGGCAAATACTTCGGCCAGGGCGCGAACCGGCTTGCCGGTCTTTTCTTCGGCCATGGTTTCGTATTGTGTGGATTCGTGGAGCACGTTGTCGTCGACGATGCCGAAGCCGAATTCTTCAAAGATCTTTAAGATGTCTTCCGAGTTGGCGATGATGCCGGTGGTGACGATCTTCTTGCCTTTGAATTCTTCTTCGGGCATGGCGCGAAGTGCTTCGTTAATTTCTTTTACCTTTTCCAGGTGTTCGTCCTTGGCATAAACATAGGCACTGGCGAAGACGCGGTTACGCAACAGAGGCGTAACGGTGTTTAAGTGCTTGGCGGCCAGTTCGTTGAATTCGAGCATGGCTTTTCTGTGTTCGTTGTAAAGAACGATGGCTTCTTCGATTTTTTCGTCGGCAATTTTTTCGCCGCCGATTTTTTCCAGCGCATCTTTGAAGTGCAGGAATTGTTTTTCGTTGAACTCGATGCCCGCTTCGATCTTACGGTTTTGGCCGTAGGGGATGTAGAGCATGGGCACGTCGATGGCGCGTTTCCAGTTTTGGCTGAAGCCCTTTAAACCGTCGCTTAAGTTGGTAATGAGCATACCGGAAAGTTTGTCCAGCTTGCCTTCCAAGCCTAAGTCCATGGTACGCAGGATCACCGAGGCGTAGAATGCGGGGAAGTATTCCTTGCTTGGTCCGACTTCGCCTTCGGCGCCCCAAATGGTAATGGGGACCATGCCTGCGGCGTGGATAATTTCTTCCGGAACGACGCCCGGAGCCGAAATACCGATGACTTTCTTACCTTCGTTTACATAGCGATCGATCCCTTTCAGGGCATCAATTTCTAAGGATTGAATTAAATCTACCGCGCTCATCCTTATGCCTCCTTCGATTTCTTTTGCTTGTTCGCTTCCATAACTTCGATCAGGCCTTGGACACGGGTGTCGTATTGGGCCTCGGAGAAGTTTCTCGGGTCTGCTTGGTCACCGTCGAAGGTTGCCGTGGGAAGACCGGTCTTTTCTCTGAAGTCTCTTTCCATTTGATAGGAAATGGCACTCCATTGTTTGCAGGAGCGGTTGATGTGAACGAGCATGCCGTCGACATTGTTTTGTTCGGCGAGCTTCAGACGCATATCCAGGGAGCGTTCGTAGCTGATGGCGTTGGGGGTGCCGCAGTACGCTTGCATTAATTCTCTGGTGTTGTCATAGACATAACCGAATGCATCGGCATAAACCGTACCGACGACGTTAACGCCGGCGCCTTGAAGGCCTTTGTAGGTGTGGCGCAGGTGCGGCCAGCAAGCGATGCCTTCGAAGATGATGCGGTATTTTTCTTCGCCCTTGAAGCCGGAGACGCCTTCTTTGACTTTTTGGTCGAATTCTTCAGCCAAGCGTTCAAAAGCGATGGCGGATTCCAATTTACCTCTTGCACAAACGGCAACGGCCATGTGGTTGAAAATGTCGAAACCGTTGAAGGGGGAGGGGGTGTACTTGGAATAGGCCGTCGCGTCGAGCCATCCTCTACCGGTTCTGTCGGAGATTTCCATAACTTCTTCGAATTTTTCTTGGTCCCATTTCTTGCCGGAAATTTCTTCCAGTTGTTTAATGGCAACGTCGAATTGGCCCTTTAAATAAGCGACGCGATCTTCGCCGGCTTCGTATTCGTTGTTGTAGGGTACGTCGATCATGATGAAGGGAATATCCAATTCTCTCGCCAGGTTTTCGTACCATTTGATCATGCAGTTGCAGATGTTGTTGCAGCAAGCGACGAAGTCGGGTTGCGGCATATTGAGCTCGGGAATGTCCGTTTCTTCGGTGTAGGCCATGGAGATTCTGGCGTAAGCACAGATATCGTTGGAATAGCCGTCATCTTCGGCGACATTACACATGCGTTCCCCGCCGCCTTTGGCTGCGACAGCCGCTGCGTGGTTTTCCGGATAAACGACCTTAATGTCTAAGGTTTCCAGAATTTCTTGAGGGAAGTTCGATGCACACCAACCTACCGGTTCACCGGCGGCCTTGGCTTCTGCCGCTTCCTTGTAGCCGTTGCCGGCGATCATGGCGATCATTTTTGCCGGCGGAACGTCTTTATACTGCTCTCTGATTTGCGCTTCTCTTTCTTTTAACGATTCTTTAGACATACTCCATCCTTCCTTATTTCTGTTGTTGACATGCTTCATAGGCGTAGAGGGCGGCGCCGAAAGCACCGGCCAGTTGAGAGTCCTCTGAAACTTTAATTTCGCAGTCCAATTCGTTTTCCAATGCGCGTACGATGCCGGGATTTCTCGATACGCCGCCGGTCATGACCACGGGTTGTTTTAAACCGACCCGTCGTGCCAAGCCTGCGACTTTCGTCGCCACGGAGGCGTGAATCCCGCGAACGATGTTGGGAATGGGATTGTCTTTTGACAGGGCGGAAATGACTTCCGATTCCGCAAAAACCGTGCAGGTGGAACTGATCGACGCTTTGCCTGTGGCTTCGGCATCGAGCTTTCCTAAATCGTCGATGTGCACGTCTAAAACCCGGGCCATGACTTCCAAGAAGCGGCCGGTTCCCGCGGCACATTTGTCGTTCATGAGGAAGTTTTGCAACATTCCGTCGCGAACGGCCAGGGCCTTAATGTCTTGGCCGCCGATGTCCACAATGGTGCCTATGTCGCCGAACAGGAAGACGCCGCCTTTGGCGTGGCAAGACAACTCGCTCATGGTCTTGTCCGCGCCCTTAAAGGAATTGCGTCCGTACCCTGTGGCTACGATGTAGTCGATATCTTCTCTCCCGAGTTTTGTCTCGGCGACCACCTTGTCGATGACTTGTTGCGCCCCGGTGGTGCCTGCGCCTAAACTTACCACTTCTTTTGCCAAGACATCTTTTCCGTTCTTCAAAATAACCGCTTTTGAAGAGGTGGAGCCGATGTCGATGCCCATGGTTATAATATCCACTTTCCCATCCTTCTATTTTCTCAATGTCTTGCGATTAACTTATTTGTCCCATTCGTAAGCAATTTTGCTGTCGATGAGCTCTTTGATCTTGGCGTCATCGTAACCCAGTTCTTTTAAGACTTCTACGGTGTGTTCGCCGATGAGGGGGCCTTTTTCGTAAGGGGTTTTACCCATTTCGTGGTAGCGAACCGGTTGGTTAACGAGAATGCGTTCGCCGCTGGGGTATTCCATCTTGCGGAAGCAGTCGTTGGCCCATGCTTGTTCGTCTTCCAGGAGTTCTTCCCAGTTCTTTGCCAATGCGAAGGGAATGTCCGCTTCAACTAAGATTTCGTTCCATTCGGCAATGGTCTTGGTTTCGAAGCGTGCCATAATGGCGTCGTAAAGTTTGGGTCCCAAGCCGTTTTCGATTAAGTGTTGTACGGGGAAGTACTTGTCTTTTTCTTCGCCTAAGAATTCCGTGAGGCCCAATGCCGTCATGAAGCGTTCGAAATAGGTATTGTAGTCGGGCATACAGGTTTGTACGAAACGACCTTCTTTACTCTTCCAGCAAGCCAGGAAGGGGTTCGGGGAGTTGCGAATGTCGATGGGGTATTTTTCGCCGTAGTCGGTGTATTGAGCAGCTTGAACCATCATACCCATGTTGAAGATGGCGGTTTCGAACAAGCTGGTTTCTACCTTTTCGCCCTTGCCCGTCATTTTTGCGTGATACAGAGCGGCCAGGATACCTGCTGCCAAGTTCATGCCGACATTGTGGTCGCCGACGCCGGGTACGACGTTCATGGGCACATCGGATTTTTGTCTCAATGTTTCCAAATAACCGCCGCGTGCGAAGAAAGAGGTGAAGTCGAAGCCGGGGAGGTCTTTGTCGGGACCGTATTCGCCGTAGCCGGTGCAGATACCGTAAACGAGCTTCGGATATTTTACCTTTAAGGTTTCGTAATCCAAGCCGGATTTAACCAAGGCTTTGGTACGCCAGTTGGTAATTAAGATATCGGCTTCGTCCAATAACTTGAAGAGGATTTCTTTCCCTTCTTCCGTACGGGTGTCAATGGAGAGGCAGCGTTTGTTGCCGTTTTCCAATTCCCAGGTGGTGTTTTCATGCATATCTAAGGGTCTGCCTTCAGAAGGGGCAGTGTAGCGAAGGGGGTCGCCGTTTTTTTGTTCGATTTTAACGACGTCTGCGCCTAAGTCTGCTAAGAACCGACCGGTCGTTGCCGCTGCAATAAAGGTTGCCAGTTCAACAACCTTTACACCTTCTAAAAGTTTTCTGCTTTCTGTCATCTGATCCTTCCTTTCAAGTCCTTCGGGACAAACATCCCCATAACCTTGACAAAACTACTACTTAACAATCTTAACGATCCTAAACTTCTTCAAAGTAACTTGAAAACTTCGGATCGCTGAGAACCAATTCGTGGACCGTGTTTATGTGCAGGTCCGTGGCATCCAGCGCATCGTTTAAATCCCGCGCTTCGATGGCCTTTAAAATGCGCTCGTGTTGATCCACCAAGATGGACAAAGACACGCCGCTATCTACGTAAATATTGCGCCAACGGGCAATATGAAGAAGGTGATCGTCCAGCAAATGCAGCACATCTTGCGAGTCGTTGGCTGCCAAAATATAGTTGTGAAATTCTTCGTCCAGGAGGCGGAAACGCTCGACGTATTTTGTTTCATTACAAAATTTCCGCTGTTCCTCTAAATTTGCCTCCATTTTCCCGTAGATGTTTGACTTATCTATGGGACATTTCATAAATCCGCGCAGCACTTCCTTTTCCACTGCCGCCCGTATAAACAGGGCTTTGCGTATGTAAACCGGATTGACCAGGCTTACGTAGGTGCCGCGTTGCGGGTAGACGACTAAAAATTTTAATTGTACCAGGCGCGCAAATGCGCTTCGAACCACCGACCGCGACACATCGAATCTGCGGCTGATAGCGTTTTCGCTAATACCCATACCCGGATAGAGCGTCAAGTCGATGATCTGGTCCAGAAGTGCCTGATACAGGGTATCCGAGTTGGTCCTGCTTTCCATATACGTCTCCTTCTTGTCTACTAGTCTACTATGTCATAAAAACAATTGCAAGTTGTTTTTAGAATGCACAATAATTCGATTCCTATATTCGAATCTATTTTAGCATACTTCGCAAAGGCGGTGGTTAAGCTGTTTTCCTTTCCCGCATTTTCCCGAACAGAGTCCGAAAACGGCGGGCAATTTTTGAAATAGTTTTCCCGTTCAAACGGCAAAAAATTCATTCCAAAGGATTTTTCTCGGCATTTATCTGCTTTTTTCGATTTTTTCTCTTGATAAAAATTTCATTTGTAGTAAAGTAGTTCTTGTATACTAGTATCCATAGCCCGCGAGGCATATAAAGATAACGCTTTCTGTTGCGAAAACGTAGGAGGTCGCCATGGACTATAACAAGACCCTCGGGTACATGCCCTTTTTATGGAATGACATGCATCCCGATCGCGTCGCCATTATACATAAGGAGAAGGAGTACACGTACAGGGATTTACACGACATCTCCCTGTCTTTTGCCGCGTACTTCGCCACCTCGGGCGTGAAGCGCGGCGATCACGTGCTTATTATGGGCAAGAATTCGGCGGACTGGATCTTCACTTTTTTCGGTTTGCAAATGCTCGGTGCCGTTGCCGTGCCGGTGAACCCTTCCTTTACGACCTCCGAAATCGCACAAATTATGGACATCGTCGGCGCCGATACCGTGGTAACCAACGGCCAACAGGATTACGCCCAACACATTCGCGATCTCTACAAGGTCAACAAGAATTTCCACGTTCTCTACGGAAGCGAAGGCCACCGCTTCTCCCACCTATTGAGTCTGGAACTTGCCGACGATCCCACGGAGGTGGCCTGTATTCTTCTCACCTCCGGTACCACCGGCGTGCCCAAGGGAGTGCAGCTCACCCACAGAAATCTCATCTCCAATGCCGACACCATGGTGAAGGTCGTCGGTTGGGACGAAACGGACCGCTTCTTGCTCTGCGTGCCCATGTTCCACTGCTTCGGCCTCACGGCCACGGCTTTGACCGCCTTTATGTGCGGAGGCACCGCGGTGATCTTGGACAATGTGAAGTCCTTCAATCAATTGGCCGCCATCGGCCGCTACAAGATCACGGTCTTTAACGGCGTGCCCACCCTCTTCATCGTCGACATGCGCCACAACAATCTGGAAGACTACGATCTCTCTTCCTTAAAGAGCGGCATTATCGCCGGTGCGCCTTTGACGCCCCGGGAATATGAAATCATTAAATCGGCCTTCGGCTTTGAGCATTTGATTCAGTCCTACGGCCAAACGGAAACCTCCCCGGCGGTGACCCTGGTGCGCCCGGGCGAAAGCGAAGCCATTGCTTCCACCAGCGTCGGCACCCCCATCGACGGCGTGGAAGTGGCCATTGTGGACAACAATCGCAAGGAGCTTCCGCCGAATTATCCCGGCAATATTTTCGTTCGCGGCATCAATGTTATGACAGGCTACATTAACGGCAAGCACCGCTACACGGAAAAGGACTGGCTCTGCACCGGCGACGTGGGCTACAAGGACGAAGAGGGCCGCCTGTATATCTCCGGCCGGACCAAAGACATTATTATTCGCGGCGGCGAAAATATTTCCGCCATCGAAATCGAAAATGTGGTCAAGGAATTGGACTTCATCGACCAGGCCCGCGTGCTGTCGACGAAGGATGAATTTATGGGCGAAGAGGCCTGCCTCCACGTGTCATTCTTGGAAGACATGGACGAAGAAAAGGCCAAGGACATGATTCGCAACTACATTCACCACAAGCTGGTGAAGTACAAAGTGCCCAAGTACATTATGGTTCACGACGCCCTGCCGGCGAACGGCACGGGAAAAATCGACGACAAAGCCCTCATGGCTTTTATGAAAGACCATCTGAAATAGGACGAGGCCGCTTCGGCGGTCTTTTTTTATTGCGCAAATGGACGGGTTTTCGCCCACAAAAAAAGGACGGTTTCCCGTCCTTAAGCCAAATGCATTTTTTCCGGCGCGAAAATTCGCGGATCCATTTCTTTCACGTCCGCCGCCACCTTCGGGCGGAAGGCCATGTGGGCCACGATATCTTTTTCCACATCGACCCCCGGCGCCACTTCCGTAATGAGGAAGCCTTCGTCCGTAAGCTTCATGACGCAGCGGTCTGTAATAAAGGTGATCTTGTGCCCCTGTTTTAAGGCGTAGGTGCCGTTAAAGGTCCTTTGGGGCAGGGCGTCGATAAATTTCATGCGGCTTCCTTCCTTGTCGATGACGAGCTTACCGTCTTCCACATGTTCTTCCAAGCCTCCCGTGGTGAGGGTGCCCACGAAGAAAATGGTCTTCGTCGCTTGGGAGATGTCGATAAAGCCGCCGCAGCCGGCGAAGCGCCCGCCGAAGCTGGACACATTGATGTCGCCCTTTTCGTTTACTTCCGCAAAGCCCAAGAAGGCCACGTCCAATCCGCCGCCGTTGTAAAAATCGAATTGCTGGCTCATGGGCATGACGGCGTGGGCATTGAGGGCCGAGCCGAAATTCGCCCCACCTAAGGGCACGCCGCCGATAATGCCGCATTCCAGGGTGAGGGTGATGGAATCGCTCAGGCCCTCTTCCGCCGCCACGTGGCCCACGGCCTCGGGCATGCCGTAGCCTAAATTCACCACGTCTCCCGGCTTGATCTCCATGGCCGCCCGGCGGGCGATGATCTTGCGTTCGTCCAAAGGCGCATCCTTTACCTTGGCCACGGGCCGCTTCGTGTGCCCGGCGATGGCGGGATCGTAATAGGCGGCCACGGTCTGGCGATGGGTTTTTTCAGGCTCTGTGGCCACCACCACATAGTCCACGAAAATTCCCGGGATCACCACGCGGTTTCGATCCAGAGATTTGCTGTCCGCCGTGTACTTCACCTGCACGATGACCTTGCCGCCGCAGGCCTTGGCCGCCATGGCGATTTCACGGGCATCGACGATCCCCGATTCCTCTTCCATGGTAATGTTGCCCTGCTCGTCGGCGGTGGTGCCACGAATAATGGCCACGTCCACGGGCTGGGCCTTGTAGTACAAATACTCTTCCCCGTCCAGGGTGACGAGCTCCACCAAATCTTCCGTGGTAATGTCCGTGAGCTTGCCGCCCCCTTCTCTCGGATCCACGAAGGTATGCAGGCCGATGGTGGTCAGTACGCCCTTTTGTCCGGAGGACAGGGCCCGGTACATTTTCGACAGCACCCCTTGGGGGAAATTGTAGGCCTCGATTTCGTGCTTGGACGCCTGCTCCGCCAGACGGCGATTGCGGGCGAAATGCCCCGTTAAATAGCGGCGCACCATGCCCCGGTGGGAGATCTCCATAATCCCCTCGTCCCCGTTGTTTCCCGTGCCCGCCGCCTGAAGCAGGGTCATGTTCCGGGGATGGCCCTCCTCCAAAAAGCGATTGCCGATTTCTCGCAACAATTCGCTGGGCGTCGTGGCCAACAAAAAGCCCGATACGGCCAAAGTGTCTCCGTCCTTAATCAGTCGCGCCGCTTCCCGCGCATCGATTCTCTCCATTCCTTCGTCCTCCTTTATCTAGTCCGTTTCAGTGTATCTTAGGAAAAAATAGAAGTCAAACAAAAAAGGAGCCCCTCGGCTCCTCTTCTTATTTCACGGTCTGGAGAATGTCTCCTGCTTTCCCCACACCTTCTTCGTAGGCTTTTTTCAGAACCGGATCCTTCAGGCTCGGCTTATCCGCCCTGACGAAGATCAGGCTGCCGTCTTTATTGTATCGGAACAGGCGGTAGTCCTCTTCTATTTTCTCCAATTCCTTTTGATTGACCACGCGGAAGGTGCCGATGAGGCCGCTGCCCTTTTTCGCCTTTTCGTTGGTCTTTTCAAAGAGCGCGACTTTGCCGCCTATTTCTTCCACGCCGATCACGTCTTTGTAGGCCTCGGGAAGCACCATGGACACCTCGCCCACCTTCACGCGGTCGGCTTCCTTAAATACGTCGTTTATTTCCACGGTCTTTAAAATTTCCCGCACCAGTTGATTAGATTTCGTGTAACTGTCACAAAGCTTTTTGTTCCCCGTATCCGCCACCTGCACGTCGCTCGAAAAAGTGAACAGGGTGTAGAAGCAATTGCCCTTAGCCAGAAGAATGGCGGGCACGGGATAGTCGGGATTCGCCGTGTTATAGATTTCGCCGATGCGGCCGTAGCCGTCCTGAGCGTCGTGATTCATTTTGTCGTAAAAGGTCACTTGATTATAAGCGTAAGTAATGGTCAGCTGTTTTTCCCAATCTTTCGGCAGGGAGAAAGTCACATTGCCGTAGGTGACGGTCTTTTCCGGCTTAAAGGCGGGCGCGCTCTTGTACTCGCCGACGACGGCCGCCCGATTGTTTTCGTCCCAAGTGACGGGGAGCTTCATCCCCTCGGCCAAAAAGCGCAGAGGCACGTAGGTGCGGTTCTTTTCAATAAAGGGGGCCACATCCATGGTCTTTTTTTCGCCCTTCGCCACATAATCTTTTTCGCCGACGACCATTTCCACGTCGCCGACGGTGACGGTTTTGCTCTCGCCCTTCCAGTCCACTTTGTAGCCCATGGCTTCCGTGACGCTTCGCACGGGAAGGAACAGGCGATTGTCCCGCAGAATGGGCTGCTCCTTATAGTCTCTTGCGTCGATCCCGTTAATATAAAGGGTGATGGGTTCAGCGGCAAAGGCCAGGCCGGGAATCATGGCCAGGGCCAGTGCCAAACCGAGTAATTTTTTCATGTTAACCTCCTTTTCTCGATCCTTCTTTCTTTCATTATACCCCCCCCCTATATAAAATCAACACCCTCAATTCACGGCACAAAAAAACCTGCCGAAACAGCAGGTTTAAATATCCACGACTTCATGAAAGCCCAGCTCCTTCGCCAAGGCCATGAGCCGGTCTTTTTCTTCCCGGCTTGGGGCGCGAAGTTCGTCTATATATTCTTTTCGTACGCCGAAGTGGCGGTAGCTGATGAGCTTCGCCCGGGTGGTGTGAATGCTCTCGCCCAGCACCTTCGCCGCTTCGCGCAGGGTGTGTTCGTTGTCCAAGGTGTCCAGGAGCACGAAGCGCAACTCCTCGATTTTGTTTTGCTCGGCGAGGTAGGCGAGATTTTTCTTCACTACGTCGTTGTCCCGTCCCGTGATCCGAAGGTGGTCTTCCCGCTCCCAGGCTTTCACATCCAACATAACCCCGTCGGAAATTTCGAGGAGGCGGTTCAAATCCCCTGTTGAAAAATCCAGGCCGCCGTTGGAGTCGATAAGGGCCGTGAGGCCTTTTTCCTTCGCCATTTGAAAGAGGGGGATCAGTTCCTTCGCCTGGAGGGTGGCTTCGCCGCCGCTCACGGAAATCCCTTCGATAAAGGGCATGGCGCTTTCGATTTCCTTCATTAAATCCTCGGCATCCATAGCACGCACCTTGGGCGAGGCCCCGTGGGTGCAGGTGGCGATGCATTTGTCGCAGTCCACGCATTTTACGGGATCCCACACCACTTTTCCATCCACAAGGTTAAGGGCATCCGCCGGGCAGGTGGCCACGCAGTCGCCGCAGTGAATGCAGCGGTGGATGGTTTCGGGATTGTGGCAGTATTTGCAGTTAAAATTGCAACCTTGCAGAAAAATGGCAAAGCGATTCCCCGGGCCGTCCACGACGCTCATGGGAATCAGCTTGTTGACGAGAAGCATCAGACCCCTTCCACCTTCCGGTCCAAAATGCCGTATTTCGTAAGAGGATCGGCGGCGTATTGCACCGTGTCGTAGGACACTTGCTTGCCGGCCTGAAAGGCTTCAACATCGGATTTCTTGACGAGATAGCCCGTGACGCGAATGAGATCCCCGTCGTCGTTGTAGGCGGAAAGGTAGCGGTTCCCCAGTTTAAAGCCGCCCTTAAACACATCCAGCACGGCCTTCGGGTTCTTCTTCGCCGTTTCGTCGAAGGGGAAGTGATCGCCCACGCCGGAGGGGAAGTATTTTTGGAACTTCGCCGCTTGGCGAATGTGGGTGTACAGATCCGGCTCTTGGCCGATGGGAATGCGGTGGGCCGCCGTGGTGCCCTCATCATTTGCAGCACCCACTTGGGCGTGGAGCATAAAGCGGTGGTTCCACACCGGGCTGTAAGCCGATTCAAACTTACTTACCCGATCTTGGATAAAGTCCATGACACGAATGCCCATGGCATCCGCCGCCTCGTCAATGCCGTACTTGCCTTCAACGCCCTCAAGTTTCAGGAGGGCTTCCGTGCATTCCGCCAGGCCCACCATGCCGAAGAGGCCGACGAAATTGTCCAAGTCGATGAAATCTTCCGTGACGAGGAAATTGGATTTAAAGAAGGCCGTTTCTTCCACCAAATAGCGAATCTTCGATTCCATAAAGTGAAGCATGGTGTCGATGGCGTGGGGCAGATTCTTTTCGAAAAAGCCATCCACGCTCTCCGCGCCCAGGGCGATCTTATTCAAACGCAGGCGGCTCAAGGTAAAGGCGCCGCCGTGTTTCGGGAGGGCATTGTAGCAGGAGGCGATGCCGTAGGGAACGTCGCCGAAATCCGCGCTGTAATAAGCGTCGTTGGCGAAGGCCGGATTGGCGCAGGTCAAACTGCAGGCCAGTGCCTTTTCGGCAAACGCATCCGGTGTCTTTTCCTCGTCGTAAAGAAGCGTCATGTTCGGCGTCACGATTTGCAGCTCTTCCAAAAGCTCGAGAAGAAGATTCCCCGTCTTCGTTTCATAGGGCCCGATGTTGGCGTGGCAGAACGAATCGTCCACCGTGCGGTCCAGCTGCATTAAAAAGCTCTTTAAAATCGCCCGGGCGTCGTCTTCGTCGGTGGTTTCAACGAAGGGCTCGAGAAGATCGTCCAGGGCGCCGATGTAAACCGGGAAACGGGTAATGCTCGGGACGTGGTGGTACATAATCAGAAGCGCCGTCGTGGCTTCGAGAAGCGTCTTCGGCGGCTCGATGCGCAAAAATTCACTGCCTTCACGCAAATACTTTTCGTAATCGGGGAGAATGTAGCGCGGCGCATAGGGGGCGTGGCCTTCGTCTAAATCGCAGATTTCCCCCTTGGCATAGAGATCGTAGAAAGCGTCGTCCTTCGCCACGGGGTAATCCAAACTGTTTTCCGCAAGCTTTGCCAGACGAAAGGTTTGTTGCTCGTAGGTTTGCGCTGTGTCCTTTTGCACGTCGCGCACCGCTTGATGAAATTCGTCCATGGTGAAAAAGCGTTCCATAATAGCCTCCTGTCTCAAATGTCGTCCCTTTTTTCTTATATCCAGTGTATACTTATTTGTAAGAAAAAAAGATGCCACCTGGCACCTTTTAGGAGGAAAGTATGAATTTTCAAGAACTTTTTCGCGAGCTCAGCGCCCCGCCCATGGCCTTTCGCCCGGGGGATGTGCTCATGTATCCCGACAGCGCCGAATTTTCCATCCTGCTCTTGGAATCCGGCACCGTGGAAGTGTCCCGCTACGCTCAAGAAGGCGAGCGCATCCTGCAAAGCTTTATGACCGCCCCCCAATGCTTGGGCCTTATCGAAAGCCTCACCGAAAGCCCCGTTCTCTCCGGCGTAAAAGCCGTTACCGCCGGGCGCTACTACAACCTGCGTTTGAAAGATCCCCTCTTTCAAACGCCCGAGGTCCTCATGCTCCTATTGCGCTACCTGGCCGGCCTCAGCGAAGAAACCATGCGGCAAAATGCCGAGGAAAAACACCTGAGCAAAAAAGACCGCCTCGCCTACGCCATCTACAAAAACACCAAAGCCCCCTTCCCCGCCACACTGCCCCTGAAAAGAGAAGACCTGGCGGATCTCTTGGCCATCCCAAAAAGGAGCTTGTATCGGTATTTGAATGAATTGGAGGAGGAGGGGTGTATTTTTAGGGAGAAGGGGAAGATACTCGTCAGTGAGGAAGGACATGAGATGTTAGGAAGTAAAATGCAGTAATTTTTTCTTTATTCTTCGCATACGATTTGCCCTTATTTTCCGATGGCACGCTTCATTTAAAACATTACTGCTAGCGCTATCACACCTTACCTTCATCCAATATTCCCGGGGGAGGGAAAAAGGGCGTTGCGATTTGGAATGGCAACACTTTTTTGGACACTTTTCTTAAGGTGTCAACTGTAAACGGTCTTTGTCTTCCACTGCTTTCTTTGTCCTGTATGCGAGCGGAGTCATGTTTTCAAGGCTTGTGTGCACTCGGTCGTTGTTCCACCACTGCACATAGTCGCTGAGTTTTTCTCTTAACTCGTTAAGGCTTTGAAAGGTTTCTCTCTCTAAAAACTCGGTTTTGAAACTTTTAAATATGTTTTCTGCCACGGCGTTGTCGTATGGATTGCCGGGTCGGCTTAGGGATCGTTTGATGCCGTTTGCTTTTAAGATGGCACAAATGGTGTTGTTGTCGAATTCTTTGCCTCGATCGGTGTGAAAGTATTGGACAACGTCGAGGGGGTAGGGAATGGTGTTAAATGCTTCCTGAATAAGGGCAGCGTCGCGACGAAGGCCGCAGGAGTAGCCGATGACTTCGCGATTGAAAAGATCAGTAATGGCACAAACGTAGGCCCATCTCTGATTGATGCGAACATAGGTCAGGTCGGAAACGATGACCTCCAGCGGTTTACGATGACTAAATTCTCGGTTGAGAACGTTGCGTACTTTCTCTTCGTTTTTCCTGGTCGGGTGGTGTCTGTATTTTGCTTTGGTGTAGACGGATACCAAGTGAAGTTTCTTCATGATGGCGCGAATTCGTC
>CABJAE010000020.1 GCA_902363535.1 Peptoniphilaceae bacterium
ACGCTGGTTGGTGTAGCGAAGGCCATGGTATTCTTTGGCGCTGCCGAATTGCCGTTCGATGGTTTCTTTGCGTTGTTTGTATTCTGCTTTTCCTTGGGTGGTGTAGCGGTAGTCTTCCGCGACGTCCAGGGCGTCTTGCCAGAGGTGGCGAGTGACGGTTTTTTGATGGTTTTTGCTGGCGGTGCAACGGTGAAGGGTAGGACAGTTTTTGCAGATTTTTGGATTGCTTTTGTATTCGCGGTAGCCTTCACGTGTCGTGGTGCTGTAGGGGAGGATGGTTTCTTCCGGGCAGAGGTAACAGTCGTAGTAGGCGTCGTAGACGAAGTCGCGTTTGTAGTAGGGGTCGTCGAGGGCCGGTTTGTGTTTGGGCCGGGTGTAGGGGAAGACGGGCAGGATGTCTTTTTCAAGGAGGGTTTTGGCGATGGCCGGGGTTTTGTAGCCGGCGTCCATGACGAGTTTTTCCGGTTTTAACGCTTGGAGTTTGGGGAGGAAGTCGAAGAAGGTGCTGCTGTCGTGGCGGTTGCCGGGAAAGCTTTGACAGGCAAGAATCCATCCGTGTCGGTCGCAGGCGGTTTGGATGGTGTAGGCAAAGACTTCTTTGTGCTCGCCTTTGTGAAAGAGGCCGCTTTCAGGATCGGTGGTGGATTGGGTGATGGTGGTGGTATCGGTGGGCGGATTTTTCGGTGGTTTGAGGTCGTCTTTTCCGTGTGCGTTTCGATCGTCGGCAATTTCTTTTTCAAGCTGTTGTTGGTAGCTTCGCACGTGTTTTTTCACCACGGCTTTTTTGTTTTTGTGGCGATTGGCATGGGCTTTGACG
This sequence comes from Peptoniphilaceae bacterium, assembly GCA_902363535.1. Classification (GTDB taxonomy): domain Bacteria; phylum Bacillota; class Clostridia; order Tissierellales; family Peptoniphilaceae; genus Aedoeadaptatus; species Aedoeadaptatus acetigenes. Next base: position 818 of record CABJAE010000020.1, read on the forward strand.
TGGGTGGCATCGACGAATTGGAGGCGTGTGTCGACGAAGCCTTGGTCCATGGCTTGTTGAAGGATGTTGGTGAAGATGGACTCAAAGAGGTCGGTGTCTTGAAAACGCCGACGGTAGTTTTGCCCAAAGGTGGTGAAGTGGGGGATTTTATCGTAGAAGTCGAGTCCCAAGAACCAACGATAGGCCAGGTTGACTTCGACTTCTTTGATGGTTTGGCGCATGCTGCGAATGCCATAAAGGTGTTGAAGGAAGACGAGTTTAATGAGAACCACGGGGTCGATGCTGGGTCGGCCGTTGTCTAGACAGTAAAGGTCTTCCACCAGGTCATAGATGAAGTCGAAGTCCACGTAACGGTCAATTTTTCGCAAAAGATGATCTGTCGGCACGAGTTGATCCAGAGCAATCATTTGAATTTGTTCTACTTTTTTCTTGTCTTCTTTATGTAGCATGGTGGCCTCCTTTTTTTCTATTTTACTATAATTGAGGCGAATGCTGTTTGATGACACAAAAAAAGGAAGGGTGAATCGGTTGATTCACCCTCCCTTTGTCATCACTCTGAACTGCGGCGTCCTTGACCGCAGTTTATTAATGCTCGGGTTTAAATTTCGTAGGCGTAAAAGAGTTCGCCTTCATTCTTTTCCACGGCATAAAGGGCGTCTTTCACCACATAGGTGTCCGAGAGGAAGTCGCCGAGGTTGCGCTTGCGCTCGGAGAAGGCGGTGATGACGTAGAGCAGGACGAAGGTGGTTTGAATGAATCGGCAGAAGCCTTCGCGAATCACCACGGTGGTCCAAGAGAGGCGGGGCTCCTCGGGATGAATGACCCGGATCCCCGTGATCATTTTTCCGAGGCTTTGGCCGTTGGTAAAGTAAGTGGAGAGGATGAAGTAGAGATAGAAGAAGAAACCGTTCACGGCCTTGGCGGCCATGCTTCCTTCCGTGAGGAGAAGGGCGTTAATGGGCGATGCGAAGATGCCCGCAAAGGCGCCGGCCACGACGGCGTCGATTAAAAAGGCCACGGTGCGAATCCAAAAGCCCGCCGCCACCATGGCGGAGATCGGGTGGCTGTAACGACGCCTTACAGGCTTGGGATCGAAGGTGCCGTCTTGCGCGCGATGGAGCTCGGAAACCGGCGCGGGGTCTTCGACTTTCTCCTCGCTTGCGGCCGCATCGGCCGTTATTTCCTCCGCCTCAGCTTCTTGCTCAACTTCATCTCGGATGTTCGCCTCATAATGGGCAGGCGCTTCCGAAAAATTCTCGTGTACGTTTTTGTTCAGTGCCTCGGCCATGGCTTTGGCATTTGTTTCCGTCTCTTTTGGCACCTCTTTCTCGCGATGAAAGAGGCCTTTTTTCTTTTCGGTGAAGGGATCGTAGTGTTGGCCTTTCATTATTCACCTCCGTAGAGGTACATGGGCCGGTCGTTGTCGGCAAGGGCGCCGAGCACGAGCTTGGCCGCCAATTCCTTGTCCGAGGCCTTTTGGCTGAAGAGGGAGGCGAAGAAACCGTCGCCCAATCCCTTGGTGTAGTTAAAGACCTCGGGGTTGTCGCATTTGATGGCCTTTTTCAAAGCGGCGAGGGCATCTTCTGAATAGCCCAATTCGTCCACCAGGCCCTTTTGCTTGGCCTGCTTGCCCGTAAAGACGGAACCGTCGGCCAAGGGACGCAGGGTGGCCATGTCCATGTGGCGGCCCTGGGAGACCACGTTCAGAAATTCGCCGTAGAGATCGTCGACGACGCTTTGTAAAATGGCCCGCTCTTCGTCGGTCATGGGGCGGGTGTTGCTGCCGATGTCTTTGTGGGCGGCGCTTTTAATGGTTTGATCGGCGATGCCCAATTTATCCATAAGGCCCGAAAGATTGGTGCCCCCCATAATGACGCCGATGGAGCCGGTGAGGGTGGAGGGGGCGGCGTAAATTTTCGTCGCCGGCGCGGAAATGTAGTAGCCGCCGCTGGCCGCGGTGTTGCCCATGGCCACGTAGACAGGCTTTTTTGCATCCACAATGGCTTTGATCCGCTTGTGAAGCTCGGCGCTTTCGTAGACGCCGCCGCCCGGGGAGTTCACCTTCAAGAGCACGCCCTTAATGGTGTCGTCTTCAAAGACATTTTCCAAGGCGTTAAGGGTGGCCTTGTGGTCGTAGCTTTCGGTTAGAAAAGAAGCTTGGGGCACGTTCATAATGGCGCCTTCCACGCTGATCACGGCGATGCGCTTGGCGGAATCGCCCTCTTCGATGACTTCTTCGTTCATGCCGTTTACGGCATTCATAAGGGATGCTTCCATTTTTTTCATGCGGGCTTCGCTGTTGATCTTGTCGCTGATGCCGCTTGAGATGGCGCTGATTCCAAGAATCAACACGGCGACGCCCACGGCGATCCACCGCCGGGTGTTCATTTTTTCCAGCATAAATCCTCCTTACTGCTACAATTGTTTTTCGTATTATAGTATGATAAACGTAGTACGATTGCGTACAAAAAAATCATATCACAGGAGCGTACCATGCACAATTGCCCGTGGAAAATTGCGTTTCTTTTGCTTTTGGCGGTGAACCTCATGGTTCTTCTCGGCCTGTTTCTTTTGTCCCGGCCCGAGGATTTGCCTCAGGAGGAAGAAACGGCGGCAACAGAAAAATCGAATTACGAAATCACCTTGACGAAAGAGGCCCTGGAAAGCGCCCTGCGCCGCGGGTTGAAAGAAAGCGGCAGCGACGCCCGCTTTTCTATCGCCGACGGCTTTTATTTCCGCATACCCGTTCAGGCCTACGGCATGAAGAGCGAGCTGGTCTTAAAGACGCAGCCTGTGGCCCATAAAGACGGCACCGTGCACATGAAATTGGAGCGTTTAAATTTGGGGCGCCTTCCTTTGCCGGAAGGGGCGGCCCTTTCCATGGCACAGGAGGCCGTGTCCATTCCGGGACTCAAGCTTTTGCCGGCGCAACGGGAAATCGTCTTGGATCCCAACGCTTTTATGCCGGAGCACATGGGCACCCTTCGGGCCAAGGTGTTGGATGTAAAAAATCACCGCTACGTATTTGAAGGAAATTTGGGAGCGAATTAAATGGAAGATGTTTGGCTATATATACCAATTGTTGCGATTTTAATCGCCTTATCGGGCTTTTTCTCCTCGTCTGAGACGGCGCTCACCTCGGTGAATCAAATTCGCCTGCGCCAACGGGCCACGGAAGGAGACAAAAAAAGCATGACCGTCTTGAAGCTTTTGGAGAAACCTCAAGATGTGATCTCCAGCATTTTAATCGGCAACAATATCGTGAACATCGCCTCTTCGGCGGTGGCCACGGTGTTTTTCACGCAGCTTTTCGGCGCCAGCGGCCCGGTGGTAGCCACGGTGGTCATGACGATTTTGGTCTTGATCTTCGGGGAGGTGCTGCCGAAAACCGCCGCCCAACAACAGCCGGAAATGATCAGCCGAAAAGTGTCGAAGCCCATTTCGAGGATCACGACGATCTTCAAACCCGCGGTCTTTCTGTTGTCGGCCTTAACGGGCTTGGTGACGAAATGGCTTTTTTCCCACGTGGACGAAGCCCCCACCATTACGGAAGAAGAATTCAAGACCTTGGTGGAAGTGGGGGAAGAAGAAGGGGTTCTGCAACGGGAAGAGCGGGCCTACATCGACAATGTCCTGGATTTTTCTTCGGCCACGGCCTCGGACATGATGAAGCCCCGCACTTCTGTGGTGGCCCTGGACGTGGAGGCCACGGAAGAGGAAATTTTTGAGCTTTTAAAAGACAATCGGTACAGCCGCATTCCCGTCTACGAAGATTCCATCGACCACATTATCGGCATCCTGTACATGAAAGATGTGGTGCGTCTCTTGGCGCAAGGGGAGACGATTTGCCTGAGAGAAATCCTTCGGGATCCTTATTTTATCGGCGAAAGCGCCGTGGCGGATCGCATTTTCCGCGAGCTCAAGGCGCGGAATCTCTCCATCGCCGTGGTGGTTGACGAGTACGCCGGCACCAGCGGCATTATTACCATGGAAGATATTTTGGAAGAGCTCGTGGGCAATATCGACGACGAGTACGATTTGGAAAATTCCGCCGTGATTTTTCTGGAAAGCGGCGTGTATTTAGTGGATCCGGAGCTGAGAATCGACGAAATTAACGACTACTTCCACATGAATTTGGAAAGCGAAAAGTCCGACTCCATCGGCGGCTTCGTCATCGAGCTTTTGGACCGCATTCCCAAGCAGGGGGACGTGGTGCGCTACGGCGACATTCTGTTTACGGTAAACGAAATGCAGGGCCTGAAGATGACGAAGCTGAAGATGGATCTGAGGCCGGAATCGCAGAGCGCCCTTTAATGTGAGGAATTTATGCTGGATAAACTGATACAGAAAAAAATGCCGGATCCCAAAGATCAGGCCGTGCGAAGCGCCATGGGCAGACAAGCCGCCGTTTTGGGCATCGTGCTGAACTTTCTCTTCGCCCTGTCGAAAATCGTCATCGGCACCTTGGCCGGCGCCATTTCCATGATCGCCGACGGTTTAAATAACACCATGGACTTAATGAGTTCAGTGATCGCCCTCGGAGGCTTTCACTTTGCCGCCATGCCGGCGGACAGAAACCATCCCTACGGCCACGCCCGTATGGAATATTTGGCCTCTTTTCTCGTGAGCCTGATCATCATCTGGACCGGGCTCAGCCTTTTGTGGGAATCGGCAAAGACCATCCTTCACCCCGAGGTCATGGAAACATCGGCCCTCGCCGTAGGCGTTCTCATCTTTGCCATGGTAGGGAAGGTGTTTTTGTATCGCTACAATGTGGCTCTCGGCGAGGCCATGGATTCGGAGCTTCTCGTGGCCACGGGCTACGACGCCCGAGGCGACGTGTTTGCCACGGCGGCGGTTCTTTTTTCCCTCCTGGTCTATCACTTTTTTTCCGTGAACATCGACGGATGGATGGGCCTCATCGTGGCGGGGATCATTTTAAAAAGTGGCTGGGACAGCCTGAAGGAGACGGTGGATTCCCTTTTGGGCAGAAAAACCGATCCGGAGCTGGTCCGCGCCATTATGAAAGACATTAAGAGTTATCCGGTGGCTTTGGGCGTCCACGACATGATGTATCACGACTACGGCGCCAACAATCAATTTCTCACCCTCCACGTGGAGGTCAACAGCCAAGACGACGTCATGAAAATTCATCAGGACATCGACGAAATCGAGCGGGACATCGAAGCCAAGTACCGCATGGCCACGACCATCCACATCGATCCCATTCGCATCGACGATCCGAGGAGCAACGCCCTTTACGATTACGTGAAGAAGAAGCTCCGGGAAGTGGATTCCCGCCTGGATCTCCACGATTTTCGCATCGTCACTCGAAAGGACGGCCTGAATTTAATTTTCGACGTGCTTCTGCCCATGGATTTGGAGGGCAAGGCCAAAGACATCGACGCCGAATTAAAGTGGAAGGTGGAAAAAGACCATCCGGAGTACGCCCTGGTGGCGACCTACGACATGGACTACCAGAATTTATTGGAGGATAAAGATGAATAGGCTTTTATCGCCTCAGGCAAAAGATAGCCTTTTGGCCGCATGGCACAGGGAAAAGGGCCTTTCCGGCAACGCCCTGAAGATGATCGCCTGTGTGTTTATGTTTTTCGACCACATGAGCCAGGGCGTGGCCTTAAACAGCCTGGGCTTTACGCCGGCTTATGTGGTGAATTCCCTGGGCATTCCCGTCCTGTCGGACCTTCCCACGGCGAGCCTTCTCGCCACCATCGCGACTTTGGCCGGGCGCATCGCCTTTCCCATCTTCTGCTTTTTTCTCGTCCAGGGCGTGCTGCTTAGCGGGGACTATAAAAAACAAATTCAGAGACTTTTGCTCTTTGCCTTCATCGCCGAAGTGCCCTTCGATTTGGGCCTCTTCGGGCAGATTTTTTATTGGGATCACCAAAACGTGCTCTTCGAATTGGCATTGGGGGCAGCCACCATCGTCGGGATGAAGAAAATCCTCGACGGAGACAAAAATGGGAAGCAAGCTTATGCCGTGTTGCTCTTTATCGCCGCGGCCATTCTCGCCGAAGTCTTGAAATTCGACTACGGCTCCGTGGGAATTATCGCCATGGTCTTGCTTTATCTGGCCTGCAACGATCGCCGACGCACCATGCTCATGGGCCTCATCGCCTTTTTCTTCGAAGCGCCCTTGTATGGCACGGTGTATCTGTCTCTGCCTTTAATCTATCAATACAACGGCAAGCGGGGCCGAGGCGGCCGCTGGTTCTTTTACATTTTCTATCCCGCCCACTTACTGGCACTTTATTTCATTTCTCTGATTCTTTAAAAACCGACAGAAAGGTGTGTTATGACATTTTCTTCGAAAATTAAATCCATTAAACCCTACTTTGCCTCGTATCGAGGCATTTTGTTTACCGATCTTCTATGCGCCGGGCTCACCACCGTTTCGGAAATTACCTTGCCCATGATCCTGCGCCATTTAACCAATCTCGGCGTAAAAGACATCAACCTCATTACGCCCCATTTAATCGCCCGATTGGCCCTATTATTTTTCGTCATTAAGGCCGTGGAAATTATCGCCGCCTACTACATGACCAACATCGGCCACATGATGGGGGCGAACATCGAAAAAGACATGCGCCGGGACGTGTACAATCATCTGCAGACCTTGAGCGCCTCTTTCTACAACGACACCCAAGTGGGCCAGATCATGAGCCGCATCACCAACGACCTCTTCGACATTACGGAATTTTCCCACCACGCGCCGGAAGAATACTTTATCGCCGCGGTAAAAGTCATTACCACCTTCGTGATCCTCGTATCCATTCACGTGAAGCTCACCTTGGTCCTTTATTTGATGATCCCCATTATGCTCGTGGCGGCCAGGAAATTTCGCATCCGCATGCTGGAAGCGCAGCGGAAGCAGCGGGCCAGAATGGGGGATTTAAACGCCACCATCGAAGATTCCATCTCCGGCATCCGCGTCACGAAATCCTTCGCCAACGAAGACATCGAACAGGCCCGCTTCGACGACGAAAACACCCGCTTTTTAGAAACCAAGCGTGAATACTACAAGGCCATGGCGGGCTTTAACGCCGTGACCAGAAACTTCGACGGCATCATGTATCTCATCGTCATTATCGCCGGGGGCTGGTGCATGATGGCTGGGGAAATTCTCCCCGGCGACATGGTGGCCTACATTATGTACGTGACCACCATGGTGGCCACGGTGCGGCGCATTATCGACTTCACCGAAACCTTCCAAAAAGGCCTCACCGGCATTGAGCGCTTCAACGAAATCATGGCCACGGAAAGCGACATTAAGGACAAAGCCGGCGCTGTGGACTTGGTGGACGCCGAGGGCGCCATCGCCTTCGAGCACGTGGACTTTTCCTACGAAGGCAAATTCAAGGTGCTGGACGACTTCCATCTGGCCATTCACCCGGGAGAGAAAGTGGCTCTGGTGGGCCCATCCGGCGCGGGAAAAACCACCATCTGCAATCTCATTCCCCGCTTTTGGGACGTGGATCACGGCGCCGTGAAAGTCGACGGCCACGACGTGCGTGACCTTACCTTACAGAGCCTGAGAAAAAGCATCGGCATGGTGCAACAAGACGTGTACCTCTTTAACACCAATGTCATGGAAAACATTCGCTACGGCCGCCCGGAAGCCACCGACGAGGAAGTCATGGAAGCGGCGAAGCTGGCCAACGCCTACGACTTCATCATGGATCTGGAGGAGGGCTTCCAAACCCACGTGGGCGAGCGGGGCGTAAAGCTTTCCGGCGGACAGAAACAGCGGATCTCCATCGCCCGCGTTTTCTTGAAAAACCCGTCTATCTTGATTCTGGACGAAGCCACCTCGGCCCTGGACAACGAAAGCGAAATGATCATCCAACATTCCCTGGACGCTCTCACCGAAGGCCGCACCTCCATTACCATCGCCCACCGGCTCTCCACCGTGGAAAACGCCGACACCATTCTGGTCATGGAAAAAGACAAAGGCATTGTGGAGCGTGGAAACCACAAAGAGCTCATGGCCAAGGGCGGATTGTACCACTACCTCTACACCAAAGGCGGCGATTTGGTGGAAAACTTCGATACGACAAATTGAGACGAGACTCGGCAGTGCCGGGTCTTTTTTCGCGAGCGATTGACAGATAGGGCAAAAAACGATATTCTGGTAGATACCTATGGGGACGAAATGGCTTCGACGGGGATTCGGAACCCGGGGTAGCAAGCCGTTGATGAGTCAGGCAACGTAAAAATGGCTCAAAAAATTAAATGCTAACGAAAACAACGTAGCACTGGCAGCGTAAATTACGCTACCCACGGAACTAAGAGGACCACGGCTTAGGGAAGTGTCAAATCAGTGGTGAAACGTCATCGGTCAAGCTTTGCCCCGATGCCGGAATTCATGAAGCTACCTTAATGCGACCTTTTGTTTTTCTTTTCGCCTTAAGGGAAATTTAAAGAAAAACTGAGCTTGGAGAAACCTCGGTGGAAGAGTTCTCGGACGCGGGTTCGACCCCCGCCGTCTCCACCATACAATTTCAAAGGGTTTCAAATAATCTTGAAACCGCATGTTTAAGCCATTTGTTATTTTTGAAATAGCAAGTGGCTTTCATTTTATCTCAAATAATCTCGAACGGTTGCACACTCCGTTGCACACTGAAAGCATAGTTTCATATAATGCCGTCTAATAAATCGACTGCCGATTTTTTAGAATCATCTAATACTGTTACATAAATTTCCGTTGTTCGTATATCATAATGTCCCAACAGCAATTGAATAGTTCGAACAGGAACGCCTTGTTCATAAAGCCTAGTAGCATAACTATGGCGAAGCTCATGGAATGTAAAAGTAGGTAGATTGATACTTTCGCAAATTGTTTTAACTCTTCTTGTGGGACGCTTACTTTCAATATAATTTCCCTTATCGTCTGGGAAGATTAAATTCCGGTCTATAAAATGGTCAGAGTCTCGTTTTAAATTTAAGGTAATTTCCTTTTGGCGATTCAACATTTTTATAGTAGTATCTGTAACCGGTATTTCTCGTATACTGGTGTCGCTTTTGGGAACGCTTATTTCTCTGTGCCAGGTTTTTTCTCCATTTTCCTTAATCTCAGCACTTTTTCTATATTGTTTATTGATTATAATAGAGTGTCCAGTATAGTCTTCCCAAGTTAGTGCTGTAATTTCGGCAAGACGACCACCAGTGGCAAGCGACATATATATGAAATTATCTAGAGAAGTGTTTTTTAAATTGGAAACAAATTTTTGTTGTTGTTCTGCCGTCATAGGCATAGATCGTTTTTTTATTTTCGAATTGCGTTTGGGTATCGTGACTGAGGCAATGGGATTTTTATAAATATCTTCATGATTCATTGCGAAGTCAAGACAATGCTTTATAATTCTATAGTTTTTTTGTATTGTGGGGAGTGGATATTTTTTTTGTAAATCATCAAAGTGGTATTGTAGGTGAGTTGCTTTTAAGTCTTTCATTTTGATTTTAGCAAGTGTAGAATTTTTAATTCGTAATCTATATTCCGTTTCATATTTTTGAAAACTTGTTGGCATAATTTTTTCTTTTTTGGAAGAAAAGATCCAGTGTTTAAAATAGTCTGCGAAAACTTCATCTGAAGGTTCGATAAGAATATTTTTATCTGCTAAGACCTGAAATTCTCGTAGCTTTTTAACGACTGTTTGGCGATCATACCCGCCGACGGTTTTTCTAATTGCTTTGCCATTATTATCTACTTCAATTGTGACAGCTCCACGATAATAAACTCGTCCATTGCGTATTTCTGTCCAGATACTTCCGTCACCATTGGCTCTTTTGATTTTTTTCATAATGTCACCTCATATCTAGAAAGTAAAGTCTTACAAATCTTGATATAGGCACTTTCGCATGATAAGATAAATGTGTCACCAGTACCTTCATGCGAAGGTGCTTGCCTCCAGTCAGTCGACTGGAGGCTTTTTTATTTACTTACTATAAATCAGTTATATCTTACTTAATTTATAAACAGCTTTACCAATAATTGAAATGTTTGAGTGGTTATCAAAAAGCATAGGTTTATACTTTGGGTTTTCTGCTCGAAGTTCAACTACATCATTTCCATGCTTGTAGACCTTCTTCAATGTCGCAGAGTCATCGATAAGAACAGCAGCGATTTCGCCATTTTCGACGTCAGGTTGCTGCCTAATAAAGACTATATCACCATCAAAAATGTAAGAAAGCACCATTGAGTCACCAGAGACTCTAAGACAAAAATCAGCGTTGATTTTTTTATCTAGGCTAATATATTCTTCTATATTCTCTTCAGCTAAAACTGGTACACCTGCAGCAATGGTTCCTATTAAAGGGTATTGCTTCGTGGAAGGTGGATTTATGGCATTAGTAATATTATTAAAGTCTTCATTGCCATAGAAGAGCCAGTTTATAGAAACATTTAATTTCTCGGCTATTTTAAGTGCCATAGAGTATGCTGGATCATTACGTCCAGACTCATATCCGGAGATAACACTTTTACTAGTACCAAGTTTATTAGCGAGTTCTTCCTGAGACCAGTCTTTGGAGAGCCTAGCCTTTTTAACTCTGGCACCAAAGTTTTTTAGATTTTCTTGTTTTTTCATCTAACAACCTCCTGTACATATAGTCTATCAAAGGGTGTTCGAAATTTCAATCGTTGCACGTAATAAAAAGAAAAAAGTTCGAAATATAGGTTGACATTTAATTATAGCATTGCTAATATAAATGTATGTTCGAGATATAGAACTGTCCAAAGGAGGAAATATTATGGAAGTATCCTACAATAAATTAAAAGGACTAATGGCTGAAAAGGGATTTACCATTCGTTCGTTGTCTAAAAATACAGGAATTCCTGTAAGTACACTGTCCAATAAATTAAATGGTTTAACAGAGTTTAAAACAAGTGAAATCCTAAAGATATCCTACATTTTAGGTATTTCTGATGTGACAGAATATTTCTTACTGCAAAAGTTCGAGATATAGAACGGATTGCAAAATAAGATGTACATTTTTCTTAATTCTTTTTTGGCGTTACCGAGTTGAAATTATTGTTAAATCACTATGTTGTTTTATGCTAAACAACGACAAATAAGGAGTTAAATATGGAAGCAGTTGCATTGAATGACGTTGGATTTAATGAAGTTAAAAAGCAATTACAAAATATAGAAAATCTATTAGTTGAAAATAACAAATATGGTTTGTCCGTAAAAGAAGCTGCTAGATATAGCGGTATCGGAAGGACTCAGCTATACCGCCTCATGGAAAGTGGAGAACTTGATTATAAGCAAGTGACACCACAAAAGAGAATTATCACGAAAAAAGCTCTAAATGACTACTTGGAAAGATAGTGGTTGGCTATGGTAGTAACCTCAAAAGAAAGAGCGAACTATATAAGACTAAAACTGGTTAGCGTTATTTTCGCTGTCGATCTCGCCCTTAACGACAAGTGCAAATGCAATTGGAATGAAGATATTATAAAGAGCCTTATTGAGACACGTGACATGTGCCGGAGGACTTTGAATGAATTGGAGGAAGTCATATGAAAGCATATTGTTTAAATGACTTAATAAACTGGGATTCAATCGATTATGATGACGTTACTATTGAGAGACTAATAATTGATGATTCGGTCGAAAAGATTATGATGCCCGGAGAAAGTAAAACGTGGTTTTATACAGATGACTATAACGTTTATAAGTGGTACGAAAGCTATTCAGATGCTTTAGCCACGATAAATGAAGCTGTTGAATACGGATTGATTTCAACAAAGGAATTTCGAGAGTGGAGATTCTTGCACTGTAAACAGCCTGATGATCTTATAGAGTTTGCGGAAGAATTAGAAAGATCTTTCGTTTTTTAAGGAGGATCTTGTATATGCAAAATAGCCTAAAACAACTTCTTCTTGGGTGGTCAGGATTTATTGCGATTAATCGTAAAGTTTTGAAAGTTCTCGGATTAGACAGAGCCTATCTTCTTAGCATTCTTGCTGAAGGAGAAGAGATGTTTTCTAAAAAAGGCGACGATGAGGGTTGGTTTTATCAAACAGTCAGCTCAATAGAAAACATGTCCGGTTTCTCGCAATCGAAGCAATACAGGCTACTTAAAGAATTTGAAGATATGGGAATACTTTCAGTCAAGTTCGACGGTTTTCCACAAAGGAGATATTTAAAGCTTCACTACGACGCAATCGAAAAAATAGTTTTTGGTGAAAATGAACAAGCTCCAGAGGATCCAGTGCCACAAAATGATGAAGTCAAAATGAATGAACAGGGTCTTCAAAATGACTGCTCAGAGGATTCATACAGTCAAGATGAATTACCAGATCAGTCAAAAGGAATTACCAGATCAGTCAAAGCGAATGACCAGATCAGTCAAACTGAATTACCAAATCAGTTAAACGGAATGACCAGATCAGTCAAAAAGACTGCTTTATATAATAAAGAAAGTAGAGATAAAGAAAGTATTAATCTAAAACATAGTATAAATAACCCCAATAAAGAAATCGCCGGGGGAAGTCAAAAATTTAATTCAGTCGAAAAAAACGAGGAATCAGATGAGAATGAAATTACGAATCTCGTATTTTTCTTTACCTCAAACTTTGAACTTCAGGACGCATTATTTAACTTTATTGCTTATCGAAAAGAGTTAGGTGCTGCTATAACTCCGTCTATATTGCCAATGTTTCTTGACGAATTAAAGGAGATAGGTTCGACGGAAAAAGAAATGATCGATGTCCTCAAGCAGTCCATGGTGAACGGTTGGAAAAGAATATTACCGGTTCATCAGCAAAATACTATGAATCATACACCTAAAACTGTTGTCGATGAAGTGGCGGACTTTTATGAATGGCGTGGAGGTGTGTCATGACAATTAGTGATGACGACAGGGCTGTAGCGGAATGTTTAAGTGTGCTAAAAGCGGCTTATCCACAATATAAATTTTTAACTGATCACGCAATGATGGAGTTGTGGCATCGCAAATTGTCGGTACTGGATCCTGAAAAAAGAAGACTCGCTATTGAGTTTTGGATTAATACCGAGAGGTTCCCTCCGGCTATATCCGACATTTACGAGTTGTGCAGTCCCAAATCTTTGCCGAATAAAGATTGGTCTGAGGCATGGCAACTAGTCCAGAGAGCAATACAACGGTTTGGTGCGTCTCGTGAAATTGAAGCTATGAATTGGCTACAATCTGAAGATTCTATGACGGCAGAAGCTGCTAGAAGATTAGGATTTCAAAATTGCTGCCTATCACAAAATATCGCTCAGGAAAGAGCGAACTTTAGAATGATCTATCAGAGCATGGAAGAAAAACAAAAAGCAGACGAACGCTTTATGCGTTTACCGGTCGGCTTACGTTATGAGGAAAGGAGCAAGGATTTTGCCGAACTTAACATTAACGAAAGATCAATTAAGCCAGTATCACTGTTTAAAGCGGGAAATTAAATTACTTTCTGAACGACTAGATAATCTCGACGCAGAGGTTACAGATACTGTCGTCGGTTCGAATAGCTCGTTTCCTTTTCAGAAAATGCACATAACAATTCGTGGTAGGGAAACTCAATCAGACTACACGACTGCTTTGAAGAAGCTATTAACACAAAGGCTGAATAAATCAGTCGAATCTCTTTATAAAATTGAGTCATTTATATCGACAATCGAGGACGATCGAGTCCGCTATGTTTTTACAAGACGATATATCGACAAATCTAGTTGGAAGCGGATATCCGGAGAAATGGGGAGTAATGATGAAAGCTATGCCCGTAAAATACACGACCGTTACATTAAAAGGTATTTTTAAATTTGTCCGTTTTGTCCGTTTTTTGTCCGTTTTGGGCGTTTTGTCCGTATAGCATAGATAGTGAGGGAAGCTAATACTTCTCGTTGTACGACGTAAGAAGGGTGAATTTAGATGATTAATGATTTTTTGTTAGACCGTGTTTTTAAGAGTGCGAAAGACCCAAAGGAGTGGTGCGTATCGTTTAAAGGAATGGACTATGATGAGTGGCAACCTCTTTCCGCAAATGAGTTTATTCGTGAAGTTGAATTAAAGAACTCGTGGAATGATGTTGATCCTGAAATTTACGAAAAAGCATTAGGAACCGTCGGTATAGACTTTGCTTCATATGACGATCCTGATGAAATGTGGGAAGATTTCCTACTTGCAGTCAAAAGAACAATCGATAGTTGGCAGCAAGAAAATCAAATTATAACTCGTAGGTAGGTGATCTCATGGGAATGGGCATACAAGAAGGCTTAGCTGATAGTGTGCATGATAGACGTAAAGTAATGTTTTTTCTGGATTTATCCAGAAAGCTTTTTACAAATATCAGTTCATCGCCAGTACAAAAAGCCACGTATGACGACATGAAAATATGGGAGGAACGACAGAAAATGAATGGTCAACTTGATCAAGAACAGGTTATCTCTACAGATTTACAAGAAGAGTTAGTAAAAGCCTGTGATAAGGAAGGCATTCAATTTGCCGTTGCACCTATTGATGATGAAAAGTTTCGACTGTACTTTCACGCTAAAGACACTAAACAAGTCGATCAGGTTCTAAAAAGGACATATCAAGGTTTAGAGGCAAAACGAGAGCGTGAAGGCGACAGGAAACCTTATAAAGAACGCTATAATGCTGCTAAAGAAATTCGTGATGAATTACGAGAAAAAGCAGCTAATAGTAGAGAAGATAAGTTAAAACAAAAAGACCGAGGAATGAATCGAAACTAAAATTCAGGCGAAAGCCTTTTATTATAAATATTAGTTAACTATCCAAGGAGGAAATAATAATGGTGAAAAAAATTACACGAAAGAAAGCACTTAGTTTGGCACTTGCGGGATTAATGCTTGCACCGAGCTTACCTATTCAAAGTTTTGCTCAAGGAGCTAATCAAGGAGCAAAGGTAGAGTCAGGTACAAACAAGAACGTTCAATCAAAACAGTATATATGGGGAAAATATAATGTAAGTAAAACAGAGTCCGGAGAACCTAAACTGGGAGACATCCGATCATTTGCTACTAATGGAAACTATGGAGTATATAAAGGCATTGGGGAAATAGGAGGCGGTTTTCCGGGTATTAAAGTTGATGGATATTTAAAAGCCACTATTGTGCCTGGAAATATGGTAAAACTATCTCAACCATATCAAAAGTACTTTGAAGCAAGTTACGGTGGTCCAGTTAGTGGTGAACTGCCAAGTACACTTTATACAACTGGTGCAGATTATATTGTTGACAACGACGCTTATCCAAAGGGAGACTATTTTTCTCCAGAAATTAGAATGCATTCCTTTGTTTTAGCTGATATAAGTCAAGTTGAAGTTATAAAAAATGGAAGAGTAACAGTATCTAAGAGTAGTCCAAATGCTGAATATTTGGGAGATCTATATCGAATTGTAGGGGCAGAAGAGGTGTCTTCGAAATCTAACTATATCGAAGATGTTACTGCTCCTAAAGGAACCTATCCTAACAATGGTGAAAAAGATGGATTCTGGTATGTTTTAAAAGGTGAGGCACCGACTGATCCGACTGTTAATACAGCGAAATCAGAAAGCGACGACGATATTAAAGGTGCCATTGACAATCTGCCTGAAGGTGCAAAGGTAGACGTTGTATCTCGACCTGAGCGTACAGCATATACACCTGAAATCAAGGAATTAACAGTTAAGCCCGGCGAAAAGGCAGACTTAACCCAAGCGATTACCAATCCGAAAGAAGGAGTTAAAATCGAAGAAAAGACTCCTGTAGACACCAGTAAGGTTGGAAAGCAAACCGGAGCTATCACTGTAACTTTACCGGCGGAAAGGAAAAATGCGAAAGCAAAAATCACATTTAAAGATCAATCGACGAAAGAAGTAGACGTACCTGTCGAATTTAAAGAGTTAAGTAAAGACTATGACGTAACGGTTAATGTAAAAGAAGCAGCTGTTAAGGTTACTCTTAACTACGTTGACGAATCCGGTAAAACTGTAGCTACAAAAGAAATGTCCGTTGAATCCGGAAGTAAAATTAAATTGACGGAAATTCCTGAACTCTTTGGTTACAAGTTACTCTCTACTGATGACATTACTGTTAGCGAAGACGGTCAAGCTGTTACTGTAAAAGTAAAAGATCTGAATGCCGAAATTAAAAGCCTGGAAGATCAATTGAACGCCAAAAAAGGCGAACTTAGCAAACTTGAAGAACAACTGGCTGCTGAAAAAGCGAAAGGCGAACAAGACAGGGCTAAAATTGCTGAGCTTGAAAAAGCAATTAATGACAAAAAGGCTGAGATTGACAAACTCAATAAGCAAATTGGCGATCTCGACGAAGTCATTAAGCAACTTCAAGAAAAGCTCAATGGGCTGAAAGGTAATCTAGAAGAAGCAAACAAAGAGCTTGCTAAATCTAAAAACGACTTAGAAAATCTTAAAAAAGAATTAGAAGCCAAGATCACTAATCTTAACGGTCAAATTGCAGATAAAGATGCTAAAGGCAAAGACCTTGAAAAACAATTAGCTACTGAAAAAGCAAAAGGCGATCAAGACGCCACGAAGATTGCTGAACTTGAAAAAGCGATCAAAGATAACAATGACGCAAAAGACGCCTTGAATAAGGAAAAAGAAGGTTTAGCAAAAGAACTCGCCGACAAAGAAGCTAAAATTGCTGAACTTGAAGCAAACGCTAAAAAGCTAGAAGGTAATGTAAAAGACCTTGAAGCAAAAATTAAAGATCTAATTAGTGGTAAAGCTGTTGATGCCGAAACTATGAAAGCTCTCCAAGATCAATTAGAAAAGGCAAAAGCAGAAAATCAAAAGCTCGCAGATAACCTTAGCGCACTAGAAAAAGCAATTGCAGAAAAAGAAGCCGAAATCGGTAAATTGAATGATAAAGTCGGAAGCCAATCCGAACTCATTAAAGCACTGCAAGCGAAGCTCGATGAAATGAAGAAGGATTTAGGAGAAGCTAACAAAAATCTGTTAGATTCCAAATCTGAACTTGATAACCTCAAAAAAGAACTTGCTGATAAAATTGCAGCACTGAATGATCAAATTGCCAGCAGAGATGCGAAAGGTAAAGACCTTGAAAAACAACTTGCCGACGAAAAAGCAAAAGGTAATCAAGACACCGCTAAGATCGCAGAGTTAGAAAAAGCAATTAAAGATAACAACGACGCAAAAGACGCCTTGAATAAGGAAAAAGAAGGTTTAGCAAAAGAACTCGCCGACAAAGAGGCTAAGATTACTGAACTTGAAGCAAACGCTAAAAAGCTAGAAGGTAATGTAAAAGACCTTGAAGCAAAAATTAAAGACTTGATCGACGGTAAGTCCGTTGACGCAAGCGCTTTAAAGAAAGCTGAAGAAGCATTAGCACAAGCAAAAGCTGATAATGCAAAACTTGCCGATGAAGTGAAGAAGCTTCAAGATAGCCTGAAAACTGAAAAAACAGCAAGTGCTGAAAAAGATAAAGAGCTATCTAAACTACGTGAAGAAGCAAAGGCAAACCACGATTCCAACCTTTCCGAACTGAAGAAGGAACTAAAGAAAGAACTTGATAGAGCGGATAAAGTCGATCGTAAACGCCTAAGCGAACAAGAAAACAAAAAACTCGATGAAGTTATTAAGAAGGCTAAAGATATTTTTGCCAAAAAAGATGCTAAAGATGATGAAGTAAAACAAGCAATCAAGGATTTAAAAGAAACCTTGAAACCTTACGAAAACTTTATTTTCGATGACAAGCATATCAATGGGTTGCTCGGCAAAAACATCAAGTCCTTAAAAGACTTTATCGACAAGGTAGAAAAAGCAATTGGCGGAACCTTGATCGAAGAGGAAACCATTAGCAAAGACAAAGAATACACTGCATTAAAATATGTCTTTATGGTTAATTCCAACAAATATGCACAAGCAACGAATAAAGACACTAAGATCTACAAAATGGACGTTAGCCCCTTTATTCGAAACAGCAGAACCATGTTACCGCTCCGGTATGTAGCTAACGTACTAGGTGCCGATGTTAAGTGGGATAATGGAACAAGAACTGCTACCTTCACCAAAGACGGTATGGAAGCAAAAATCAATATCGACGAAGGTAAGACCATTAAGGTTGCCGGAAAATCGGTAGAACTTTCTGCGAAACCTGAAATCGTACAAGACAGAATCTTTGTACCGTTAACAGATATTTCGAAGGTATTCGAAGTAACCAATGGCAATACCGATGACGGTATTAACCAAGACATTGAGTGGAACAAAGACAATAGAACGGTTACCGTTCACATTGCAAGATAAGATAGTACTTGATGGGAAGGGGGATATTCCCTCTTCCCATTCTTTTACTTAAAAAGGGCTATTTATGGATATTATCAATCAAATTTCAAAAGACATTCAGGATTATGTGGATTCTAAAATACAGGATTTGAGAGAAGTCAATAAGAAAACGCTGTTTGCGTTGATTTTCCCCTATATACTATTTTTCTTTTTCTTTAATCGACTTTTCTTTTTAATCGATCGTGTTTCCTTTGGGTTTGCATTTAAAAATCTGGCGATGTGTTTTAATACTGAAATTCCACTTATACCCTTGGGAAAATTTACACTCTATGCCTTAGCTGCAAGTGTACTCATTCGAATTATCGTATGGCAGAAAGCTAAAAATGCGAAGAAGTTTCGAAAAGGCGAAGAATATGGATCTGCTAAATGGGCAGATCATAAAGATATCAAGCCATACATTAATAGCAGCGATCCTGACGAGAATATTATTCTGACAAAGACAGAATCATTAACTATGGAAGAAAGAATGCCGGTAACTAAAAAGAAGTTCGAGAGAAATAAAAATGTTCTGGTAATCGGCGGTTCCGGCTCAGGTAAAACACGCTTCTATGTAAAACCTAATATTATGCAACAGCATAGCTCCTACGTTATAACAGACCCGAAAGGCAGTCTTTTGACGGAGACGGGAAAAATGCTTGCTCGTGGCAAGATCGTGACTAAAAAAGATAAAAAAGGCAAGAAGAAAGCAGTTCGTGAAGCTTATCAAATTAGAGTGTTTAATACAATCAACTTTAAAAAGTCCATGCACTATAATCCTTTCGCCTATGTAAGAACAGAAAAAGACATCTTAAAGCTTGTAAATACTTTGATGATTAATACAAAAGGTGAAGGCAGTCACTCAGGAGAAGACTTTTGGGTTAAAGCAGAACGTCTACTTTACTGTGCATTAATTGCCTACATCGTATTTGAACTTGAAGAGAAAGATCGTAACTTTGGAACGCTAGTGGATATGATCGACAATTCTCAGGTAAGTGAAGAGGACGAAAGCTATAAAAACATTATCGACATCATGTTTGAAGAACTTGAAGAGCGGAAAAAGGACTGCTTTGCAGTCCGTCAATATAAGAAGTATAAATTAGCAGCCGGAGTAATAGAATTAAGGAGAACACTTAATCACTATTTTAGTGAAATATGTACTTCTTAATTCTTTTTTTATTGAAAAATTAAGAGAAAGGGGGTAAAAATGAGGAATTT
>CABJAE010000021.1 GCA_902363535.1 Peptoniphilaceae bacterium
GACATGACGCCATACGAATACGGCTCAACACTACTCAACGCATAGGGGTTGACGTGTCCAAATCAATGGGTCCACCTTAGAAGGCCGCATTTTCCCCGCCCCCGGGGCCCCCACCCCTTTTTTGGCCGCGCTTAAGCTGTAAGAAAATGCCTACGGCATTTTCTGCTAATTGGGACGCGTCGCGGAAAGAAGAATGTGAGTCGGGTAATCCATCGTATGGAATCGAAGACAGCTCACTCAATTCATTGTCTTTAAATGTCGAAGAATCCCAACAGGAATCGAAGCCCGTCAGGGCTTCGCACATTTAGAAAGCGTTAGGGTGGAGTGGGATGGGGCCCTGGGGAAGGGGCAGAGGGCTGGATAGGTTACAATAATTAGGACAGTTTCCTTAAGGTGTGGTATCTTATGATCAACAAGGAGGATCAAATGGATAAAGCACCTAGAAAAAGAAGAGTCTTCTCAGACGAGTTCAAGCAGCACGTGGTGGACCTATACGAGGAAGGCATGAGTCGGCAAGAGATCATTCAGAAATATTCGTTAACCCCTTCAGCTTTTGACCGCTGGGTTAGTCAATTCCGCACCACCGGGACCTTCAAAGAGACGGTTTCGTTGAGTGAATCGGATCAGGAAAAGATTGCCTTGCGTAAAGAGATTCAACGACTCAAGATGGAGAATGACATTTTAAAGCAGGCCGCGCTGATACTTGCGGAGAAAAACGATACGTCATCGATCGTTTGAAGCACAAATACCCGGTATCAGCGCTTTGCAGAGTGTTAGGAATCAGCCGTTCCGCTTACTATTACCGGCCGAAGCCTCTTACCGATGAGGCCATCGAGCTGGAGATCAAGGTTCACTCCATCTTTCGCGCAAGTCATAACGTCTATGGCGCGCGCAGGATAAAAAGTAAGTTAGAAGCAGAAAACATCGTCGCCTCTAGGCGACGAATTCGCGCCATCATGAAGAAACTTCACTTGGTATCCGTCTACACCAAAGCAAAATACAGACACCACCCGACCAGGAAAAACGAAGAGAAAGTACGCAACGTTCTCAACCGAGAATTCAGTCATCGCAAGCCGCTGGAAGTCATCGTTTCCGACCTGACCTATGTTCGCATCAATCAGAGATGGGCCTACGTTTGTGCCATTACTGATCTTTTCAATCGCGAAGTCATCGGCTACTCCTGCAGTCTTCGTCGCGACGCTGCCCTTATTCAGGAAGCATTTAGCACCATTCCCTACCCCCTCGACGCTGTCCAATACTTTCACACCGATCGAGGCAAAGAATTCGACAACAACACCATTTGTGCCATCTTAAAAGCAAACGGCATCAAACGATCCCTAAGCCGACCTGGCAATCCATACGACAACGCCGTGGCAGAAAACATATTTAAAAGTTTCAAAACCGAGTTTTTAGAGAGAGAAACCTTTCAAAGCCTTAACGAGTTAAGAGAAAAACTCAGCGATTATGTGCAGTGGTGGAACAACGACCGAGTGCACACAAGCCTTGAAAACATGACTCCGCTCGCATACAGGACAAAGAAAGCAGTGGAAGACAAAGACCGTTTACAGTTGACACCTTAAGAAAAGTGTCCAAAAAAGTGTTGCCATTCCAGGGCGAATCGCAACGCCCTAGGCCCTTCCCAGGTCTCAAACCCATAAAAGAACATATTTTAATCGTAATAGAATTCAACACGCTAATCTGTTGGTGACGCAATAAAAAATCTAAGCCAAAAGTGAGCGAAAAAAGAAAATCCCGAAAAGATCCGTCTTTTTTAACAGAAAACAAGGGCAAGAAAAAAGAGGCTTGTTCAAAAGCCCCTTTTCTTGCCTTATTTTCTGTTTTTTACTGCATTCACGATCCACAAGAGGATTACGGAGCCGATGACGGCGATGATCAGGCTGTAGATGTTGAAGCCGGATACTTTGCCCATGTGGAAGACATTGCTTGCGATGAAGCCGCCGATAAAGGAACCGACGATCCCGGTGACGATGTTTGCCACAGCGCCCATGGATTCGTCTTTGCCCATGATTTTACTTGCGATCCAGCCGGCCAGTGCGCCGAAAATTAACCAAAATAACATGAAAGATCTCCTTTCGAATGAGTCCTATTAATGATGTTATTTTATTCTTACCCGCGCTTGTGAAATTTATTCAGTGAGGAGAAAAGTTTTTGCAGTTAAATTTCTTTTCCTTCAAATTGGCTGTGGTAGAGTTCGTAGTACTCGCCCTTTCGGGCCATAAGGCTGTGGTGATCCCCCTGTTCCACGATGTTTCCGTCTTTTAAAACGAGGATCACGTCGGCACCGACGATGGTGGAGAGGCGGTGGGCGATGACGAAGTTGGTGCGGCCGTGCATGAGGCGATCCATGGCTTTTTGGATGAGTTTTTCCGTGCGGGTATCCACGGAGCTGGTGGCTTCGTCGAGGATTAAGATGTCGGGATCGGAGATGAGGGCCCGGGCGATGGTCAACAGTTGCCGCTGGCCTTGGGAGATTTCCGAGCCGGATTCGGTGATGATTTCGTCGTAGCCATTGGGCAGGGTGCGGATAAAGTTGTCGGCGTAGGTGGCCTTGGCGGCGGCACGAATGGCCTCGTCGGTAGCGCCTTCTTTGCCGTAGGCGATGTTGTCTTTAATGGAACCTGAAAAGAGCCAGGTGTCTTGAAGTACCATGCCGAAGTGGCTGCGCAAATTTTCGCGGGTTAGCTTGCGAATGTCTACGCCGTCGACGGAAATGCTGCCGTGATCGGGCTCGTAGAAGCGCATCAAAAGATTGATGAGGGTGGTTTTTCCGGCGCCGGTGGGCCCGACAATGGCCACGGTCTCGCCGGGCTTGACGTGAAGGGAGAAGTCGTCGATGACCACTTGGTTTTTCTCGTAGCCGAAGCGCACGTGGTCGAAGGTGACTTCGCCTTTTAGTTTATCCAAGGGGGCGGCGTCTTCAACTTCCGCCTCTTCTTCCCCATCGAGGACGTGGAAGATGCGGTCGGCGGCGGAGATGGCCGATTGCAAGGCGCCCACCACTTCCGCCATGCCGCTGATGGGTTGGTTGAGCTTTCTCGAGTATTGGAAGAAGGCTTGGATGGACCCGACGGTAATGGCGCCGTTCAAGACCAAGAATCCGCCGAAGACGGCGATGGCCACGTAGCCCAGGTTGGAGATAAAGCCCATGAGGGGCATGATTTCGCCGCTGATAAATTGGGCTTTGTAGGCGTTGTCGTAGAGGGCGTCGTTAATGGCATTAAATTCCGTCATTGACCGGTCTTCGAAGGTGAAGCTCTTTACCACTTCCTGGGCCGTGATGATTTCTTCCATGTAGCCGTCCACCCGGCCCATGTCGTGGCTCTTGGCGCGGAAGTAGCGCTGGCTGATGCCGGCGACTTTCGCCGTGACAAAGGCGCTTACGGGCAGCACGATCAAGGAAATAATCGTGAGCCGGGGCTCGATGTAGAGCATCATGGCCAAGGTGCCGATGATGGTGACCACGGCGCTGATGATCTGGGCGATGTTTTGCCGCATGTTGTTGACCACGGATTCCATGTCGTTGGTCATGCGGGAGAGGAGATCCCCCACGGTAAAGCGGTCCAAATAGGCCACGGGGAGGCGCTGAATCTTTTCGGAGAATTCTTTTCTCAGGGTAAAGACGGTTTTTTGGGTGATCTTTACGAGGATGCGGCCTCGGAAGAAGTAGAAGATCGAGGAGGTAATATACATGGCGAGGAGAATGAGGGCGATGCGATTTAAATAACCGTAGTCGATTCCCCGCCCCGCCTTTACGGAGTCGAAAATATTGGTGATCCCCAGCCCTAAGATCCAGGGCGTGAAGATGTCGATAATGGTGGCGATGGCCGTAAAGAGGATGGCCAGGGCCATATAGAGTTTGTCTTGATTTAAATAGCCGATGAGCCGCTTCATAATGCGGCGGCTGTCGGCGCTTCTCAGGCTGCGGCGGTCTCGTTCTGTGACGCCTTTAAATCTAGGCATAGAGCACCTCCTCTCCCAATTGCGAGGCGGCGATTTCCCGGTACACTGTGGAGGATTTCATGAGCTCCTCGTGGGTGCCGCGGGAGATGATTTTGCCGTCGTCCAGGACCAGGATTTCGTCGCAGTCCAACACCGTCATGACCCGCTGGGCCACGATAATGGTGGCGGTGCGATCGGTCATGGGGGCCAGGGCGCGGCGCAGGGCCTTGTCCGTTTGAAAGTCCAGGGCGGAAAAGGCGTCGTCGAAGAGCAGTACCTCGGGCTCTTTCGCCAAGGCGCGAGCGATGGAGAGGCGCTGTTTCTGTCCGCCGGAGAGGTTTTTCCCCGTTTGGGATACGGTAGCGTCCATCCCGTTTTCCGCGGCGTGGACGAAGTCTTTCGCCTGGGCGATGGAAAGGTAGCGGTCCGTTTCCCCGTCGCTTAAGGGCTTATCGTGGGACAGGCCGATGTTTTCCCGCACGCTCCTTAAAAGAAGCATGGCCTTTTGGGGCGCGTAGCCCACGCGGCTGCGCAGGTCTTTGGCGGAAATGTCTTCGATGTTTACGCCGTTTAGGCGGATTTCGCCGCCCGAGACGTGGTAGAAGCGGTGGATCAGCTTTAAAATCGTGCTCTTGCCGCTTCCCGTGCCGCCGATAATGGCGATCTTCTCTCCGGCCTTCACCTCAAAGGAAATGTCCGACAACACGGGCCGCTCGGCGCCGGGGTAGGAAAAGCTGACGTGATCGAAGACGAGGGAGGTTTCCCCCTCTTCCGGCAGGGTGACTTTTACATTTTCCTTGGCCGGCGGCGTCTCGAGGACTTCGACGATGCGGTCGTAGGCGGCTTTGGCGTTGGGGTACATGGCGAAGAGCATGGAGAACATGCTGAGCGCAAACATGATTTGCACGACGTATTGAATAAATGCCATGAGATCCCCCACTTCCATGGTGCCGGCGTGGATACGGCCGGCGCCGAAGTAGAGGACGGCGACCATGCTGAGGTTAAAAATCAGATTAAAGGCCGGGAGCATGGTAATCAGGTAATTATTCACCTGCTCCGATGTGCGACGCATGGATCGGTTCACCTCGTCGAAACGCTTATCCTCGTAGCTTTCCTTACCGAAAGCGCGAATCACGCGAATCCCCGTGAGCCGTTCCCGAAAGTGGAGGTTGATCTTGTCCATGAGCTCGCGAATGCGGCGAAAGCAGGGAATGGATTTTCGGGCGATGGTAATGACCACGGCGAGAAGCATAGGCCCCGAGATTAAAATAATGGCGGAAAGCTTCACGTCGGTGGTGAGGCACATGTAGGTGGCCCCGAAAAACATAAGGGGGGCGCGCACCATGGGGCGAAGGGCTACCACGGCCATGCGCTCCAGCTGACTGATGTCGTCGGTGGCGCGGGTTAAAATCGAGGGAGCGCCGAAGGTCTCGAAGGATGGAAAATCCAAAGAGAGCACGTGGGCAAAAAGGCCGGCGCGAAGATCTCGGGCAAATCCCATGGAAATTTTCGCCGCCATGAGCCCGGCCACAGTCATTAAAATCACCGACAAAGCGGCGAGGCCGATCATGGCCAGGCCTTTATTGAAAATTAAAGGCACATTTCCGCGCAAGACCCCGGCGTCCACAATGTGGCTCATAAGCCGCGGCAGGTAAAGGTCTGCCAAAATACTCAGGGCGATGAGTAAAACTTCGCCGATAATTAAGGGTATATAGGGTTTAATGTATTGTTTCATTTCACCATCCTTGTCATAAAAAAGCTATTACTTATTATATCTACCCGAATAGAAAGGTTATACACATGAAGACCCTGGCCGCCTTAAAACACAAAAACTTCATCGCCGTGGACGGAGGCTACGGCTTCGATCAAAGCGCCCTTCGAGAAAGGTGGGGCGTCTACCGGGCGGATCGGGCTTGCGGCATCGCCGCCTTGGCCAATCTTATCGCCTATAAAGAGAAAAAACGGGCCTTCGACAAAAACGACGCCCTGAAGCTCATGGGCGAAATTCTCCTCGCCGCCCCGCCCAGACCCTGGGGCATCGCCGCCGGGGGCATCCTCGTGCGGGCCATGGGCCGCATGGGGAGGCAATACAGAGCGGAATTTTTAAAAACCCGGGCCACCGATGAAGAAATCAAAGCATTCGTCCTTCGCGCGCTCACTGCTGATCGCCCCGTGGCACTTTTGAATACCAATCACCCCAATAAATCCTTCCGCTACCACTGGGTGACCATTACGGAAATGGTGGAAGACGAGGGCGAGGTGTATGTGCGGTTCTCCTCCTGGGGGAGGCGGTATAAAATGCGATTTGAGGAGCTGTTTGTACGAGGAATGATGTATAGGAGTATGTTTTTTATAAAATAGTTTTTTTCTTTTGTTTTCGCACACCGTACTTTTCCGGGGAAGGGGCTACGTTCTTTATTAAAACTTCGGAGTATAGGATAAAGCATTTTATCTTTATCTTCTCGCGGCCTTTGTTCAACAAACCATTCCGGGGGAAGGAAAAAGGGCGTTGCGATTCGCCCTTATCCCTCCCCCGGAAGCAGTGGAAGGAAATCTGATACATAAAGTACGCGATTGGAAAACAAGTAATATGCTTGAAGAACAGGAGTTGAAGAGAACTTGAAAAAGCGAAGTTCCTTTCCCATACAAAAACCGCATGGGCCAATCCCTCTTCTGTGGGTATAATAAAACAGAGAAAAAAGAAAAAAGAAAAAAGAAAACAACCCACCGGAGGTCATCATGTATCGTCTTTACGCAAAACAGAAAGTATTAAAACTCGAGGATCACTACGCCGTCACGGACGAATCCGAGGCGCCGGTCTATTTTATCGACCAGAATCTGAAATTTTTCGGCTACGACGTCCACGTCTCGGACAGGGAGAAAAATCCGTTGTTTTCCGTGGATCAGGAGCTCATGCACCTGATGCCCACCTATCACGTGCGCTTCGAAAACGGCGATGTCATGGACATTAAGGCACGCTTTTCCCTTTTCAAAAAGAAAATCGACATTACTTACAAGGGAAAGGATTTGCGCCTCGAGGGCGATGTTTTTTCTTGGGATTTTCGGATTTTAGACGAGAGCGACCGGGAAGTGGCGGCCATTGAAAAGAAAATCTTCGCCTGGGGCGACACCTTCGTCATCGACGTCATAGACGAGGCCTACGCCGACGTGGCCGTGGCCATGATGATTGTCGTGGACCATATTATCGATATGGAGCAAAACAGCCATTAAAAGATTTATTTTATGTGATTCGTAATCCTATTTTCTCTTTCACAACTGATACCTTTGCGAATCTTTCCCGGGGAGGGGAAGTGAGTTGGGCGAAGAATTATTCCTGGCGTAAAAGTAACTTCGCCCAACTCAAAATTTCTTTTTGGCGACGCGGCCCAACAGGAATCGGAACCCGTTAGGGTTCCGCTCTGATAGAAGGCGTTTGTGGGTGGATGGGGATGGGGCCCCGGGGAAGGGGCAGAGGGTGGATAGGTTACAATAATTAGGACAGTTTCCTTAAGGTGTGGTATCTTATGATCAACAAGGAGGATCAAATGGATAAAGCACCTAGAAAAAGAAGAGTCTTCTCAGACGAGTTCAAGCAGCACGTGGTGGACCTATACGAGGAAGGCATGAGTCGGCAAGAGATCATTCAGAAATATTCGTTAACCCCTTCAGCTTTTGACCGCTGGGTTAGTCAATTCCGCACCACCGGGACCTTCAAAGAGACGGTTTCGTTGAGTGAATCGGATCAGGAAAAGATTGCCTTGCGTAAAGAGATTCAACGACTCAAGATGGAGAATGACATTTTAAAGCAGGCCGCGCTGATACTTGCGGAGAAAAACGATACGTCATCGATCGTTTGAAGCACAAATACCCGGTATCAGCGCTTTGCAGAGTGTTAGGAATCAGCCGTTCCGCTTACTATTACCGGCCGAAGCCTCTTACCGATGAGGCCATCGAGCTGGAGATCAAGGTTCGCTCCATCTTTCGCGCAAGTCATAACGTCTATGGCGCGCGCAGGATAAAAAGTAAGTTAGAAGCAGAAAACATCGTCGCCTCTAGGCGACGAATTCGCGCCATCATGAAGAAACTTCACTTGGTATCCGTCTACACCAAAGCAAAATACAGACACCACCCGACCAGGAAAAACGAAGAGAAAGTACGCAACGTTCTCAACCGAGAATTNCTGGATAGGTTACAATAATTAGGACAGTTTCCTTAAGGTGTGGTATCTTATGATCAACAAGGAGGATCAAATGGATAAAGCACCTAGAAAAAGAAGAGTCTTCTCAGACGAGTTCAAGCAGCACGTGGTGGACCTATACGAGGAAGGCATGAGTCGGCAAGAGATCATTCAGAAATATTCGTTAACCCCTTCAGCTTTTGACCGCTGGGTTAGTCAATTCCGCACCACCGGGACCTTCAAAGAGACGGTTTCGTTGAGTGAATCGGATCAGGAAAAGATTGCCTTGCGTAAAGAGATTCAACGACTCAAGATGGAGAATGACATTTTAAAGCAGGCCGCGCTGATACTTGCGGAGAAAAACGATACGTCATCGATCGTTTAAAGCACAAATACCCGGTATCAGCGCTTTGCAGAGTGTTAGGAATCAGCCGTTCCGCTTACTATTACCGGCCGAAGCCTCTTACCGATGAGGCCATCGAGCTGGAGATCAAGGTTCGCTCCATCTTTCGCGCAAGTCATAACGTCTATGGCGCGCGCAGGATAAAAAGTAAGTTAGAAGCAGAAAACATCGTCGCCTCTAGGCGACGAATTCGCGCCATCATGAAGAAACTTCACTTGGTATCTGTCTACACCAAAGCAAAATACAGACACCACCCGACCAGGAAAAACGAAGAGAAAGTACGCAACGTTCTCAACCGAGAATTTAGTCATCGTAAACCACTAGAGGTCACCGTTTCCGATCTGACCTATGTTCGCATCAATCAGAGATGGGCCTACGTTTGTGCCATTACTGATCTTTTCAATCGCGAAGTCATCGGCTACTCCTGCGGCCTTCGTCGCGACGCTGCCCTTATTCAGGAAGCATTTAGCACCATTCCCTACCCCCTCGACGCCGTCCAATACTTTCACACCGATCGAGGCAAAGAATTCGACAACAACACCATTTGTGCCATCTTAAAAGCAAACGGCATCAAACGATCCCTAAGCCGACCTGGCAATCCTTACGACAACGCCGTGGCAGAAAACATATTTAAAAGTTTCAAAACCGAGTTTTTAGAGAGAGAAACCTTTCAAAGCCTTAACGAGTTAAGAGAAAAACTCAGCGATTATGTGCAGTGGTGGAACAACGACCGAGTGCACACAAGCCTTGAAAACATGACTCCGCTCGCATACAGGACAAAGAAAGCAGTGGAAGACAATGACCGTTTACAGTTGACACCTTAAGAAAAGTGTCCAAAAAAGTGTTGCCATTCCAGCCCTCTGCCCCTTCCCCGGGGCCCCAACCCCTTCGACCCCCAACGCTTTTTAGATGTGCGAAGCCCTGACGGGCTTCGATTTGTATTGGGCTTCTTTAACATTGATTGATTTTAATTTGGGCAAGCAGTTTTCGTCGACAAATTAATTTCTTCGCCCGACTCACATTCTTCTTTCCGCGACGCAGCCCAATTCGTAGAAAATGCCGCAGACATTTTCTTACAGCTTAGACGCGGCCAAAAAAGGGGTGGTACAACTATACATCCGTTTCGAAAAGGCTTTGCCTTTCCGAAACGGTGTAAGACTGCATCTGACCTTCCTACGACTCGCTGCGCTCGTCGGGATAGGTCATGAGGGTCCGGGGGCGGGGAAAATTGCGGCCTTCCGCTCTGAGCTCTTTTCCCCGCCCCCGGGTTTCAGAACCATGTAAGAATGATTTATCCGCATTATAAAAACAGGAAGTCGAATCACAAGGGGTGTGCCATTGAAAAGTAAGAGTATAAGGTGGGCGGAACACAAAGCATCACGCACCGAAAAAATCAATAGCAATTCTTTTTTTGCAATGAAATGAGGGACCAAGGTGGTCCCTCTTTCATTGCATTTTGCTTTCGATTGTGTGGCCCAATTCGGCGATGGTCTCGGTGAGTTTATCGAGTTTTTCTTCCATTCTCAGGATGAAGTAGCTGGCCACGACGATGGGAAAGCCGGTATTGGCGATGAGGGACAGGATTTCGTCGAGGGTCATGGGGGGCCTCTTTATTCGTTTACAGTAAAGAGGGTGTCGGATGTGACAGTGACGAGCTCGGCTTTTTGTGCGGCGACGAATTTGCCTTTGGAGCGGAAGATGCCGGAAGCGACGATGGCTTGGGCGCCGGCTTTGGCGGTGTTGCCGTCGAGGCCATCTTTAGGCGTGTTGACGCGAAGGGTGGCTTGCTTTTGGCCTTCATCGACGAAGGTGAGATTCAGGTATTTCTTGTCCATGGTTTACCTCCTTATACCAAGGTTTCGGTGGTGATGATTTCCACGGCGTCGGCGGGCTTTTGGGTCAAGGTGTTAAAGGCGTCGGCGGCTTTTTTCACGGCGGCGTTGTCGGCTTCGGGCAAGAGCCCGGAGTAGCTTGCGGCTCTGCGCTTGGATTTGCCTGCGCTGTCCGTTTCCAAATAGACCAGTCGCAGGGATTTTTTAATGTCTGTCATGTGAATTCCTCCTTCACTTTTCGATAGAAAATCCGAGGATTTTTTACCTGTGGGATGGCGTACAAAGGGAAAAAGATTCGCGGCCGCTTTCCCCTTCACTTAGTAGATAGAAATCCGGCGGGATTTTTACCTATGGATTTCGGAGAAAGGGAGAAAAGATTTGCGGCTCTTTCGCCCCTCACCTATTAGATAGAAATCCGGCGGATTTTTACCTATGGGTTTCGAAAAAAGGGTGAATTTTTTTGCGGCTCTTTCGCCCCTCACCTATTAGATAGAAATCCGGCGAGATTTTTACCTATGGGTTTCGAAAAAAACGGAGATGTTTTTGCGGCTCTTTCCCCCTCACTTTGTAGATAGAGATCCGGCGGGATTTTTACCTATGAATTTCGGAATTTATGACACGAAATAGGAGCCTAGTTTTCACTAGACTTCCCAATGGTTGACATAGAGACAAAAAAAAGAACCCCGAAGGGTTCTTTTTTAGACAATCACTTACGCAATTTCAGTAACTGTCGGGTTGGTTTTAATAGCCGGAGTCTTAGCACCAGCAGCATCGTTGAGTGCCTTGATCTTAGTGTTGAGGTCAGCTTTTGCCTTATCAACGTCAGATTTTTCAAGCATGTCAACTTTCAGTGCGTTAAACTCATCTACAAGGGCTTTAAGTTCTTTTGCTGCTTTGTCGAAAGCGGCTTGATCAGCTAATTTAGAAGCGTCTTCCACTGCAGCGACTTTTTTGTTGAAAGCATCTAATGCAGCTTTTTGTGCTGCTTTATCGTCAGCAGCTT
Source organism: Peptoniphilaceae bacterium (assembly GCA_902363535.1). Classification (GTDB taxonomy): domain Bacteria; phylum Bacillota; class Clostridia; order Tissierellales; family Peptoniphilaceae; genus Aedoeadaptatus; species Aedoeadaptatus acetigenes. The sequence continues at coordinate 11,376 of CABJAE010000021.1, forward strand.
TTTTAACAACTGCATCAGCTACAGGGAGCCATTTATCGCCGTAAAGTACTTCAAGGTCATAGGCTTCGTTTTCGTTGCCTTGAACATTATCCTTTAATTTGTAACGAATGTTGGCATTGTCATCATTGGCTTTTAACCAAGCTTGTAAATCTTCAGTTTCAGATTTGCTCATCCATACCAAGTCGCGTTTTACGCCATCGTCAGTATTGTAGAAGGAGTTGAGTTGGTTAACAATCACTTTGTAGTGGTTGTTTGTTCCATTGTATCCCTTAATATCAGCAGCTTTGACATTCTTAGCGTAGTATTGGTTGCCTTGGTTATCAAGAACAACACCTTGCAATACGCCTGCAAGTGCAACGCCCTTAGGCATTACAGATACGATGTCAACAGTGTTAGCATCCGTTGCGTCGCTACCGGGAACATTGCCTGCCAAGGTACGGAATTGAATCAAAGCACCTTCTTTTAATTGACCGTTCAAGAAGATGTCAGCTTCGCTGTCAACAACTAATCTAGCGGTGTTGCCGAGTTTATCTTCTACGACAAGTTTAGCGCCATCTTTATCGATAACCTTAACGATGGGGTAACGTTCGGTTTTGCTGTGGTCGATCGCTTTTTCAATACCGATGCCGGCAGCATTGTTGTTGGTCCACTTAATAACGTCAAGCTTGTCAGCGTTGAAGTTGTTGGGGAAACCGCCACGGTAAGTTGCAACGTCTGCAATTACTTCTTTGCCGTCTACATCTTCTAAAGTGATGTTGTATTTGCTGGTAACGTCATTTTTAACACGAAGGGTAACTTCGCCGTTGTTATCTTTTTCAACTTTGTTGAATACGACAACGGTGGCTTCGTTGTAGCCTTGAATTGCGGTGGGGCCGGACGTTTCGTGTTTTTCAGCAGATCCTACATCATTGTATCCAACGTACACTCTGTCAATCCAGTTCGTTGCAGCAGGATTACCTACGATGCGGAGTGCTTCGTCTGCGTCCTTAACTTCCGTTAATTGGTTCTTCTTAGCATCAGCTACGAAGTACTTAGTAGCTTTCGTAAGCTTAACTTCTACGCCGCCGGTGGTAGCAGAGGGATCTCTGAAGAGAATAGATTTTGCATCGCCGTCTTTGTAGTTGACTTTGGCGAGGAATCTGTATGCTGTTTCAATGGTGTTGTCAGCAACGCCATCCCAACGATTGTTTTCGCCATATCTGGAGCCAATACCAAGTGCTAAGAAATCAGGGTTACCTAATTCCAATACGTGGGTAGCTTCGCCCTTTTCGTTTACGAGGACTCTAACGAGAGAACCGTAGTAGTATTCAGCATTGGAAATTGCACTGGCTTTTACAATGCGAGGGTTAGTGGGTTCAGCATTTACATCATATCTACCATATTTGTAAAGAACAAATGTGGTGTTGTCCGTTAATTTAACGGTTTTTGCCTTTTCACCTTGGTTGATGGTGATTTCGCCGTTTTTGATTTGAGACAAAATACCCATGGTTTCGTTGGCGGGCATAACCTTGATTTCTTTCAATCTGTACATTGCGTTGAAGATCATGGTGAATGCGTCTTCACGGTTGACGGCCTTGTTGGCGTCAGCGACGGTTACATCATCAAAGATGCCCAGATCAGCAGCCCATGCCATCCATTGTGCCGGCCAGTTTTTGTTGGCTTGGTCGTGCATGGCTTTGGTGAGATCGGTTTTGGTCAAGGTAACCAACATTTTTGCCAATTCGGCGTAGGTTACGTTGTTGACCGGTTTGAATACATTGCCCGGGTAACCGAGTAAGAAGGGAAGGTTGTTTGCCTTGGAGGGTTCGGTACTACCTACGTTGATGTAGCCGTTTGCCCAGTAGTTGAGCTCTACGTCTTTGTAGATGGTGATGCTCTTTAAGGCGTCAACTTTGTTTTCATTGCCGGTAGCGAAAACGAGGAGCTTACTAACTTCTGCACGTTGGATGGTTTTATCCAATGCGAGATCGTTGTTTTTCGGGTCTTCGTTTACTTTACGACCGGAAATGTAACCTCTGTCTTTCAACCAGTCGATCTTTGCTTTTTTGCCTGTGAGTTTGGGAACTACCGTTTCAGCTGCCTTGGGAGCTTCTTTGGTTTCCTTTTTTTCAGCAGGTGCAGCAAAGACAGAGCTGAATGTGCCGAGTACCATGACTAGTGCGAGTACAAGGCTAAGAAATTTCTTGTTCATCTTGTCTTTCGACCTCCTTATGAATTTTCAGATTCTTCCAGGCATATTCCTGTGAATCTTACACCATTATACCATTGAGGGGCCCTTGCTTCAACTATTGAAGTAAAGTCTCTCAATGTCATGAGAAAGCCTTTTATGCTTCGGTTTCTCGATGTAGCTTCATTATACACGAGTCCCCCATGTATTTAAATTACAGTTCTATGACAGGGGGTTCTTTTTTATTGTTTTGTAACTTTTCGAAGGCGAGGATGGTGCGGGCGGCTTCTTCGATGGTGGTGTTTTCAACGATTTCATCGGCGGCATTTTCGTAGATGGGCTTTCTGTCCCTATAAAGTTTTCTTAAGGTTTCGATGCCGCCTTTTGAGAGGGGGCGGCCATCGGTGGCCAAGTCTTCCAGTGGGCGGGTGATCCAGTAGAGGGTACCGGTGCGCTTTAATGCCTCGGTATTTTCGGGATCGAGGAGGCTACCGCCGCCGGTGGCGATGACGACGTTTTTCTCTTCGGCGGCTTCGATGACGGCCTCCTTTTCGTAGGCGCGGAAGGCTTCTTCTCCTTGTTGTTCGAAGATTTGGGGGATGTCGCCGTGTTTTTTGATGATTTCGGTGTCGATGTCGATGCATTTTCTGTGCAGTTTTTCGGCAACGGCTTCGGCGACGGAGGTTTTGCCGGCGCCGGGCATACCGATGATGACGATGTTTTTGGTCATTGGCTCTCTCCTATGATTTGATGCAGGGCGATTTCTTTTTGCCGCTCGATCCAAAGATCGAGGATGGCGATTGCGGCGGCGGCTTCGAGGACGGGGGGGATGCGGCGCACGAGGGCGGTGTCGTGGCGGCCTTTTATTTCAAGCGCGGTGTTTCTTCCCTCGCGATCGACGGTGTGTTGTTTTTTTCCGATGGAGGGGGTGGGCTTGACGGCGACGGTGATTTCGATGGCGTCTCCTGTGGTGATGCCGCCGAGGATTCCGCCGGCGTTGTTGGTTGTGGTGTGGACGACGCCGTTTTCTTCTATATAGGGGTCGTTGTTTTGGCTGCCTTTTAATCGGGCGGCTTTCTCTCCCGCGCCGAAGGCCACGCTTTTTACGGCGCCGACGGCGTAGAGGGCATGGGCCAGGGCGCTTTGGGCGGAGGCATCCCGCGTGCCGCCGAGGCCTATTGGCACGCCTGTGATGGTGAGGGCGACGATGCCGCCGAGGCTGTCTTTTTCTTGTTTGGCTTGCTCGAGGGCTTTTTCCTGGGCGGTCGGGCTTTGTTCTCCCCCTATTTCCGTGATGCGCGATGCGATATTGATGTTTTGTGTCTTTAAGAAATCGGCGGCGATGGCGCCTGCGGCGACGAGGGGGGCGGTGAGGCGGCCGCTTCGATGTCCTGCGCCTCTCGGATCGTCGGCGCCGAAGGTTTTCACGTGGGCGGTGTAGTCGCCGTGGCCGGGGCGGTAGGGCATGTGCTCGTAGTCTTGGCTTTTTGTGTCTTTATTGGGGATCCAGATGGCCAGGGGATCGCCGGTGGTTTTGCCGCCGTAGGTGCCGGAGATGATTTCCCAGGGATCGGGCTCTTTTCTCGTTGTGTCGTAGTGGCCTGAGGGTCTCCTGCGGGCGAGGGCGCGGTCGATGGCGGCTTCATCCACGGGTATGTGGGGAGGCAGACCGGTGATGAGGGCGCCGACGCCTTTTCCGTGGCTTTCGCCGAAGAGGGTGATGGAGATGTTTTTTCCCATGGTGTTCCTTTCTGTTTCTATTTTATGGTTTGTTTTCGATTTTGTTTTCGTGGATCAGGGGGAGTTTTTCCACGGCGGCGTAGAAGCCGGGCCAGCTTTTGTTTGCGGCTTCGGGATTTTTCAGGGCGACGGGGCCATCTGCGACTGTGGCGGCGGCGAAGGCGGCAAAGGCGATGCGGTGATCGCCGAAGGTGTCGACGGTGCCGGGGCGGATTGTGCCGGGGGCGACTTTCAGTGTATCTTCCGTGGCTGTTGTGTTTATACCCAGGGCGCGGAGCATGGCGGCGGTGGCGGCGATGCGGTCGGTCTCTTTGGTGCGGAGGCGGCGGATGCCTGTGAAGGTGGCGCCTGTTTGGGTGGCGAGGACGGCGAGGGGCATGAGGAGGTCGGGGGTGTGGGTAAGGTCGACGGGGGTGTTTTCTTTTATGGATTTGATGTGGTCGTAGATTTTTCTGTCGCCCTGGAGGCTGTGGGCGGGGAGGTTTTCGAGGCGGATGCGGCTACCCATTTCGTTGGCGACGATGAAGTAGGCGGCGTGGCTGAGGTCGCCTTCTACATGGGGGGTGATTTTCTGTATTTGGCCTTTATGAACGATGTAGGTATCCTGTGTTTCTTCTATTTCTACGCCGGCTTCTTTTATGAGGGCGGCGGTCATGGCGATGTAGGGCCGGGAAGCGGGGTTGATTACCGCGAGGGTGGCGTCGCGATTTTGCGCGAGGGCGGCGATGAGGGCACCGGTGGCGAATTGGCCGGTGGTTTCGGCGTGGATTTTTGCGCGTTCGAAAACGAGGCGGCCTTTTGTTTCCATGGGCCGGGGGCCTGTAACTTGCACGCCGTTTTCTCTTAAGAAGCGGATGCCTTCCTCCATGGGGCGGGCGGCGAGATGTTTTCCTGCGGTGAAGGTGACGCGCTCTGCCAGTGCCGGGGCCAGGATGAGGGCGATGCGCAGAGTGGTGGCGCTTTCGTTGACGTGGATACGGACGGGGGCGGAGATGTTTTTTTGTATCGGGGAGATGGTTATGCTATGGGTGTTGTTTGTATTTGTGATGGTTACTTTTCCGCCCAGGGATTTGATGAGGTTGATGGTTTCTTTGATGTCGTTGGAGATTTCCGAGAGATGGATTTCTCCCCCGTGAGGCGCGAGGGCGGCGAGAATGATTTTTCTGTGAACAAGGGATTTGGAGGGCGGGAGGGGTAAGTGCCCCTCCCGAGGCCCTCCCTGAAATGTGAGGAGCATATGTTTTTCCTTTTTCTTTTTGTTCTTAAATATGTTTTTTCTTGCGGATGAAGGGGCACACGGTATGTGATTTGATTTCCCTTTTTTCTTTCGCTTTTTTTGTCTTTGCGTTGAAATGGCACACGTTTTGTGTTTCGCGTTACCTTTTTTGTCTTACTATAATTATATCTTCGCGATTCTTCCCGGGGGAGGGAAAAAGGGCGTTGCGATTCGCCCTTATCCCTCCCCCGGACCCCCACCCTTTATCCCTAACGCTTTCTAGCAGTGCAAATGCCTAACGGCATTTGATTCCTGTTGGGCCGTGTCGCCCGCCGGGGCTTCTGCGAAGGGCTTATAATTTTGAGATTGAAGGGTGATTCGCGATTTAGTTTTTTCTTCTCCCGTTTTTATCTTTGCGGTCAAAAGGGCTCACCGTATGTGTTTCGCTTTCCCTTTTTTCTTTCGCTTAAAATTTCATTCCTAATTTGTTTTGAAACCCGGGGGCGGGGAAAAGAGCTCAGAGCGGAATAACCCGGTCCCCAAGATTTGGACATCCCCCTACCTCAAATCGTGTATAATTCAATTAAGGAGGGAAACCATGGG
>CABJAE010000022.1 GCA_902363535.1 Peptoniphilaceae bacterium
TTCTATGCAGATTTCATTCGTTCACGGTATTGCTTCGGACTCAAGCCACCCAACTTTTCTTTGATTCGATCGTTGTTGTAGTAGCGGATGAAACGTTCGATGGAACGCACGAGTTCTTGCCGACTTTGGTAGACGTGGCCGTCGTAGATTTCTCTTTTCAGGACACTGAAGAAGTTCTCCATGGGTGCGTTGTCGTAGCAGTTGCCTTTTCTCGACATGCTTTGGAAGATGTGGTGATCTTTCAACATGGCTTGATAGGCGGTCATTTGGTAACCCCACCCACGATCGGAGTGGAAGGTACGCCGGTAGGGGCAGCCGTTGGTTCGTTCGATGGCTTCTTCCAAGCCTTGTAGCATGGTGACGCCGTTGGGCTGATCGGAGAGGACGTAGCTGATGATTTCCAGATTGTACATGTCCATGTACGGATCGAGGTAGAGTTTCTTTGTTTGAAGTTTCCCCGCCTCATCTTCGACGTAGTATTTGAATTCCGTGGTGTCGGTGGTAATTTTTTGGTAGGGGATGGAGGTGTTGAAGCGGCGGTTGATTCGATTCTTCTTGATTTTACCGACAACGCCTTTGTAGGAGTTGTACTTCTTGTATTTCCTGCCGTAGGCGCGGACTTGAAGGCCCATGACCTGAACCAGCCGCTGAACTTTCTTTTTATTTGCCGCCCATCCCCGGTTCTTCAGCTCCAGGTGGATTCTTCGATAGCCGTAGTCTTTGTGTTCGCGCCGTATGGCCAGGATCTCATCTTTCAAGGCTTGGTCTTTGTCTTCTTCGTTCCACTTTTTCTGCCAATACATGAAAGTGGATTTGGGAAAGTTGATGGCGGCGAGGATCTCTGTTAGTCGGAATTGTTCTCGGAGTTTGGCGACGATCTTCGCCTTTTGTTCGTTGCTTCTTCCCTCTCCAAACTCCTTAATTGCTCCCAGAACATTTTTTGAATGGTAAGTTTCCGATTCTCAGCTTCTAATTCTTTGATGCGATTTTCCAATGCCTCCCGTGTGGAAGCATCAAGATCTTCACTCGACTTTGAAGGATTTGGTGCTTGATTGCGGTCGTCTTTCTTCGTCACAGGTCTCCCTCGCTTGTGTGATCGCAGACCCTCAATGCCCTCCTCTCGATACTGTCTCCGCCAGTTAACGATCATGGATGGATTCGTTAAGCCGAGTTCAAGGGCTAATTGTTGGTAGCTGCATTCGCTCGTTTCGTAGCGTGTGATGGCTTCTAACTTAAACTCTACACTGTACGCACGATTATTTCTAGAGCGCATTAACCCTTCATCGCCAAATTGTTTGTAATTGTTCACCCAGCGTCTGATCTGCGAATAAGCAATTTGATATTTATCTTCTAAGACGAGATAGCTTGACATCCCGGACAGGTATTCTTCGACGATTTTCTTCTTCAATTCATAACTGTATTTTGCCATTAAAAGACCCCCAAAGGTTGGATTTCTTGGTCCAACTTTTGGGGGTCAGTGCAATCAGCCGCGAGGGTTTTTCTCAGCAGTAATTTTCCGCCAAAATGCAGCGCATGCTTCCGCCGCCGTAGGTGGAAATCACATCCATTGGCACGTGGACGATTTTGTGTGTGGCTTCGATCTTGGCGATCTGTTCTTTGGTGAAATGTTTGTAGGCCTCTTCGCTCATGAGGTAGAGCTTTTCCTCTCCCATCAGCTCCAGACAATTGCCGCAGAAGTGGTCGATCTGCTCGCCGGTCACTTCGATCACCGTCTTCTTCGTGGCCCGCAAACGCTCCATAAGGGCCTCTTTGTTTTCCGTGACAAGTTCCGACGCCACCACGGCAAAATCTTCCGCCACAGACAAAATCACATTGGTGTGATAGACGTCTGCGTCGTGTTGGCGGGCCTTGAAGGGAAGGGGCGCAAAGCCGTAGGTATCGCAGAAGGCGAGGAAGGCCGCTTCTTCACAGCGCTTCGAGAGGCAGGCGTAGGCGATGTTTTCCTTCCGATCCAAGACCACGGAGCCCGTGCCCTCCAGCACGCCGAGGTTTTTGTCGCGAAAGTCCGTCACCTCCAAGGATGAAAAATTTAACAGCGCGTCCAGCTGATCCTTCAGCTTGGGAAACTCCCGCCGCCTGTTGTCACTGTACATGGGGGCGATAAAAAGCTTGCCTTCGAAAGTGACGAAAATATTGTTGGGAAAAATCGAATCCGGCGTGTCGTCTCCCTTATCGTGGAGCACATCCACTTGCACGCCGGCGGCCTCCAGGGCCCGGACCACGGATAAAAACTCGGCCTCGGCCATTTCCTGTACCGCCTCCGCCGGGAGGGTGGCGTCATTGACTTGATAGGCATTGTCCGCGGCGGTTTCTATATTGAAGCGAAACGCCGAGGGGCGAACCATTATAACTTTACGGGCGATCATAGATACTCCTTTACAGACAGAAATTTTAGTGTGTTTATTCATTTTACAACAGATGGGAAAAAATGCCCAGAGGCGGGAAAAGGTCTCGCACGGACGGGGGAGCCGGGCACCGGGAAAATCAATCCCGTGAAAACGTCTTTGCGCTTTTTGCGATCTTCTAAAACCTTTGCGACAAGAACCGCTGAAAATTCGCCGAGAAACGAATTAAATTACCGAAATCCGTCTGAATTCCCTTAAAATACACGGATGATCGGGGGAAAGAAATCATGAAATTTCAAAAACCACATGGAAATTTCATTGCCTATGTGTTATGATGAATGCGTTGGAGCGAGGGCGTTATCACGCGAGTCAGAGTCGCCGCGTTTTTTATTTCCCCAAAGGGAAAGCCTTTGCTCTTTTAACGAGGCTTTATGCCAACTCATTTTCTTTAAGGAGGAATATTGTATGAGCTATCTTGAAAGTGTAATCGAACGTGTACATGAAAGACACGCCAGCGAACCTGAATTCTGCCAAACTGTAGAAGAAGTATTAGGTTCCTTAAAACCGGTTATTGACCAACACCCCGAATACGAACGCGTCGACCTTTTAGGCCGCATGGTTGAACCGGATCGTATGTTCAGCTTCCGCGTCGTATGGCAAGACGACGAAGGTCAATACCACACCAACATTGGTTATCGTTGCCAATTTAACGGAGCGCTTGGGCCGTACAAGGGCGGTATCCGCTTCCACCCCACCGTTAACCAATCCGTTATTAAGTTCCTCGGCTTCGAACAATGCTTCAAGAACTCCATGACCGGCCTCCCCATCGGCGGCGGCAAGGGCGGCAGTGACTTCGACCCCCGCGGTAGAAGTGATGACGAAATCATGCGTTTCTGCCAAAGCTTCATCAGCTCCCTCTACCACTACATCGGACCCGACACCGACGTTCCGGCAGGTGACATGGGCGTTGGCGCAAGAGAAGTCGGCTTCATGTATGGTCAATATCGTCGCTTAAAAGCTAAATTCGAAAACGGTACCTTCACCGGCAAGGGCTTCAGCTTCGGCGGTTCCCGCGTACGTCCCGAAGCAACCGGCTACGGCGCAGTTTACTACCTGTTGAACGTACTGGATCACTTCGGCGAAGACATCAAAGACAAGAAGATCGCTGTTTCCGGTTTCGGTAACGTATCTTGGGGTATCTGCAAGAAAGTTCAACAACTCGGCGGTAAAGTCGTTACCATCGCAGGTCCCGACGGATACATCTACGATAAAGACGGCATCAACACCGAAGAAAAAGTTAACTACATGCTCGAAATGCGTGCTTCCGGTCGCGACAAGGTACAAGACTACGCAGACAAATTCGGCGTAGACTTCTTCCCCGGTGAAAAACCCTGGATCAACGCAGAATACGACATCGCTATGCCGGCTGCTTACCAAAACGAAATCACCATCGAAGAAGCAAAAGCCATGGTTGAAAAGGGCTTAGAATACTACATCGAAGTAGCTAACATGCCTACCACCAACGAAGCTTTGAACTACCTCATCGAAAACGTTAAGGTCGTTGCTCCTTCCAAGGCAGTTAACGCCGGCGGCGTTGCAGGTTCCGCACTCGAAATGAGCCAAAACAGTGCTCGTCTGAGCTGGCCCGCAGAAGAAGTTGACAAACAACTTCACATGATCATGGACAACATCTACAAGATGTCCGTCGAAGCAGCTGAAGAATACGGCTTAGGTTACAACCTCGTAGCAGGCGCTAACATTGCCGGTTTCGTTCGCTTAGCAGACGCCATGATGGCACAAGGTGTATTCTAGAATACAAAAAGAGCAGCACTCTTTTCGTAAAAGAATAAAATGACTACAAAAGATCGCGTACGACCTGCGCGGTCTTTTTGTATGCCCTCGGCGAGAAAGAATTCGGAAATTTTCCTTTTTGAAAAAGCGGGTATAATGGAAAAAAGGGGGAATAGGAACATGAATGTAAACGAAAAAGACGCACTGAACTTGCTTACGAAATACAATGGTGATCACTTCCACCTGCGCCATGCCCTCACCGTAAAAGAGGTCATGGCATCCTTCGCCCGTGCGTTGGGCTACGAAGAAGAGGCGGATTTCTGGGCCATGGTGGGCCTGTTGCACGACGTGGACTACGAGCAGTTTCCGGACGAACACTGCAAAAAAGCGCCGGAGCTGTTGGCGGAAATCGACGCGCCGGATGCCCTCACCCGCGCCGTCGTGAGCCACGGCTGGGGAATCTGCGCCGATGTAGAGCCGAAGCACACCATGGAAAAAGTGCTTTACGCCACCGACGAGCTCACGGGATTGATTTATGCCTACGCCATTATGCGGCCCTCGGGATCCGTGCAGGACATGAAGCTCAAGAGCTTAAAGAAAAAATTTAAAGACAAGAAATTTGCCGCCGGCGTGGACCGGGACACGGTGATTCGCGGCGCGGACATGCTCGGCTGGGAGCTCGACGATCTCCTTTCCCGCACCGTGGCCGCCATGGCGGAAACGGAAGATGCCGTAGCTGAGCAGCTCGCTTCCTTGACCGCGGAAAAATAGACAGAAAAAAAGAAGGCCCTTTGAAAAATCAAGGGGCCTTTTTGCGTGATGTTATAGTATTCCCAAAAGCTGCAACCAGCCGATGCCGATGGGGTAGGTGATCATGGCGAAAAGGAAGCTTGCCGTAATGATTTTCGACGCCAGTCGGTAGTCGGAGCCCATTTCCCGGGCGAAGATAAAGCAGTTGATGGCGCAGGGGGTGGACCAAAAGACGTAGGCGACGCCCAGTTCCGTTTTACCCAGGCCCATGAAGAGGCCCAGGGGCACGAGGATGAGGGGCGTGAGGACGGTGCGAATGGACGCGGCGGCGAGGATGAGGCCCAGATCGTCTTTCAGGGAAGAGAAGTCCAGGCCGGCGCCGATAAGGATGAGGGAGAGGGGCGTGGAGAGGCGGGCGAGGAGATTCATGCCGTCGGTGAGGCCGCCGTAGACGGGAATATGTAGAAAGTTAAAGAGAAGCCCCGTTAATATACCGATGATCATGGGATTTTTCAGCACTTTGATCGCGATGGCCTCAGGGCGCACTTTGGCATCGGGATCTTCGCCGTAGTAGGTGAGGATGAAGATGGCCAAAATATTGTAGAGGGTGAGGCCGAAGGCGATGATGATCATAATGTGTTCCGCCGGCGGCGTATCGTAGAGGGCGTCTAAAATGGGAAAGCCCACGTAAACGAAATTGGAGCGAAAGGCGCAGTGGATAAAGGACGAAAGTTTCTTGCGGTCTTTTATAAAGAAGCGGGCAAAAAACCAGGTGCCGAAGAAAATAATCGAGATGCCCAGAAGGATGTAAAGTACATAGGGCACATTCAGTGTGCGGATCTCGGCCGTGCGCATGTTGTCGAAAAGCTTCAGCGGCAGGGCGATGTAGAAGACGAGCCAGGTGGCTTTCTTCACGAATGCGTCGTCTAAAAAGCCCTTTTCTTTAGCCGCGTAGCCGACGAAAAGGACGAAGAATATGGGAAAAATAATGTTTGCGCCGAGTAAAAAATGTGTCATAAGTACCCCCTCTCGATTATAAAATATCGCCGTTGAAATGTAAAATCTGCTGCGGCGCGAAAGGCCGCCTTGTTCGCCGCCTGTTCTTGGTCTATGATGGTAGGAGAAAGGAAGATGATCGTGAAAAAAAGTCGCACGCTGTCGCCGGCCATGACCTTTATCCTCATGTTCGGCATGGTCAGTTTATTTTCGGACATGACTCACGAAGGGGCCGCCAGCATGCGGGGGGCCTATCTCTCGTTTCTCGGGGCATCGGCGGCTACCATCGGCTTTGTGTCGGGTCTCGGGGAACTGGTGGGCTACGCCATGCGCTACGTCTTCGGCGCCCTCACGGACAAAACGGGAAAGTATTGGCCCATGGTCATCGGGGGCTATGTGCTGGACATTCTGGCGGTGCCGGCCTTGGCTCTCGTGGGCGAGCACGGCTGGGTGGCCGCATCGGCCCTACTCATCGTGCAGCGCATGGGCAAGGCCATCAAGAAGCCGGCGAAGGATACGATTATGTCTTTTGCCGCGAGCCGGGAAGGGGCCGGGAAGAGCTTTGCCATTCAGGAAGTGCTGGATCAGATCGGCGCCTTCTTGGGGCCGGTGCTGCTTTTCGCCGTCATGAGCGCGAAGTCGGGACTCCCCAAGGCCGAGCTTTATTCCGCGGCCTTCGCGGTCTTGGCCGTGCCCGGGGCCATAACCTTGATTTTGCTTTTGGCCACGAAGCGAAAATTTCCGAATCCGGAGGAATTCGAAGGGGGCAAGACGGTCTACGAGCCCATGAAGTTGAAGCGGTCCTTTAAGATTTACATGGCGGGGATCAGCCTCTTCGCCTTCGGCTTTATGGACTACGCCCTGATTTTAATGCACGTGACGAAGCACATGGGCCTTTACGGCGGCCTCATCACCACCCGCACCCTGCCCCTCATTTACGCCGGGGCCATGTTGGTGGATGCCGCATCGGCCCTTATCTTCGGGAATCTTTTCGACAAAAAGGGCGTAAGGGCCTTGGTGATCGCCACGGTGGTGGCTGCGCCTTTCGCCATCCTCGTCTTTTACGCAAAATCCCTGCCCGTGCTGTTAATCGGCGTCGCCCTTTGGGGCGTGGGCATGGGGGCTCAGGAATCGGTGCTGAAGGCCGCCGTGGCCACCATGGTAGACAAATCCGCCCGGGCCACGGGCTACGGCCTGTTCGAATGTTCCTTCGGCATCTTTTGGTTTGCGGGCAGCTGGCTTTTAGGCGCCCTCTACGACGTGAACCTCCCGATGATGATCGCCCTTTCCGTGGTGGCACAACTTACCGCAGCGCCCCTCTTTTATTTGGCAGGCAAGGCGATGGAACCTTCGACGAAGGGGTAAAAATAATTTAATGAAGCAGATAAAGTAGCGAAGAAAAGGAGCGTATCATGGATCAATTGGCCATTCAGGAAACCTACGGCGAGCGGTTTCAACACTGTTGGGGTTGCGGCCCGAAAAACGACGAGGGCCTGCACTTAAAATCCTATCCCGCAGGGGATAAATGCATTTGCACTTTTACGCCGGGGAAGGAGTACACCGGCGGCGTGCCGAAAAATCTTTTCGGCGGCATGATCGCCATGCTCTTCGACTGCCACGGCACGGCCTCGGCGGCGTATTTCAAGCACCGGGACAAGGGCCTGGAGCTCACGAAAGACACGGTCATCGGCCGCTTCATTACGGCCCATTTGTCCATCGACTTTAAAAAGCCCGTGCCCATGGAAAGCCTCGTTACCATTACCGCCACGGCGAAAGAAATCGGCGAGCGGAAAGTGGTGGTGGACATGATCATGGAAGCGGCGGGCGAAATGCGCGCCAAGGCCGAAATGGTGGCCGTGGGTGTAAAGGACAATATGTAGAAGGGGCGAAGCATGAAAACATTGATTATCGTGGACGCACAGGTGGATTTTATTTCGGGCTCTTTGGCCTGCAAGGGGAGCGATGAGGCATTGAAGCATCTCGTGGAATTGATCGAAAGCAACCCGGACATGGCCGTGGTCTACACGGCGGATTGGCACAGCCCCACCAACGGTAGTTTCGAAAAAAACGGCGGCATTTGGCCCGTGCACTGCGTAGAAAACACCGAAGGCGCCGGCCTCTACCAAGGCTTTTACACCCTATCGCGAGAAGACGCCCGGCCCAATGACAAAAACACCTTTAAAAAAGGCCGTCGCGACGACGTGGAAGAATACTCCGCTTGTTTGGGGACCAACGCTGCCGGCGACGTGCTGAAAGAATACGTCACAGGCGACATCCTCGTTGCCGGATTCGCCAGCGAATACTGCGTTCGCGAAACCTTGTTGGGCCTTCGGGAAGAGGGCCTGAACGCCGCCCTTTACCTTCCCGGCGTCGCCTACGTGGACGAAAAAGACCACGAGAAAAACCTGGTCGATTTGAAGCAACAGAAAATTCCGATTTTGGAAGACTGATTTTAGCGTAATAGAACGCGCGCCGGCAATCGCAAGAAGCATCCCGAGGGATGCTTTTCTTATGCAAAAAAGCAGCTCCCCGGCAGAGAACTGCTTTTCATCTTTCATAGAGATCCATATTTTTCAAAGCTTTAAGCTGATCGCGTTTTGCATAGATTAGATTCAAAATATAAACCTTCCCGGAGACCGCGTCCGGCGTAAGGATAATTTCATAGGCGTTCACTTTTTCAGGCTCTTTTCAAGTTCATCGAACACATCCCCGAGGGGTCTGCCTTTGCCGCAGACCGACTGCCCATAGCTGCGTTCAAGCATTTCGTCGAGGGCCGCACCGGACATCGTATCCATTGTTTTCGGTTCTGTCGGAACAGTTAAGGGGAATGGAATGCCGTGGCGATAGATGATCTGGCGGTATAAGGAATTAATGACAACGGAGACGGGAATTCCAAGCTTTTTCAGAATCTCCTCCGCCTCATTTTTTATATCATTTTCAACGCGCGCGCTGACTGTGGAATCTTTCATATGATGACACCTCCCGTTGCCTCTATTGTAATTCGATGTTTTGCTGATTGCAATACATTAGGCGAGGCGTGTCTGTAAATTTTATTCATTTCCGAAAAACAATCCCGTACGCTCCGTCGGATTCGGAAAAAAGGCGTAATAGCCGGGCCAATGGGATATGTATACATAAAGACGCGAATATAAGAAAGAATACGCGGAAAGGGAGCGAAAGATGATTATCGGCGTGAGCGCCTGTTTGCTCGGCGAAAACTGCAAATACAACGGCGGAAACAACGAATCGAAAAAGCTTAAGGACTATGTCGAGGGCCACACCGTGGTGCCCGTTTGCCCGGAAGTTATGGGCGGCCTCCCCACGCCCAGGGATCCTGCCGAGATCATCGGCGGCGTGGTGCGGCAAAAAAGCGGCCGCTCCGTGGACGAAGAATTTCGCGCCGGCGCCCGGGCGGCCCTCAAAAAAATAAAAGACGCCGGGGCGGAACTCGCGATCCTTCAGTCCCGCAGCCCTTCCTGCGGCGTGAAGGAAATCTACGACGGCACCTTCACCGGGCATTTGGTAAAGGGAAAAGGCGTGTTCGCCGCCATGCTCGAGGAAGAGGGGATAAGGGCCTTGGACGTGGAGGACTTGTAAAGGAAAGGAGCCCCATGAAAAGCATAATCATCCTGTCGCCGAGCAAAGAAATGGACTTTATCCCCGGCGATCGCGCACCCGCCATGGATGTGGCGGCGAAAAAAATTCTGAACGCGTTGCAAAGCATGACCGAACACGAGCTGGCGGCGCAACTGCAACTGAGGGGGGAACAGGCGCGAATCATCTATGACGCTTATCAAAACGCGGCGCTTCCCACGGCGAAAGCGGCGGCGGATACCTACCGGGGCCTCGCCTTTCGCCAAATGGATCGGGAGATCCTTCTGTCGCCCTTTGCTCGGGACAGAGTGCGGATTCTTTCCGCCCTTTACGGCCCCATCGCTCCCGATGCGCCCATCAACCCCTATCGACTGGATTTTACCAAGAGCCTAAGTGTCGAGGGCGAACCATTGAAAAGTTTGCAGAAAAGGAATTTTACCGAGCAATTGGCCAACTGTCGCATCTACAATTTGGCTTCCAAGGAATTTTCCGAGCGCATAGACAAAAAGAAAATGGCCCAATGGATCGACGTGGATTTTTACATGGATCAGAGCATGAAAAAGCGCGCCCCCTCCGCCACCTGTAAAAAACTCCGGGGCCGACTGGCGGCCCACCTTATCGCCATGGAATCCTTCGGAGAAAAAGCCTTTGCCGCTTTTCGCTACGACGGCTTTCACTTCCTTCCGCTCGACGAGGAAGGTCGCTATGTTTACACGCGGTGAGAGGATGTTATGTTTTTGAAAAAGACCATGGATTCGGGAAAGGAAGGCCAATGAACAAGCTTTACATGAAAAATGACTTGTATTTCGCTCTGTTGTGGATCGTCATTTACTGCGCCGTCACCGCACCGCTCAGGGAAGCTTTTGGAGACGACAGCCTATGGATGGTGGGCGAGCTTTTGATCGTCGCCCTGATCCTTACGGTTTTTGTCAAAAGAAATCACCTGGAAGAGAAAATCGGATTGCGACCGTTTCCGAAGGACGGCAAGCGGTATTTGTATTTTATTCCCATGTGGTTTTTGGCCACCGGCAATCTGTGGGGCGGCGTGGCGCCTGTCTACTCCGGGTGGAATCAGGCGGTGGCTGTTTCGACCATGCTCCTCATCGGCTACGTGGAAGAATTTATTTTTCGCGGCCTGTTGTTTTCGGCCATGCTCTCCAGATACGAAGATCGAAAGGCCATCATTATTTCGGCGGTCACCTTCGGCATCGGCCACATCGTAAATTTACTTACCGGGCAATTGGCTCCGGAGACGTTTGTTCAAGTGATCTTTGCCGTCGCCTGGGGATTTATTTTGACCATGGTCGTCTATCGGTCGAAAAGTCTTTGGCCCGCCATCGTCGCTCACGGGCTGGTGGACGCATTCTCCGTTTTCTCTCGGGAGCAAGCGGCGCCGAGCATGTGGCTCATGTGGATCTATCCCCTGGTTACCATCGTCGTGGCCCTGGTGTACTGCAGCTATTTGAGCAAGCTCAAGCCCCCGGCGAAATCGAAGGAAGGCTAGAATCGCGGAGAACGAGGGCCCTCGCCACTTCACTTCTTCCTCCATAACAAAGGCCATGAAATCCCTTCGTGTCGTCTCCCCAATGGCGGCGCATTTATTTTTTCTGTCGGGATCGGCATTATCGTAGCCGCAGGCGCGGCGGCAGAAGTATTCGCTCAGTGGTACCATGGCAGTTTTTCGGCCTGCTACTTATGGTTTTTCTTTTTTTAGTCTATAATGGTCCCGAAGGAGTGAAGACATGAAAAGTATTTCGACGAAGAAGTTGACGATGATCGCCATGTTTATGGCGCTAACCACGGTGGCGACCATGGTGATTCAAATTCCCATTCCCGCCACGAAGGGGTATTTAAATGTCGGGGACACGGTGGTGATCGCATCGGCCCTTTTAATGGGCAAGATGGCCGGCGGCCTCGTCGGCGGCATCGGCTCGGCCCTGGCGGATCTCTTGTCGGGCTACGGCTACTACGCCCCCATTACCCTGGTGGTAAAGGGCTTGGAAGGCTTCGTGGCCGGGCTCTTGCACGAAAAGACGCGGCTGAGCTTTGTGCTTTGCGGCTTGGTAGGCGGCGTGGTCATGGCTGTGGGCTATCTGCTGGCAGAAGGATTGATTCTTTATAATTTTCCCACGGCTATCGCAAGCTTCGTGCCCAATTTGATTCAGGGGATTGCCGGCGCCTTGTTGGCGGACATCCTCTATCCCGTGCTGAATCGCGCCATGGGCGAAAAGGGCGCGGCGTAAATTTTTGAAACACAAGCCGCAAAACCCGTCGGAAATCCGGCGGGTTTTTTCGCGGAAAAATTTCATAGCAGGTTTTTTGTCTTGAATTGTCAAGTCAAGTGCAACTCTACTGAATGGTAAACCTCATAAGGCGTTTTCCAGTTTAAACATTTACGCGGGCGACGATTGATCTCTTCTATTTTCGCTTCAATGTAGCTATCCGATTGGTCAAT
>CABJAE010000023.1 GCA_902363535.1 Peptoniphilaceae bacterium
GCATGGCGGCCTCCTTTTTTCTCTATTTTACTATAATTGAGTGGCTTAAAGCGGTTTTAAGACACAAAAAGGGAGGGTGAATCGGTTGATTCACCCTCCCTTTGTCATCACTCTGGGACCTCTTTATGCAGAGGTCCTCTTTTATTGCCCGGCTTTTTGCAGGGCGTCGGCGACGGCGGCTCGTAAACCCGCCGATGTTTCCGTGGCACCGGCAATGCCGTCGACCATGGCGGTGTTTTTCCGCGCCATGGCTCCGGGAAGTTTTTCCAAGGCACTTTCCGCCTGGGGCACCTGCTCCGTCGACTCGCCATGGCTTATGACGGCGATGTCTGACATGCGCCCGCCCTCGATGACGACGCGAAGGACGATGGGTTCCTTTTCGTTGTAGCCCTTTCCCCGCCCTTCGTAGGTGCCGTCTTTGTAGGCGTTTTTTTCGGTGCAGCCGCACAAACTCATCGCGAGGGCCAAGAGCAAAACCGCAATTTTTCTTCGGGCCGTCATTACTTGCGGCTCTTTAAATAAGCCTTCGCTTCTTCCGTCACGGTCTCTGTGGTTAAGCCGAAGCGTTTAAATACTTCCGAGGCCTTGCCCGAGGCGCCGAAGGAATGCATGCCGATGGCCAAACCGTCGAGACCGATGTATTTGTACCAGCCCATGGTCGTTGCCGCTTCCACGGAAATTCGGTTGCGCATTGCCGAGGGAAGCACGGCTTCTTTGTATTCCTCAGGTTGTTCGTCGAAAAGTTCTTGAGAAGGCATGCTGACTACTCGCACGCCGTGGCCTTCTTTTTCAAGGGCTTCGGCGCTTTCCAGAGCCAAGTGCACTTCGCTGCCCGTGGCGATAAAGATGAGATCCAGCGCATTGGCTTCTTTTTTCACCACGTAACCGCCTTTCAGTGCGTCCTTGGAAGAGCCTTCAAGCTCCGGCAGGGTTTGACGGGTGTAGATCATGCTCACGGGTTTGGATTCGCTGTGCATGGCCACGTACCAGGCGGCGGCCACTTCCGTGGAATCCGCCGGACGGAAGGTGATCATATTGGGAATGGAACGAAGCATGGCCAGATGCTCGATGGGTTGATGGGTGGGGCCGTCTTCGCCGACGCCGATGCTGTCGTGGGTGAAGATATAGGCCGTTGGAATGCCCATGAGGGCGGCGAGACGCAGTTGGGGCTTCAGATAGTCGCTGAAGACCAGGAAGGTGGCGCCGTAGGATCGGAAGCCGCCGTGGAGATAGATGCCGTTCACGATGGCACCCATGGCGTGTTCTCTGACGCCGAAATTAATGTTTCCGCCCGGACGATTGTCCACGCTGTATTGGCCCTCGCCCTTCATGTCGCTCTTGTTGGAGGGGCCCAAGTCGGCGCTTCCGCCGAAGAGATTGCCCATGCCGGCGGCGACCCGTTGCAGGACTTCGTGGGAGCTTGCCCGCGTCGCCATGTCTTTTTCAACGGGCGCCCAGTAAGCATCTTCGTCCATAAAGGAGAGATCCTGTTTCTTCGTGTCGTAGCTTGCCAGGAAGGCGTCGTATTTTTGCGGGAAGGCTTCTTTGTATTTTTCTTCCAATTCCTTCCAGGCGTCGTAGACCTTGCGCTTTTCTTCCAGCTTTTCGTCGACTAAGGCCTTCACTTCGTCTGCCACGGCAAAGGGTGCCACGTCGTAACCTAATTTTTCGCGGGTGGCTTGATTTTTTTCTTCGCCGAGGGGAGAGCCGTGAACGCCGGCGGAGCCTTCCAGGGGCGAACCGTAGCCAATGGCGGTTTTAATTTCGATCAATGTGGGTTTGATCTTTTCCTGTTTTGCCGATTCCACGGCCCGGGTAATGGCCTCGATGTCCGTGCCGTCTTCCACGGTGAGCACTTGCCAGCCTAAGGCGCGGTAGCGGGCGGCGATGTCTTCTTTAAAGGACAGTTCCGTGTTTCCCTCGATGGTAATGTTGTTGGAGTCGTAGAGAACGATCAGCTTGCCCAGCTCCAGGGTCCCGGCGATGGAGGAGGCTTCGTTGCTCACGCCTTCCATTAAGTCGCCGTCGCCGCAGAGGACGTAAGTATAGTGGTCGATAAAGTCGTAACCCGGCTCATTGTAGATGGCGGCGAGGCGAGTTTCCGCCATGGCAAAGCCCACGGCGGTAGAGATCCCGGCGCCTAAGGGGCCGGTGGTGGTTTCCACGCCGGCAGTGTGGCCGTATTCCGGATGGCCCGGAGTCTTCGAATCCAGTTGACGGAAATTCTTTAAATCATCCGCGTCCAGACCCAAACCGAAAAGGTGGAACAAAGAATACAAGAGGGCGCTGCCGTGGCCGGCGCTTAAAATAAAGCGGTCGCGATTGGGCCACAGGTGATCCTCGGGATCGAAATTCAACGTATTGGCCCACAAGGCCCAAGCCATAGGCGCCGCGCCTAAGGGCAGGCCCGGGTGACCGGAATTGGCTGCATCGATTTGGTCGATGGAAAGTGCCCGCAAGGTATTGACCGCGAACTGTTCGTTATGATTCA
Source organism: Peptoniphilaceae bacterium (assembly GCA_902363535.1). GTDB lineage: Bacteria > Bacillota > Clostridia > Tissierellales > Peptoniphilaceae > Aedoeadaptatus > Aedoeadaptatus acetigenes. The sequence continues at coordinate 2,492 of CABJAE010000023.1, forward strand.
TGAGATCCTCCTCTGTTTTCTTTTACGACGGTGACCGCCTTTTTGTTTCTTGCTATGGTCCATAAGAATTTCGGAATGGCCATTTGCCGCCCGATGCGGGAAGGATTTTTTAACAGGCGATAAAACCATTCCAGGTGGAGCCGAATGAAAATATCCGGCGCCCTCTTGGCTTTTCCCGCAAGCACATCCAAGACGCCGCCGTTTCCGATGGCCACGACGATGTTTTCGAGCTTGTCTCGATTGTTCAAAATAAACTGTTCCTGTTTAGGAAAGCCCAGTCCCACGAAGAGAATCGACGCGCCGCTTTCGTTGATTGCGCGGATCACTGCCGCCTCTTCTTCGGAATTTTCGTAGCCGCGGTGCGCACCTTTAAAATACCCGTGGTGCTCTGCCGCGACAATGGGCCCGTACTTCTCTTCTACCCGTTTTTTCGCTTCCGCCGCCACATTGGGCTCGCCGCCTAAAAAGAAAATCCGCTCGTTTTTCTCTTTGGCCAGCTCCAAAAGGTAAATGGACAAATCGTAGCCGGTGACGCGCTCCTCCAAAGGATGGCCCCCCATTTTCGAGCCGATGATAAGACCGATGCCGTCGGGCACCACGAGATCCGCCTCATTCATTACCGCCGCTTTTTCGGCGTCGTCTCTTAAGGCCATGACGATTTCCGTGTTGGGCGTAAAGATCCAGTGAAAGCCGCCTTCGTCCAGAAAACCGGATAAGATCTCGCGACTCTCTTTTTCGCTCACGGGATCCACCACGGTGTTAAAGATTTTGATCTTGTCCTTAGGATTGTAAAAGGTCGAAGACATGCTTCACATTCCTCCTGCTTTTTTCCAAGAGCACCCGGTGCTGGGCTTCCAGGCGCACCCGCTCCTCGTTCCGCTTGCGGTACATGGCCACCACGGCATTTAGGAGCTTTTTCTCATCCATGCCCTCGGCCTGAATGTCGGCGTCGATGGAGAGAGATTCCAGTTGAGCCTTTACCTTGGGATCGTAGACGATGCCCACCGCCGGCGTTTTCGACGTGACGGCATAGATCAAGGCGTGGAGGCGCATGCCGATTAACAGATCGCACAGGCCGATGATCCCTTCCATTTCTTCCACGCCGTAATTGCCGCTTAGGACGTGGCAGTGGTTCTTGTGCACCATTTTCGCCTTAATCCCCTCGGCGAAATGTTTGTCTTCCGGATAGTGCAGAGGCGTAAATAGTATTTCGAGGCCCAATTCTTCGTGGGCGCGGTCGGCGACGTAGGCGATTTTCGACGCCAGTGCCGGGGCCTTTTTCCACTGACGCACGGCGATAGCCAGAAATTGCTTGTCCGGGTCGATGCGCTCTTCCCTGAGGATCGCTCTCGCCGCTTCCCTGCTGATGCCTTCGATGCCGTAGACGGGATCGGCGGTGACTTCCACCGGCGGCACCTTCACGCCGATCTCTTCAAGGACCTTGGCGCTGTCCGCGTCTCTCAGGGTAATGTAATCCACCTTGTTTAAAATGCGCGCCGTCAATCTTCGGTTCAGGGATTTGTGAATGGGCCCGACGCCGTTGGCGTAGACGTAGATCTTTTTGCCCATGCGCTTGGCCAGGGCCATGACGCCCAGGTAGTAATACAAACTCCTGGAAGAAGTCTCGTCCTGGAGGAGGGACCCGCCCCCGCTGATCAAGAGATCCGTCCCCATCAGGGCCTTCTTCACGGATTTGTAGTGAAAGCGCTGGGTTGCGTTCACGCCGTAGAGCCGGCGGGTTCTCGGCGGATCGTAGGAGAGAACATTTAGTTGTACGGTTGGATCACAGGCTCTGATGTCCGCTACGATGGCGTGTAAAATCGCGTCGTCGCCGCTGTTATCGAAGCCGTAATAGCCGCTAAATAAAACTTTCTTTCCCATAACATTCCATCCTTTTCTCCCCTTGTTCCGCGGAGAGATGTCTTTTACAAATACGTACCAGAGCGAAGGAAATGGCCAACAGGAGCCAGAAGGTGGTGGTGATCTTGGTCATGTAGAAGATGTTTTCAAACATGCCGTGAAAAAGCATACCGGCAAAGGAGGCGCAAAGGGCCGCTCCCATGATTTTCACGTATCTGTCTTCGCTCTTTAAGGGGTAGCGGGCCAAATTAACGAAAATGCTCACCATAAAGATAATGAACAGGATAAATCCGATCAGACCCATTTCCGCAAAGACCTGCAAAAAAGTATTGTGGGCGTGGTAAATGGGCATGGTGCGAATGTATTGCTCGAAGACCATTTTAAAGGGCAAGTGGCCCAGGCCCAGGCCGACGATGAAGTGATCGCGGATCACCGCCTCGGTAATCTCCCAAATTTTGAAGCGATAGGAGGTGGACGAGTCGGCAAAATTAAAAATCGTCATAAAGCGATTGACGATGCTTTCCGGTACCACAAACACTGCCGCCCCCATAAGAGGGATGGCCAAGAGCAAGAGCTCTTTTCGCACGAGGCATATGAAGACAAAGGCCGCCACGGCGAGGCCCAGCCAGCCGCCGCGAGACATGGTCATAAATAAAGACAAGACCTGCACGGCGAAGAGGAGCAAGAAGAAGATCCGCACGCCGTCCCGCTTCGTGGACCAAAACAGGCCCACGCAAAGGGGGATGGTCATGACCAGGTACTCGGCGAAAATATTCGGATTGCCGAAGACCGAGTAGGCCCGGGCGCGAATGGCGCCGTTGGAGCTGGTGTCCACCCACTCCTTCTTAATGTCCACGCCGACGACGTATTGGTAAATGCCCACCAGGGCCAGTAGCGTCGCCGCGCAAACCACGGCGACGATGACGCCGTGGAGCTGTTCTGTGGTCTTTACTTCGTTAATCAAAAAGATCAAGTACAGAAAGCCCGCCGTGTGAATGGCCAAATCCCGCAAAGAACCCATCAGGTAGACGGAAGTGGCCGTCTGAATCACCATCAGGAGAAAGTACATGTAGGGCACCACTTCGTGACCGGCCACGATGAGGGGATCGTCTTTTTTAAAGAATTTTCTGAACAGATACAGGCCAAAGGTGCCGTATAGGAGCATGAGAACCAAGAGATCCGGCAAAAACACGTAGCCGAAGGTGGTAGCGATGAGACAGACCATGGGGTTTTCAAAAAAGACCATGAGCCCGATCAGGCCCGCAAAGAGCAAGACCACGAAGGGAATCTTAATGCTCAGGCCCACGCCGCCGATGACAAAGCCCAGAGCGAGCAAGAGGAGGGGATTGATTTTTACGCGCGTTTCCACGACGCCACCTCCTTGTCGTGTAAAAGCAGACGCCACAGATGCCGAAATCCCTTCAAAGCATAGGAGCTTTTGGCGATTTCATCGATGCCCTCTGCGATTCTGTACATAAAAAGGCCTGCGAGAAGAAAGAAAAGTCCCGAAATGCCCCAAAGGCTGCGGTGCAGTAAGGAGAGAATCAACACGCTTAAGCCGAAGCCCATGCTGATCATGCCCGTGGTTTTAAGGGCCGAATCCCAGGCGCGGTAGCTGTCCGCGATGTCAAAGCCCACGGAGGCGGACACGGCGCCCGTCAGGCGAATGCGCACCCAGTGGGCGATGGTATTGAACAGGCGGTAAAAAAACCGAAGGATGCGAAAAAACAAGGTGCCGGCGAAGGCGGCTTCGGCCCCGTCCAGCATGTTTCGCGTCGCGGATGCCCGCCACTGTCTTTTTATCGCGCCGCCCACGGCCGCAAAAAAACCGTGAAGGAAACTGTGTTTATACCAATTCTCCAATGCCCGCACGGCGGTAAGTAATCCTTGAATCAGTACACTGGATTGAATCATAATTACTTCCCGTCTTTAGTAATGCCTACGCAAATGCCCGTAAATGCGGAGGTCTTGGTCTTGACGCGGTACTCGTTGCCCACGCGAATTTCTTCGCCGCCGACGACGTAAGACTTGTCCGATTCCTTAATATCTACATTCACGTCCAGGTAGACGGAATATTTTTCCGGCACCGGCGCGTTCACCCACTGCCCTTCATATTCCACGGCATCTTCATAGGGACGCACAGTTTTTCCGGTGATTTTACCCATGAAAATACCTTTGTCGTAGCTGTAAAGATCCTGACCTTCGGTGATGTTTTCTACCGTGGGCGTGCGCACATTGTCCACGAGGAAGGTCATTTTTCCCTTGGACGTGCTTTCCACGGCAATGGACGAATCTTTAAAGCGAGAGACGCCGCCGACGATGGCGACGATGAGTATGAGCAAGAACAGGCAGTCGATGACATTGATCTTGCCGAAGAGTTTTCCTTTTTTATCGATCATGTTGGCTCCTTTGAAGAATTTTTTTATAGATTTCCGAATGGCTTTCGGCCATGGCTTCCTGACTGAAATGTTCGTTTACGTATTGATACAGGCCCTCGCCCCGCGCTTTCATTTCGTCGGGGTGATTTAAGGCATAGAGCATGTTTCGGGAAAGGCCCTCGGTATCTTTCGGCTGAAAGAGCATGCCATAGTCCCCGGCCATTTCTCCGATGCCGCCCACATCCGTGGCGATAAAGGGAATCTTGGCCTTGGCTCCTTCCAAAAGGGCGTAGGGGAAAGATTCCGATACGGAGGTGAGCATGTTCACATCACCGGCTTCATAGAGGCTGAAAGGATCGGATACTTGACCTAAGAAAGAGACCGCATCCTCCAGGCCTTCTTCTTTCACATAGGCCATGAGCTTTTCCCGCTCCGGCCCCCTGCCGGCGATTAATACGTGAGCGCCTTTAAAAGCCTCTTTATTCAGAGCCACAGCTCGCAAAAGGGTCATGTGATCTTTCACTAAGTCCAAACGGGCGGCGATGACAAAGAGCATGCGGTCTGAATATTTTTTCAAGCCGTAGCGATCCAAAAAGCGGTCTTTATCCACGGCGATCTCCGGCTTTTTCATGTCGATGCCGTTGTAGGTGACGAAGATGGCTTCTTCCGGAAAGCCCCGACTCACCAACATTGTCTTGAAGCGCTCCGTAATGGCGATGTAGTTGTCGAATCGCTTTAAGGCGTATTTGTTCAAGGGCGTAAAGACCTTGTCCTTAATAAAATTGTCTTTAAAATCCAGCAAATAGTCGCTGTGCAAAGTGGTGACCATGGGCACGTCCACGCGTTTTCTGAGATACAGGGCGTTAAAATTAGCCCGCGCGCCGTGACAGTGGATTAAATCGAATCCTTCCTCCTCGATCATGCGGGCCACTTCTTTCAGTGCCCCCATGTCGAAGCGGTTTTTCTGTTCCACGAGACGAGCATCAATGCCCAAATCCAAGGCGCCGTCGAGAAAAGGCCCGGGGCAGAAACAGACCATGCTCACCTGATGATGGGCTTCGAGGCCTTTCAGCAAAGTGTAAATATGCGTCTTCGCCCCGCCGGTGTCGCCGCCGCTGATAAGATGAAGAACTTTCATCGTCATCTCCGCTACATGCCTCTTACGACGCGGTAGCTGCCCCGCATGAGGACGATGGCATTGGTGGAGGCTTTAAGGCCCCGACCGTCGCTTCTCGGCGCAATGAGCATGTGATTCAGAGGCGCGCGTTCCCCTTGTTTTAAGTCGACGCCTGCGGTGATATCGCTGAGGCCGCCGAGTTCTTGGGCGATGGTTTCCACCCGCCCGCTTCTCGTGATCATTTCCGCGCCTTGGGCCGCGATGATTTTATCGCCGGCCTTTAATTCCACCACTTCCAAGGTCTGCGCACCGGAAGGGGCCGCCGATTTTTGATTTTGATTGTTCTGTATGGCTTCAAGCCTTTGGTTTAAATAACTTAATGAAACCAAGGGATCGTCGTCTTTGGCAAAAGCGGGAACCGCCGCGCCCATTAATAAAAGTCCCAGGGCACAGGCCGCGCTTATTTTTTTCCAATTGCGTTTCACAATCTCATCCTTTCTGTGTTATATTTCATCCTATCTATTATACAACAATCCGCCGACGAGACCAACGAAAACGACAAAAGCGCGGGGCTTGCCCGCGCTCGTCTATGTATTACAGACCGATGCTGATTTTTAACGCTTCGTCCACGTCGTCCATAATTTTCGTGCTGAACTTGCCGATCTTTTCCCTGAGGCGCTTTTTGTCAATGGTTCGCACCTGTTCCAAAAGAATCACGGAATTTTTCGGCAAATCATTGTTCGCCGCCTTCACCTTCACGTGGGTAGGCAATTTCGTCTTGTTCATTTGCGATGTGATCGCCGCCACGATCGTCGTAGGCGAGTACTTGTTGCCCACGTCATTTTGAATAATGACCACGGGCCTTACGCCGCCCTGCTCCGAACCGATGACCGGGCTCAGATCGGCATAAAACACATCGCCTCTCTTAATAACCATAGATCACAACCTTTCTATTTCTGACAGATCCCTCGCGGCCTCGAGGCGGAGAAAGGCTTCGGGCAAATACTCAATTAAATCCGAAGCGATCAACCCCCACTTGCTTTTATGTAAGGCGGCGAAGTCTCCTGCCAGTCCATGCATATATACCCCGAGGCGCGCCGCTTGAAAACAATCCAGCCCCTGGGCTAAAAACGCCGTTATAATACCGGTTAAGACGTCGCCGGAGCCCGCCGTGGCCATGCCGGCATTTCCCGTTTCGTTAACGACGCGGTCGTCTTTCGAGGCAACGATTGTGCCATGGCCCTTTAAGACCACGACGCCACCGTAGAGGGCCAGGCATTCGTCCACGGCATCATCCCGGTGGGCATTTACCCAGTCCGCATCCCGACCGATGAGGCGGGCCATTTCCCCGGCGTGGGGCGTGTAAATTTTCGGTCCCGCACTTTCGGGCTTCGCCTCCGCCAAATGATACAAGCCGTCGGCGTCCACCACCATGGGAAGGTCGAGGGCATATATTTTTAAAAATACGTCCCGCGCCCGCCTGTCGCGGCCCATGCCGGGCCCGATTCCCACAGCGTCCACGTCCCTTACCTCATCTAAAGCGCTCTGTTTTTTTACAATCACTTCCCGCATGCGCAGGGAAAAGTCATTAAACACAGCGTCGGGAACGTAGGCGTAGCTCAGACCGCAACCGGCCCTTAAGGCCGCCGAGGAAGAAAGATCCACGGAGCCGAACATGCCCGCGCTTCCGCCGACGATGGCCGCTTTTCCCCGGGCGCCTTTGTGGTCTTTTTCATCCACGAGCGGGAGCAGATTCGCCGCCTCGTTCGATACGGAAAGCACGCTGCTTTCTCGCAGGCGGGCCACGGCGACGGCGTAGTCTCTTTCGTGGGAGAGGGACAGATCGAAGGTGTCATTTTTGTAGCGGCCGCAAAGGGCACCGCGCGCATCTTGTGTCACGATTAAATTTTTAAATCCCGCTTTAAACAGGCCCACGCCCAGAGCCTTGGCCATGGCCTCTTTTGCGGCAAAGCGGCCGGCCACGGTTTCCGGGCGCAAGTTTAGATTCGCCCGTTCCTCAGGGGAAAACACTCTTTCGAGGAAATCCTCCCCTCGCCTGTTCATTATTTCTTTTACTCGCGGTATGTAAACCAAATCCACGCCAATCATATGTCACCTCTTTTTCATCATAACACAATTTCAGCAGAAAAAAACGATTTTTACTTGACAAAGTTTTCATACGACCCTATAATGGAGAACAAATTCATAGATACGATGATGGCGTCCCCAAAATTACAACGCCGGAGTATGATAATTTTTTCGAGGCTTTTTGCGAAGAAAGGTGGTACCGCGTTGGAAGACGCCCTTTCGCAGGAGCTTTTTTTGTGCTTAAAAAGGAGGCATCATGACTGAGAACGTATTTGATCTACTTGAAAGAAGAGGTTACATTGACCAGGTAACATTCCCCGACGAATTGCGTGAACGCTTGGCCGAAGGACCGATCACATTTTACATCGGCTTCGACGCCACCGCCGATTCCCTTACTTTAGGTCACTACCTTCAGGTAAAAGTTCTTCAACATTTCCAACGGGCCGGTCACGTGCCCATTACCCTGTTCGGCGGCGGAACCACGTTAATCGGCGATCCCTCCGGCCGTAGCGATATGCGCAAAATGCTGACGAAAGAAGACATCGACCACAACATCGACTGCTTCAAGCGTCAACTGTCCCACTTTATCGACTACTCCGACGGCAAGGCCATTGTGGCCAACAATGCGGACTGGCTTTTGGATCTCGGTTACCTGGATTTCATGCGCAACATCGGCGTGCATTTTTCCGTAAACCACATGCTGAAGCTGGACGCCTACGCCAACCGCTTGGAACAAGGGCTGACTTTCTTTGAAATGGGTTACATGCTCATGCAGTCCTACGACTTCTTAATTCTTTACAGGAAATACAATTGCCAATTGCAATTAGGCGGCTCCGACCAATGGAGCAACATGCTCGGCGGCTACGACTTGGTTCGCAAGCTGGACGACGGCAAGGTCTACTCCATGACCTTCAAACTCCTCTCCACCGCCGACGGCCAAAAGATGGGCAAGTCCATGAAGGGCGCCATTTTCTTGGATCCCAACAAGACGCCGCCCCACGAAATGTTCCAATACCTGCGTAACTGCGACGACCGCGACGTCGTGAAGTTCCTGAAGCTCTTAACCGACGTCAGCGACGAAGAAATCGCCGAATACGCAAAATTGGAAGGCCAAGAACTGAATGTGGCCAAGGAACGCTTGGCTTGGGAAATCACCAATGAAGTTCACGGCAAGGAAGAAGCCGACAAGGCCCTGGAAGCATCCCGCGTCCTCTTCGGCGGCAGTGGCGACACGGAACACATGCCCACCACGGAACTTTCCGAAGACGAGGTGAAAGACGGCATTACTATCGTTGAACTTATGCAAAAAGGCGATCTCATCGCCTCCACCAGCGAAGGACGCCGGCTGATTAAACAAGGCGGCGTGTCCGTAGACGACGAAAAAGTCGAATCCCACGATGCGATCATCACGTTGGATGCGCTAAAAAAAGGCGTCCACGTCCGAAAAGGCAAGAAAGTTCACCACTTATTCAAACTTAAATAAGTTACGTGCATAGAAAAAGCGACCTCCGCGGCATTCCGCGAAAGGTCGCTTTTTTTAGGTTCTATGTCAACCATTGGGGAGTCTAGTGAAAACTAGGCTCCTTTTTGTTTTCCTAAAAGCCATTCATCACCGGTCTTTTGAACAGACGAAAAGCAGTTTGGTTCGGAAATGATGAAAGTTACGCATCCCAAAAGCGACGCGCTTCACGGTCTTGATCTTGTTGTGCGTTCC
>CABJAE010000024.1 GCA_902363535.1 Peptoniphilaceae bacterium
TCAAAATTACCTGAAACGAAAAGCAAGCGGAAAACAGAAAGAGTATGAGGATAAATATAAGGCAAGAAGGGAGCAGAAGAAACAAGAGAAATTAAAGGTTTTGAAAAGAGAGGGGATACCGGCAAGAGATTTTCAGTAAAGGCAAGAGATTTTCAGTAGAATATTGTGGATTGACTTTGAGGTTAGATTATGCTAAAATATAGTAAACGGTGTTATCTTAATTTGGGAGGTGAAACTTACTGAGAGACAAAGATGTTACAATAGAGAAAATATTAAAAAGTGCAAAAAGCGAGTTTACAGAGCATGGATTCGAAGAGGCTTCTATTCGCACTATTGCTAAAAATGCAGGAATTACACCTGGTGCAATATATAAGCATTTTAAATCTAAAGAAGATATTTTTAAGGTACTTGTAAATCCTATACTTAATCACTTATACAGAAGAAGTAAAGAATTGACAAATCAAGCGATTGAAGAAATTAAAGTAAATGGTTTACAAGTTTTTGGAGAAAAATCTGATGATAGTAATAGGGAATTATTGGAATTTATTTACCAAAACGATCCTATAGTTAATCTTCTGTTTAACTGTTCTCAGGGTACGGAATTTGAATCAATTCGTCATGATTTAGTGAATCTTGAAGTGCAGGGTGCTAAGAAATTGATCGAGGTTCTTAAAGAAAAAAAAATAGAAGTAAATGATTTGAATGATGATGAACTTCATGTTCTTTATACAATGGCATGTACGCCTTTATTTGAGGTAATCACACATAGGTATCCATATAATGAAGCCTTAAATTTTATCGATATGATGGAGGCAGCAATGAATTTTGGTTGGAGGAGGATTATTAAATGAAAACATAATATAAAATTAAAAAATAATAAATTTTGAAATCGGGTTAATCCCGATTTTCTGCGTTTTATGGAAAGTAAACAAAAATAAGAAAAATTTACCAGCAAAGATTATTTTGAATCAATCATATTGTAACTGGTAAATAAATATAAAAATTTAAATGGAGGTATTCAAATGAATGAATCAAAATTAAAAACAAAAGATTTAGTTAACATCGGCATTTTTTCAGTGATTTATATGGCGTTATCCATGGCGGTAATGTTTATTCCTGTGTTTTCTCCGATACTTTGGTTATTATGGCCAGCAATGACAGGCATAATATGTAATTTTATTTACATGTTGTTGGTCTCTAAGGTGCCAAAACCAGGAACGGCTTTACTTTTGATAGCAATTACAGGGATTATATATTTTGCTATAGGAGAATGCACTTTTACAATTGTCATAACTTGCGTTATTGCAGGGGTTTTAGCAGAAATTACTAGAAAAATTTTGGGATATAAAAGTCAAAAAAGCGTAATAGTATCTTCAGGATTGATTTGCATTGGGTTGATTGGCTCACCATTGCCTATGTGGTTGTTCCAAGAATCTTATATGAAGTCTATTATTAAAATGGGAATGAGTCCAGAATATGTAAATAAATTACAAACTTTAATTTCAATTCCAACACTTATCGGGATGATCATTACTGCATTTATTGGAGGAGTCATTGGTGCATATATAGGTAAAGCAATGTTCAAAAAACGTTTTGAGAAAGCTGGAATTATGTAAATGGAGGGTATTGTAAGAGGCATTATAAAGCTAAATCCACTAACTGAAATCATTTTTTTGATTTCAGTTAGTATTATTAGCTTTGCAAATAATAGCTTAAAATTAGATTTTTTTATTCTTTTAATTGTTGCTATTATAGCGTTATTTATGGGACTTGTTAAAATATCTTTAAAGGCATTATCTATGTTTGTATTATTACAGGGATTGAAATATTTTGTTTTGCCGATTCTACCAGATGTCATATCAGCACATTTTGGATTATTGGTGATTCATGCTCCTAAGTTAATACCGATTTTTTTAGTTGGTCAAATTCTTGTAAAAACTAATCCTATACGAAATATTATGTATGCCTTAAAAATGATGCATTTTCCAAAAAGCCTAATTATTTCTCTAGCAATAGGCATCAGATATTTTCCATCTTTAAGAGAAGAAAAAATATTAATCTCAGATGCAATAAAAATAAGAGGCGTGACTGGATTTAAAAAGATACAATTAGGACTAATATCATTAATAGTTACAGCTTCTAATACCGCAGATGAATTAGCTCAGGCTATTACAGTAAGAGGGATAGAAAATCCTGCAAGAAAGACTTTTATGGATGATGCAGGATTTAACATTTGGGATCTAATAATTATTCTATTATGCATTCTGATGTTCTTTAATTTAAAGTTCAAGTTATTTTTATAAGAGGTACGAAACATGATTAATATAAATGAAGCTTCATATTCCTATAAGAGAAGCTTAGAAGAACAGTTAAAGAAAATTTCAATAAAGATTAATCAAGGAGAAGTTATCTTATTATGCGGAAAATCTGGTTCTGGGAAAACAACTATAACAAAATTAATCAATGGATTGATTCCTCATTTTTTAGAGGGAAATTTATTAGGAAATATTTTTATAAATGGGATAAACACAAAACAAATGAAGATATATGAAATTTCTGAAAAAGTGGGAACAATTTTTCAAAACCCCAAAACACAGTTTTTTAATTTAGATTCAGATAGTGAACTAACATTTGGATTAGAAAATTTAGGTGAAAACCCTGATAAAATAAAAAGACAAGTTTTTAAAGTGGTACGTGATTTGGGAATTGAAAGATTAAAAAACAGAAATGTTTTTATGATGTCAGGTGGAGAAAAGCAATTACTTGCTATTGCATCTATTTATGCTACCAATCCAGATGTATATGTGTTTGATGAACCCTCTGCAAATATTGATGAGTATGGCATTGAAAGAATAAGAGAGATGCTTATAAATCTTAAAGCTCAGGGTAAGACAATTATTATTTCTGAACATAGACTCTATTATTTAATGGATTTAATTGATAGAGCTATTTATTTACAAGACGGAAAAATAGAATATGTTTTTTCAAATGTGGAATTTTCTTCAATTACTGACGAATCACGAAAGAAACTGGGACTTAGAACTTTTGTAAGAAAGAAAAATGATGATTTTGCAAATCCTGTCACATTTTGTGAATCTGATGACTTTGTAGTTTCAAATTTAGAATATGAAAATAAGAAACAAAAAATTTTAGATAAGATAAATATTTCCGGAAACAAGGGAGATATTATTGCAATAACAGGTAAAAATGGTCAAGGGAAAACAACATTAATGAGAATTTTATGTGGACTGTTGAAAGAAAACGAAGGGGAGATAAGCTATAAAGGAAGTCCCATAAAATATAAAAAACGAAGAAAACTTTGTTATATGGTTATGCAAGATGTAATTCATCAGTTTTTTTCTGAATCTGTAAGAGATGAATTTAGTTTATTTGATTCTAAAATAGATGAAAAGCAAATAGATAATATTCTAGAAAAATTAGATCTTAAAAAATTAGAAAATCGTCATCCTATGTGCTTATCAGGAGGTCAAATGCAGAGACTTTCTGTAGCATTGGGGATGTTAATGGATAGAGAAATTATTATTTTGGACGAACCAACGAGTGGACTTGATTATACAAATATGCTCGAAATAAGCAAAGTCATTAAAGAATTTTCAAATAATAAAATTATATTTATTGTTACGCATGATAATGAATTGATTGATAGTACATGTAATAAATTATTGGAAATTTGCGATGGCAGAATAAAAAGATTTTATGAAAGAAGGTAAAAGATGGATATCTTAAAGGGACATAAAAGCAAGATTTTCGCAGCTGTATTCATTGCGATAATAGGAGTAGGATTTGGTGTAATACCTTATTTTTCTGTAGCAGCCATTATTAATAACTTGGTTGCAAAAAATACAAATTTAAATAATTATTATCCATATATTTTTGCTGTATTTTTGGGATTTTTAGCAAGTATATTATTTCATGAAATATCTACTATTATTTCTCATAATCTTGCCTACAGGATTATTGAAGATAAAAGAAAGTTATTAGCTGACAAATTAAGTAAAATTTCTATGGGAGAAGTTGAAAGAAAAAGCAGCGGACAGTGGTCTCAATTTATGGTGGAAACACTTGATAAAATGGAAAAACCGATTGCTCATGTGATTCCTGAAGTTATTGCTAATATATTCATTCCTATAGTATTGGTCATAACAATTTTTATAATGGACTGGAGAATAGGAATTGCGAATTTACTTACAATTCCATTGGGATTATTGTTTTCAATGTTAATGATGCGAGGTTATGAAGAAAAATCTAAAAGATACCAAGAAGCAGCTAAAGCTATGAATACGACAATGGTTGAATATGTAAATGGTATTAAAGTTATAAAAGCATTTAATAAATCAGCATCATCATTTGGGAAATTTAGAAAGACTGTTGAAGAGAATAAGAACGCAATGCTTGATTGGTATTTGAGTGTTTGTTTTTCAATGACAGCAACTATGGAAACTATCCCGTCAACTATGGTATTCGTTTTACCAGCTTCCTTGTATTTCTTTATGAAGGGTAGTGTTGAAGTAGGGACTCTTATCATGTGTATATTGCTATCATATGCTTCATATAAACCATTAATAAAAGCTATGAGTCATATGGAAACAATAGCAAATATAAAAGTTGTATTTGAAGAAATAAAAAAAATAATGGAAATTCCTAACTTAAAAAGAGGAGAAGAAGTAAGAGATATAAAATCTTATGATGTAGAGTTTAAAGATGTTACATTTGCATATGAAGAGTCAAAGAATGTATTAAATAATATTTCGTTTAAAGCAAATGAAAATGAGTTGACTGCAATCGTTGGAAATTCAGGTAGTGGAAAGTCTACTATTACAAAACTAATCGCAGGATTTTGGAATGTTTCTAATGGAGAAATTTTAATTGGAAAAACAAATTTGAACGAATTGCCTTTAAAACAGAATATGGAGCTTGTTAGCTATGTGTCGCAAGAAAACTTTCTTTTTAATAAAACAATATTAGAAAATTTAAAGATGGCGAAGGAAGATGCGAGTATGGATGAAATTAAAGAGGCTTGTGAAAAAGCGAGTTGCTATAATTTTATAAAGAGCCTACCAAATGGATATGAAACTATTGTAGGAAAGGGAGGAGCAAATCTTTCTGGAGGAGAAAAGCAAAGAATTGCAATAGCTAGGTGTTTTTTAAAGAATAGTCCTATTGTACTACTTGATGAAGCAACAGCATATTCTGATCCTGACAATGAATCAGTTATTCAACAGTCTATTGATAAGTTAATTAAAGATAAAACAGTGATTATGGTAGCTCACAGGTTATCTACAATTGTAAATGCAAATAAAATAATTGTGGTGGATAATGGAGAAGTAATTGAAGAAGGCACTCATAAACAATTACTCGAGTTAAATGGGAGATACAAAAAAATGTGGGATGTATATACAGAATCTAAAGAAATCGAGGTGATATAAAGTGAGAGAATTGATAAAAACTTTATATGAGGTGTCAGGGTCATATTCAAATAAAATAACAAAAATGCTTATTTTTGATGTATTTAAGGGAGTATTTGAAGGAGTTTCTTTAGGTGCAATTCTATTATGTTTGACCAAAATTTGTGAAAATATATTCACGAACCAAAGCATTTTAATGAAAGATGTGTATATTGTTTTTATTATTGCAGCTATAAGTGTGGTGGGAAAAATTATATTTGGATATCTGGCTGATAAAAACAAATATATTGCTTCGTACAATTTAGGAGCAGAAAATAGATTATATATTGGTGATCGTTTAAAAAATGTAAACATGGGATATTTCAGCACAAATTCTTTAGGGAATATAGCAGGAGCATTGTCAACTGTTATAGGTGAACTTGAAACAATAGGAGTTTTTATTATTGAGCAAATGCTTGTAGGTACAATACAGACACTAATTATGGTTATTTTCATACTACCTTATGATTTTGCAACAGCTATAATTATATTGTTGACTTTGATTGTTGGAACCTTAGTAAACTTATTCACACAAAAAAGCACAGATCAACTAACAGAGAGATTGTTAGGACTTAAATTGGATTTAAGTGAAAAAATGCTTGAGTATGTAAATGGGATAGGAATAACTAAAGCATTTGGAAAAGATCAAAATACAGTCAAGGAACTAAACGAAAGTATTACAAAAAGTCGCAAAGGCTTCCTTGCTGTAGAAAAAATTTTAGTTCCAACACAGTTTTTATTCTTGTTAGTATTTAAACTTGGTATTTGTGTGATAATTTTTAGTTCTATCATAAGATATTTATCAGGGGATATTGAAGTTACTAAAGCTATTATATTAATTGTTATGAGTTTTGTTGTTTTTTCTGGATTTGAATTAGCAGGAAGTATGCAGAGTATTAAGGGTGTTGCTGTACGAAATCTTAATACTGTTATAAATTTAAGAAATTTACCTGTAATTGAAGAAGGTGAAATGACAGAAGTAGATAAAGCAGAAATATCAATGAACAATATTTCATTTTCTTATGGAAAAGAAAATCTTTTCAATAATCTAAGTATGCTTGTTCCAGATGGAAAAACAACTGCTCTTGTTGGATTTTCAGGAAGTGGTAAAACAACACTTTGCAATTTAATGGCGAGGTTTTGGGATGTAAATTCTGGCGAAGTAAAAGTTGGAAATCTAAATATTAAACAGTACAAGTATGATGAATTGCTTTCAAATTTTAGCTTTGTTTTTCAAGACGTGTATCTTTTTGATGATACCATAAAAAACAATATTAAGTTTGGTAATCCAAATGCAACAGATGAAGAAATGATAGATATTGCCAAAAAAGCTCAGTGCCATGATTTTATTATGAAATTGCCACAAGCTTATGAAACGGTTTTGCAAGAAGGGGGTTCAAATCTATCGGGTGGTGAGCGTCAACGAATTTCTATTGCAAGAGCCATGTTAAAACCGAGTAGGTTTGTAGTTCTTGATGAGGCAACTTCGAGCGTAGATCCAGAAAATGAAAAAGAATTATTGATTGCTTTGAAAAACTTATTAAAAGGCAAAACTGTTATTGTAATTGCACACAAGCTTTCTACTGTAAAAAATGCAGATCAGATAGTTGTTTTAAAAGACGGTGTTATAAAACAAGTAGGAACACATAGTGAACTTGTATCTAAACATGGAATATATAAGGATTTTATTGAAATCAGAAAACAATCTGAAGAATGGGTAGTTTAGAAAGGTTTGATATATGAATATTAGATAGATGTAAGAAACGGGGGAGTAAGATGAAAAAGACTTTTCATATAGAAGAAAGAAATAACAAAAAATTCTTCTTGCCTTATAGTTTCTTATTATCTCAAGCAACTAAATATATCTAAAGAAAAGATAGATTCATTTCTTTTCGGAGGACTATTTACACCAAAGTGTAGAAGTCCTCCTTTTTTTATTCTCAAAAAGCAAAAACAGAGAGCATAAAAAGGAGGATTACACAATGGACAAAAAAGAATATTTCCTTTATGTCAAAGGAAAAGCCGTACCTG
Source organism: Peptoniphilaceae bacterium (assembly GCA_902363535.1). GTDB lineage: Bacteria > Bacillota > Clostridia > Tissierellales > Peptoniphilaceae > Aedoeadaptatus > Aedoeadaptatus acetigenes. The sequence goes on from CABJAE010000024.1 coordinate 7,497, forward strand.
TAAGTGAAGAAGTCTACAAAGCCTATTGGAAGATAACAGAGCATGAAAAGTATCTCCAAAGAAAAGATTGGAAGCATAATGTTATACCATTTTCAGCACTGGATCATGATGGACACTTTGTAGATAACATCATAGATGAAAAAATAGACTTAGAAAAAATTGTAGAAGTAAAAATGCAAATTGAAGAACTTCATAGAGCATTAAATACTCTCACAAAAGAAGAAAGAGAGTTAATGGAAGCCATCTTCTACAAAGAAGAAAGTCTAAGGTCAATCAGCAGAAGAGAGAAAGTTACACATCAAGCAATCAGTGGGAGGAGGGATAGGATTTTAGAAAAACTGAAAAAAATTTTAGAAGATAAAATCTAAAAACTTGGAAAGGTTAAGTGTCAAAAAAAGGTGCTTAACCTTTCTTTATGGAAACAAGCAGATACCAAAACGGAGGAATTAAAAATGAAGAAAGAAAACACATTACAGGAAGTACAGGAACAAATTTTTGAACTTCAGGAAGAAAGAGAAAAGTGCGATGTAAAGCTGAAACAATTACAAAATCAAGGCAAGAAATTAGAAAAACTTGCAAATGAAAAAGAACGAAAAAGAAGAAATCACAGGCTTATACAAAGAGGCTTGATAGTAGAAAGAGTAATTAAAAATCCTCTAATATTTACCAATGAGGAGATAGAAAAGCTGTTAAACATCTCTACTCACACAGAAGAATACAGACAAGCCTATGAAGAAATGATAAATGGGAAAGATATGGAAGATAAAACAGACATCGAGTAGACAGAATAAAAAAACTTAGTTTTTTCAGAAGCTCCCTGCAAGGGCAAAAAGCTTCGCAGAACGCAAAGCACCCTTTAGGGTGTATAATTGCGCCCTTAGAAAATCTAAGGGATTTTAGCAAGTCTTTGAAAATCCAAAACTTAATAAAAATATACGGATAAAGCAGATAGGAAAAGATACAAAAAATAACCTGTCTGCTTTTTTCTTTACCTGAAAACAAACAATAAACGAAAGGAGCTTATGAAGATGGCAGAAACATTTCACTTTAATATTTCCATGATAAGCAGAGGAAAAAGTAAATCGGCAGTTGCAAGTGCAGCATATATCTCTTGTGAGAAAATCAAAAATGAATGGGACGGAGAAGTTCATGACTATCATAATAAAAAAGGACTTTTACATTCAGAAATCTTCTTGCCGGAGAATGTCCCCATAGCATTAAAAGATAGAACTACTTTATGGAATAGCATTGAACTAAATGAGAAAGCAAGCAATGCACAGCTTGCAAGAAACTTCATTATCGCCTTACCGAAAGAATTATCTTTTGAAGAAAACAAGAAACTCATTACCGACTTTATACAGGAAAATTTTGTATCAAAAGGAATGATAGCAGACCTTGCTATTCATGATGGAAATGATGAAGAAAATAACAATATCCATGCTCATATTATGACTACCCTTAGACCAATCAATGAAAAAGGAGAGTGGCAGGCAAAAAGCAAAAAAGAATATGTTCTTGATGAAAACGGAGAAAAGATAAAATTAAAAAGCGGTAACTACAAAACAAGAAAAGTAGAGCTGACGGACTGGAACGATAAAGGCAACGCAGAGAAATGGAGAGAGAATTTTGCAAGCCTTTGTAATCAGTATTTAGAAAAAAATCATCAGGAAAAGAGAGTGGATCATCGCTCCTACAAAAGACAAGGGATAGAAGAAATCCCAACCATTCATTTAGGAGCAAGTGCCAGTGCCTTAGAGAAAAAAGGAATAGAAACCGACAAAGGAAACATCAACAGAGAAATCAAAAAGCATAATTCCTTAGTAAAAGCCATCAAGAACAAGATAAAAGAAATCACCTATTGGATAGACTCTTTACTTGGAAATCTGCAAGCAAAATACGATGAGTATAAACAGACCAAGAAAGATGAACTTGAGAATAAAGCGGAACTCTTTAACCTCTATGAATATATTTCTATCTACAACGAGATACAGGGAGAAAAAATAAAAAATCTATCCTACTATGGACAGATAAAAAAGGGAAATGTAGACCTAAAGAGATTTGTAAAAGCAATCTACTATTTGAAAGATAATCATCTTCAAACAATAGCAGACTTACAAGGAAAAGTCTTTGAACTTGCAAAACAAAGTAAAAAGATAAGTGGTGATATTCAAGAAAAAACACAAAGAATAAAAGACTTAAATCGTTGCTTTATTTGTGCAGACATCATCAAAGAAAATAAGGCGGTATATCAGGAATATAAAGATAAAACTTTTCTTAAAGATAAATTTTACAATTCACATAAAGATGAAATTGAAAATTACAAAAAAGCAAGAAAGACTATAGAAAAATTTACTGGAACATCAGCTATAAAGTCGAGTGATTGGCAGAAAGGAATATCAAGCCTTGAAAGTCAGATACAAGACTTAACCAAAAATAAAGCTAAAGTACAAGATGAATTTAAGCAGATAGACCATATCAAATATGCAGTAAAGATTGTCAATGATGAGTATGGAATAGATTTATCCATAGAGATAGACAAGGCAATTAAGAGAGGAGATAAACCAAGTGTAATTGCACAACTGAAAAAATTCCAAGAGCAAGAGGAAATAAAGGGGCAGTACAAACAAAAAGCCAAGGAAAAGGCTAAAGAAAATTATAAAAATAAAGGGGAGGAAAGATAAAAATGGCAGACAACAGAAGATACTATTGGTTAAAATTGAAAGAAGATTTTTTTACAGATAAGAGAATCAAAAGGCTAAGAAAAATATCAGGAGGAGATACATATACAATCATTTACCTCAAATTGCTTTTACTTAGCTTAAAAGATAGTGGGAAGCTGTATTATGACGGAGTAGAAACAGACTTTATCAAGGAGCTTGCATTAACGATTGATGAAACGGAAGATGATGTAATGGTTACAGTAAATTATCTTGTAGCACAAGGATTGATGGAGATAATCACAGAAAATGACGAGTATTTTTTAACAGAAATCCCAAGTCTTATAGGTTCAGAAACAGCGTCTACAAGGCGTTCGAGGAAATCAAGAGGACAAAAAGTGTTGCAATGCAACACTGATGCAACACCTTGCAACCTTTTGCAACAAAACTGCAACGTAGATATAGAGATAGATAAAGAGATAGATATAGAATTAGAAAAAGAGGGGGAGAAAGAAAAAATATCCCCCTCCCTTTATGGAGAATATAAAAAAGTTTCTTTAACTGATGAAGAATATGGAAAATTAAAGGATAAAATGCAAGGTCATAGGGAAGAAATGATAGAGAAGCTGTCAACCTATATGCAAAGCACGGGAAGAAACTATAAAGATCATTATGCGACCTTAATTCATTGGTATGAACAAGATAAAGGGAAATTAAAGGAGTGTAGTAAATCAACAGTATATACCCTTGAAGATTATGACAAGGGAGAACATTTATA
>CABJAE010000025.1 GCA_902363535.1 Peptoniphilaceae bacterium
TCAAAATTACCTGAAACGAAAAGCAAGCGGAAAACAGAAAGAGTATGAGGATAAATATAAGGCAAGAAGGGAGCAGAAGAAACAAGAGAAATTAAAGGTTTTGAAAAGAGTGGGGATACCGGTGAGTGAGTATATAAAAACAAATATTTAAACCTATCTTGACAAATATTGAATTTTGATTTATTATTAAATATATATTCAGTATTGGAATAGAAAGAGGTGTGCTATGGCACAAGTATTAAAAGAAGAAGTTAGAAATAGAATACTCGAAGCAGCAGAAAAAGTATTTTATAAAAAGGATTATAGAGGTGCCAAATTAACAGAAATTGCAAAAGAAGCAGATATTCCTGTGGCACTCATTTATACCTATTTCAAAAATAAGGAAGTTTTGTTTGATGCAGTAGTAAGTTCTGTTTATATAAACTTCGAGTCAGCTTTTAATGAGGAAGAATCTTTGGAAAAAGGTTCTGCTTCTGAAAGGTTTGATGAGGTTGGAGAAAATTATATTCATGAACTTTTAAAAGATCGTAAGAAGTTAATTATTTTAATGGATAAAAGCTCAGGTACAAAGCATACAGAAGCAAAACAAAAACTCATATCACAAATGCAGGTTCATATTGAAGTAAGTTTAAAAAGACAATCGAAACAGGAATATGATCCAATGCTTGCCCATATTTTAGCCAGTAACTTTACAGAGGGACTTCTTGAAATAGCAAGGCATTATCAAAGTGAAAAGTGGGCAAAAGATATGCTAAAACTTATTGCAAGGTGTTATTACAAGGGAGTGGAATCCCTATAATCAGCACAAAAAAATAGACTTTGCGTAATCAGCAAAGTCTTACTTTAAACCTTAATACTGAATTAAAATTCAATATTATTCAATTTTGAAAGGAGAGTTGTTCATGCCGGAAAAAGAATTAAGAAAAAAAGTGATTGGGAAAAACGGTTTATCCAATTCACTTCTTGCTTTAAAAATAGTATTTGATTTGATACCACAAATCTTACTCGTATATTTGATTAGTTCTTTAATTACAAACAATATTAACGAAGGTAATTTAAAGTATATATTTTTGGGAATCTTTATATCGTTTGTATTAAAAGGAGTGTTTTATTATTTTGCAACAAAGGTTGCCCATGAGAAAGCATACGAAAAATTAACAGAACTTAGGTTAGATATTATCGGTCATCTGAAAAAACTAAGTTTGGGATTCTTTAAAGAACATAATACAGGAGAGCTTACCAACATTGTCCAACATGATGTAGAACAAGTGGAAGTATATCTTGCTCATGGTCTCCCTGAAATAATGTCAGTTACACTTCTGCCTACCATTATTTTTGTAGCTATGATTTTTGTGGATTGGCGTCTTGCTCTTGGGATGATTGCCGGAGTTCCACTCATGTATTTGGTAAAAGTTCTTTCACAGAAAACAATGGATAAAAACTTTGCGATTTACTTCAATCATGAAAACAGAATGAGAGAAGAGCTAATGGAATATGTAAAAAATATTTCTGTGATTAAGGCTTTTGCTAAAGAAGAGGAAATTAGTGAAAGAACATTAAAAACGGCAAGAGAATATATTTACTGGGTTAAAAAGAGCATGGGGATGGTTACAATTCCAATGGGACTCATTGACATATTTATGGAAATTGGAGTGGTTATTGTCATGATTTTGGGAAGCATATTTCTTTATCATGGAAATATTACAACGCCTAATTTTATCCTTGCCATTATTTTATCGTCTGCTTTTACTGCTTCTATAAGTAAGACAGCTACATTGCAACATTTTTCTATTGTGTTTAAGGAAGCGTTAAAGGCGATAGGGAAAGTATTAACAGTTCCACTTCCAAACAAAAAGACAGAACAAGGTTTAGAATTTGGAAACATAGAATTTAAAGATGTGAATTTTGCATACGGAAAAGATAGCTTTGAGCTTAAAAATATCAATTTGAATTTTAAGAAAAATAGTTTGAACGCCTTTGTAGGAGCAAGCGGTTGTGGAAAGAGTACGGTATCTAATTTGCTTATGGGATTTTGGGATGCAGATGAAGGACAAATACTGATAAATGGAAAAGATATAAAAGAATATAGTCAAGAAAATATCTCAATGCTGATTGGTAGTGTGCAACAAGAAGTTATCCTTTTTGACTTAAGTATTTTTGAAAATATAGCAATTGGAAAACTAAATGCAACAAAAGAAGAAGTCATAGAAGCTGCTAAAAAAGCAAGATGCCATAATTTTATTTCAGCATTGCCAAATGGATATGAAACACGAGTAGGTGAAATGGGAGTTAAGTTATCCGGTGGAGAAAAACAAAGAATCTCTATAGCAAGAATGATACTGAAAAATGCACCGATTTTAATATTAGATGAAGCAATGGCGGCTGTTGATAGTGAAAATGAAAGACTTATCGGCGAAGCAATTGACGATTTAAGCAAGGATAAAACCATCATTACAATTGCTCATCATCTAAATACGATTAGAGATTCAGACCAAATTATTGTTATGGATAAGGGTGTTGTTCTTGATGCAGGAAGCCATGAAGAGCTGATGAAAAGATGTGATTTTTATAAGGATATGGTTGAAGCACAGAACAAGGTAGATAGATGGAATTTGAAAGAGGTGGTAACAGAAAATGTTTAGAGAAATGTTAAAACTACTTACAAAAACTGGCAAGAGAGATTTGATTATATCGAGTGTATTCTTTGCCCTTTATGGACTAAGCTCCATAGCTATGATTGTGATCGTATTTTCTATACTGTTCCAAATATTCGATGGAACGAGCTTAGCAAGTCTATATAAATATTTTATTGCGATTGGATTACTTGTAGTGTTCAAAGGTATTTGTAATATGGTTGCAGATATGAAAAAGCATAGTGCAGGTTTTGATATTGTTCAGCAAATCAGAGAACGCATGATTATCAAATTAAAAAAATTCAGCTTAGGATTTTATACCAACGAAAGACTGGGCGAGATCAATACAATTTTACACAAAGATGTTGATAATATGTCCCTTGTTGTAGGACACATGTGGTCAAGAATGTTTGGTGATTTTTTGATAGGTGCAGTCGTATTTGTTGGTCTTGAAAGTATTGATTTCAAACTTGCTATTATTATGGCTGTATCTGTTCCGATTGCACTTATCTTTCTATATCTGACAATTAAGCAATCTGAAAAAATAGAAAATCAGAACAACTCAGCACTTCTTGATATGGTTAGCTTATTTGTTGAATATGTTAGAGGAATACCTGTACTAAAGAGTTTTTCAAACAATAAGAGCTTAGATAATGAGCTTATGAACAAAACGAAAAAGTTCGGAGAAACAAGTAAAGCAGCTTCAAGATTCAAGGCAAAACAGTTATCTATATTTGGTTTTTTACTGGATATTGGATATTTAGTTCTTTTAATTGCAGGAGCAATACTTGTTATAAAGGGAAATCTCGATGTGCTTAATTTTATTATCTTTGCGGTAATTTCAAAAGAGTTTTATAAGCCGTTCGCTTCTATGGAACAACACTATATGTACTATGTTTCGGCGGTAGATAGTTACGAAAGACTTTCAAGAATTTTATATGCAGATGTAATCCCGGATAAAGTGAATGGAATTGTTCCGAAAGATAATGATATAGCTTTTGAAAACATAGATTTTTCCTATGAAAAAGATGAATTTAAAATGGAAAAATTGAGTTTTTCTATTGCTGAAAAAACAATGACAGCCTTAGTTGGAGAATCAGGTAGTGGAAAGACTACTATAACAAACTTACTTCTAAGATTTTATGATGTGCATAAAGGGAAAATTACACTCGGAGGAACTGATATAAGGGATATTCCTTATGATGAGCTTTTGGATCGTATCAGTATTGTCATGCAAAATGTTCAACTATTCGATAACACGATTGAAGAAAATATTAGAGTAGGTAAAAAAGGAGCTACAAAAGAGGAAATCATTAAAGCTGCAAAGAAGGCAAGGATACATGATTTCATTATGAGCTTACCAAAAGGTTATGAAACTGATATTGGCGAAAATGGAGGAATTTTATCAGGTGGACAAAGACAAAGAATATCTATTGCAAGAGCTTTTCTAAAAGATGCACCGATTTTAATTCTTGATGAAATGACAAGTAATGTTGATCCTGTAAACGAATCTTTGATACAGGATGCTATTACAGAACTTGCAAAGAATAGAACTGTACTTGTAGTGGCTCATCATTTAAAAACAATTCAAAAAGCTGACCAAATTCTCGTATTTCAAAAAGGAAATTTACTTGAAAAAGGAAAGCATGGCGAACTTCTTGCAAAAAATGGTTACTACACAAAATTATGGAAAGCTCAGTATGAGGTATAACCATGATTTTGCTAAAAAATGTTTATTATGAATGGGAAGATGGACGAACTGCTTTAAAAAATGTCAATCTTGAAATTAGAAAAGGTGAATTTGTTTTAATTTCAGGGAAAAGTGGAAGTGGTAAAAGTACTCTTGGAAGTGTGATGAATGGTCTTATTCCACATTATTACAAAGGCAAAATGAAAGGGGAAGCCTTTGCGTCCGGAAAAGATATAAGCAAATTATCGCTTCATGAAATAGGGCATATTGTAGGGACTGTATTTCAAGATCCAAGAAGTCAATTTTTTACGACAACGACAGATGAAGAAATAGCTTTTGGGCTTCAAACCATTTGCAAATCAAGAGATGAAATAAAACAGAGAGTAGAAGAAGTATATGCAGAACTGGATATTGAGGAACTGAAAGGAAAATCTGTTTTTGAATTATCAAGCGGACAGAAACAAAAGATAGCTATTGCAAGTATCTATGCGATGAATCCGAAAGTTTTAATTTTAGATGAACCTTCAGCAAATTTGGATATGAAAGCAACATTTGACCTATTTTTAATTTTGGAAAAATTAAAGAAAAAAGGAACAACAGTTGTTCTAATTGAACATCGTTTGTACTATGTAAAATCTTTATTTGACCGTTTTCTTTTGGTGAAAGATGGAGAAATTGCACTGGACTTGAGTCGGGAAGAAGTTATTCATCTTGAAGGGGAGTTTTGGGATGAGAATGGACTAAGAACTCTTGAATTAGAAGAATATAGGATAAGTGAGAAGAAAGACTCATATCAATTAAATGATGAAAGTATAAACGGAAAAGGCTTGAGATTTTGCTATCCGAATGTAGCTAAGGATGGAAAGAAGCAAAAACGGTACATTTTAAATCATCTTGATTTTAATATGGAGTGCGGAATAGCCATTGGTCTTATCGGCTTAAATGGTACCGGAAAAACTACCTTTGCAAGAGTGATTTCAGGACTTGAGAAGATAAAAGAGGGGAAGATATGGACGGGGAAAGATAATTCGCTTAATCATAAAGATTTAATGGATATGTCATATTTTGTCTTTCAAGATTCAGACTATCAGTTGTTTTCGGAAAGTGTACTTGATGAAATGCTGCTTGGTATTTCAAGTAAAGATAAAAAAGAAAATACTCAAAAGGCAAAGTCTATTTTGAATGTACTTGGCTTAGATAAATACATTGATAAGCATCCGTTTGCTTTATCAAGAGGAGAAAAACAAAGACTCACAATAGCTTGTGGAATGATGAAACAGGCAAAAGTTTTTATCTATGATGAACCAACATCAGGTTGTGATAAAGACTCAATGCTTTCAGTGGCAAAATTAATTGAAGAACAATTAAAAAATGGAACAACAGTTTTGGTGATAAGTCATGATTTTGAGTTTTTAGCGAACACAGTGAGTAAGCTCTGGGTAATGGGAGATGGAAAAATAGAAAGTGTTTTGAATATGAGTGAAAGTAATAAAATTCTCATATTGGACAAGATGAGAGGAGGTAGATAACTTGATGGATAGAAAAACAGTCGATCCGAGAATAAAACTTACTCTACTTCCAATTGTTGGATTTACGAGCTTTTTTATAAGCGATACAATTCTACTTTTCGGACTGATTCTCTTTGCCTTTTTTCTGTATGTATACAGCAGTATGTGGAAAAGAGCATTACGCTTTATTTTGTTTTTTGTGATTTTATACTGCATAGAGTTATGGCTTGGAAAGTTTTGTGAAGCAAGTATCGTATTTGCAATATATATGTTTATTTACTTTGCATCAAGGATGACCTTAATTGCTATGTTTGGTGGATATATAACAAAGACTACAAGTGTAAGTGAAATGCTTGAAGCATTAAATAGAATGAAAGTACCAAGAAGCATTGGTATACCTTTTAGTGTTTTGCTTAGGTTTGTACCAACTATAAAAATAGAACTCAAGGCATTAAAAGAGAATATGAAGATTCGAGGAATCGTAACAAGTAGATTTTTCCCCTTGCTACATCCAATTAAATATATTGAATATACGCTTGTTCCGCTTTTAATGAGAATGATTAAGATTTCAGATGAACTGTCAGCTTCAGCACTCATTAGAGGACTTGATAGTGATGAGAACAGGGTTACATTAACAAAATTGAGGTTTAGAACAACGGATTTGTTGATTGGACTATTAGGAGCTTTGATGATTGCTCTTGTGATAGTAATACAGAAAATTTATTAGGAGGACTTTTATGAAAAACAAATTAAATGGTCGTGATTTTATTACAATCGGAATCTTTAATGCAATTGGAATTGTCATATACATGGCGGTTGCATTTGCTATGGCAACAACAGTGATTGGAGGATTTATTGCTTCAGGAGTTAGCTTTATGGTAGCTGCTACCGTTTATATCCTTATGGCTTTGAAAGTTAAAAAGAAGGGCGTATTTACAATATCAGGAACGCTTCTTGGTTTAATTGCATTGTCAGGAGGACATTTGCCTCATGCAGTCTTTGCTGTAATCGGTGGAATTATATGTGATTTGATTATAGGAAATTATGAGAGCAAGGGACGAATGATTATTGGATATGGGATATTTGCATTAGCGGATTTTTTAGGGACAGTAATTCCTGTGATTTTATTCGGAACAGCTTCTTTTGTGGAAAGAGCATCAAAATGGAAAATGAGTGAAGCACAAATAAATGAAGCATTATCTTATTTCAAAGTTTCATGGGCAGTAGGCTTTGCCTTGATAACATTTGTTCTTGCTTGCATAGGAGCATTCGTTGCAACAAAGATACTCAAAAAGCATTTTGAAAAAGCAGGAGTGATTTAATAATAAATTTACTTAGGAGGGAAAATAATGGAGGGATAATTATGTCAAAACTTATAGTTTCGGTTTTCAAAGAACGATATAATTATCCTTTTTTATTCTTGGAATTGCTTACACATAGCAATAATACTTTACCAGAAACGACCAAATAGAAAATTATATAAAACATTAGTTTTTAAGCCGAGAGGACTATTTACACCAAAGTGTAGAAGTCCTCCTTTTTTTATTCTCAAAACCAAAACAGAGAACTTAAAAAGGAGGATGACTAAGTGGCAAAGAAAGAATATTACCTTTATGTAAAAGGCAAAGCCGTACCTGTAAGTGAAGAAGTCTACAAAGCCTATTGGAAGATAACAGAGCATGAAAAGTATCTCCAAAGAAAAGATTGGAAGCATAATGTAATACCATTTTCGGCACTGGATCATGATGGACACTTTGTAGATAACATCATAGATGAAAAGATAGACTTAGAAAAAATTGTAGAAGTAAAAATGCGAATTGAAGAACTTCATAAAGCATTAAATACTCTTACAAAAGAAGAACGAGAACTAATGGAAGCCATCTTCTACAAAGAAGAAAGTCTAAGGTCAATCAGCAGAAGAGAGAAAGTTACACATCAAGCAATCAGTGGGAGGAGGGATAGGATTTTAGAAAAACTGAGAAAGATTTTAGAAGATAAAATCTAAAAACTTGGAAAGGTTAAGTGTCAAAAAAGGTGCTTAACCTTTCTTTATGGAAACAAGCAGATACCAAAACGGAGGAATTAAAAATGAAGAAAGAAAAAACATTACAGGAAGTACAGGAACAAATTTCTGAACTTCAGGAAGAAAGAGAAAAGTGCGATGTAAAGCTGAAACAATTACAAAATCAAGGCAAAAAATTAGAAAAACTGGCAAATGAAAAGGAACGAAAAAGAAGAAATCACAGGCTCATACAAAGAGGCTTGATAGTAGAAAGAGTAATTGAAAATTCCCTTATGTTTGCCAATGAGGAGATAGAAGAACTACTTAAAGTTGCTACTGATACAGAAGAATACAGACAAGCCTATGAAGAAATGATAAATGGAAAAGATATGGAAGATGAAACAGATATTGAGTGAACAGAATAAAAAAACTTAGTTTTTTCAGAAGCTCCCTGCAAGGGCAAAAAGCTTCGCAGAACGCAAAGCACCCTTTAGGGTGTATAATTGCGCCCTTAGAAAAACTAAGGGATTTTAGCAAGTATTAAAAAATCCAAAACTTAATAAAAATATACGGATAAAGCAGATAGGAAAAGATACAAAAAATAGCCTGTCTGCTTTTTTCCTTTACCTAAAAACAAATAAAAAATGAAAGGAGCTTATGAAGATGGCAGAAACATTTCACTTTAATATTTCCATGATAAGCAGAGGAAAAAGTAAATCGGCAGTTGCAAGTGCAGCATATATCTCTTGTGAGAAAATCAAAAATGAATGGGATGGAGAAGTTCATGACTATCATAATAAAAAAGGACTTTTACATTCAGAAATCTTCTTGCCGGAGAATGTTCCCATAGCATTAAAAGATAGAACTACTTTATGGAATAGCGTTGAACTAAATGAGAAAGCAAGTAACGCACAGCTTGCAAGAAACTTCATTATCGCCTTACCAAAAGAATTATCCTTTGAAGAAAATAAGAAACTCATTACCGACTTCATACAAGAAAATTTTGTATCAAAAGGAATGATAGCAGACCTTGCAATCCATGATGAAAGTGATGAAGAAAATAATAATATCCATGCACATATTATGACTACCCTCAGACCAATCAATGAAAAAGGAGAGTGGCAGGCAAAAAGCAAAAAAGAATATGTAATTGATGAAAATGGAGAAAAGATAAAACTAAAAAGCGGGAACTACAAAACAAGAAAAGTAGAGCTGACAGACTGGAACAATAAAGGAAACGCAGAGAAATGGAGAGAGAATTTTGCAAGACTTTGTAATCAGTATTTAGAAAAAAATCATCAAGAAAAGAGAGTGGATCATCGTTCCTACAAAAGGCAAGGGATAGAAGAAATCCCAACCATTCACATGGGAGCAAGTGCCAGTGCCTTAGAGAAAAAAGGAATCGAAACCGACAAAGGAAACATCAACAGAGAAATAAAAAAACATAACTCTTTAGTAAAAGCTATCAAGAACAAGATAAAAGAAATCACTTCTTGGATAGACTCTTTACTTGGAAATCTGCAAGCAAAATACGATGGGTATAAACAGACCAAGAAAGATGAACTGGAGAACAAAGCAGAACTCTTTAACCTTTATGAATATATTTCTATCTACAACGAAATACAGGGAGAAAAAACAAAAAATCTATCCTACTATGGACAGATAAAAAAGGGAAATGCAGACCTAAAGAGATTTGTAAAAGCAATCTACTATCTAAAAGATAATCATCTTCAAACCATAGCAGACCTACAAGAAAAAGTTTTTGAACTGGCAAAGCAAAGTAAAAAGATAAGTGAAGATATTCAAAGCAAAACCCAAAGAATAAAGGAGTTAAATCGTTGCTTTATTTGTGCAGACATCATCAAAGAAAATAAGGCGGTATATCAGGAATATAAAGATAAAACTTTTCTTAAAGATAAATTTTACAATTCACATAAAGATGAAATTGAAAACTACAAAAAAGCAAGAAAGACTATAGAAAAATTTACTGGAACATCAGCTATAAAGTCGAGTGATTGGCAGAAAGAAATATCAAGCCTTGAAAAAGAGATACAAGACTTAACTGAAGATAAAGCTAAAGTTCAAGACGAATTTAAGCAGATAGATCATATCAAATATGCAGTAAAGATTGTGGGTGACGAGTATGGAATAGATTTATCTATAGAGATAGACAAGGCAATTAAGAGGGGAGATAAACCAAGTGTAATTGCACAACTGAAAAAATTTCAAGAGCAAGAGGAAAGAAAGGGTCAGTACAAACAAAAAGCAAAAGAAAAGGCTAAAGAAAATTATAAAAATAAAGGGGAGGAAAGATAAAAATGGCAGACAACAGAAGATACTATTGGTTAAAATTGAAAGAAGATTTTTTTACAGATAAGAGAATCAAAAGGCTAAGAAAAATATCAGGAGGAGATACCTATACAATCATTTATCTTAAATTGCTTTTACTTAGCTTAAAAGATAGTGGGAAGCTGTATTATGATGGAGTAGAAACAGACTTTATCAAAGAGCTTGCCTTAACGATTGATGAAACGGAAGATGATGTAATGGTTATAGTGAACTATCTTATGGCACAAGGATTGATGGAGATAATCACAGAAAATGACGAGTATTTTTTAACAGAAATCCCAAGTCTTATAGGTTCAGAAACAGCGTCTACAAGGCGTTCGAGAAAATCGAGAGGACAAAAAGCGTTGCAATGCAACACTAATGCAACACATTGCAACCTTTTGCAACAAAATTGCAACGGAGATATAGAGAAAGAAATAGATATAGAGTTAGAAAAAGAGGGGGAGATAGAAAAAATATCCCCCGTTTTTTATGGAGAATATAAAAATGTTTCCTTAACAGATGAAGAATATGGAAAGTTAAAGGATAAAATGCAAGGTCATAGGGAGAAAATGATAGAAAAGCTTTCGACTTATATGCAAAGCACAGGAAGAAACTACAAAGACCATTATGCGACCTTAATTCATTGGTATGAACAAGATAAAGGGAAATTAAAGGAGTGTAGTAAATCAACAGTATATACCCTTGAAGATTATGACAAGGGAGAACATTTATA
>CABJAE010000026.1 GCA_902363535.1 Peptoniphilaceae bacterium
CTTTATTATTTTGTGGTGATTTAATTTTAGGCGATAGGGAAAACAAGTGCTATCTTTTTGCACAAAAATATCCATTGAGGAGCTTACTCCCCAATGGATATTATAGAGCCTTTTTTTAATCCATGGGTTTGGCGAAAATCATTTTTCCGGCCGAGGTTTGGAGCATGCTGGTCACCATGCAGTCCACATTGTGCCCGATGTAGTCGATGCCGTTTTCCACGACGATCATGGTGCCGTCGTCCAAATAACCCAGGCCCTGTTTTTCCTGGCTGCCGGGCTTTACGACGAAGACATTGATCTTCTCGCCGGTGACGAAAACGGGCTTCATGGCATTGGCCAAGGCGTTGATGTTCAAGACGCGAATGCCCTGCACCTCCGCCACTTTGTTTAAATTAAAGTCGTTGGTTACTACCACGCCCTTTACTTCTTTGGCCATGCGCAGAAGCATGGTATCCACTTCCGTTAAATCGGCGTAGTTTTTCTCCACGATTTTAATTTTGTAGCGGCTGTCCTGCTGAAGCTTTTTCAACGCGTCCAGGCCCTTGCGGCCCTTCGCCCGGCTCATGCCGTTGGACGAATCGGCGATGCCCTGCAGCTCCCGCAACACGAAATCGGGCACGACGACGGGCCCTTCGAGAAAGCCCAGCTCGATAATGTCCACGATTCGCCCGTCGATGATGACCGACGTATCCAAAAGCTTCGGCACACCTTGTTTTTTGTCGCCGCTTTTCAACTTCACGGTGCCGGTTCCCTGGAGAAAAAGATTCCGAAAGGAACCGGCGATTTCTTCTCGTTTGTAAAGCATAATCCGAACGCCCAAAACGGCCAAGACGATGTAAATAATCAGCGACAAAATGCTGCTGACGTAGTCGATGTTCAGCCGGTAAATGGGCAGGGACACGAGAAAGGCAATTAAAATGCCGATAATCAAACCGAGAATGCCCCACAAAATATCCGATGCGGGGACGTCTTTCATTTCCGATTCGGCAAAATCCACAAGGCGCCACAATGCCCCGTAAGCGTGTTTCCCGAGGATAAAAAATATAATGGCAAATAAAATATAAATGACGACGGGAATCGCCCCTTGGGGAATCAGACGACCGAGAATTTTCATGGCATTTAAATCGCGCAACAATCCCAAAACCAAGCGCCCGACGGCCAGGCCCAAAAGGGTAAACAGCAGTCGGAACACCCAGTGGAAGATGCGATTCGATCGAATTCCCATGCGCACCCTACTTTCTTTCTTCAATGTCCTTCAGGCAACCCTCCGCCATGGTATTGTCCACGAGTTCCACCACTTCGTCGAAGGTTTTGTCGTAGACCAGGACCATTTCAGACAAAATAATTTGACGGGCCGTGTTCAAAATTTTGCGTTCCCCTGTGGAGAGTGCTTTTTCTCTGTCCAGGCTTTCCAAATTTTTAATGACCTTGGCGATTTCTTCCAGGTCGCCGGTTTTGATTTTGTCTTGGTGGAAACGGTAACGGCGATTCCAGTTCGTCGGCATTTTTTCCTTGGCGGGATCTTTTAATACCTCCAACACCTTGTCCATTTCTTCCGGCGACTTAATGTCGCGAATGCCCACATCCCCCATGCTGCCCAATGGAACCAGCACCTTCATTTCGTTGACGGGGATTTTCATGACGTAGTATTCTTTCTTTTCTCCCAAGATTACCTTGGTCTCGATGTCGACAATAATGCCGGCACCGTGTACGGGATAGACGATCTTGTCACCTATATTAAACATAGTTTCCTCCTATCCTACCTATATTCCCACGTTAATTATATCATATTTAGGAAATTTATCATAGTATCACATCTATGATGCCGTTTCAAGTGATTTCAAAAACTTTCCCCCGCTCAATCGGGCCCTTCCATTTAAAAAAGGGGCACAAGCCCCTTTCGTCTTTTCAAGTTATAAACGCTCTTTCATGGCTTTTTTGTAGGCCTCCACGCCCGGTTGATCAAAGGGATTCACCCCTTGAAGGTAGGCGCTTATGGCACAGGCGTATTCCATGGTATAGAAAAATTCGCCCAGTGCGTAGGCGTCGAAAGCGTCGTAAACGAAGGAGATCGTGGGTACGTTCCCTGCTTCGTGAGCCGCCCGCGTTCCTTCGAAGGCGGCGCGGTTCACATCGTCTACGGCTACGCCTTCAATCGAATCCAAGCCGTCGTCCATGGCCATGGCGGGAATCTTCAGATCCGATCCCGAGCGCTCGGCGTAGAGCACGGTTTCAAAAAAGTTTCGCGGCCCTTCCTGCACCCATTGGCCCATGGCGTGAAGGTCCGTGGAGTAGCTTAAGGCGAGGGGCAAAATGCCCTTTCCTTCTTTTCCTTCGCTTTCGCCGAAGAGTTGCTGCCACCAGCGGCCCAGGGGCGCGAGGCGCGGCTCGTAGGTGGCGAAAATTTCCGCCACTTTCCCCTCGCGGCGCATGCCGTGGCGAGCGAGTGCGTAGTCTGAAGCCCGATTGTTTTTCGGATCGCGGGCGACGGCATCTTTCGCATCTCGCGCCCCTTTCATTAAGGCCTCGAGGTCCACGCCGGCAAAGGCCATGGGAAACAGGCCCACAGGACTTAAGACGGAGTAGCGCCCGCCCATGTCCTCGGGAACGACGAAGCGGCGAATCTTCTTCGCTTCGGCAAAGTCGTGAAGCTTTCCTTTTTTTCCGTCGGTGATGGCGGTGACGGATTTTGATAAATCTGCGCCGGCCGCCTCGGCCTTTTCCAAAAAGAAGCGAAAGGCCATGGCCGTCTCCCGTGTAGATCCGGATTTTGAAATCACCACCACATGGTCTTTCTTCGGATCGTAGGCTCGAAGGCCTCTTTCCAGATCCCGGGCGGAAAAGGAATTGCCGTAGAAATGCACGCCTTCTTTTTCAAGGGCACAAATCGCGGCATAGGCCCCAAGGTAGGATCCGCCGATTCCCAAGACGTAAAGGTCTCGGGCCTCGATGGTTTCGATGTGAGCCGTCACCTCGCGAATGTCTTCCGCCATTTTTTCGTCGGGATAGTCGATCCAACCGGTCCATTCCATCCCCGGTGCACTTCCCTTTTTCAGCCCGTCCAGAACGAGATCCAGGGACTTTTTCCCTTCGTTTCGTTTGCATTCGTCGAATGTATGGGAACTTCTGAAATCCATGGCTCCTCCTAGATCAGTTTCATATAAAGACAGGTCATGTCGTCGACAATGTCTTCGTAAATAAATTCGCTGAGCGCCCGATGAATTTCGGCCAGGGGCTCGTCGCCGATTTTACTGAACAGATCCCGCAGGGCATCCACGCCGTATTGCTTCCTGCCCCGACTGCGGCATTCCGTAATTCCGTCGGTGTAAAATAAAAGCTCGTCGCCTTTTTGCAAATAGACGCTGCGGCACTCGTAGAAGGTCGCCTCCACGAGCTGGGATACGGGAAAGCCTGAGTTGATCAAAAGCCGCACATAGCCCTGCCGCTTCAACAGAGGCGGGCAATCGTGGCCGGCATTGGCGTAGGTAAACTTCCTCGTCTTTTTCGAGTAGACGCCGAGAAACATGGTGAAATACATGGTATCCGGCGGATTCAACTCCCGGAAGCGGTGCACCAATTCCATCATGGCCACCGTAGGATCAATTAAAATCTCCGGATCCATGTTCCGCATCGTCTGGGAAATAAACAGCGTCGCCATGGAGGAGGCGAATCCGTGGCCCACGGCATCAGCCATGTAAATCGCCGTCCGGTCCTCGTCGATTTCGATAATGTCGAAGAAATCGCCGCTTAATATTTCCGCCGGGCGGTAAAAATAGTCTCTGAAGAAAAACCGGTCGTAGCCGCGCTTGGGCAAAAGAGCCCGCTGAACGGAAGAGGCGCTGATCTGCTCCTCGATGAGGGCGCGATTTTTTTCGATCAATTCCACCTGTAGCCGCTTTTCCAAACTCTTGTCGCGAAACACTTCGATGGCGCCGACGATTTCTCCCTCTTCCGAGCGAATGGGATTGGTCT
Organism: Peptoniphilaceae bacterium; assembly: GCA_902363535.1. Lineage (GTDB taxonomy): Bacteria > Bacillota > Clostridia > Tissierellales > Peptoniphilaceae > Aedoeadaptatus > Aedoeadaptatus acetigenes. The sequence continues at coordinate 3,973 of CABJAE010000026.1, forward strand.
TTACCGAATAATAGGTCTCGCCGATATAGGTCTCCCGCTGAATGTTCTCGCCGCTTCCCAAACACCGGGCAGTCATGCGGAAATCGTCGTGGCCGGTGGCCTTTCCTTCGTTTCTCTCAAGGACCTGTTTCATGGCATGATTATAGTAGACCACGCGATTGTCTTTGTCCACGACGCGAATTAAATCGGTCATCGTGTCCAAAAGCTTGGCCTCGATTTTATTGCTTAAAATCTCTCTTTCGTTCATGCCTGCCTCTTTCGCAACTTAAGGTCTGGGACCGTAGTATTGGTAGTAATCCGTTTTGATCTTGCCGTTGTAAAGCTTGCGCTTTCTGTCCGCTTTCTTGCCGAAGCCCCGTTCAAAGCCTTCGTCCGCCGTAATAATGTAGTGGCTCCAGGTCGGCAATGTTTTTGCCAATTGACCCAGCTCCCGGTTCAGCGCCATGACCGATTCTTTGTCTTCGATCCGTACACCGTAGGGCGGGTTGGTAATGATCACGCCGTAGTCTCCGGCTAAATCCAGCTGCGCAATGTCTTTTTCCCTTAAGGTCACGTCGTCTAAAAAACCAAGGGAATCCAAGTTGATCCGCGCCGCTTCCAGGGCCTTGGGATCCACGTCGAAGCCGTAGAGCTCCAGCTTGCTGTCGTAGTCGATCATTTCAAAGGCTTCTTTTCGCATGGCCTTCTCGTTGGCGCCCTCCAAATTCCAGTACTCAAAGTCGAAGCGCCGGTTCAGCCCCGGAGCGATGTTTCGCCCCAAGAGGATCGCTTCGATTAAAATGGTGCCGCTGCCGCAAAAAGGATCCACGAGCATGCGGTTTTTGTTCCAAAAACTGAGCTGCACCAAGCCCGAAGCCAGGGTCTCCGTCAAAGGCGCCTTCACCGAGCGCTTTCTGTAACCCCGATCGTGAAGGCCGTCGCCGGACGTGTCCAAATAGATCGTGGCCAAGTCGTCAACGATGCGCACGCCGATGCGGTAGCGCGCCCCGTTTTTTTCAAACCATTCCGTTTTGTAGCGGGTCTGAAGCTTGTTGACCACGGCTTTTTCCGTGATTCTTTGAATATCCGACAGGGAAAAAAGCTGCGATTTTCTGCTCTTGGCCTCGGTAATAAAGTTTGCCGTCTTGGGCATAATGTCCGGCCAGGGCAAATCGTAGACGCCGTCGAAAAGCTCCGTAAAGCTTCGCGCCTCAAAGCGAGCCAGCACCCAGTGCACCCGCTCCGCCGTGCGCAAATGTAAATTTAATCGACTGATGTCTTCCGTTTTTCCTTCCATGGACACGAGACCGTCTTGCACGCGAATATTTTTCATGCCCAGGGCCTGAGCTTCTCGTTTCAAAACGGCTTCCATGCCGATGTTTGCTGTCGCTTCCAAATAAATCATAGAACACCTCCACTCTATTATACTAAATTACACCCTGTTTGAACATGATTCCATCAAAAGCTCGGAATAAAAGATCGATTGACTGTTGTTTTTGTGAAATAGTGGGTATATAAACATTGTAAAGTAACATTCAGAATCACTGGGAGGTATTCATTCATGACAAAATTAACCGAAACCGTCAAATCCGGCGACTTTAAAAACGAAAAACACGTTCCCGAAATCGAAGCATCCTTCGAAGGCGGCTTAGTCAAAGTATCCGTTGCCGTCGGCAAGGAAATCGAACACCCCAACACATTGGAACACCATATTTCCTGGATCAAAGTCTTCTTCAAGGCTGAAGGCGCTGCAGCTCCCGTCGAAGTCGGCAGCTACGAATTCAACGCACACGGCGAAAGCGACGTCTTCACCGTTCCCGAAGTAAAAACCTGCTTCAAGAGCGAAAAGAAAGGCACCGTATACGCACTGAGCATGTGCAACATTCACGGCCTTTGGGAAAATGTCGTCGAACTCTAATGATCGACTTCTGAATTGATCCCTCGCCCCCGCTTCGGGGGCTTTTTTATGGCTCTATAATATCAGTTGGGGAGTAACCTCCTTAATGGATATTTTTGTGCAAAAAGATAGCACTTGTTTTCCCAATTACCTAAAATTAAATCACCACAAATTAATAAAGGGGGTTAAACAAGTGCAAAACAATATTACCACATTACTTTTAGGAATCCAAGACGTCGAGGTTACCGCTGTTTTAGAAGAAAGACGGCTCATTACCATTGACTGCAAACCCGTTCATGATCGGGTTTGTCCTCACTGTGGCTCGACCCACGCTTGGGTCCACGATCACCGGGAGCAAGTGCTACGGGACGCACCGATGCGCCGAAAGCACGTGCTTCTGCGGGTTAAGAAGACACGGTATGATTGCAAGGATTGCGGGGCGCGCTTTGAGGCACCTCTTTCCTTTGCCGCCAAGGGCAAGCAGATGACAAAGCGTTTAATTGCTTATGTGGTGGATGCCTTCCGGGATATTCGTTCTGTGTCGGAGTTGGCGCGGGAAGTGGGCATTTCAACGACGAGCATTTTCCGCATCGTCGCTTGTTTGTTTGTGCCCCGGCAACGGCTGCCTCGCGTCTTTTGCATCGACGAATTTAAGGGCGATAGTGGCGGAAGCAAGTACCAGACCACCCTAGCTGATGGGGAAGCCCATCGAATCATCGACATTCTTCCGACGCGCTACGGCAAGGATTTAGCCGCTTATTTCTCTTCCATTGATCGAGCGGAACGACGTGGCGTCGAAATCTTTGTCAGCGATATGTGCGGCACCTTTAAAGGCGTGAAAGAGGCTTTCTTTCCACAAAGTACCCATGTCATCGACCGCTACCATTTCATCCGTCAAGTCCATTGGGCCTTGGAAAATGTGCGGAAGCGGGAACAGAAACGGATGACGGCGACGGAAAGAAAATGGTTTAAACGAAGCCGCAGTCTACTGAAAAAGCCGGCTAAAGACCTTACAGAGGCGGAAAAAGGTCTCGTCGCCACCATGCTCGAAAAGAGCGATTCCATTCGAACCGCCTACATCTTAAAAGAAGGCTATTACACCTACGTCCTTTCTCAGAACGACAAAGAAACCGCCGCCACCGCTCTTTCAAAGTGGATGGAAGAAGCAAAGAATAGCGGGCAAAAGGAGTGGCGCTACTGCTTGCGCGCCTACAAAAACTGGTTCGATGAGATTACCAACAGCTTTGATTACCCGTGGAGTAACGGCTACGTGGAAGGAACGCACAACAAGATCAAGACCGTGAAGCGCGTCGCTTTTGGGATGCGTAACTTTCATCATTTCCGAACCAAACTGCTTT
>CABJAE010000027.1 GCA_902363535.1 Peptoniphilaceae bacterium
GCTCGCATACAGGACAAAGAAAGCAGTGGAAGACAAAGACCGTTTACAGTTGACACCTTAAGAAAAGTGTCCAAAAAAGTGTTGCCATTCCAGGGCGAATCGCAACGCCCTGGCCCCTTCCCCGGGTTTCAAAGCCGTGTAAGAATCAATTTCTTAGTAAGAACGTAACTTGAATCCATTCCGTTCGCTACGCATTTTGAAAGCTTGAAACAAAAAATTAAAAAGAAAAAAGCAGAATTTAAAAAACAAGAATCCCCATTCTTCCCGGTTATAAGGGCGAGATAACATCTCGCCCTTATAACCTACCTGACTTGAACATATGTTTCTTGAGTGGTAAAATAAAAGAAAAAACAAAACATTTGTTCATCTTCATCGTGAAAGGAGTCTCTATGGAAAGCCAAATTATCTCTCGTGCCAAAGCCCGTGATCCCGAGGCCCTGGCCCAGTTGCTCGTCGATCTCGTGCCCATTACCCGGGCCACGATCCGCCGCATTCAGCCCTACGCGCAGGATCCGGACAATCTCTACGGCGAGGCGAATCTCATTCTCCTCGACGCCGTGGATGATTTCGATCCCGAGCGGGGCGTGCCTTTTCATCTCTATTACCGCGCGCGCCTGTCGTATTTCCTTATGGACGATTTAAAGCGCAGCATGAAAAAGCCCACTGTGCCTCTCACGGCGGAAATGGAAGCTGTCGTCGCCGACGTGGTGGACACGGAGGAGGATTTTATTCTCCTGGAGCGGGCCGAGGAGCTGCACCAAATCGTAAACGATCTGCCGATTCGGGAGCGGGCGGTGGTGAGTTTGTATTTTTTCTGCCATCTGTCTCTTTCGGAAATCGCCGCCCGCCTGGGGATTTCTTATCAGACGGTGGCCAACACGAAATCCCGCGCCATGAACCATTTAAGGAGGATCTATGCTTCTAAACAAACAGTTGATTCACTATAATTATTCGTCGAGAAACGGCACCCGCATCGCCTACATCGTGGTCCACGACACGGGCAATCCCGATCGCGGCGCCGACGCCATGGCCCATTACCGCTATTTCTCAGGCGGCAACCGAAGGGCAAGCGTCCATTATTTCGTGGATGACAAGGGCGTGGTGCAAATCATCGAAGATGCCTACGCCGCCTGGCACTGCGGCGATGGACATGGAGCCCACGGCATCACCAATCGCAATTCCATCGGCGTGGAGATTTGCATCAATCAGGGCATCGACCGGAAGGCCGCCCTGGCCCACGCCCGCAATTTGGTGAAAGAGCTCATGGCCTTTTATCGCATCCCGAAAGACCATGTGGTGCGCCATTTCGACGCGTCGCGAAAAATTTGCCCCCATAGCATGGCAAAAAACAATTGGGCCGAGTGGTGGGGCTTCTGGGAAAGTCTGTAATATCCGCCACTGCCCCACAGATTCCTTCCACGATACGAGCCTTCGGGCTCGTTTTTTTATTGCACTTCGATTAGGAATTCAAGCCATTAAAAGACCCCCGAAGTTGGATTTTTGGTCCGACTTTGGGGGGCAGTGCAATGTCCTCGGTTTTTTGTGTGTGAAATCAGTCGTTTTGCCGCTGGGGCTCGTAGTGGGGATAGTATTTCCGCGTGGAGATGCGGCGGCGCATATAATCCAGCCAGCGGGGAAGGGAGCGGTCTTTTTCGTACCACTGGGTAAAGGTGAAGCCTTTTTTCAGAGAGGCTTCGATTAAGTCTTTGTCCTTTTCGCTGCCGTATTTTCTCAGTACGGCGGGATCCACGAAGAGCCACAGGCCGCGCTCGTCGTGGTAGTGGCAGGGCGGCGTTTCCTCGGCGATGAGATCCTGCACCGGGTAGGTCATGAAATTGCAGCCGCCGGCGGTCATGTAGTAGGACGAGCGGCCTTGGCGAATGTTGATTTCGAACACTTTGTAGCTATCGTCTCGCACATCGTATTTCAAATCGAAATTGGCGAAGCCCCGGTAGTCGATGGCCTTTAAAAAGGCTTCGTATTGATCGTAAAGGGCCTGATCCCCCATGGTCAAAAGGGCGTTGTAATTGCCGATTTCATAGGGCAGGCATTCGTCCAAGAGGCATTTGCCCAGACACATCATGGTCACCGCACCCCGGGTGTCCACGTAGGCGTTTAAGACGTACATGGCGGAGGAGTTGCCGGGAATAAAGTCTTGGGCGATGAGATCGCCTTTGTAGCCGGCGGCGTAAATGTCGTTTACCACCCGGGCCAGTTCTTCGGCGTCTTGGATTTTGTAAAATTTCTTTTTCCCTTCGAAGTGCAGATGCACGAAGGCGATGCTGTCGTTGGCCTTGAGACCGATGGGGTAGGTAAGGCCAAGGTCCAAATCGTGTTTGTTTTCTTCCGTAATGATCACGGTCTTCGGGTAATGGAGGCCGTATTCTTCGCAAATGGCGTAGAAATCTTCTTTGTTTTCCAGCTTTTGCTGAAGATCGTAGTCGATGTAGTTAAAGCGGAAGCGGTCCTTCAGTTCCTCCTTGTGCTTGGCAATAAGGGCCGTGTAGCCGTCGGAGCAGGAGGTGAGGAGTAGGGGCAGATTTTCCCCCTTGAAGCGATCGTAAATGGCCTCCATAACGGGCATAAAGCCCGCCTCCGTGTCGAAGCCTTCGTGCACTTCCACGTCCACGATTTTCGATTTCCGCGTAAAGCGCAGGGGCTTCACGCCGTAGGCGTAGGAATGCACGCCGTAGGCCTCGTGAAGGGAGCGGGCCACGCCGTAGGCGTTGTTGTCCGTGCCTAAAACAATTGAAATAAATTCCATTATACCCTCTTTCTGCCGCAGCGGGCGATAATCACATCGCCTAAGACTTGGGTGGTGTCCACCACTTTTTCGTGGTCGATGCCGATGGTGGAAAGTTCCGTGCAGGCGAGGATCACCACGGCGTCTTTCGTGTACTTGGCGATGAGTTCGTCCATGACGGGGAAGCGGGTTTGGCCCAGTTCCTTCACATCGTAGATCACCCGGGTAATCTGCGTCTGTTCCTCGGCGTCGGGATAGACTACTCCCAGGTCGTGGCCCTTTGCGTAGCGATCGTAAAGCTTCGCCGAGGTGGTGCCTTCCGTGGCGAAGACCGCCACTTTCTTCGCCCCCATGGCTTTGCAGCGGGCCAGGGTTTCGTCGATCATATTGATGATTTTTCCGTCGGCCATGGATTCCATGGCGTCGAAAAAGTAGTGGCCCGTGTTGCAGGGAAAGGCGATGAGGGGCACCTTCAGTGCGTTTAAAATTTCGTAGTCGCCCTTCACGGCGTCGAGAAAATCCTCGTCTTTTCCGTGGAGAATCACGTCGGTGCGGTCGGGCAATGTGGCGTGATTTAAAATCAAGGCGTTAATGTGGTCTTGGTCTTTATTGGCGGCGGTGTGGCGGACGATGTAGTCGAAGAGGACGGAGGTGGCCAAGGGCCCCATGCCGCCGACGATGCCTAATTCATAGTTCATAGTGTCAGATCCTTTATCCTGTTTTCTTTATTGTACCACAGAGGCGGCGTCGCGCCGGTGAAGCGGGACAATTTTAGGCAAAGCTTAAGTCCCGCAAAAGGTTTTGTAGCCGGGGATGGACGGGGCGCCCCTTAAGGCCATCTGCTCTTCGTTGTGGGCGTAGGGCTCTTGCAAAAGCTTCATAAAGTGCAGCAGGAACGTTTTATCTCCCGCCTCCGCTTCCTGAATGGCCCGCTCCACGAGGTAATTGCGCGGGAAGATGGCGGGATTGTTTGCGCGGCGAATTCCGTCGCCTGCATCCCCTGTGGCCGAAAGAATTTTTTCGTAGAGGACGGCGAAACCGGGGGACCAATCATCCCGCTCGTCGCCGTAGGTGAGGCGGAGAAAGGATTCGTTGTAATCCAGCTCCTCTTTCATCAAAAGATCCAGCCATTCGTTGATCAGCCCGTAGACCGAGTCGTTCGCATCGTCAAAGCCCAGGCGGCGGGCCATGTAGCGGAAGTAAGCTTTTTGGAAGGTGTCGCCGTAGATTTTGAGGGCGGCCGTAATTTTTTCATCCCGCACCTTTTCGTCGCCGAGAATGTCTCCCAAAGCTTCGCCCAGTTTCGACAGATTGTACACGCCGATCTGCCCCTGATTTTCGAAGCGGTAGCGGCCGAAGTGGTCGATGGAGCTGAACACCGTCTTGGGATTAAAGGTATCCAAAAAAGCGCAGGGGCCGTAGTCGATGGTTTCCCCGGAAATGGTCATATTGTCCGTGTTCATGACCCCGTGGACGAAGCCCAAGGCCATCCAGCGGGCGATGAGATCCGCCTGGCGCTCGGCCACGCGGATGAGCCATTTCCCCCCGCGATCCGGGGCGTGGAGGAGATCCGGATCGTGGCGTTCGATGGCGTAGTCCAAAAGCACGGCCACGTCGCCGCCGATGGAGGCGAGCCACTCGAAAGTGCCCACGCGCAAATGGCTATCGGCCACGCGGGTTAAAATGGCGCCCTGCTCACGCTCCGTGCGCTGCACATATTGCCCGGTGGTTACCACGGCCAGGGCCCGGGTCGTGGGCACGCCCAAATGGACCATGGCTTCGCTTAAAATATATTCCCGGAGCATGGGGCCCAGAGCTGCCCGGCCGTCGCCCATGCGGGAGAAGGGCGTCTGCCCCGCCCCTTTTAGCTGAATGTCCACGCGGCGGCCATCGGGCGCGATCTGCTCGCCGAGAAGAATGGCCCGCCCGTCGCCCAACATGGCCGGGTAGCCGAACTGATGGCCCATGTAGGCCATGGCAAGGGAGGCGGCCCCCTCGGGCAGGGCGTTGCCGCTTAAATAGGCGAGGCCTTCCTCGGAGAAAAGGGCCTCGTCGTTTATGCCCAGCTCCCGGGCCAAAGCATTGTTCGTAATAAAAAACGCGGGATCCACCACCGGCGTGGGCTCCACCTTTCGGTAGAACCGCCGAGGCAGGCGCGCATATGAATTGTCAAAATTAAACATAATATCACCGGTGAATACTTACCCGCAAAAGAAGCTCACTACCCATAGGTATCTAATAGGAAAAATCATACGCCTTGGAAACGGCCCATGACATCCATATAGAATGCGGCGATATTGACGTAAACCATAGGATAACCATCGAATGGGAAATAAAACAGTAGGGGAATAACATTTGCCGACAAATTTAAGATAGAAAAATAGATAGACTCTTTGCACTGACCCCCAAAAGTTGGACCAAGAAATCCAACCTTTGGGGGTCTTTTAATGGCAAAATACAGTTATGAATTTAAAAGGAAAATTGTTGAGGAATACTTGGGCCGCAAAGCAGGTTATAAAACTCTGGCTATGAAATATCAAATTGACCATTCGCAGATCAGACGCTGGGTGAACAATTACAAACAATTTGGCGATGAAGGGTTAATGCGCTCTAGAAATAATCGTGCGTACAGTGTAGAGTTTAAGTTAGAAGCCATCACACGCTACGAAACGAGCGAATGCAGCTACCAACAATTGGCCCTTGAACTCGGTTTAACAAATCCATCCATGATTGTTAACTGGCG
>CABJAE010000028.1:0-2472 GCA_902363535.1 Peptoniphilaceae bacterium
TTGAACCAAGACAATTGCATATACAATCAAAAACGAGAACATCGTAAAATCAAATCTTCAAATTTAAATTTAAGATTACAATTTCAACGAAATAGATCGTAAGGTCAAGTTAGAAAGAGCATCCGGTGGATGCCTTGGCACCAAGAGCCGATGAAGGACGCGATAAGCTGCGAAAAGCTGTGGGGAGTGGCAAATACACATCGATCCACAGATTTCCGAATGGGGAAACCCGCTGAGACAAACTCTCAGCATTCATGCGTGAATTCATAGCGTATGAAAGGAATACCGGGGGAACTGAAACATCTAAGTACCCCGAGGAAAAGAAAGAAACCTCGATACTCCAAGTAGCGGCGAGCGAACGGGGTAGAGCCCAACTTGAGATACGGCATATGTAGCGAGCAGAACGATTTGGAACAATCGACCACAGGGGGTAACAGTCCCGTATGCGAAGTGAAGGTATGCCACTCTAAACGAGTACCACAGGGCACGTGAAACCCGGTGGGAATACAGGGGGACCACCCCCTAAGGCTAAATACTCCTTGGTGACCGATAGTGCATAAGTACCGTGAGGGAAAGGTGAAAAGAACCCCGGGAGGGGAGTGAAATAGAATCTGAAACCGGATGTTTACAAGCAGCGAAAGTGGTTTCGTACCATGATCGTGTACTTTTTGTAGAACGGGCCAGCGAGTTATGATTTTCAGCGAGGTTAAGATGTTATGCATCGAAGCCGCAGCGAAAGCGAGTCTGAACAGGGCGAAGAGTTGTAGGTCATAGACCCGAAACCGCGTGATCTATCCATGGGCAGAGTGAAGTTGAAGTAAAATTCAATGGAGGCTCGAACCGGGTAACGTTTAAAAGTTATCGGATGACCTGTGGATAGGGGTGAAAAGCCAAACGAACGCGGAGATAGCTGGTTCTCCTCGAAATAGCTTTAGGGCTAGCCTGGAAGGCAATGTCTCGGGGGTAGAGCACTGAATGGTCAAGGGACTTTACCAAGTTACCGCGACCTATCAAACTCCGAATACCGAAGACAGTATCCTCCGGAGTCAGACTATGTGGGATGAGCTTCATAGTCGAAAGGGAAACAGCCCAGACCACCGGCTAAGGTCCCAAAATTCGTGTTAAGTGGAAAAGGATGTGGAGTTACTGAGACAACTAGGATGTTGGCTTAGAAGCAGCCATACATTGAAAGAGTGCGTAATAGCTCACTAGTCAAGTGACTCTGCGCCGAAGATAACCGGGGCTAAACACGATACCGAAGCCGTGGAATCCATATGGATTGGTAGAGGAGCATTGTGTACGCGACGAAGCAAAAGCCGTAAGGCCTTGTGGAGTGTACAGAAGAGAGAATGCTGGCATGAGTAGCGAGAGGTGAGTGAGAATCTCACCCGTCGAAAACCCAAGGTTTCCTGAGGAAGGCTCGTCCACTCAGGGTAAGTCGGGACCTAAGGCGAGGCCGAAAGGCGTAGTCGATGGACAACAGGTGGAGATTCCTGTACCGACAAACGCAATGAAGATGTGGGGACGCAGAAGGATAAGCGCAGCGCCCGGTTGGTGAGGCGTGCAAGCACCAAGGATGAGAAGTAGGCAAATCCGCTTCTCGTGAAGTCTGACGTGTGATGCGGATCGAAAATAAGTAGAGAAGGAGCCGAATCCATACTGCCAAGAAAAGCCACTATTCGCGTCTTGTCGCCCGTACCGTAAACCGACACAGGTAGGTGAGGAGAGAATCCTAAGACGAGCGGAAAAACCTTTGTTAAGGAACTCGGCAAAATGACCCCGTAACTTCGGGAGAAGGGGAGCCATGGAAACATGGCCGCAGTGAAAAGGCCCAAGCGACTGTTTACCAAAAACACAAGTCTCTGCGAAGTCGAAAGACGAAGTATAGGGGCTGACACCTGCCCGGTGCTGGAAGGTTAAGGGAAAAAGTTAGCGCAAGCGAAGCTTCGAACTGAAGCCCCAGTAAACGGCGGCCGTAACTATAACGGTCCTAAGGTAGCGAAATTCCTTGTCGGGTAAGTTCCGACCCGCACGAAAGGTGTAACGATTTGGGCACTGTCTCAACAAAGGATCCGGTGAAATTGTAGTAGCGGTAAAGATGCCGCTTACCCACGACAGGACGGAAAGACCCCATGGAGCTTTACTGCAGGCTGATATTGGATTTCGGAATGGACTGTACAGGATAGGTGGGAGACAGAGAACGAAGCACGCCAGTGTTTCGGGAGTCGCCCTTGGGATACCACTCTATTCATTCTGGAATTCTAACCTACTTCCGTGAATCCGGAAGAGGGACACTGTCAGTTGGGCAGTTTGACTGGGGCGGTCGCCTCCCAAAAAGTAACGGAGGCGTTCAAAGGTTTCCTCAGCACGGACGGAAATCGTGCGAAGAGTGCAAAGGCAAAAGGAAGCTTAACTGCGACACCGACAAGTGGAGCAGATGCGAAAGCAGGACTTAGTGATCCGGTGGTACCG
>CABJAE010000028.1:2504-3112 GCA_902363535.1 Peptoniphilaceae bacterium
GTGGAAGGGCCATCGCTCAACGGATAAAAGCTACCCTGGGGATAACAGGCTTATCTCCCCCAAGAGTCCACATCGACGGGGAGGTTTGGCACCTCGATGTCGGCTCGTCTCATCCTGGGGCTGAAGCATGTCCCAAGGGTTGGGCTGTTCGCCCATTAAAGAGGCACGCGAGCTGGGTTCAGAACGTCGTGAGACAGTTCGGTCCCTATCCGTCGTGGGCGTAGGAAATTTGAGAGGATCTGTCCTTAGTACGAGAGGACCGGGATGGACAAACCGCTGGTGCATCAGTTGTCATGCCAATGGCATCGCTGAGTAGCTAAGTTTGGAAGGGATAAGCGCTGAAAGCATCTAAGCACGAAGCCCCCCTCGAGATGAGATTTCCCTCAATTATGATAAGACCCCTTGTAGCCTACGAGGTAGATAGGTCTCAGGTGGAAGTACAGCAATGTATGTAGCTAAGAGATACTAATCGGTCGAAGACTTGACCAAAAGAGATTGTATATGCACTTGGTTCGTCCGGTGACGATAGCAAGAGGGACACACCTGTACCCATGCCGAACACAGAAGTTAAGCCTCTTAACGCCGATGGTACTTGGTTGGTAACGACC
>CABJAE010000029.1 GCA_902363535.1 Peptoniphilaceae bacterium
TGACAAAGAGGCCATCGACAAGATTGTCAATGAAGCCACGAAAACCAATAACGAACGTGCACAGGCCAAAAAAGAGTTAGCCAAGGTCAAAGAAGAAGCAAAAGCCACCGTCGATCAGTTGGATGAGCTGAGCAAGGATGAAAAGACTAATACGAAAGCATCCATCGACCAAGCCGCTGACAAAGAGGCCATCGACAAGATTGTCAATGAAGCCACGAAAACCAATAACGAACGTGCAGAAGCGAAAAAAGCGCTTTTGAAAGCCAAAGAAAAAGCGAAAGCCACCGTTGACTTGCTTGATGAATTGACGGATAAAGAAAAGAAAGAGATCAAGAGCAAGATCGACAAAGCGGCCGATCAACCGGGCGTTACTGCGCTGTTGGAAGAAGCCAAACACACCAATAACGAACGTGCACAGGCCAAAAAAGAGTTAGCCAAGGCGAAAGAAGAAGCGAAAAAAGAAGTTGACAAACTTCCCAATCTCAGCGAAGAAACGAAAAACGGCATCAAAGACGAAATTGATAAGGCAACGAACAAAGAACAAATAGACAAGCTTGTTGAAGATGCGACAAACAAAAGCAATGCCGCAGCGGAAAATGCCTTAGCCGATAAGAAAGAAGAAGCGAAAAAAGAAGTTGACAAACTTCCTAATCTCAGCGAAGAAACGAAAAACGGCATTAAAGACGAAATTGATAAGGCAACGAACAAAGAACAAATAGACAAGCTTGTTGAAGATGCGACAAACAAAAGCAATGCCGCAGCGGAAAATGCCTTAGTCGATAAGAAAGAAGAAGCGAAAAAAGAAGTCGACAAACTTCCCAATCTCAGCGAAGAAACGAAAAACGGTATCAAAGACGAAATTGATAAGGCAACGAACAAAGAACAAATAGACAAGCTTGTTGAAGATGCGACAAACAAAAGCAATGCCGCAGCGGAAAATGCCTTAGCCGATAAGAAAGAAGAAGCGAAAAAAGAAGTCGACAAACTTCCTAATCTCAGCGAAGAAACGAAAAACGGCATCAAAGACGAAATTGATAATGCAACGAACAAAGAACAAATAGACAAGCTTGTTGAAGATGCGACAAACAAAAGCAATGCCGCAGCGGAAAAAGCCTTAGCCGATAAGAAAGAAGAAGCGAAAAAAGAAGTCGACAAACTTCCTAATCTCAGCGAAGACACCAAAAACGGCATCAAGGAAAAAATCGACGAGGCCGGAGATGTCGGTGCCGTAAATAAAATCGTTGAGGAAGCAAAGAAGGAAAACACCGAAGCGGAAGCGGCCGATAAGGAATTTGCCGAAAGAGTTAAAAGGGCCAAGGAAGAAGCGCGGATTTTCATGGATAGCATGGACAAATCCGTCTTGGATAGTCAATCGATCCGCTACCTAAGCGACGATGTAAAAGGGAAGATCGAAGAGGCCATCAACCATTCCAATTCTTTGTTGGCAGATGAAGCCATCGATGAGGCGAAGTTAAAGGAAATCGAAAATATTCCTTCTAAAAAAGTCAATGGCAAGAAAACCGGCATTTTCAGGGCTTTCACCAAACAAGCTTTGGTTGATTACGAGGTGTTGGGGACGCGCGATCAGCTCAACCCTCACAATAATAAAAATTATGTGGCATTAAAGGACAATAAGATTGAAATTCGGTCGAATCTTGAAGGCGCCGGAAAGATCGGCGAGAATGAAGAAGCTTTCTTTAAGCTGAATTATGTGACACAGAAGGATTTTGAAGAAGGGAAACCCAAGGCAGTAAGCAGTCCATCGACGAGGGTGGATACAAGCACGTCGGCGACGCCGAAATATAAGAAGCAGGAAGTGCCTCGGGATGATTACACGGTAAAACAAGTAGCCGGCGGCTATGAAATCGAAATCACGAAGCTACCCGAAAATGCCAAATATATTAAACCTATCGTCTATGTAAAATTTGCAAATGACACGTATTTTGAAAACGGAGATATGGTTGCAGTGACGGCTGCGGAAAATCCGGGAACGCCGAGTACGCCTGTGGTGCCGAATAATAACCGTAGAAGCGGCCGCGGATCGTCGTCCCACAGCATTTGGATGACGACGGGACAATCGAGTCAAGAGAAAAAATCGGAGCCCGTACTGCAAGCTGAGGCACCGAAAGTAAAGCATCAGGCATTTATTTTCGGCTACGGCGATAACAGCTTCCGCCCGGGAGGAAAGATCAGTCGCGCCGAGGCGGCGTCCATGATCGCCTCTCTGGCCGGTTTGGATACGAGCAACAAGGCCAAACCCGATTTCAAAGACACGGACAGCAGTTGGTACAACGAAGTGATCAACGCCATGGTGAAAAATGATTTAATGTTGGCGGATAAAAACGGAAACTTCCGTCCCAACGAACCCATTACGAGAGCCGAATTTGCCCGGGCATTGGCCGGCATCGACAAAAAGACGGATCGCATCGCGCCTTTCGCCGATGTAAAGGGTCATCCTTTTGAAGCTGCTATTAATCAAGCCTTCGGCAACGGCCGAATTATCGGCTACCCCGACGGCACCTTTAAGCCCGACGGAGCCATTACGAGAGCTGAAGCCGTGACGATTCTGAATCGTTACGACGGCAGGACCATGAGCAAGCAAGATCTGATGAAGATTAGAGGGAAATTCAATTCCTTTAAGGACGTCAGTGAAAATCACTGGGCATATGTCCAAATTCTCATGGCGGCAAACAATTATCAAGCCATGCTTGATGCATTGGCCGCGCACAAGTAAAAAATCCCACAGAATCTTGTCTTTTGAAAAAGGACGCAGTTTTCGCTGCGTCCCTTTTCTTTTAATTCCGTCGAAATGTATATTTGCCCATTGAAAAAGCACCTACTTTACTAGAGTGACCCCATAAAGTTGGACTTAATCGGCTCTATAATATCCATTGGGGAGTAAGCTCCTCAATGGATATTTTTGTCTTGAATTTACAATCTAAGTGCAACAAAAAATGATCCACCGTTTTCTGGTAAAATTGTGTCGACGAAAACCAATCAACCAGGAGGAACGATGAATCATTATTCTCATTTTACACTAAAAGAGCGTGAG
>CABJAE010000030.1 GCA_902363535.1 Peptoniphilaceae bacterium
CATTATGCGACCTTAATTCATTGGTATGAACAAGATAAAGGGAAATTAAAGGAGTGTAGTAAATCAACAGTATATACCCTTGAAGATTATGACAAGGGAGAACATTTATAATCTCATATAAGACGGTGGAGAGGCTTTTTTAGAGCGTTAATGGCAAAAGAGGTATCAGAATATAGCTAAGTGTGAAAACATCATGTGAGGGCTTAAAATTGCAGTATGGAAAAATCATCGTATTTATGATAAAATGACAGTGATATGATAATAAACTCAGTTATAAAGAGAGGATATATAAATGCGAATTCAATTTACAGTAAACGATGAAGAACTGAAAATTTTAACTAAAAAAGTTATAGAGGGTAATTACCCAAGTATTAGTGAATATTGTAAGTGTAGCAGTTTACAAGAAAATACAAGTTATGTTGACTTATATAATACCTTACTAAATAAAATAAGCTTTTTGCCGAAAGACAAAGAATTTGTTTTACGAGAGTTAATAGCAACACCGCCGGCTTTGATTGGCAGATGGTTTTATGAAAATGTAAATAAGGGACTTGTGAAAAATGTAGAACACATCGGAAAAGCTGAAGGTGGAGTAGAAAAATATAAAAAGATATGAGACTTATTTCAAAAAGCTACGCAGTGCGTGGCGGATTGGAAAAGATATTTAGATAATTTTGGAGGTGCATTTCATGGCAGATGAAAATAAAGAGATAGTTATTGTAGATGATAAAACTATACAAGAAAAAATATATTTCATTCGTGGACAAAAAGTAATGCTTGATGCAGATTTAGCTGAAATATATGGTTATGAAACTAAAAACTTTAATAGACAGGTAAAAAATAATATTGAAAAGTTTGAAGGCGAAGATTTTATGTTTCAATTGACCGAGAATGAGTTTGAAAACTTGAGGTGCAAAAATTTCACCTCAAGTTGGGGCGGCTCAAGGTACCTACCAAATGCCTTTACGGAACAAGGTATTTATATGCTTATGACTGTATTAAGGGGAGAACTTGCGATTAGGCAAAGCAGAGCCTTAATTAGAACATTTAAGCAGATGAAAGACTTCATTATTGAAAATCAAGATTTTATCGGTTCAAAAGAATTAGTCCAAATAGCTATTCAAACCAACCAAAACACAAATGATATTGCAGAAATAAAATCTCAAATGGCTACTAAAGAAGATTTGAAAAAAGTAATGGATAATTTTATCGATCCGGACACTTACAAGCATTTCCTTTTGATGAATGGAGATAAGATTGAAGCGGATGTTGCCTATACAAAAATATATAAGTCAGCAAAGAAAAGCATTTACGTAATAGATAACTATATAGGCTTGAAAACCTTAGAATTATTAAGAGCTGCAAAAGACAATGTTGAAATTATAGTCTTTAGCGACAATGTGAAAAATAAAGATATGCTTACAAAAAACATCCTAAATGATTTTAGAAGAGATTATCCAAATATCAACTTAAAAATGAAGGTTGCAGGCAAAAAATATCACGATAGATATATTGCAATAGACTATGGAACAGAAAATGAAGCCTTTTATCTTTGCGGAGCTTCATCAAAGGACGCAGGAAATAAAATATCAAGTATTACCAAGATAGAAGAATCCTCTAAGGATATGTATCATACAATGTTTGGTGGAATGTTAAACAATAAGAATTTGAAAATTTAATATGCAGATAACAGAATAGACAGTTATATGAGCTTTAAGCAAGGCGGTAGAAGTAAAAATCTATCGTCTTTTTTAATTGCAACAAACAGGAGGAAAAATATATGCACGAAAATAAAAATGAACAGAATACGGGAACAAAAACCATAAAGAAAATTGGTAAAGCAACCTATGAGGTTGTTGTTCACTTTAATGAAAATGCAACGGAAACAATGCAAGACAAATTAAAACGCATAATGATTAGAGAAATGGAGAGAGAAAAACATCAAAAAGTCGATAAAAATGATTAGAAAGTCCTTGACAAGTTGTTACAGGAAAAACTGC
>CABJAE010000031.1 GCA_902363535.1 Peptoniphilaceae bacterium
CTCTTTTCAAAACCTTTAATTTCTCTTGTTTCTTCTGCTCCCTTCTTGCCTTATATTTATCCTCATACTCTTTCTGTTTTCCGCTTGCTTTTCGTTTCAGGTAATTTTGATGTAGCTTGTCTTTTCTTTCTTCGATTTTTCTTTCTTCTTCCTCAAGTTTTGATCTTTCTTCTTCGCTTAATTCTTCTTTTGGAACTTCATAATTCCCTATTAAGTTAAAATATATTTCTATCTTTTGCTTTGATGTTTGACTGCCTTTTCTATCCCTTTCATGAATGATAATCTTCTCTACAAATTCATTTATCATTGTGTTTGTGAGTTCATTAAAGTTTTCATAACGACTGATAAGAGATATAAATTTTTTAGCTCTGTCTGTTTCTTTTTCATATCTTGATACCTGCTGCTCCAAATCCTTAATTTCTTTACTTAAAGTTATCTGCTCCGTTTCATATTGGTTATTTAGTATTTCATATCTGCTATTTGGTATTTTGTTAAGGATCATATCTTCATAGATACGACACATCAGTCTTTCTAATTCCTGTAATCTTCCTTTGCTGTCAATAAGCCTTGTGCGTTTCTTTTCTATCTCTATTTTTTCCTTTTCTTCCATTTCATTTTGAATGGAACGGATAAAGGCTTCATTATCTTCATTAAGGTATTTTTTAATATCTTTTAGTGTTTCCCTAATAAGGTTTAAGACCGCTTCTGCTTTTATTCTGTGTGCTGATGGACAAAGTGTGCCACAAGGTGTTTTGGTATAGGCACTGCAAGTGTAATAGGGAATATTCTTATAATTGCTTGTTCTATGAACATACATCTTGCTCCCACAATCTGCACAATGCATTAGTCCTGTGAGTGGGTGATATTCTCCCCAACCGTCAGGATACCTTTTTACATTTCCTCTTATCCTTTGCACATTATCAAAGGTTTCTTGGTCTATGATTGGCTCGTGTGTATTTTCAAAAATAAGCCAGTTATCCTCGGATACATATTTGCTTTTCTTGTCCTTGAAGTGCTTTCTTGTTTTGAAATTGACTGTATGCCCCAAGTATTCCTGTTTCTTTAAAATGCTTGCTATTGTTGAGCTGCACCAACGATAGGGATGTTCAAAGTTTTTGCTTTGATATAGTCCATAGCCTAATTTCTGTTGATGATAGGCGGGTATATCTACTTTTTCACTCTCCAATATCTTTGCTATTCGATACGGACCATTGCCTTGCATGGTCAGGTTAAATATTCGCCTTACTATCTCTGCTGCTTTTTCATCTACTATCCATTTGTTTTTATCTTTTTCATCTTTGATATAGCCATAAGGCGGTGTGCTTGCAGTATGTTTCCCACTTTCGCCTTTTGACCTGAAAGTCGATTGTATTTTTCTTGATGTATCTCTTGCATACCATTCATTCATGATATTTCTAAAGGGAGTAAAATCATCTTCTCTGTAAAAACTATCTACATTATCATTGATAGCGATTAGTCTTACGCCCTTTTGTCTTAGTATCTCCATACATTGACCGACTTTGAGATAATCTCTGCCAAGTCTGCTCATATCTTTTACAATGATACAACCAATATTTCCTTGATTGACTCCGTTCATCATTGCCATAAATCCCGGTCTGTCAAACTGCGTTCCGCTGATTCCGTCATCTGTAAAGTGAATGATGTTTGACAGGTTATTTTTGCTTGCGTATTCTTCCAGTATTTTTTTCTGATTGATGATGGAGTTACTTTCTCCTTGCAGTTCATCATCACGACTTAATCTCTCATAGAGTGCTGTTATCTTTTCAAAATTCCTCATTTTTACCCCCTTTCTCTTAATTTTTCAATAAAAAAAGAATTAAGAAGTACATATTTCACTAAAATAGTGATTAAGTGTTCTCCTTAATTCTATTACTCC
>CABJAE010000032.1 GCA_902363535.1 Peptoniphilaceae bacterium
CCCGGGGGCGGGGAAAATGCGGCCTTCTAAGGTGGACCCATTGATTTGGACACGTCAACCCCTATGCGTTGAGTAGTGTTGAGCCGTATTCGTATGGCGTCATGTCGCCGAGGCCTTCTTGGTATCGGCGGTAGCGGTAGTAGTTTATGTAGTCGGCGACAGCGGCTTCAATTTCTTGGTCGCTGGCGTTTTTATCGAATGATGTTTCTTGTTTCATTTTTCCGAAGAAGGATTCGCAGGGCGCATTGTCCCAACAGTTGCCTTTTCTCGACATGGATTGAATGAGGCCCATGGATTGGATGGTATCGCGGAATTTTTTCGCGGTGTAGTGGACGCCTTGATCGGAGTGGATGATGGCGTTTTGGCTGTAACCGCAGGTTTTGAGTTGTTCGAGGGTTTCCAGAACGAAGTCGAGGTTGTAGTTTGTGCTGGTTTTGTAGGCGACGGGTTCGTTGGTTTGGGCGTCGATGATGACGGAGACGTAGGAGAAGTGGCCTTGATGTTTGATGTAGGTGATGTCGGTGAGGAAGAGTTTTCTGGCTTCGCCCGGCTTGAAGGCGCGTTTGACGCGGTTGGGCGCGATTTTGTTTTCTTGGCCGTCGTTTTTGCGTTTGCCATAGGGTCGGGCTTTTTTTACGGGGCAGATGAGTTGGTATTTCCGCATGATGCGTTGGATTTTTTTGCGGTTGTAGATGATGTCGTAGTCGTTTTTCAGGACCATGCGCAGGGAGCGGCTGCCTTTGTGGTAGTATTTTCCGCTATGGTCGAAGGCTTTTTGTATGAAGTACAGGGCTTCTCGATCAGCATCTTCTCTTCGTTGCCGGTTTTCTTTGCTGGCTTTGTAGTAGTAATAGGTGCTTCGCGGCAAATGAAGGTTTTTGCAAAGGGCTTTAATATTGACGGCTTTTCCATAGGCTTGGACGGTTTCTTCTACGATTTTGCAGAGATCAGTCGTTCCATAGGCCTTCTTGTCGCATCGCCTCCCTCCTAGCCAGCCAGCTTTTTTTAATGCTTCGATCTCCGCAGCTTGTTGTTGAATGATTTTTTCTTGCTTTGTCAGTTTCTCTTTGGCTTTTTTCAGATCGTCTATGGCATCGATGGTCTGAAGGGCTTCTTTTGCGGCTTCTTGATCAATTGATGCGAGAATGGTGTCCCGAATGTGGCGCTCTTTCCACCGGGCGGTGGCCCGTTCGATGCGTTTGTCGCCTAAGATTTCGAGATCAAAGCCGGCTTCAACGAAGATTTGTTTAGGCCGCTTGCCCTTTGTTAACGCTTCAATGAAGTGTTTTTTAAATTCGGCCGTATAAAAAATGCATTGATCGTTGACTGATTTTACATTCGGATTGGCGCGTAAGATGGCTTGCTCTTCAGTGGTTAGTTTTCCTCGTCCCATGGTTTCCCTCCTTAATTGAATTATACACGATTTGAGGTAGGGGGATGTCCAAATCTTGGGGACCGGGTTATTCCGCTCTGAGCTCTTTTCCCCGCCCCCGGGTTT
>CABJAE010000033.1 GCA_902363535.1 Peptoniphilaceae bacterium
CCATGACGAGTTTTTCTGGTTTTAAAGTTTGGAGTTTGGGAAGGAAGTCGAAGAAGGTGCTGCTGTCGTGGCGGTTGCCGGGAAAGCTTTGGCAGGCGAGGATCCATCCGTGTCGGTCGCAGGCGGTTTGGATGGTGTAGGCAAAGACTTCTTTGTGCTCGCCTTTGTGAAAGAGGCCGCTTTCGGGATCGGTGGTGGATTGGGTGATGGTGGTGGTATCGGTGGGCGGATTTTTCGGTGGTTTGAGGTCGTCTTTTCCGTGTGCGTTTCGATCATCGGCAATTTCTTTTTCAAGCTGTTGTTGGTAGCTTCGCACGTGTTTTTTCACCACGGCTTTTTTGTTTTTGTGGCGATTGGCATGGGCTTTGACGTGGGTGGCATCGACGAATTGGAGGCGTGTGTCGACGAAGCCTTGGTCCATGGCTTGTTGAAGGATGTTGGTAAAGATGGACTCGAATAGGTCGGTGTCTTGAAAACGCCGACGGTAGTTTTGCCCAAAGGTGGTGAAGTGGGGGATTTTATCGTAGAAGTCGAGTCCCAAGAACCAACGGTAGGCCAGGTTGACTTCGACTTCTTTGATGGTTTGGCGCATGCTGCGAATGCCATAAAGGTGTTGAAGGAAGACGAGTTTAATGAGAACCACGGGGTCGATGCTGGGTCGGCCGTTGTCTAGACAGTAAAGGTCTTCCACCAGGTCATAGATGAAGTCGAAGTCCACGTAACGGTCAATTTTTCGCAAAAGATGATCTGTCGGCACGAGTTGATCCAGAGCAATCATTTGAATTTGTTCTACTTTTTTCTTGTCTTCTTTATGTAGCATGGTGGCCTCCTTTTTTTCTATTTTACTATAATTGAGGCGAATGCTGTTTGATGACCTTGAATTGTCAAGTCAAGTGCAACTCTACAGAATGATAAACTTCATAAGGTGTTTTCCAGTTTAAACATTTACGTGGTCGACGATTGATCTCTTCTATTTTCGCTTCAATGTAGCTATCCGACTGGTCAATATCTTTTGTTTTTGGAAAGTATTCTCTTAATAGACCATTTGTATTTTCGTTGGTACCTCTTTGCCATGGGTGATGGGGCAACGGGAAATAGAATTCAACAAGAGACAGTTGCTGTGATATCTCAGGATGCTTTGCAAATTCTTTCCCTCTATCGGGAGTAATGCTTTGAAGGGGTTCATCTTCCAACAGTTCAATCATGGCCTGCTTAACACATTGGGCGTTCTTTTTTGGAATTTTCTGGCAAAGAAGGTAGCGACTTTTCCTGTCAGTCAATGTGAGTAGACAGGCCCTGCCAGTTTTACCTGCCACCGTATCCGCTTCCCAGTCGCCTAAGCGCTGTCTTTTTTCAGCCGCATCCGGTCGTTCGGATATGGG
>CABJAE010000034.1 GCA_902363535.1 Peptoniphilaceae bacterium
CGGCGACATGACGCCATACGAATACGGCTCAACACTACTCAACGCATAGGGGTTGACGTGTCCAAATCAATGGGTCCACCTTAGAAGGCCGCATTTTCCCCGCCCCCGGGACCCCCACCCCTTTTTTGGCCACGTCTAAGCTGAAAGAAAATGCCTGCGGCATTTTCTATTAATTGGGCCGCGTTGCGGAAAAGAAGATTTTGATTTGGGCGAAGTTTCTTCTTCGCCAATATGAATTCTTCGCCCAACTCACTTTCTTACGTTGGCGACACAACCCAACAGGAATCGAAGCCCGGTAGGGCTTACAACTATACATCCATTCCAAAAAGGCTGCGCCTCCTTGGAATGGTGTAAGACTACATCTGACCTTCCAACGACTCGCTTCGCTCGTCGGGATAGGTCATGAGGGCCCCGGGGGAGGGACAGAGGGCGAATCGCCAACGTCCCGCAAACAAGACAATTTTCTGGATAATATCCCAACTTACTTTCTTTCTCCCGCGACGCGGCCCAGTAGGAATCGAAGCCCGCAGGGCTTCGCACATTAGAAAAGCGTTAGGGTCGAGGGGGATGGGGCCCCGGGGAAGGGCCAGAGGGCGAATCGCAACGCCCTGGGCCCTTCCCCGGGTCTCAAAGCCGTGTAAAAACGAATTTTAGAGTAAGGAGAATACACCACGTTTCTCTATTCGGTGTGCTCTTGTTCCGAATGAAGATTCACCAAAATCAAGAAAAGGGGTCTGTTCCCCGCCGAGAAATATGTATTTTTAAATAGAGAAAGGACGTGTTTCCACGTCCTCTCGCTATTTGTTTCTTTATTTATTGGCTCTATAATATCCATTGGGGAGTAAGCTCCTCAATGGATATTTTTGTGCAAAAAGATAGCACTTGTTTTCCCTATCGCCTAAAATTAAATCACCACAAAATAATAAAGGGGGGCAAACAAGTGCAAAACAATATTACCACATTACTTTTAGGAATCCAAGACGTCGAGGTTACCGCTGTTTTAGAAGAAAGACGGCTCATTACCATTGACTGCAAACCCGTTCATGATCGGGTTTGTCCTCACTGTGGCTCGACCCACGCTTGGGTCCATGATCACCGGGAGCAAGTGCTTCGGGACGCACCGATGCGCCGAAAGCACGTGCTTCTGCGGGTTAAGAAGACACGGTATGATTGCAAGGATTGCGG
>CABJAE010000035.1 GCA_902363535.1 Peptoniphilaceae bacterium
AGGTCCACCACGTGCTGCTTGAACTCGTCTGAGAAGACTCTTCTTTTTCTAGGTGCTTTATCCATTTGATCCTCCTTGTTGATCATAAGATACCACACCTTAAGGAAACTGTCCTAATTATTGTAACCTATCCAGGGCGAATCGCAACGCCCTGGCCCCTTCCCCGGGTTTCAAAACCATGCGGGAATGAAATCTAAAGCGAAATAGAATTAACTCGAAATCACGTTCGCTCCGCATTTTAAAACCGGAACCACCACCGTGAGGGCCAGAGGGCATTACAAGTCGGTTAGAAGAAAAGCAAGTGAATGTATTTGCGAGAAGGTGATCAATCCTTCTTTAATTCCGCCAAAGCTTCTTCCACATCGGAGAAGTAACGGGTACGAGGATCAGCAGCCAATCGCTCAGCTTCTTTTAAGGCTTCCCGCGTCACATCATTGGGCACGTGACGGCTCAAATCGTCATCAAAATCAGCTTGCGGATTTAGATCAAGAAAATTTGCCATAGCAACCTCCTTTTAAAGAGAGTTTATGGCACAAAACTCCCCAAGTCAAGAAAAGTCACCGTAAAATATATAGATCGCAATTGAATTGTGAAGGTAAAAAAATCGGGTGACGCATAAATGCATCACCCGCAAAACCTTCGTTTTCAATTCGTAAGCTTATTCTAATACGAGTAGAGAAGATAGTCAATATATGCAATCTCGAAAATAATAGCCCCATTCTTTCTCCAATTTCTTTGCTAGTTTCTTTACTAGTTTCTTTGGTAGTTTCTTTGCTAGTACTATCATTATACTTTTGTAAGTAATTGTCCTTTCGCGGGACCATCGGCCTGCGACGCGGCCCAATACAAATCGAAGCCCGTCAGGGCTTCGCGCATCTAAAAAGCGTTGGGGGTCGAAGGGGTTGGGGCCCCGGGGAAGGGGCAGAGGGCTGGATAGGTTACAATAATTAGGACAGTTTCCTTAAGGTGTGGTATCTTATGATCAACAAGGAGGATCAAATGGATAAAGCACCTAGAAAAAGAAGAGTCTTCTCAGACGAGTTCAAGCAGCACG
>CABJAE010000036.1 GCA_902363535.1 Peptoniphilaceae bacterium
GCCAACCGCAAGGAGGCAGCTGTCGAAGGTAGGGTTAATGACTGGGGTGAAGTCGTAACAAGGTAGCCGTATCGGAAGGTGCGGCTGGATCACCTCCTTTCTAAGGAAATGCGCGCTCCCCTGCGGGGGAGAGCGAAAGATGGACAGTCTCTTATACCTTTAATTATATATGGGGGTGTAGCTCAGTTGGGAGAGCACCTGCCTTGCAAGCAGGGGGTCAGGAGTTCGAATCTCCTCATCTCCACCACCGCATCGTATGATGCGCATTGAACCAAGACAATTGCATATACAATCAAAAACGAGAACATCGTAAAATCAAATCTTCAAATTTAAATTTAAGATTACAATTTCAACGAATAGATCGTAAGGTCAAGTTAGAAAGAGCATCCGGTGGATGCCTTGGCACCAAGAGCCGATGAAGGACGCGATAAGCTGCGAAAAGCTGTGGGGAGTGGCAAATACACATCGATCCACAGATTTCCGAATGGGGAAACCCGCTGAGACAAACTCTCAGCATTCATGCGTGAATTCATAGCGTATGAAAGGAATACCGGGGGAACTGAAACATCTAAGTACCCCGAGGAAAAGAAAGAAACCTCGATACTCCAAGTAGCGGCGAGCGAACGGGGTAGAGCCCAACTTGAGATACGGCATATGTAGCGAGCAGAACGATTTGGAACAATCGACCATAGTGGGTAACAGTCCCGTATGCGAAGTGAAGGTATGTCACTCTAAACGAGTACCACAGGGCACGTGAAACCCGGTGGGAATACAGGGGGACCACCCCCTAAGGCTAAATACTCCTTGGTGACCGATAGTGCATAAGTACCGTGAGGGAAAGGTGAAAAGAACCCCGGGAGGGGAGTGAAATAGAATCTGAAACCGGATGTTTACAAGCAGCGAAAGTGGTTTCGTACCACGATCGTGTACTTTTTGTAGAACGGGCCAGCGAGTTATGATTTTCAGCGAGGTTAAGATGTTATGCATCGAAGCCGCAGCGAAAGCGAGTCTGAACAGGGCGAAGAGTTGT
>CABJAE010000037.1 GCA_902363535.1 Peptoniphilaceae bacterium
CAAGGACGAAAAGACTAATACGAAAGCATCCATCGACCAAGCCGGTGACAAAGAGGCCATCGACAAGATTGTCAATGAAGCCACGAAAACCAATAACGAACGTGCACAGGCCAAAAAAGAGTTAGCCAAGGCGAAAGAAGAAGCAAAAGCCACCGTCGATCTCTTGGATGAACTGAGCAAGGACGAAAAGACCGATGCAAAAACATCCATCGATCAAGCCGCTGACAAAGAGGCCATCGACAAGATTGTCAATGAAGCCACGAAAACCAATAACGAACGTGCACAGGTCAAAAAAGAGTTAGCCAAGGCGAAAGAAGAAGCCAAGGCCACCGTTGATCAGTTGGATGAGCTGAGCAAGGACGAAAAGACCGATGCAAAAACATCCATCGATCAAGCCGCTGACAAAGAGGCCATCGACAAGATTGTCAATGGAGCCAAGCAAACCAATAACGAACGTGCACAGGCAAAAAAAGAGTTAGCCAAGGCGAAAGAAGAAGCCAAGGCCACCGTTGATCAGTTGGATGAGCTGAGCAAGGACGAAAAGACCAATACGAAAGCATCCATCGACCAAGCCGGTGACAAAGAGGCCATCGACAAGATTGTCAATGAAGCCAAGCAAACCAATAACGAACGTGCACAGGCCAAAAAAGAGTTAGCCAAGGCGAAAGAAGAAGCCAAGGCCACCGTTGATCAGTTGGATGAGCTGAGCAAGGACGAAAAGACTAATACGAAAGCATCCATCGACCAAGCCGGTGACAAAGAGGCCATCGACAAGATTGTCAATGAAGCCACGAAAACCAATAACGAACGTGCACAGG
>CABJAE010000038.1 GCA_902363535.1 Peptoniphilaceae bacterium
CATGGTTTCCCTCCTTAATTGAATTATACACGATTTGAGGTAGGGGGATGTCCAAATCTTGGGGACCGGGTTATTCCGCTCTGAGCTCTTTTCCCCGCCCCCGGGTTTAAAAGCCATAAAAGAATGGAATTTTGAGTTAAGAAAAGAGGTAAAGCGAATCACAAAACGTGTGCCTCTTTGACAGCAAAGACAAAAACGGGAGAAGAACAAACTAATTCGCGAATCATCTTTCAACCTCTCAAATTACAAGCCTTTCGCAGAAGCCTCGGCGGGCGCCCTGGGTCCTTCCGGAGTTCTTAAGCCATGGAAGAATTAATTTTAAGCGAAGTAGAAAAAGAAATGGAAAAGCGGCGCTTTTCCCAATTAAAAAAGAAGGCACATCGGTGCCTTCTCAGAGTGATGACAAAGGGAGGGAGAATCATCCGATTCACCCTCCCTTTTTTGTGTCATCAAACAGCATTCGCCTCAATTATAGTAAAATAGAGAAAAAAGGAGGCCGCCATGCTACACAAAGAAGACAAGAAAAAAGTAGAACAAATTCAAATGATCGCTCTGGATCAACTCGTGCCGGCAGATCATCTTTTGCGAAAAATTGACCGTTACGTGGACTTCGACTTCATCTATGACCTGGTGGAAGACCTTTACTGTCTAGACAACGGCCGGCCCAGCATCGACCCCGTGGTTCTCATTAAACTCGTCTTCCTTCAACACCTTTATGGCATTCGCAGCATGCGCCAAACCATCAAAGAAGTCGAAGTCAACCTGGCCTATCGTTGGTTCTT
>CABJAE010000039.1 GCA_902363535.1 Peptoniphilaceae bacterium
ACTCTAAAGGGACTGCCGATGATAAATCGGAGGAAGGTGGGGATGACGTCAAATCATCATGCCCTTTATGTCCTGGGCTACACACGTGCTACAATGGTCGGTACAGAGGGTAGCAAACGAGCGATCGCAAGCGAATCTCAAAAAGCCGATCCCAGTTCGGATTGCAGGCTGCAACTCGCCTGCATGAAGTCGGAGTTGCTAGTAATCGCGAATCAGAATGTCGCGGTGAATGCGTTCCCGGGTCTTGTACACACCGCCCGTCACACCATGGGAGTTGGCAATACCCGAAGCCAGCGAGCCAACCGCAAGGAGGCAGCTGTCGAAGGTAGGGTTAATGACTGGGGTGAAGTCGTAACAAGGTAGCCGTATCGGAAGGTGCGGCTGGATCACCTCCTTTCTAAGGAAATACGCTCTTCCCTGCGGGGGAGAGCGAAAGATGGACAATCTCTTATACCTTTAATTATATATGGACCTGTAGCTCAGCTGGTTAGAGCGCACGCCTGATAAGCGTGAGGTCGGTGGTTCGAGTCCACCCAGGTCCACCATGCATCTTCGGATGCAAAACTATTGAACCAAGACAATTGCATATACAATCAAAAACGAGAACATCGTAAAATCAAATCTTCAAATTTAAATTTAAGATTACAATTTCAACGAAATAGATCGTAAGGTCAAGT
>CABJAE010000040.1 GCA_902363535.1 Peptoniphilaceae bacterium
ATGGCTTTACCGTTGAAAATAAATATATTAATGAAGAGAGGGCTTATGTGCCTATTGGTAAACATATAATTTTACCGAAAGGAACAGCAGATCAAAAAAGAGAAAATCTTTTATATCTAGTAAATGGTCCAGATGATGAGTGGAATTTCACTTATAAAATTGAAAAGTTAAAAGATAAAGATACTGTTGAACGTGAATATGATCCAATCACAATAACAATTCCGAATATAATTAAGGAAGATAAGAACACCTTTTTCCAAGACATATCACAAAAAATTGGTAGAAACATTTCATCTATTGACCAATTGAGTAATGATGAAATAGACGATGCTTATTATATAGCTAGAGAAAAACTTTTAAGAGTACGCGGAGCTGAAGATCATGAAATTAAAATAGAACAAAATGTTCATGGTGAAGGTGAAGCTATCTTTAGAGTTACAGAAAATCCGTCTAACTATGTTAATATTTCGGACGACAAAAATAACGAAAGATACCATTACTATAAAGTATATAAAGATGAAAACGGTGAATTTGATATATATTGGAATTTTGCGAACAGCTATGACAAGTTAGATAGAAACAACAAGAACTATTTTGAAGACGACGGCGAATATGAAGAATTATTCAAAGAAGCCGTAGGTGAGACTTGGTTTGAATATAT
>CABJAE010000041.1 GCA_902363535.1 Peptoniphilaceae bacterium
TAAAAGATTTTCTCTTTTTTGATCTGCTGTTCCTTTCGGTAAAATTATATGTTTACCAATAGGCACATAAGCCCTCTCTTCATTAATATATTTATTTTCAACGGTAAAGCCATCTTTTCTATTACCTTCATATATAACAGAATAGAAATCTCTCCTGATTTCAATTCTTCCGTCTTTTTCGCCTATTTCTTTAACTGTATATTTACTTTCGCTTGTATTTTCTATTTGTTCGAAAGTAGCAGTCCAATTATTGGCATCATTAAGTGTAACTTTTTTTCCTGTTGCTTTACCATCTTTGTATAGCTCTACAGTTACCTTTTCCTCCATTGGATCTGTCACTTTATTTGTTTGGTCTTTCCATACCTTTTTTACTTTGATATCTGTCTTTGATGGATCTATTTGAGTTGGTGATTTTATTTTATTGTAATAGCTAGACAATAAATTAAATCTAATATTGTCACGTGAACTATAGTTGTTGCTTTGTCCTATATATTCAAACCAAGTCTCACCTACGGCTTCTTTGAATAATTCTTCATATTCGCCGTCGTCTTCAAAATAGTTCTTGTTGTTTCTATCTAACTTGTCATAGCTGTTCGC
>CABJAE010000042.1 GCA_902363535.1 Peptoniphilaceae bacterium
AACTAGGATGTTGGCTTAGAAGCAGCCATACATTGAAAGAGTGCGTAATAGCTCACTAGTCAAGTGACTCTGCGCCGAAGATAACCGGGGCTAAACACGATACCGAAGCCGTGGAATCCGTAAGGATTGGTAGAGGAGCATTGTGTACGCGACGAAGCAAAAGCCGTAAGGCCTTGTGGAGTGTACAGAAGAGAGAATGCTGGCATGAGTAGCGAGAGGTGAGTGAGAATCTCACCCGTCGAAAACCCAAGGTTTCCTGAGGAAGGCTCGTCCACTCAGGGTAAGTCGGGACCTAAGGCGAGGCCGAAAGGCGTAGTCGATGGACAACAGGTGGAGATTCCTGTACCGGCAAACGCAATGAAGATGTGGGGACGCAGAAGGATAAGCGCAGCGCCCGGTTGGTGAGGCGTGCAAGCACCAAGGATGAGAAGTAGGCAAATCCGCTTCTCTAAAGTCTGACGTGTGATGCGGATCGAAAATAAGTAGAGAAGGAGCCGAATCCATACTGCCAAGAAAAGCCACTATTCGCGTCTTGTCGCCCGTACCGTAAACCGACACAGG
>CABJAE010000043.1 GCA_902363535.1 Peptoniphilaceae bacterium
CAGAGTGATGACAAAGGGAGGGTGAATCAACCGATTCACCCTCCCTTTTTGTGTCTTAAAACCGCTTTAAGCCACTCAATTATAGTAAAATAGAGAAAAAAGGAGGCCGCCATGCTACACAAAGAAGACAAGAAAAAAGTAGAACAAATTCAAATGATTGCTCTGGATCAACTCGTGCCGGCAGATCATCTTTTGCGAAAAATTGACCGTTACGTGGACTTCGACTTCATCTATGACCTGGTGGAAGACCTTTACTGCCCAGACAACGGCCGACCCAGCATCGACCCCGTGGTTCTCATTAAACTCGTCTTCCTTCAACACCTTTATGGCATTCGCAGCATGCGCCAAACCATCAAAGAAGTCGAAGTCAACCTGGCCTATCGTTGGTTCTTAGGACTCGACTTCTACGATAAAATCCCCCACTTCACCACCTTTGGGCAAAACTACCGTCGGCGTTTTCAAGACACCGACCTATTCGAGTCCATCTTTACCAACATCCTTCAACAAGCCATGG
>CABJAE010000044.1 GCA_902363535.1 Peptoniphilaceae bacterium
ATCGCCCACACGGGGTCGCACCCCTCGCGGGTGCGTGGATTGAAATCGAAGGCAACAAGTTTATCATCGACGTGGGCAATGTCGCACCCCTCGCGGGTGCGTGGATTGAAATGCCTCGACGATATCCTCTGAGTACACACTAAACTCGTCGCACCCCTCGCGGGTGCGTGGATTGAAATGAAAAAAGCGATTCGAAGAGCATCGGGAAAACTTGTCGCACCCCTCGCGGGTGCGTGGATTGAAATTGTCATATCCACCTCGTTTAACATCGCACCGGGCGTCGCACCCCTCGCGGGTGCGTGGATTGAAATTTGTGGGCTGATGATGTCCTTATCGCCCACACGGGGTCGCACCCCTCGCGGGTGCGTGGATTGAAATCGAAGGCAACAAGTTTATCATCGACGTGGGCAATGTCGCACCCCTCGCGGGTGCGTGGATTGAAATGC
>CABJAE010000045.1 GCA_902363535.1 Peptoniphilaceae bacterium
CAGGCGTACTCGGCGTTCCCGGATTTTCCGCAGCCGTCACTGCAACCATATCTCCGTTTTCAAAATACGTGTCATTTGCAAATTTTACATAGACGATAGGTTTAATATATTTGGCATTTTCGGGTAGCTTCGTGATTTCGATTTCATAGCCGCCGGCTACTTGTTTTACCGTGTAATCATCCCGAGGCACTTCCTGCTTCTTATATTTCGGCGTCGCCGACGTGCTTGTATCCACCCTCGTCGATGGACTGCTTACTGCCTTGGGTTTCCCTTCTTCAAAATCCTTCTGTGTCACATAATTCAGCTTAAAGAAAGCTTCTTCATTCTCGCCGATCTTTCCGGC
>CABJAE010000046.1 GCA_902363535.1 Peptoniphilaceae bacterium
TGACTTCGACTTCTTTGATGGTTTGGCGCATGCTGCGAATGCCATAAAGGTGTTGAAGGAAGACGAGTTTAATGAGAACCACGGGGTCGATGCTGGGTCGGCCGTTGTCTAGACAGTAAAGGTCTTCCACCAGGTCATAGATGAAGTCGAAGTCCACGTAACGGTCAATTTTTCGCAAAAGATGATCTGTCGGCACGAGTTGATCCAGAGCAATCATTTGAATTTGTTCTACTTTTTTCTTGTCTTCTTTATGTAGCATGGTGGCCTCCTTTTTTTCTATTTTACTATAATTGAGGCGAATGCTGTTTGATGAC